>CAVRNK010000129.1:0-13402 GCA_963721995.1 uncultured Acidobacteriaceae bacterium | reverse complement strand
CCCGTATTCCCTTCGAGGTGGCTTATGCTCACGCCCTGGAGTTGCTGCCTCAAAACAGCACGATTTTAGCTTACACATCCGATCACATCGGCGCCTTTCAGCGGGCCGGTATCGCCCTCAGGCGAACCATCAATGAGACCGATTACTACCAGTGGCAACCGGCGCTGAAAGACCCTGCCAAGGTCGCGGATTTTGTGGTTACGACGGACGGAGACCCTGTTGCGAAGGCTGTAGCTGCGAAGCCCGAGGGCCTGAAACTGATCAATATCGTGTGCTCGACTGGTCAACCCTGCGTGCGCATTTACAGTTCTGACCGGCACTCGGTGGGTGGTAGCATCACCCCAAAATGATCTTTTGCGGAAAGAAAGAATGAAGCGGTTCGTAAAGGCCCACGCCTGCGGTAACGATTTCCTGATAGTTGAGGACAAGTGCGACCCCGAGCTGGCGGTTCGTCTCTGTGCGCGCAACACTGGCGTCGGCGCTGATGGGGTCGAGTTCCTGGAGTGGACGGGAGACCGTTCGGGACGCATTCGCCTGGTAAACGCCGACGGTTCGATAGCGGAGATTTCAGGTAACGGTACGCGCTGCGTTGCCGCATGGATCGCGCATCAGAAGCAGGTGCCTGTGGGAGAAAGCGTCGTCCTGGAGACAGATGCGGGAATGCGTAGTTCCAGCCTGATGCGCGCTGAGAGACCCAGGTTTGAGTTCGCTGCGGCGATGGGTGTTCCCGTGCTGCGCGACAAGGAGATCGTACTGCGCGACGGAATGGCGGTTACAGGAGTTGAGGTCTCGACCGGCAATCCTCATTTCGTGATCTTTGTTGAAGATGGACAATTCGAATCATACGGCCGGGCATGGCAAGATCTTGGACCAGAGATTTTCGCTCACATTGATTTTCCCCGGTGACACAAACATCGAATCTGTGAAATATTGTGGATGCAAGCAGGATTGAATCAGGATACTTCGAGCGCGGGGTAAGTACGACGACATCATCCGGAACAGGAACCTGCGCGACGGCTGGAGCGACATCGCGCGGCGCGGGGGCAATGCTTTCAGCCTTCTGGTGCGTGCGCCTGGCGGCGAGCAGCGGGTTGACTGGGCAGGCGACGGTTCAGAGATGACGCTGACCCCCCCAGCCAGACTGATCTGTATCGGCGACGCGTGGTGAAGAGTCTGTCTCGACCATACGCGGTATCTCCCGGCGTGCCGGTGTCGGTTGTTGCGCCTGCCAGTAATGCAAAGCCGGACGCATTGAACTCGGTCTGGCAGCGTTGCGCGCAGACGCGGTTTCGATCGGCTGTCAGTGCCAATGCCCTGGGCAAGGAACCCCCGTTCTTTTCCGGAACGGTTTCCGGACGGCTTGACGGAATCTGCACCGCGCCTTCGCCGATCCGGCCCCTCGGAGCCGTGTATTGGACCCGCGGCGGATACAGTTCGGTCTTCCTGCTCGAGGACCTCGCTCCAGATCTGATTCACGACAATCCGGAGCCCGTTTTTAGCTTACAGAGCGATCTGACCACGATACGGACGTGGCTTGCTTGATCAGGTCGAACTCGTAGGATTTCATGGGCCCATAGTAGCAGCAGACTTTTACCGAGAGGGCGGCAAGATGCACGAGGCCAGTTTTGAAGCCGCGCTGAGCGGTGGATCAGCAGCTGCGGGGGCGGACGAAGGTCTTCGCTTCTCGAACCCGGCCGTGCGCAAGGCATCATCTACGGAGGATGCCTGAGCATCCTGACGTTCGCTCTCGGCACGCGCTTCGCGGCTCAGACCGAAGGCAAGCTGCTCATCGGTGAAGACATGGACACCAAGCCTTTTACCAGATCGACCGAATGCTGAGGCAGATGCTGCTGGCGGGAAAGTTCGATGGTGTCACCGGCTTGATTTTTGGCGAGATGCTGGAGTGCACCTCACCGAGCGCTAGCCCGGAATTGCTGGACGAAGTCATCCTTCGCGTCTTCGATTGGTTCGAGGGGCCGATTGCGACTGGCCTGCGCTCCGGACATGTGTCGCGTGGTAATGTCACGCTGCCTCTGGGGATTGAGGCGAAATTAATTCTGGAGGATGAACCGGTTCTTCGGTATCTGGAGCCGGCGGTGCTGGTCTGAAAGAGATGCGAGAGAAAAAACATATTCACCTCATTGGAATCTGCGGTACAGCCATGGCGTCGCTCGCGGGGCTTTTGCAGTTGAAGGGGCATCGGGTTACAGGTTCGGACCAGGCCGCATATCCACCCATGTCGGACTTGCTGCGCAGTCTGAACATCCCCATTGCGGAGCCATTTTCTGAGAAAAATCTCGATCCGCGACCCGACCTTGTGATCGTCGGCAATGCGATGTCGCGCGGCAATGTCGAGCTTGAATACGTGCTCGATGAGAAGATTCCCTTTACATCGCTCGCGCAGGTGATCCATGAAGAGTTTCTGCCAGGACGGAGTCGCTGGTGGTTGCGGGAACACACGGCAAGACAACCACGACGAGCATGCTGGCTTGGATCTATGAGGTTGCCAGCAGGAAAGATCCCCTGCTACGGCCGTCAATTCTGATCGGCGGGGTTGCAGAGAATTTCGGGACCAGCTTTCAGTTGTCGGAGGGACGGCCCTTCATCCTCGAGGGAGACGAGTACGATACCGCCTTCTTCGACAAGGGACCGAAATTCATGCATTACTTTCCCGATGCCCTGATACTCACGCACGTGGAGTTCGATCACGCGGACATCTACCGCGATCTCGATGCGGTGAAAGTGGCATTCAAACGCCTCGTAAACGTGGTGCCGAAACGGGGAAGGATCGTTGCCTTCGATGGCGCTCCCAATATCGGCGAGTGCGTGAGCCACGCCTTCTGCAAGGTGGAACGCTACGGCTTTGAAGCCGATTCGTTCTGGCGGATTGAAGGGCTGGAACATGAGGGCTCTCAGACTCGCTGGCGGCTGCAGCGAGGGGGCAGGCCATGGGCAGAGTTCTCGATGCAGCTGGCCGGCGCACACAACGCCCTCAATGCCACGGCGGCAGCTGCATTGGCTGCCGGGCAGGGAATTCCTATGGATGCCATCGCCGAGTCGCTGGCAAGCTTTCGCAGCGTCAAGCGACGTTTGGAAGTTCGTGCGGTGGTCGATGACGTTACAATGATCGACGATTTTGCCCATCACCCAACGGCGATTCGCGAGACGCTGAAGGCATTGCGGGAGGCATATCCCGGCCGTCGTCTGTGGGCGGTCCTCGAGCCGCGCTCAAACACACTGCGCCGCAACGTCTTTGAGCGTGAGCTAGTGGACAGCCTGTCGCTTGCCGATCGCATCGTGCTCGCCGGAGTATTCAAGCTGGAGAGCATCCCGGAGCCGGAGCGGCTGCATCCGGAGGCGGTCGTTGGCGCCCTGAAAGCTGCGGGGCACGAGGCCATGCTGCTGAAAGACGCAGACACAATCGTCGAAGCAATTGCTCCGGAATTGCGTCCGAAAGATGTAGTTGCCATTCTTTCGAATGGCGGCTTTGACAGTATCTATGACAAGCTGCCGCGGAGGCTCCGCGAATTGACTGCAACGCCCGGAGGCTAAAGGCGATGCTGCCCGCTCTGACTCTGCTTTTCGTCTACACTGTGCTCGGGATCCCGGCCGCGGTCATTGGTATCCCATGGACGCTCGTTTCCGGCGACATCAGCATGGTTTACCGATGGGCAATGTGGATCCTGCACGCCGGGTTGCGTGCGGCCGGGATCCGCATCGAGGCCGTGCGGCGGCTGCCACTCGATCCGGCGAAGCATTACATCTTTCTCTCCAACCACATCTCGAACCTGGACCCTCCGGTCCTTCTGCCGCTCCTGGGGGGCAGAACGTCGGTTTTCGTCAAGCGATCGCTGATGAAGATTCCGGTAATTGGTTACGCGATGAGGCTGGGAGACTTCATCCCCGTCGATCGCGACGGCCGGGTAGAGAGCGCGAAAGACAGCGTAACGTCCGCCGCTCGGGTGCTGTCGTCAGGCCTGAACATCACCTCGTTCGTAGAGGGAACGCGCTCACGCGACGGGCGGCTGCTCCCGTTCAAGAAAGGGCCATTCTATCTGGCGACCGAGACGGGAGCGCCCGTTGTCCCGGTTTCTATATGGGGGACCGAGTCGATGATGAAGAAGGGAAGCCTGCGGATTTACCCGGGCACGGCTCACGTGACATTTCACGCCCCGCTTGATCCGAAGGATTTTGCAACCCGAGAAGACTTGATGGCTGCCGTTCGGGGTGCCGTGGAATCTGGTCTACCGGAATGGATGTGGGCACGGTCAACTACTTGAGGATCGCATTGTAGCCATCGGCCATCAGCTTGGCGCGCATGGCGCGGGCTTCGTCACGAGTGGCAAACGGACCGATCTGGACGTGCAGCAGATTGTCCTTCGAATCGTTGCGCACGACTGCGCTATACCCGTGCTTTTTGAGCGCGGCGACCAGGACATCCGCGTCTTCTTGGCGCGAGATGGCGGCAATCTGAACCATTGCAGGCGGACCGGATGGGGGCTTAGCCGCGGCGGAGAGCCCGGGCGTCGGCACCGATGCAACCGCAGGCACCGCCTTCGGCGCGGCGGGCGACGTGTCAGTAGCGGGCTGTACCGCAACCGGATTCATCACGCTCGCCGAAGGCTTGCGCGAAGGCGGAGCAGCAGGAAGCCCGGCGCTTTCCGGCTCTCGTGCATCAGGGCCCGGAGTGTACGTAGCGGGGTTGACCGATTCGTCCTCACTGGCAGGCGACGCTACGGCGGGCTGCGGCGCGAGCTTCGGAGCCGGCTTAGCCGCCGATTCGGTGGCCGAACCTGGCGTGGGCCGGGAACTGCCCCGCCCGAGCGAGTATCCAAGTCCGAAGAAAATGCCGCAAATCAGGACGAGACCGAAGAAAACGCCCAGCAACGACTTCATGCCGAGGGTGATTTCTGTGTCGGTGTGCTCCTCTTCTTCCGTTTCCTGAATCGACCTCATATCTCGTCTAACCCGTTAGCTCGGTTCTTGTGGCGGCTGAGTCGGCGCGGAAGGCACAGGCGCGTTCGCCGTTGGGACAAACTTGCCAAGCAGCGCTATCAGCTCGACCGGCAGCGGGAAGACTACGGTGGTGTTTTTTTCCGTCCCGATGTCAGTAAGTGTCTGCAGGTAGCGCAGTTGCAGAGTTAGCGGCTGCGTGGCCAGCATGTTCCCTGCATCCACCAGGCGCTGCGCCGCGGCAAATTCGCCCTCGGCGTTGATGATCTTGGAGCGTTTCTCGCGCTCTGCTTCGGCCTGCTTGGCCATGGCGCGAAGCATCGACTCGGGAAGATCTACCTGTTTGACTTCGACGCTCACGACCTTCACGCCCCATGGCTCAGTGCGCTGGTCAATGATGGTCTGGATGCGCTGGTTGAGGGCATCTCGGTGCGAAAGCAGGCCATCCAGCTCGACCTCGCCCAAAACCGAGCGCAGGGTGGTCTGGGCGAACTGGGAAGTTTGGTAGACGTAGTTTGCAACTTCAATGACCGCTTTCGCCGGGTCGAGCACACGCAAGGTGATGACCGCGTTCACCTTGATAGTCACGTTGTCGCGGGTAATGACGTCCTGCGGCGGAACCTCAAGCACTTCCTGTCGGAGCGAGATGCGTACGATCTGGTCGAGAGGCCGGAAGACCAGGATGATCCCGGGACCTTTAGGCGGGAGCAGCACGCGGCCAAGCCGGAAGATGACACCGCGCTCATATTCGCGAAGAATCTTGATGGAATTGAAGATGTAGAGGACAACAACTGCAATTACGATCAGCCCGGGAATTCCGATCATGAGACTTCACCCGCCAGCGATTGTATCGCAGCCGCACGGAGGGATTGCGGTTAATCCGAAGTGCGTGCCGTTTCGGGAATCCGGTCAACTAATAACGTGAGACCGTCCACCGAGCGCACGCGCACCTGCTCTCCGGCGGCAGCCGGCCCGGATGACTCGGCTTGCCATAGTTCTCCATGAACGAGGATCTGTCCGTGCGGCATAAGCGGTTGCTGGGCGATGCCGATGTTGCCGATGAGCGCCTGAGGGCCGGTGATCGCTTTATTCCGTCGTGCGAGCAGGGCAATGCGAACCAGAAATGCGGTAATCAGCCCGAAGGCCAGTCCGCAGGCGATTGCCGTCGAGACGTGCACGCGCATTTCGGGAATCGGGCCATCCACGAGGGTAAGCGTTCCGAAAACGAGCGCAAGGATGCCGGTGCCGGCCAGGACGCCGTGGCTGGGGAACTTGGCTTCCAGCAGCAGCAACGTGAACGCAGCGATGAGCAGCATGACCGCCGTGTAACGGACGGGCAACATGTTCAGTGCGAAGAACGCCGTCAACACGAACAGAGTGCCGAGCGCGCCGGGAATAATGGTTCCGGGTGAATTGAACTCGAGATAAATCAATAAGCCGCCGATGACCAGAATGAGCACGGCGAGGTTCGGATTCATCAGCCGGTCAAGGATCTCCTCGCGCACAGTCGGCTCAAGCGGGAGCAGGTCGGCGTCGCGCGTGTGCAGCGTAACCGTGCTGCCGTCGAATCGTTTGATGGTGCGCCCGTCAAGCGCGTCGAGAAGCGCGCGGTCGTTTGGTGCGATAAGGTCGATGAGGTGAAGCTGTTGGGCTTCCTGCTCAGTGTAGGACTTCGAGTTAAGCACGGCATCCTGTGCTGCTGTCGAGTCCCTTCCGCGGCGCGAGACGTAGGAGCGGAGGAAAGCTGTGGTGTCGTTTTCGAGCTTCTGCTTCATCACTCCGTCGATCTGCGCGCCTTCGACAACGGGATGCGCGGCGCCGGCATTAGTTCCGGGAGCCATGGCGGCGATGTCGGCCGCCTCTAAGAGGAAGAATCCAGCCGAGCCTGCGCGGCTTCCTGACGGGGCAACGTAAACGATCACCGGCACAGGCGACGCGAGTATCTTCCCGACCATCGAGCGCGTCGAGTCGAGCAGACCTCCCGGCGTATTCAGCTCAACGAGAACAGCGGCCGCATGATCGACAGACCCCAGCGCGAGGCCACGTGCCAGATATTCTTCGCTGATGGGTTGAATTGTGTCGTCCAGGTGAAGGACGACCACCTGTGGCTTGCTACCGGAACCTTCCGTGCGTGCTGGCATCGCGGCCAACGCGATCAGGGCCGCCAGCGTAACAACGAATTGCACGGAACGCCTCATGGAACCTGCTGTCCCCGCGATTCTAGCGCCTGCTTCATACCGCGTGCACTCGCATTTGCAGGCTCTAGCTTCAGCGCCTGGCTAACTTCAATGGCTGCAGTGCCAAGCTGATTTGTCTCTAGGTCGAGGCGGGCGAGCACAAGGTGTGCCGGCACATTGGGCGCCAGGACCAAAGATTTCTGAGCCTCCTGGCGAGCTGCGTTGGAATCGCCGCCATGCTCGCGAACCTGGGCGAGGCCGGCGTGGGCCAGTGCAGAGGACGGATTCGCCTGTAGAGCCGCTTGGAATTGCCGCTCGGCTTCCAGGGTGAGGCCGCTGTTCATGAACTGATCGCCCTGTTTTACGAGCGCGGAAGCTCGTGCATCCGCGGGCAGGGAGGCCAGGCGCATCGCTTCCACCTGCTCCATCTCAAAAGCCGCCTGGCGAAATCCGCTTTCGTTATACGAGCGCTTGATGCGCTCCAGGGGCAGCGTGTCATCGGGAACCGCCTTGCCTCGGTCGGGATTCACCTTGACCGCGGCGGGATTCTTGAGCGCGTTCGCGAAAGCTTGTGCTTCGGTGTCTTGTGGCCGCAGCTTGAGCTCCTGGTCGATCTCGCGGATGGCACCCTGGATATCGTTGCGACGCCGGAGGCTCACGGCAAGATTGAAGCGGTAGTCAGGATCCTTGGGGTCAGCGGTCACGGCCTGCTGGAAAAGGGGAACGCTGTCCCGTCCACGCCGGCTGGCTGCAACAGCCTGGTTGTTGACCACCTCGGGCAGCGGAAGGCGAAGGCTCACGAAGGCGAAGGCATCCTCGGCTTTCATGTAGTTCGCTGTGTAAAAGAAGGCCAGTCCGCGGTAGAAGTCTGCCTCGAGGGCCTTCGGATCCTCCTTCGAAAGGCGGCCGAAGGTCGCGGCGGCCGGGTCATATTCCTGATTGGTGAAGTACGCCATCCCCAGGCCGAACCACGCCGGGGTGAAGCTCGGATCAAGCCGCAGAGATTCCTTCAGATGGACAATGCGTTCGGAGGGAGCCTCGGCGATGATGCCGCGGATATAGTTCTCAAAGGCTTCGACGCGAAGGGGGCCATCGGCGGCGAGAAAGGTCTGCTCAGCCACCGAGTAGTTGGGGTGGATCTGGCGGGCCACGCGCCAGGCGAGGCTGTTCAGGATGTCGAGCAGGTTCTTGAGGTCGCCCTCCTGCCGGATCGGCGGGCTGAGCGTGAGGGCTTTGACGTTCAGAATCTGGGCCGATGCGGTCAATTGGTCCCCGGAAAGGGTGCAAAAGCCCAGAATGACCGAGTCCGCGTCCAGCGTTTGTGCAATTCGGATGGTCGTAGCATGCGAGGGTTGAAAGGACTGTGGCAGTCCCAGCCGATCGAGCGCATAAAGGCGATCGCCGCGCCCGATAGTTAGAAAGCCGGCCGAATCGAGGCGGCGACTCAGGATGTTGGCGGCGCCTTCGCCGATCCAGTCAAGATTTGGCTGGGAAGTGTGGTTCTCAAAAGGCAAGATGAGCAGCAGCCGTCCTTGGGCGCTCGCGCCTGCAGGCGGGTCAGATGGATAGGTCTGGGCAACTGCACTTCCACCAAAAAGGGCGATTGATATTAAAAGGGATGACGAAAGCCAGAAAAAACGCTGCACATGCCGGATTATAGTTGGCCCGTCCCCGCGAACTCAGGGACCGAATACAAGGATTGAGGCAGGCTCGCCTCTTGCGGCCCGTTGAAGTGCAGCACCGCTGCCCATTGTCCCCTACGCTCGGCCTGCCATGTGACAGAGCCGTCGAGAATCCGCGCGATCACCGCCGGCGCAAGGTCATGATGGAAGTCGAAGAAGCGCGTGTCGATGGCTTCATTTCGGCGCCCAAGACTGAATGGCAAATGCGGTGGGTCATATTTCGTCGAGAAGACGAAAGCTGCGGTATAGGGATCGGCGATCTCCCTCGCTTTCTGGATCTGCGCGAATGAGAAGTTGTCGATGGCAACGACAGGTATCGGGTCCCTCACATAACCCAGTTCGGGTTTGGAAAGCTCGTCGGTTGCCGGCCACGCCGTAAGGACAACGGAGTGCGGATAGTGTTCGAGAATCTGTGCGATCGCGGCCTGGTGGAGCAGGATCACGTCGCGATAAGCGAGATTGTCCTCCGGCGCAAAGCGATACGGAGGGTTGACGAACAGTCCTGCGATAAATGCGACTGCGCTGAGGGCGACGAGGGCAGGCCATTGCTTCAGACGCCGGCGGAAAGTATTCACGCACAACAGGATCATGAGCGGATAAAGCGGCAGCAGGTAGCGCGTGAGCAGGGCCCCGCCAAGAATCGAAAATAAAACCAGATTGACGAGGATTACTACATAGAACAGCGCCTGTACGCCAAACGAGACGCGCCGCCGTAGCCCGCCGTCATCTTCCTTCAGAGGGGCCAACAGCATGCAGGCGAGCATCAGAAGTACAGGGACGAATAGATTCATGTGCGCGGTGATATGCAGCAGACGATGGCCAAAGGCGATCAACACGCGCAACGGTGTGAGTGTGGCTGTGGCGTTGTAGCGAAGGTATTCGGGATTGCCAAATATAAAGCCGGTTTTGTGCCAGTGATACAGGTACCAGAGAGCGAGTGGAATGGCGGGCAGACAGAGAATGGCCGCGCGGGCCAGATTGTTCCTGGCACGGAATTTGACAGCGAGCCACAATTCCCACCCCGCGACTGCTAGGGGCGTGACGATGGCGGTTTCCTTCGACAGCGCCGCCAGTGAAAAGCAGATGGCAGCGAGCCAAATCCCGGACCTGCTTTCGCTTAACAGGAAGACGATCGCCCATAGCGTGGCCGCAGCAGCGAAGACATCCGCATGCGCGAGCGAGCTTTGTGCAAAAAATACCGGATAGATCGCGGTCAGTCCGACCGTTGCAGCGGCGACTGATTCTTTTCCTGTTGTCACCACGGCCAACCGCCAGGTGGCGGTGAGTGCTACCGCTGCCACACAGCACATGCCCACACGTGTCACCAGCGGCGAGAAGCCAAAGAGCTTCCAGAGCGCCGCAAGGTATATCGACGGCAGTGGAGGGTGAGCATTTGAAAGTGTTGAGAAAGGAATCAGCGAGCCCGTGCGAAAAAAATCGTAGGCAGCGGGAATGTAGTATCCAGCTTCGTCCCAGTAATAGGGCAGCCGTAGTAGCGGCCCATGCGCCGCAATCACCGCGACCAGGATTATCGGGAATACAGCCCAAAGCGGAAAGGATCGATGTTGACGAATTTCGCTCAGCGTCGATGAGTCGGACACGCGCCAGTGTATCAATTCCGAGAGGTGCGAACTGCCTCGCGACGACTCAATGCGGAAATAGCTGCTGAACGCCCGTGCTCAGGCCGTTCCACATGATCTGCACACCAACCACGACAAGGATGAACGCCGAGAGACGCATCAGGATATTGGTCCCCGACTTGCCAAGCAAACTCACAAGCCGCTCGGCGTTGCCGTAACAGAAGTACACCGAGATGCACATGAGCACCATTCCCGCTAGAGCTGCCAGAAACCGCCGCGGATAGCCGTGATCGAACCCAACACCTGCCTGACGGCGAAGATGGGCGCCTAGCGTAATTGCGATGGAGATGCAGCCCGGCCCAACGGTGAGAGGAAGCGTTAATGGAAAGAAGGCATGCTCGAGGGCATCTTCGAGCGTGGCCGGCTCTGCCTTGCCGGACGATTCTTCGCTTTGATTCAACAAAGTCCAACCCGTGGTTGCAACCACCAGGCCACCCGCAAGCTGCACGACAAACAGCTTGACACCCAGGGCAGCGAGGATTTCACTGCCTACCAATAACGAAACAATGAGGATTACGAATCCGTAGGCAGCAATCTTGCGCGCCAGAATTTTCTGGATGGACTCAGGATAGCGCTGGGTCAGACTAAGAAAGATCGGCGCAGTTCCGATTGGGTTCACGACCGGAAACAACGTGATAAACGTAACCGTCAGAACCTTGATGAAATCGACGACATCCATCACCATTCAATTCACTCGCTTCCGATAGTTAGGGCAACAGGAGGCATTCCCGGCGAAGCGCGAAAAGGCGCGTGCCAGAAGCTTCATTCGATGCAGATTATAGTGCCTGGACGTTCGTTTCCTGCCATCACTCTCCGGGGACAGGGCCGCCATCACTCTTCACCATCGTCGAACTGGCACGCGCCGATGCGCCGTTCGATGAATCGGCGCTCCATGGGGTTGCGCGCGAGCAAAAGGGCCTTGCAGAAGTGCTCACGGGCGACCGTGGGCCGTCCACCACGCAGCTCAAGTTCTCCAAGGGTCGCGGGATAAAACGGATAGGAAGCCAGCCGATCGAGGCCGTCAACGGCCCGGATCGCTTCAAGTCCGCGCTGGGGGCCCTGGTGTTGGGCGACTGCGATAGCGCGGTTCAACGCCACAACGGGAGAGGGCCGGATTGCGATGAGCATGTCATAAAGGGAAACGATGCGCTCCCAGTCGGTTTCTTCGGCAGACCGCGCGCGAGCATGGACGGAAGCAATCGCGGCTTCGACATGGTACTCGGTCAGCTCCGGTCCGGTTGCCGAGAGATCGAGAAGCCGCTGCCCCTCGGCCATCAGATCTACATCCCAGCGTGAGCGGTCCTGCTCAAAAAGCGTGTGTAACTCACCAGAGGCATCGACGCGGCCCGGCAGGCGGGCAGCGTGCAGACACATCAGCGCCCCGAGGGCCAGTGTGGCGGGAGTTGCTGCGAGCGGATGTCTGCGTAGTAATCCGGCCAGACGCAGCGCTTCACCGCATAGCTCGACTCGCACTGCAGATTCGGCAGAGGCTCCGTGGTATCCCTCGTTGAAAAGCAGGTAAAGCGCTCGATGTACCGCCGACAAGCGTGTAGAAAAGTCCGCGGCTGAAAGTTCGAAAAGTTTTTTCGAGGCCGCCAGAACTTTCTTTGCTCGTGTAATGCGCTTTTCAATCGCGGCATTGCTGCTGAGGAAGGCCGCCGCAACCTCGCCTACGCTGAAGCCGCAGAGAATGTGGAGGATGAGCGCGATCTGCGCGGGCTCGGCCAGGCGCGGGTGACAGCAGGAAAACATCATGCGCAGCTCGTCATTCTGGATGGCGGCCGCTCCGAATAGCTCGTGGACTGCAGGAGCGAGCGTCCATTCACTTTCGACGAGGCGGCCAAGCTCAGGAGCGAACGTTCGCGCGGTGCGCTCGCGCCGCAGGACATCGATAGCGCGGTGTTTGGCCGTAGCCATGAGCCACGCCGAGGGATTCTCCGGCATACCGCGAAATTTCCAGACTTCGAGCGCGCGGCAGAAGGCGTCTTGGACGACGTCTTCCGCCAACGCAAGGTTATGCACTCCGAAGATGCGGGTGAGCGCGGCGACCATGCGCCCGGACTCGTGCCGGAAGAGATGCTCGTCGAGCTCAACCGCGTGCGGCGCCATCACATATTAATCTGCATGATCGGGCGCACTTCGACAAAGCCGTCCTTCTCGAAGATCGGACATCCCTTGGAAAGCTCCGCCGCCTCCGCGAGGTCCTTGGCTTCGACCATCGTGTAGCCGCCCACCAGGTCCTTCGCTTCGGCGTAAGGCCCGTCGGTGATGGTCTTCTGCTTGCCCTTCACCACCTTGCCACCCGGCTCGAGCGGGTTGCCGATGGCCTTGAGGTGGCCGCTGTCGCCCAGTTCCTTCATCCACGCCACCCACTTCTGCATATTCTGCTGCATTTCTTCCGGCGACCCGGATGAGTCTCCGCCGCGATAGAGGAAAAGAAATTCGCTCATGGTAAATCTCCTGTTCGAAAGTTGGTATTTCGGTGTTGCGACTCATAAACGTGCGAGAGCTTAACTCCCCGACAAGTTTTTCGCTCCGAATCAACTTTTTTGAGAACTACGAGCGGCCCCCGTTTTAGTTCCCTGGCGGAACGACGGAGATGCGCTTCGTCGGAGAAAGCGGGTTTTAGATTGCCGTCTCAGTGCACCGGTCCCTTGGGCATCGGCAGGGGATGCGTCTGTGGCTCGAGCGCAATCTCGCCGAAGGTTTGTTCGTACTGAGCGATGTTCTGGCTGAGGACATTGAAGAGCGCCTTGGCCTGCTGCGGGCTGATGTAGATACCTTGGGTGTTTTCGATAGTGACCTCGTCAGCGGTGTCCTGGTGGACCAGGCCAAAGGCGAGAAAGAAATCCCAAACGCTTACCCGGACTTGCACGCTGTTGGCGTAGTTTTCGCGATAATCCTGCGATTTCTGGATGTGAATCTTAGGCTGCGGATGACTCGGGTTCAT
>CAVRNK010000128.1:0-42947 GCA_963721995.1 uncultured Acidobacteriaceae bacterium | reverse complement strand
GCCTTCCGCTCGACTCAGGTTGGGGTGCGGGCCGAACACCTGAGTACCGTAGTAGATTCCCCGGCGCAAGTTTTTTGCACCCGGGGCCGCCACATCCAACGGATTCGCGCCGATCATTAATCTCTGGGACAGCGCAAACCGCGAACCCTCGGAGTCAACAGTTGTGAGCACCAGCGAGCCAAAAATCAAGCTGAAGGCGCGCACGGCGGAGTTTCTCTACCGCGTGCGGCGGCGCATCGCCACGGCGCTCGCCGTGGTGCTGGCGCTTTTCTTTGGCTACCACGTGATCGTGGGACACAACGGCTTGAACGCTTATGAACAGAAGCGCGCAGAGGATCGCGAGCTTCACCAGCAGATTGACTCCCTGCAGCAGGAAAATGACCGGCTCAAAGAGCACGTGGAACACCTCAAGAGCGATCCTGACGCGATCGAACGCGAGGCGCGCGAGCGCCTGCACTACGCCCGCCCCGGCGAGGTGATCTATTCCTTGAACGTTCCGCAGAGCGCGACCCAGCCTCAGACTCCAGCCGCCGCAGGCAGCCAGTAAGCGCCCGGACCCGGCCAAAATCTTTCCACCTTTTTCATTTTCTTCGTGATACGTTACATTCGCCGGAGGCGGTCGAATGAAACGTTTGTTGTATTTGTGCCTGGTAATTGCGCTTATTGCATCGGGGCTGCGCGCGCAGTTGGGAAGCTCGTCCGGAGATGGTCCCACCGACCCGAAGGCGCAGAAGACCTACGCGGAAGCTATGGAGTGGCTGAAGGGCCATGATCGACAGGCAGCGCTTGGCGCTTTCAGGAAAGCCGATAAGCAGGACGGCGGCCACTGCGTCGCTTGCCAGAAGCAGATGATCGTGATCGGCGAGGAAACCGGCGACTTCAAAGCGGCGGACGAGGCATCACAGGAGTTGATTGCCGAGGCTAAAGATCCAAAAGGGGCAGCTGTTGCCCATGAGGAGCGCGCCACAGTGCTCATTCGCGAGGGCGCGGCAAAGAACAAGGATGAAATTTATGCCGAAGCCGACAAGGAGTACAAGGCTGCCCTGGCGGCGTATCCGAACTTTCCAGAAGCAGTGTTTGGCGACGGTCTAACTCTCGCGCATCTGAAGCAGGACGATGCGGCGAAGGCCCGCTTTGAAGATTTCGTTGCGATGACCCCCGACAACAGCGCGATGCGGCAGCGCGCGCAGCGCTATGCCGAGAGGCCCGAATTGGCACGAGCACGGATGGCTCCTGCATTTGCGGTGAGAACCGAGGATGGTCAGCGCATATCGCTGGACGACATGCAGGGCAAAGTGGTGCTCATCGATTTCTGGGCAACGTGGTGCGGCCCATGCAGGGAAGCGCTCCCGCACATACGGCAGATCGCGCAGAAATTCCAGGGCAAGCCACTCGTGGTGTTGAGCGTGAGTCTGGACAGCGATGAAGCGAAGTGGAAGGACTTTGTCGCGAAGAACGGTATGACTTGGCTGCAGTATCGAGATGGGGGATTCGAGGGATCGCTGTCGCGCCTGTTTGGAGTGAATGCGATTCCCCACACCTTCACCATTGATGCGGACGGAGTGCTTCAGGACGAGCACGTCGGCGACGCTTCGATCGAGGGCAAGCTGAAGAAGTTGTGCGCGCGGGCGCGCGAACTCGAGGAAGTGCAGAGGACAACTGCGAAGGTGGGACAATAGCGCCGCTTTGGAAAGCTTGTTCGCCCTGCTCCATAACCCCCGACCTATAACACGACCTATACTCTTCAATGAGGTGCACGGCCGGTGATGTCGGCAATACGATTCGTGTGGAATGCGACGCGCGGCAACCGGCTGCGTCCCTGGCGCAGTGAATACCTCAAGTGGCGGATCGAGACGTACTCAGGCATGAAGGCCGATGAGATCAAGCCGGGCGATATGGCCCGTTTTGTCTGGCGCGAGAAGTTGCATCTGCTGCACTTTCTGAAGTGGACAGGGCAGATCGAAAAGCACATAAAGACGAACAGGGAACAGTGATGAATACACGGCGGAAGTTCCTGAAGAGCGCGGCGATGACCGTTACGGTGAGTCCTTTTATCGGCGCACTTCGACCGGCAGGGGCGAGCATACCGAGCAAACAAATCCTGGTGATGTGAGCGGCGCGCAATCGCTGCGCGCGCACGCCGATACCCACGGGCTGCTGGTTGGCTGCGCCGCGGTTCCCGGGAGGCTCGACAAAGAACCGCAATATGCCGGCGTGGTCGCGGCACAGGCGAACATTCTTGTCGCGGAAAACGTGATGAAGTGGAAGGCGCTTCGCCCGGCTCCGGACGAGTTCGATTTCAGCGGTGCGGACGCGATCCTGGCCTTCGCATCGGCGCATGGGCAGAAGGTGCGCGGTCACAATCTCTGTTGGCATGAGGCGCTGCCCGACTGGTTCGCGGGCGCCGTCACCAAAGAGAACGCGCGCCAGATCCTTACCGACCACATCAATACCGTGGCCGGACGCTATGCCGGGAAGCTGCACTCCTGGGATGTGGTCAACGAGGCCATCGACACGAAGAGCGACCGACCAGACGGCCTGCGCAAATCGCCGTGGTTCGACCTGATCGGCCCGGATTACATCGATATAGCGTTTCGAGCCGCGCGCCAGGCAGATTCGACCGCACTACTCACCTACAACGATTACGGCATCGAGAGCGATACTCCGGACCAAACGAAAAAGCGGGCACAGGTGCTGGCGCTGGTCCGGGGGATGAAGAAGCGTGGTGTGCCGATCGAAGCGGTGGGAATACAGAGCCATCTGACGGCCGACGATCCAGCGCCAGGAAACGGTCTGCGCCATTTCGTGCGTCAGTTGCGGCATATGAGGCTGCAAGTCTTTATCACCGAGCTCGACGTCAACGAGAACAAACTTGAAGGTTCTGAGGCGGAACGCGATGCGGCAGTCGCGCGCATCTACAAGGATTACGTAACCATGATGGTTGCCGAACCGAACGTGACCGCCGTCCTGACCTGGGGAATCACTGATCGCTACACCTGGCTCAACGGCTCGAAATTTTCGCGTCCCGACGGCAAGCCGCAGCGATGCTTGCCCTTCGATGCGGATTACCAGCCTGCTCCGGCATTCTTCGCGCTGCGTTCAGCGCTGGACAGCAGACCCTCAAACCTTCATCCATAACAGTGCGAGGCAGCCTTGGCAGCGAGCGCCATATCTGATGTGATGAGAGCTGCGGAGCTTTCCCTTTGCTGAGCCTTTTCCGAACGACGATCTGCGCGCTTTTCATCACTGTGGCGCTATCCGCGCTGTGCATGGCGCAGGAGCCTTTTCCCGGGGAGCCTCCTCCGCAGCAACAGCCGCCTTCCAGCCAGCAGGCAGCGCGCACGCCGAACCTGCCCTCTCCGGTGAGCGACGAGCAGCTCGCAGCACCGACCATTCGGGTAAACACCAGCGTGGTCCTGGTTCCAACGCTGGTGGAGAAGTCTTCGGGCGCTGTGTTGTACGACCTTCAGCCAAAGGACTTTACGCTGCTCGATAACGGTGTGCCGCAGGACGTCCACGTCGATGAGGATCTGGATTCGTCGCCGGTGTCGCTCGTAATCTGCGTGGAGCGGGGCCGCGACGCGGCGCTCGAGTTCGATAAGTTCGCTCATCTGGGCCCATTGCTTGAGTTGTTCACAGGGCAGGACCGCGGCGAAGTGGCGCTCGTGGCCTTCGATTCAAAACCGATCTTTCTTGAGGGATTTGAGAAAGACACCAGCTACATCCAGGGTGACCTGCAAAATCTGCCGCCAGGAGATGGTGGCGCGGCAATCCTCGACGCCGCCGGCTTCTCGATCGGCCTGCTCGAGAACCGGCCTGCGGATCACCGGCGCGTGCTGTTGCTGATCAGCGAAACGCGCGACCACGGCAGCCATCTTGTTACGATTCCTCAGCTTGTAGAGCGCATCGGCATAAGCAACACGCTGGTGCTGAGCCTGACGTTTTCGCCGTCGACGGCGGAACTGATCGACTGGGGCAGAGGCAACACCAACGGCGGCACGGAGTTGAATCTGATGGCACCGCTGGTCATGGCCATCAACGCCATGCGCAAGAACACGCCGAAAGCCCTGGCCTCGATGAGCGGCGGCGAATACGGGACGTTCACGCGCGAGAAAGGCTTCGAGGATCGTGTGGCAGAGGTCGCCAATCACGCGCGCAATCGCTATATGCTCAGTTTTCGCCCCACAGACCTGACGCCAGGGTTGCATACGATCAAGGTTTCGCTCGCCGAAAACTACGGTGCGCACGTGGTGACGCGGGCCAGCTACTGGGCGGTGAACGATGCGGCTGCTGGTCCCGCAAATGCTCCGGCGAAAGCTCCAGGTCCCAGCGCCGCGCAGCCTCAGCCATAGAGACTGCATCTATTTGCCATAATGCTTCCTGAAGAATTGGAGATTTCTGAATGAGTGAGAGAGTGCGTCTGACCGCGAACGACGGCCACGAAGTCGAAGCCTACGTAGCCAAACCGGAGGGGGAATCTATCGCCGGGCTGGTTGTGGTCCAGGAGATCTTCGGCATCAACCCGCACATCCGCTCTGTGGCAGACGGCTACGCGAAGGACGGATTTCTCGCCGTGGCTCCGGCGTTGTTTGATCGCTACGAGCGCGGTGTTGAGCTCGGCTACGAGGGCGAAGACATGCAGAAGGCGAGGTCGTTCGCAAACAGGCTGGACATCGACGCCGCCTTGCGCGACACAGCCGCTGCTCTTGACTATGTGCGCGGTCAGACAGGCAAGAAGTGTGGCGTCATCGGCTACTGTTTCGGTGGAACGGTCTCCTGGCTGGCCGCGACACGGCTGAATGTCGATGTCGCGGTCGGATATTACGGCGGACGGATCGCCATGTTTGCCGCCGAGCAACCGCAGGCGCCGGTCATGCTGCACTTCGGGAAAGAAGACCAGCACATCCCTAAAGAAGAGGTTGACACCGTTGCGGCGGCGCATCCCGAGGTGGAGATTTACTGGTACGACGCCGGCCACGGATTCAACTGTGACATGCGCGCCAGTTATGATGCGCCGTCCGCGAAGCTGGCCCGGGAGCGGTCGCTGGCTTTTTTGAAGAAACACCTTACCTAGGCGGCAGGCCCGGACCTATCCGACCAACACATTCAATCTTCTGCACAATTTGCACCTAAGATTTTGGCGTCGTTTCGACCTTTAAGTGCATCTATTTTCTATCGCTCGCCCGACTTACGGCGTACTCTGCCTGCACGTCGCAACTAAGTGAAAGGAAGAAGAGCGCGAATGGCGACAGCTGCCGCAACGGCGCAGCCGAAGTTCGTTGCAATGGAAAACTGGCGGCCCAGGGCAAATCCCTGGGTAGTCGCGGCGACCGTAGCGCTGGCGGCGTTCATGGAGGTGCTGGACACCTCGATCGCCAACGTCGCGCTGCCGCACATTGCCGGCAGCCTGGGCGCAAGCCAGGACGAGAGCACGTGGGTGCTTACCGCGTATCTTGTTTCGAATGCCGTCGTGCTGCCGATGGGCGGATGGGTGGCGAGCATCATCGGGCGGAAGAGGTTCTTCATGAGCTGCATCGTGATCTTCACGATCAGCTCTTTTCTTTGCGGCAGTGCGCCATCGCTGCCGCTGCTGCTGCTCTTCCGCGTAATCCAGGGCGCGGGCGGCGGAGGTTTACAGCCAATGGCCCAGGCCATCATGGCCGATTCCTTCGAACCTGCCAAGCGCGGGCTGGCGTTTGCGCTTTACGGCATCGTTGCGGTGCTCGCGCCCTCGATAGGACCGACGCTGGGCGGATGGATTACCGACAACTACAGCTGGAACTGGATTTTCTACATCAACATTCCGGTGGGTATTCTGACGCTGGTATTGACCAACAGGCTGGTTGAGGATCCGCCATGGAACGTGCCCGACCGGAAGAATTTCTTCAAGCTGGATTACATCGGAGTAAGCCTGCTGGTGATTTCGATGGGCGCGCTGCAGATCATGCTCGACAAGGGCGAGGAGAACGACTGGTTCGGCTCGCACTTTATTGTCACCTGTGCGGTTACATTTGTGGTGTCGTTCATCGCGCTGATCGCGTGGGAATGGTTTGCGAAAGCGCCGCTGATGGACCTGAAGCTTTTCAAAAACCGGAATTTTGCGGTGTGCTGCTTCCTGATGCTGCTGACCGGCGGTTTTCTGAACGCGACGACCGTGCTGCTGCCGCAGTATCTGCAGAGCTCACTCGGCTATACCGCGACCTGGGCGGGACTCGCGCTCTCCGGCGGCAGCCTGGTACTGCTGATTGTGGTGCCGATTACAGGACAACTGGTCACGCACTTTCCGGCGCGCAACATCATCGCCTTTGGGTTCTTCTGCTTCACGGTCTCATACTTTGTTACGGCGAACCGGCTGAATCTCGGGCTGAGTTTCGGCGAGTCATCGTGGCTGCGCATCCTGCAGGTGTTCGCGATTCCTGTGGTGTTTATCTCGGTGACGACGGCGGCATATTTCGGCATGCCGCGCGAGAAGAACAACCAGGTGGCCGGCCTGATCAATTTCGTGCGCAACATCGGCGGCAGCATTCTGATCTCGCTGACCAACGCTGCGGTGGTGGAGCGGTCGCAGTTCCACCAGAACCAGCTTCTGAAGTACCTGACGCCCACCAACGCCAATCTGCAGCAGCAAATCCAGTCGCTAAGCCACTACTTCGACCGCACCGGGGGTCCTGGCAACTCGGGCAACTTTGCACAGGGAAGGATCTATAACCAGCTCATTCAGCAGGCCTCGGTCCTGGCCTATGTCGACGTCTTCTACATCATGTGCGGAGCTGCGATCCTGATGGTTCCTCTGTCATTCCTGCTGGCTAGGAACAAGCCGGGAGGCGGTGGCGGTAGCAGTGAAATCGCAGCGCATTAGGATAGAAACGCTCGCGGCAGGCAAGCGCCGGCGATGAAAGCCTGGGGGCTCCTGCATCCAATTCACTTAGGCAATTCAGTTGTGGATCAATGAGCGAAGGTTCCTCCGAGAAATTTTCCGAAGAAGAGAAGCGGGCACCCGCCGCGCGCGACTTCTCGCATGCGTGGCGAGCGCTGCGGTATCGCAATTTCCGGCTGTTCTTCGGGGGCCAGAGCATCTCGCTCATCGGCACGTGGATGACGCGCATTGCCACAGCCTGGCTGGTCTATCGGCTGACGAAGTCGGCGCTCCTCTTAGGCACGGTCAGCTTCGTCGGGCAGATTCCGACCTTCCTGCTGGCTCCGTTTGCCGGCGTGCTGGTCGACCGGCTCAACCGGCGCCATGTGCTCATCTGGACGCAGACTCTGGCCATGCTGCAGTCTCTCGCACTGGCGTGGCTCACCCTGACCCACCGCATCACCATCCATGACGTGCTGGCACTGAGCGCCTTTCAGGGCGTGATCAATGCCTTCGACATGCCTGGACGCCAGGCGTTCATGGTGCAGATGGTCGAGGACCGCGCCGACCTCTCGAACGCCATCGCCATCAACTCGTCGATGGTGAACCTGGCACGCCTCATCGGCCCGTCGCTTGCCGGGCTGGTAATAGCCGCGAGCAACGAGGGCTGGTGTTTCTTTGTCGACGGCATCAGTTACATCGCCGTCATCATCTCGCTTCTGCTGATGCGCGTACATGTCGCGGAGGCGAAGCGGGCTGCCGCGTCCATGTTCGAGCAGATGCACGAAGGTTGGCAGTACGTCTCAACCTTTCTGCCGATCCGCAACATTCTCCTTCTCTTTGCGCTGGTCAGCTTGATGGGCATGCCGTATATGGTCCTCATGCCGCTTTTCGCCGCGCAGGTGCTGCATGGTGGTCCGCACACATTGGGGTTCCTGATGGGCGCGGCAGGAGTCGGTGCGCTCATCTCGGCGCTGTCGTTGGTCGTGCGCAAATCGGTGCGCGGACTGATCAAGATGATCCCCATCGCTGCTGCGGTTTTTGGAGCGGGGCTCATCCTCTTCGGGCTGTCACACGTCGTCTGGATTTCACTCCTATTGATGACGGCCGTCGGCTTCGGCATGATGCAGGGATTGACCGCGAGCAACACCATCATTCAGACGCTGGTTCCCGAGGACAAGCGTGGTCGCGTGATGAGTTACTACACTGCGGCGTTCGTCGGCATGGCTCCGTTCGGCAGCCTGCTGGCTGGTTCACTGGCGCACTGGATCGGTGCTCCGCGGACGGTAATGCTCACCGGAACCTGCTGCATCCTCGGAGCGGCATGGTTCTGGTCGCGGCGGCGGGAGATTCGTGAAGTGGTGCGCCCCATCTACATCGAGATGGGCATCGTGAAAGCGCCGCCGGAACTGGTCGAGGAGCAGGCGGGGAACTGAAGAGACAGCCATTAGCCATCAGGGATTAGCCATTAGTCTGGCTTACAGAAATGGTCATTCAAATCCAGCGTATGCAAAAATAAAGCGATACCTCATGTCCAATCCTGACGTCTCCGAAGCATCTTTCACTCCTGAAGAAATTTCCTCCAGCGAATCCGGCCAGAACGAGTCTTTCGACGCGCTCTTTACAGAATACGAGCGCACCCACGCGCGCCACCCGGAAGGCGCCGGAAAGCAGATTGAAGGCACCGTCGTTGCTGTCTCACTGGAGCAGGTCTTCATCGACATCGGCTTCAAGATCGAAGGCGTGCTGCCCGTAGTCGAGACCGAGCCTCTAAAGCCGGGCGACCGTGTACTTGTTTCCATCAAAGGACGCAACGAAGAGGGCTACTATTCACTTTCGCGCTTCAAGGTTGCGCAGCCCAAAGACTGGACGTCACTCGGACAGGCGTTCACCGATAAGTCCACCATCCCCGGCCGCGTCACTGGCGTCGTCAAGGGCGGCCTTAGCGTCGATATCGGCGTCCGCGCCTTCATGCCCGCCTCGCGCAGTGGCGCCCGCGATGCCGCCGAGATGGAAAAGCTCATTGATCAGGAGATCTTCTGCCGCATCATCAAGCTCGATGTCGCCGATGAAGATGTTGTCGTCGATCGTCGCGCGGTGATGGGGGAAGAGGCGCGATCGACCAGGGAGCGCCGCTATTCTGAAGTGAAGGAAGGCGACGTGGTCACGGGCACCGTCCGCTCGCTGGCCGACTACGGAGCCTTCATTGACCTCGGAGGCGTCGACGGTCTGCTGCACGTCGGAGAAATCTCCTGGAGCCGTATCCACAATCCCGCCGATGTTCTTGAAGTAGGCCAGCAGGTCGAGGCTAAAGTCCTCAAGATCGATCTCGACAAACAGCGCATCTCGCTCGGCATGAAACAGCTTCAGCCGCATCCCTGGGACGCAGTGCCGGGTAAGTATTCGCTGGGCCAACGCGTGACCGGGGTAGTCACCCGGACCACCAACTTCGGGGCCTTTGTCGAGTTGGAGCCGGGCATAGAGGGTCTGATTCACATCTCGGAGATGGCTTGGGGCAAAAAGGTCCGCAAAGCCGCCGACGTTGTGAAGCCCGGAGAGACCGTCGAGGCCGTCATCCTCGGCATTGCCGCCCCGGAGCGCCGCATCTCGCTTGGCCTGAAGCAGGCTTTTGGAGATCCATGGGCCGAGGCCGCCCGCAACCTGCTGCCCGGCACACAGGTCGAGGGCCCTATCGTCAGCTTCACCAAATTTGGAGCCTTCCTCCAGATCGCTGAAGGCGTTGAAGGCATGATCCACATCAGCGAGATCACCGCGGAGCGTCGCCTCAACCATCCGTCGGACGCGCTCAGGCTGGGAGAGCAGGTCAAGGCGCAGGTGCTTTCGATCGACGCCGAGAAGCGGCAACTGCGGCTCAGCATCAAGAAGCTCCTACCCACCGGCCTCGATGAATTCCTTGCCGAGCACAAGGAGGGTGATGTGGTGACTGGTCGCCTTCTCGACGAGTCGGGAGAGCAGGCGCGCGTCGAACTGGGTGAGGGAATCGTCGCCCACTGCCGCATTGCAGCCCCAGCCACGGAAGAGAGCACTGTGCCCGCCAAAGCCGACCTGTCTTCACTGACCTCGATGCTTCAGGCGCGCTGGAAGGGAGCCTCTACTGCTGCCGCTTCGAAACGCGAGCCTGTGAAAGCGGGGCAGATTCGCAGCTTTCGGATTGCGAAGCTCGACGCCGGCGCGAAGAAAGTCGAGCTGGAGCTGGCTTAAGACTCGGCGCACTTCGCAGTCGCCCTTCCCGTCTTCAGCCCCATTGTCTAGTTGAGCACTATCTCGACGAAAACCCTCTTCTGGAGTGAAATGGGAGCATATATCCCCCTGATTTCATTCCCGAGAGGGTTGCCTTGGTGTCGTGTCGTTTTAGAGCTCTTAGTGTTTTCGTTCTTACCTGCGCCTTTGCCGGCTTAGCAGTCGCACATTCGGCCAAACCTCCAACGCAGCCTGCATCCACGTATGCTCCGCCCGCGCCCCACGTCAATGCGCCTCTACCTGACATCCCCAGCATGCCGGGCGATGGTGACGGTGCTTACAGGACCGGGAATTACCGGGATCTCTTCGCGGAAATAGGACACACGCAGGCGGAGAGCCGCGCCAAGATCGACAGGGCATTCCAACAGCTCTTCCACGGTGACGGCCAGGAGGAGCGCATCTACTTTGAGACCGGGGCGAACGCCGACGGGCCCCTGGCGTACATCACCGACTGGGCCAATAACGACGTGCGCACCGAGGGCATGAGCTACGGCATGATGATCGCCGTCCAGCTCGACAAGAAGCGCGAGTTCGACGCCATCTGGAACTGGGCCAACACCTACATGCTGATGACCGATCCGAAGAACCCTTCCGTCGGCTATTTTGCCTGGTCGATGAATACCGATGGCACGCCGCGCTCGACAGGAGCCGCTCCGGACGGGGAAGAGTACTTCGTCATGGCGCTCTATTTTGCCGCGCACCGCTGGGGAAACGGCAAGGGTATCTATAACTATCAGGCGGAGGCGGACAAAATTCTTCGCGGCATTCGACATCATCCGGTGATGACGGGCACCAGCCCCTTCCGTATCCATCCCGACGATCCGCCGTTCATTCCACCGGACCACCCGTGGCCCAGCCCGAATAACCGGACCCGGGAGAGGGAACTGGCGGCGCAGGGAAAATCGCCGGAATCCTTCTTCCGTCCGCCGCAAGGCCCGCAGGTCGAGACGATCGGGCCGATGGTGGAAGAGAACTATTTCATGATTCGCTTTGTGCCGAACGAGGGCGACGGCTTCACCGATGCCTCGTACCACCTGCCGGCGTTCTATGAACTGTGGTCGCGCTGGGGACCCAGGGAGGATCGCGCCTTCTGGGCCAAGGCTGCGGATGTAAGCCGAGAGATGTTCTACAGGGTAACCGGACCGGGGACAGGTCTAACCCCCGACCGGAACAACTTTGACATGACGCAGATCGTCGGCCGCGACGGTGTGCCAACGCCCTTCGGTTACGATTCTTGGCGAAGCGTGAGCAACTGGTCGGTCGACTACTCGTGGTGGAAGAAGGCGCCGCAGGAAGTCATCCTGAGCGACCGAATCCAGAAGTTTCTCAGCGGCCAGGGAATCCACACATTTGCCGACCGCTACACGCTTGAGGGCAAGCCGCTCTCGACGCGCCACTCCGTGGGCATGGTGGCGACGACCGCAGTGGGCAGCCTCGCGGCAACTCCGGGTCCAGCCGCCAAGGCCTTCCTGGAGGAGCTATGGGTCACGCCCGTTCCGTCCGGCGAGCAGCGTTACTACGACGGCATGCTGTACCTGATGAGCATGATGCACTGCAGCGGGAACTTCCGGATTATTATGCCGCAGTGAGCGCACTGAGGAGCGGCGGCTAAAAAGCAACGCTGAACGGACTGAGGCGAGCACCAACTAATTCGAGGCGCCAACCCACGGAAGCCGCTGGAGATTACGTGGTTTAGGCCCGCTTTTCATTGCCCCTCAACCCCCTCCATGTTATTCTTGATGCAGACACTTAGGAAGTGTAGAGAACACAAGAAACAGGAGTAACGCACACACCGTGCTGGCACCTTCGAAAAAATCCGACATTATCACGCGTTTTCGCACGCATGACTCCGACACCGGCAGTCCTGAAGTGCAGATCGCGATCCTCAGCGAGCGCATTGGCGAGCTGACCGAGCACTTCAAGACCCACGCGAAGGATCATGGTTCGCGCCGCGGTCTGCTGATGCTGGTAAGCAAGCGCCGCCGCCTGCTCGACTACCTCAAGACCAACGACTCCGACCGGTATCGCGAAGTCATCGGCAAGCTCGGCATACGCAAGTAGCCGCAACGATTCCCTTGTCCCTCAAGAAGACGCGACGGAAATCGACAACAGGATGGAATATGCGGGCCCGGCAACGGGTCCAGGTGTATTCTCCGGCAGCCTGGTGCGCCCCAGCCGGGCCACTCTGCTGGACCGGGTCATGGACGAGGAGAGCCTCGCTCTGATGCGTACGCTCTCTGCGGCTCAAACTTTGCTGCATTTGAGCGGCGCGGCCGCCGTCCTGACCCCAACCGGTTCCGACCGTCCTTCCTACCACGACCCTTCCCACCCGCGATTTGCGACTCGGGTTTCCGGCCGGCATTTTCCGCTCCGGCTTTCCGCCTTGATGAATCGCCGCGCTGTGCGGCGTTTGGGAACCATGGCGCAATCGCCCATCCAGAAATGAGGATTCTATGAAGCACGAAGTTACAGTTGAGCTTGCCGGTGGCAAGCGGCTGAGTTTTGAAACTGGCCGTATGGCCAAGCAGGCCTCTGGCGCAGCACTCGTCACCCAGGGCGAATCGGTAGTGCTGGCAACCGCTGTTGCCTCTCCCGACCCGAAGGAAGGCATCGACTTCTTTCCCCTTACCGTCGACTACCGCGAGTACGCCTACGCAGGCGGCCGCATCCCCGGCGGATTCATCAAGCGCGAAGGCCGTCCCAGTGAGCGCGAGATTCTCACCTCCCGCCAGATCGACCGTCCGGTGCGTCCCCTTTTCCCTGAAGGCTTCCGCAATGAGACCCAGGTCATCGTCCTCGTCTTCTCCGCCGACAAGGAAAACGACCCTGATGTGATCGGCATCAACGCAGCCAGCGCGGCGTTGGCACTGTCGGACATTCCATTCAACGGTCCGGTCGGCGCGGTGCGCGTAGGCCAGGTAAACGGTGAGTTCATGGTCAACCCAACCTACACCGAGCGGCGCGACAGCGCGATCAACATCACCGTGGTTGCGACCAAGCACGGCATCGTGATGGTCGAGAGCGGATCGAGCGAGGTCTCTGAGGAGACGGTGATCGGTGCAATCGAGTTCGGTCATGAAGAGATCAAGAAGATCATCGCCGGCATCGAGCAACTCGTCGAACTCGCGGGCAAGCCGAAGCGCGAAGTCACGGCGCCGGAATTCGACACCGCCTACTACTCTGCCCTGCGCGCGAAGGTTGGCAACCGCCTTGCCGACGCGCTCGACACCAAGAAACATCCCAAGACCGACAGCTACGCGCTCGTGAAGCAGATAAAGACCGAGCTTGCGGCCGAGTTCGCCGACAGCGAGAATGCCGCGGACGAGAAGAAGAAGCTCGCGAAATACTACGAGGCTCTGCGCGAGAATATCTTCCGTGAGCAGGTCACCAGGGAGCGCATCCGTCCTGACCGCCGCGCCTTCGACGAAATTCGCCCCATTACCATCGAAGTTGGCGTTCTGCCCCGCACGCACGGCTCGGCGCTCTTTACCCGCGGCGAAACGCAGGCGCTGGTAACCGCGACACTCGGCACCAGCGATGATTCGCAGCGCCTGGAGACCTTCGAAGGCGAGCAGAAGAAGCGCTTCATGCTGCACTACAACTTCCCGCCGTTCTCGGTCGGCGAAGTGGGACGCATGACCGGCGTAGGCCGCCGCGAAGTCGGCCACGGAGCGCTCGCCGAACGTGCGGTGAGCGCGGTCCTGCCGAACGAAGAAGAGTCGCCATATTCGCTGCGGATTGTCTCTGACATCCTGGAGTCGAACGGTTCTTCTTCCATGGCGTCGGTTTGCGGAGCCAGCCTGGCTCTGATGGATGCCGGCATTCCGCTCAAGGCGTCGGTCGCCGGTATCGCGATGGGCCTGGTCAAGGAAGGTGAAGAGTACGCCATCCTTACCGACATCGCCGGCGCCGAAGACCATTACGGCGATATGGACTTCAAGGTCGCCGGAACCCGCAAGGGCATTACCGCCCTGCAGATGGACATAAAGATCAGCGGCATCACCGGCCAGATCATGCGCGAAGCGCTCGAACAGGCGCGCCGCGGACGGCTCTTCCTGCTCGACACGATGGACGCGGCTCTGAACGGACCGCGCGACATCAAGTCGAAGTATGCGCCGCAGATCCGCACGCTGCAGATTCCCACCGACAAGATCCGCGACCTCATCGGGCCGGGCGGTAAGACCATTCGCGGCATCATCGAGGCCACGCAGGTCAAGATCGACGTCGACGACACGGGCCGCGTGAACGTGGCATCGAGCGACGAAGAAGGCCTCAAGAAGGCGCTCGCCATGATCAACGACCTGACTGCTGTTCCGGAGATCGGCAAGACCTACCTCGGCAAGGTCGTTCGCCTTGCAGAGTTCGGAGCCTTCGTCGAGATTTTCCCCGGCACCGACGGCCTGCTGCACGTGAGCGAGATTGCCGAGCATCGCGTGAAGGATGTCAAGGACGAGCTCCGCGAAGGCGATCAGGTCCTGGTTAAGGTTCTGGGCGTTGAAGGCAACCGCATCAAGCTGTCGCGCAAGGCTCTTCTCCGCGAGCAGCGCCAGAAGATGGGGCTTCCCGAGCCTGGTGCGCCGGGCGCTCCGGCAGGCGATATCTCTGCCTCCGGCGAGTCCGCTCCAGCCGAAGAGCGTCCACGGCGTCAGCCGCGCCCTGAGCCGGTCGAGCGGCAGCCATCGTCGAATGCCAGCACCATCACCATCGAGGGCGGCGACGACTTTGACGATAATGGCGGCGGCGAAGAAGGCGAAGAGCTGAATTTCAACCGCGCCGATGGTGTGCCGGTTCCTGTAGGCGGTGGCGGTGGTGGTGAGCGCCGTCATGGACAGGGTGGCGGTGCCGGAGGCGGACAACGCCGTCGGCGTCGCGGCCGCGGTCGCGGACCGGGCACTGGTGGTGGCGGCGGCAACCGCGGACCTCAGTAAGTCACAGCAGGTAGATCGAAACGGGCTGGCGGAAATCGCGGCCCGTTTTGTTTGTCCGTATCATCAAGCCAATGAAGTCGCGTAGAGCATGGGCGTTTGTCGCTGTGGGCATCCTCTGGGGCAGCGCCTGGATTCCCACCTCGGTTGTTCTGCGCGAAATGTCCGTCCTCCGTGCCGGAGCCGTGCGCTTCGCTGTCGCCGCCATACTTGCCGCCTCGCTCGCAGTCTTCTCATGGCTTCGAAGTCGCACCTCAGCCCAGCCTAAGCCGGCCCTCCCACTCAGAAGCTCGTTTGTCCTCGGGTTGACAGCACTTGCCTTGCCCTATGCCCTGACGGCATACGCTGCCGGTCAGGTCTCATCGGGAGCGGTGGCCGCCTTGTTCGCGTTTATGCCGCTTGCAGCGCTCCTGCTGAGCAGGGAGGCCATGAGTGCGGCGATTCCCGCCCTCGTAATCGGCCTTGGCGGCGTCGCATTTCTGGTCGCACACGGATTGTCGGTCTCCACGACGCAATGGAAAGGCGTGGTGCTGATCGCGTGCGCTGTGGTGCTCGGCGCTTTCTCCCTGAACTACGCTAAGACACGCCTGCGCCGCTCCGATCTGCTGGCGTCGGTTTCGATCCAGTTCGCCTGTGCGGCTGTCTTTCTCGGCTTGCTCAGTACATTCATCGAGCGCGGGAAACAAGCCGTCTGGAATCAGAACGGCCTTCTTTCGCTTCTGATCCTCGCGGTGATCAGCGGAGTCTCTCTGCCGTTGATGTACTGGCTGCTCTTCGAACTCGAGTCGTGGCAGGTCGCCAGCCTGCAGTGGAGCGCAACGCTCATCGCTGTCGCCGAGGCTGCATGGTTCCTGAGGGCCAGGCCTTCGATGTATATGTGGGCCGGAGCGGCGCTCATCGTCGGAGCCACCCTCTGGCTCCTGCGCGGGACCGGGCTCCGCGACTCCGAAGCCGTAACTCTTCAGATAACAAACCATCTCCGCGAGAGCCCGGCGGCATCCGAATCTGAAGTAGGATCAAAGTAAGCTGATGACTGGTCAGCAATCCTCGAAAGGCACACTGCAATGAGCGCGTCCATGTACATCGTCGTTGAAGGTGACGATCCCGGCTACGACATCTTCGTCAACGGACACGCCTTGGCGCGCAACGAAGATGCGCTCGAAAAGCTTGCTATGCGCCTGGGCGTAAAACCGCTCCTCGAATTCTTTTCCGCCGATCAGAATTCCATGGCGCTGCTGCTCGAAGAGGGCGCCGGCGATCCCGAGTGGGCAAAGACATTACCGCCTCCGCAATGGTTTTCGCCTGAACAGGGCCTGAACACCATCGTGACGCTTCTCGACTACCTGAAGGACGCGCCCACCACGCTGGGAACGGAAACCTCGCAGGTAGTTACGGAACTGGAAGAGTATGAGCGGGTCCTGCGCAAAACCGCGACGCGGAACCTGCGCTGGCAACTCGCGGTCAGCTGGAAGTGATTGGAATCAGAAGCCAATCCCATCTGAAACAGTGATCAGCTATAGCTTAGGTGGGGAATGTTCCGTCATAAGACTGGCTCATGTTACTGATTTGATCTGTCCAGCCGTTTTCATCCAGGAGTATCATCGCCTTCCCAAGTTCCGCCTGACTCCCATGTCTCTGGAGATAAAGATATATCTTGATTAGCTTTTCGGCATGCGCATCCTGGATGCGCAGCATTGTATTGTTAGCTACAAACTTTCCGGCATATCCATCAAACAGGTTTCTAGCATGCATTACCCCGTCGTACGCCGCTTTGGCGCGTTCCTGGCGGTGAGTAAGCTCTTGGTCCGGCGGCGCAACAGGCAAGTGAAGAGCGGCGCCCACCGAGCGGACGGAGTCGAGTGTTACCTGTAAGGTGCTGCGCGTAGCCTGTTGCTTCTTTGCTGCGGCAGCCAGATATCCCCAAATTGTGCTGATATCTCCGAACTTGAGCACAGGATAGGCCATGTTACCCCCTCAAAGTCTTCTATCGCAACTCGCAATCTAAGTCAAAGGGGTTCAATCCGGCCAAACGAAGTTACGAATTCTCTATAACGTGGACAGTTAGGAAGATATTCTCGCTCGCTGCTCAAACGGTTTGACCTTCAAGATATCTTCTCATTACCACAATCTGGCCCAGATGATAGCTGTTGTGCTGGGACACGAGAAGCACCTCGCGCAGCAGGGTCTGCCCATCGCCCCAGGGAATCTTCGCGTAGAGATTCGCCTTTGGGTCGCGAACCATGCCTTCGAATGCTGCGAGGTCGGCCTTCAGCGCCTTGACTGACGCCTCCCATTCGCCGGGCTGCGGAGTCTCCTTCGCCGGCCAGTAGTCATCCGGCCACTTCGGAGCGACATATTTCGGATCGGTTGAGAAGAGCAGCAGATCGTTCACGGTCATGCGCATGTGTTCGAGAAGCTGCCACGGCGTGTAAGGAACATTCTTCGATTTGGTCCCGGTTAACTTGGCGGGAAAGTCATCGACCACGGTGGCCAGATCCACGTGAGCGCTCCCGCCGCGCAACATCTCCAGCAGGTGGTCGCGCAAGGCTTTATCTTCTGTGGGCATTTCTCTCTCCTAAGCATTGAGATGCTGAGAAGGAGACAACGGACCCGTAAACATTAGTGAGCTTCGACCGCAGCAAGATCTCGCTTGTCAGCGAAGACGTTGCCCATGCGGCGAATCTGCGCACCCACTCCACGCAGCTTCTCTTCGATGTGCTCGTAGCCGCGATCCATGTGATAGACGCGGTCGAGTATCGACTCGCCATCTGCAATCAGCGCGGCCAGCACCAGCGATGCCGAAGCGCGCAGGTCGGAACACATCACCGCCGTGGCGGAGAGAGGAGCCTTGCCGCGAATGGTGGCGGAGCGCCCATCGACTTTGATGTTTGCGCCCATGCGAACCAACTCCTGCACATGCATGAAGCGGTTCTCGAAGATGTTTTCAGTGACAACCGATGTGCCATCGGCCTGTGTGGCCAGCGCCATGTACTGCGCCTGCATGTCGGTCGGAAAGCCGGGATACTCCTCGGTGGAAACATCAGCCGCCTTGAGATCGCCTTCGCTGCGCACCCGGATCGAGTCCTTCCCGATCATATCGATGCGCGCGCCAGCTTCTTCAAGCTTTCCGATCACCGCGCTCAGGTGCGCCGGATTGCAGTTGGCCACAACAAGATCGCCTCCCGTGATCGCCCCCGCAACCAGGAACGTTCCTGCCTCGATGCGGTCGGGGTTGATGCGGTGCCTCGCGCCGTGCAGCTTCTCGACGCCCTGCACACGAATCACCGACGTGCCCGCGCCCTCGATCTTCGCGCCCATCGCTGTGAGCAGCGCTGCCAGATCGGTGACCTCCGGTTCGCGAGCGCAGTTCTCGAGAACGGTTTCCCCCTCGGCGAGGACCGCGGCCATCAAAATGTCTTCCGTTCCGGTGACGGTGATCTTATCGAAGTTGATATGCGCACCCTTCAACCGCTCGGCTCGGGCTTCGATATAGCCGTGCTCGTAGCTGATCGTCGCGCCCATCGTCTCAAGGCCTTTGATGTGCAGATCGATCGGACGGCCTCCGATGGCGCAGCCGCCCGGCATCGCCACACGCGCAAGACCGGTGCGCGCCACCAGCGGCCCGAGCACGAGAGAAGACGCGCGCATCGTCTTGACGATCTCGTACTTTGCCACAGGATCCGACAACACCCGGCAGCTGATGGTCGTGCGGTGTTGCGCGCGGCCGTAACCGAGTTCTACTTCCGCGCCCATCGACACGAGCAGCTGGCGCTCCGTCTCGATGTCGCGCACCTGCGGAATATTCTCGAGGACGACCTCGTCCTCGGTGAGAATGGCCGCGGCCATGCAGGGAAGTGCGGAGTTCTTCGCTCCACTGACGCGAATAGTGCCGAGAAGGGGATTGCCGCCGCGAATAACGTATTTGTCCATGAAGTGCTGAACTTTCCTTCAGCCGGACCGTTGATGCCTCCGGCTCAAGTGACTAGTGTAAACGCGGAGACGCTGCGGAAAAATCAGGTCCAGTCACTACTTTGAGACCCGTTCAAAGTTCGCCTCAAGCCACCGCGCCAGGCCATCCTCGGAAAGCTTGCCAGCCGCAAGATCGTAGAAGACAAAGTAGCGGTCTTCCTTCGCGGCCGTCACACGCAGCCCGTTGACGAGCAAAAAAGTAAATGCAACTACGAGCGCGGTCCGCTTGTTGCCATCGACGAATGGGTGATTCCGCGCGATGCCGAAACCATAGGCAGCAGCCAGCCTTGCAAGCGATGGTGCTTCTTCGGAATAGGCGAGCAGGTTCAGCGGCCGTGCGAGTGCCGATTCGAGCAGCCCTTCATCACGAATGCCTTCGCCGCCGCCGTGCGCTGCAAGCTGCTGCGCATGGATTGTGAGGGTCTCGTGCTTGTCGACCCATATAATCCCCGCCAAGCTATTCGGCCAGCTTTCTCAGCACGTCGCGATTTTGGCGCATGATCTGATTCGCCGCCTCCATGACGCGCACGAACTTCTCGTCATACGGCGTGAGCTGCACACCATCCGGGGTCTCGGTGACGTAAAGCGTGTCGCCCTTCTGAATGTTCAGCCGCGCCAGCATCTCCTTGGGCAGCACAATGCCGACAGAATTCCCGACGGTGGTGACTTTGACAGTAGTAGCCATGTGCAGCTCCTTCCGCTAAAAGTTATAACGTATATCATAACCGCCCCGATCGGAGAAAAACGAAAAACCCGCCGGTCTGAGCGGCGGGCTCTTGAGATTAACTTGAAAATTCCGATCTACAAATCCATCGTCGTGTCTTCGATGGCCAGCCGGACATTGCCGTCTGAACGCGCCAACCGACGAACCGCCTCAGGCTTGTCGACTCCGGCTTTGAGCATCACCAGGGCCACTGGAACGCTGCGTCCAGCTGACTTGATAACGTCGACAGCCTTATCGCGCGTGATGTGGCAGGCGCGCATCAGGATACCGATGCCGCGCTCGACCAGCTTCGAGTTCTGCATGTGTACGTTAACCATCAGGTTTTCGTATACATAACCGAGCCGGGTCATGGCGCCAGTGGTGATCATGTTGGTGATCATCTTCTGCGCGGTTGCGGCCTTCATGCGCGTAGAGCCGGAGATAACCTCAGGACCCACATCCGCAACGATGGCGATATCCGCCGCTTCGGCGAGAGGCGTGTTGTAGTTGCAGGTGATGCAGGCGGTCTTCGCGCCGCGAGCGCGGGCATACGCGATGGCCGCAACGACGTACGGAGTCCTTCCGCTCGCCGAAAGGCCGATGATCATATCTTTGCGTGTCGGCCGCCGGCGGGCAATGTCCCGCTGGCCGAGTTCTTCCGAATCCTCGTTGACCTCAACCGGGGATGCCAAGGCCTTGGGGCCGCCGGCCATGATGTACTGCACTGTCTGCGGCGAGGTTGAAAAATAGGGAGGACATTCACAGGCATCGAGAGACGCGATGCGCCCGCTCGATCCCGCTCCGATATAGATGAGCCGTCCGCCTTCGCGCAGGCTTCGAGCCACGGAGTCAATCACTTGTGCAATTTCCGGGAGCGCTTTTTTGACTGCGGCGGCTACTTTTGCGTCTTCGTGGTTAATGATTCGGGCGATCTCGAGAGCCGATTTAGTATCGAACCCCTGGGATGCATCGTTGGGGCTTTCTGTCATCAGTTCGTGGAGATTGGAGATATGATTTGTCGGCTTGTGATTTGAACTTTTGATCTCAGCCTGCGGGTGCGTCATTGTGGCCATAAGTGTTGGGTTTCCCGAACGTGTGCTGCCTCATTATAGCGCCAAGTTGCGCGGCTGGCTCTTGAATTCTGACGCACACTTTCGTGTCAGGAGTTGATTCCTTCGGCAACAGCATCGTGAAATGCCGGCCGCACCTCCTGGATCGCTTTATTGGAGCGGTCAGGCCATGTGCGATTGGTCAGAAGAACCGCCGCGAGCTTGCGTTCAGGATCGATCCACAACGAGGTCCCCGCGTAGCCGAGATGCCCAATCGAGCTCGGCGAAAAATGCCTGCCCGCCGACGATGGTTCGCCCGGTGTGTCCCATCCCAGGGCCCGGCTCGTCCCGGCCGGTTCAGTCTGGCGAGTCGCGAAGAGGCGCACTGTCTCCGGCTGAAACAGATGCCTCCCCTGCGCGGTTCGGCCTTCCGCGAGAATGCAGCCCGCGAAGCGAAGCACGTCGAGCGTGTTCGAGAACAGGCCGGCGTGACCGGCGACTCCACCGAGCGCGTAGCAGTTCTCATCCTGCACTTCGCCTTGAATCACCCGGCCGCGATAGAGCCTGTCATGTTCGGTAGGCGGAATACCCGGCCGCCAATCTGCCGGCGGGCAATAGCGCGCCGTCTCAAGACCCAGCGAAGCGACAATTTCGCGTGCGAAATATCGTCCCGCCAGATCGCCTGAAAGCACTTCCAGCGCCTTCCCCAACAGTATGAATCCGATGTCCGAGTACTCCGCGCGGGTTCCGGGCCCGGCCTCGAGCGGGATGTGCAAAGCGGCACGCAGCATCCCTTCCGGTGTGTGGTGCTGTTCAAACAGCCGCCCATAGCCGGGCAGTCCCGACGAGTGCGCAAGCAGCATCCGCAGGGTCACCCGCTCCTTGTGCGAGCCATGCTCCGTGCCGACGACGAAGCCGGGAAGAATATCTCCCAGCCGTGCCTCAAGGTCCAGAACTCCGCGCAATTCCTCCTGCGCGCGATTCTTGTGCCCGCGCCCCTTGTCGTAGAGAAGCATTGCCATCGATGTCGTCGCCATCACCTTGGTAAGGCTGGCCAGATCGAAGACGGTTCCGGGCGTCACCTCCGGAGAGTCAGCGTCAAAAGTGAATCGCCCCACAGCATCCAGCGCCACAACTTCGCCGTCGAGAAGAACGCCCCACGCGGCGCCGGGGAAAGCCCGATCCGCCGCCGCTCGCTCCAGTACCTCTCGCGCCGCGCGAAAGCGCTTGCGGCCGTCTGACGCAGTCCCGGGGATGAAAACCGGCGGCGGAGGCATAGGAGTTTGCTTATAGTAGCTGAAATGACCCGCATGCCCAAACGTCTTATCGCCTCGCTATCCGCAGTTATGCTCCTGCTGCCTTTGTGTGCTTTAACGGCGCGAGCACAGGAAGACACCGCCCTCGAGAACAAACTCCGCCCTATCATCGCTGCCCACCACGGCAAGGTAGCCGTTTACGCTGAGGACCTCAGCAGCGGCAAGACGGTTTCGCTTGACGCGGATACACCGGTACAGACCGCGTCCGTCATCAAGCTCACCGTGCTCTACGAAGCCCTTCAGCAGATCCGGGAAGGCAAAGCCCATTTCGAAGACAAGATCACTCTGACCCATGACGATCAGGTCTCCGGCTCGGGGATTCTGCCGTTGTTCGACACGCCGCAGCCGCTCACGTTCAAGGACGTGCTCACCCTGATGATCGTCCTGAGCGACAACACGGCGACGAACCTGGCCATCGACCACCTCGGCCTCAAGAACATCGATGACCGCATCGTCTCGCTCGGCCTCAAAAACACATGGCTCTACAAAAAGGTCTACAAGCCTCCCGTGGGTCCGATGCCCGCCGACCAGAAGATCTTCGGGCTGGGCAAAACCACGGCCCGCGAAATGGCCAGCGTCATGAAGCGTTTCGTGACTTGCGACCTGAATCCGCCCGGCAGCACCACACCTCCGACTCCAGCCGACCATGCGCTCTGTGACGCCGCGATGCACATGCTGAAAAATCAGTTCTACCGCAACAGCATCCCGCGCTATCTGGAGACGCAGGACACGACGGAAGGCGAATCAAATATTGCTAATAAAACCGGCGCCCTCGATGCCGTTCGTAACGATGTGGGCGTGGTCTTCACTAAAAAAGGACCGATCATCATCTCTGAGTTCACCTGGGACAACAAAGACCAGAGCTGGACTCCGGACAATGAAGGTGAAGTGGTCATGGCCAAGTTGGCGCAAGAAATTGTTGACGCCCGGGCGCCCCGCTAACTCGCCCCAGTAGCCCGCCGTCTATAAATTTGAGTGCCAAAGGGGCCGGGTGGGTAGACAATAACGGAAAGCGGAGCGACATCATGAAGACGACACCACTCATCATGGCCTGGGCCCTGTCACTTGCTTCGATTGCTGTTGCCCAGACCGCGCCCGCCCCCACAACCGCACCCGACTCTACACCCGCGGCGGAGACTGCTCCCGCCACAGCACCCCCTACGCAGATCGCCCCGGTTGTCACGCCGGCTGCTGCGACTTCATCCGCCACAACTCCGGCAACTCCACCTTCTCCCGCTGCTCCCGCTAAGACAGTCGAAGTCCCCGCCGGAACCAAGGTACTCCTTACCCTGCGCAGCGGCGTGAACACTCGGACCGCGCAACCCGGTGACGGAGTCTATCTCTCCTCAACCTTCCCGGTGGTTACAGGCGGCCATGTCGTCATACCTTCCGGCGTCTACGTCCAGGGAGTCATCGACCGCGTCGTTCGTCCCGGTCGCGTGAAGGGTCGCGCGCAGGTGACTATGCACTTCACCACGCTGATCTTTCCCAACGGCTCGGTAGTCAGCATTCCCGGCGCGGTCGACAGCCTGCCGGGCTCCAACGGGCCCACGGTGAAGAAGGATAGCGAAGGCACCATCGAGCAGCCGGGCAGCAAAGGCAAGGACGTTGGCACCATCGCCACGACCGCAGCAACCGGAGCAGGCCTGGGCGGTATCATCGGGGCGGCCTCCGATCATCCCGGCGCGGGCGTCGGTTACGGAGCGGCTGCCGGTGCACTCGGCGGTATCCTCTACACCCTCTTTACCCGTGGGAACGATGTCGTGCTCCCCGAGGGTGACACCATCGAGATGATCTTTCAGCGCCCGCTCACGCTGCAGGAGGCGAATCTTACCGGCCCGGAAGTTGCGGGATATGTTCCCACCGGCCAGCAGCAGCAGCCGATGGCAAAACCGGGAAGAAATCAGCGCATTCTTTGTCCGCCGGGATCGCTGGGATGCCAGTAAAATAGAAAGAGAAGTGAATCAGCGGGAAGAATGAACGAATTTACGCCACCAGCATCCACACCGCCAGTAAACGTTAAACCGGCTGCCCCACAGTCTCATCTGCGCTTGTGGGTGCGCGACGTGCTCATCTCCGTCGCGGCGTCGTTCATGATCATCACCTTTCTCTATCAGCCGGTCCGCGTTGAAGGCACGTCCATGCTGCCGCAGCTGCGCGATCAGGACCGGCTCTTCATCAACAAGTTTGTCTACCGGTTCGAAAAGATCTCTCGCGGAGACATCGTCGTCTTCCACTATCCTCGCGACCCCGAAAAGAGCTACATCAAGCGCGTGATCGCGCTGCCTGGCGATTCGCTCCGTATTGAGAACGGCCGGGTCTACGTGAACGGTGAGCGAGTCGATGAGGGCTACGTCCCCAACGCGTATCGCGACAGCCGCTCCATGCCCGAGATCGTCATTCCGCAGGGCAAATACTTCGTCATGGGCGACCACCGCTCCATTTCCAGCGACAGCCGCGACTTTGGCCCGGTCGAGCGGAACCTGATCTACGGTAAAGCCGCTTTTGTCTACTGGCCAGCCGACGACCTGGGTGTGGTTCACTAGGGATTGGTCTGGCCGATTCGGCTTCCGTCGGACCCGGCCCCTCCCCCTCCCCCCTGCAGTTCGTAACTCATACATATTGTTGAGGATACTGCGGCGCTCGGCGCGGTACTTCATTGATTTCAGGATGTTTACAGGTAAGTCATTGACTTGATTCTGGTTAGACTGCGGTCACTGATTCTGCTCGGGTTGCGAACGGATCATTAATTCCATTGAAGTTACTGCGGAGCTACGACCCGGTGCTGCACCACGGGGCGATGCTCAACATACTTCTATTTTATCGAACCTGGCTTAATTGCCGGCCATGTTTGTTGTGGCGATCCAGATTTAGAATGAGTCGGATACGGGCAAGATGTGACGCCAGAGCTTGACAGGAGATTAAGCCTCACGGGGCTGTGCGGCAGGCCGGGGCCATTTTGCTTGTCAAGGCGTGCATCGTGGACTAGGCTTCTGCTCATTCGCGAGCATTTGTGCCCCGGCGAACAGTCGACCTGTGATGTCAGGCACCTGGCAGGAGCGCCCGCAAGATCCCGCAAAATCCGACTGGCGATGCTATGCCTCTGCTGGCGAACGCTCGACTAGGCCCCTACGAGATCAGATCCACGCTCGGCGCCGGCGGCATGGGCGAGGTGTACCGCGCACGCGATACGCGGCTGAACCGGGACGTCGCGGTCAAGGTTCTCCGCGAAGACGACGCAGCCAGCGTGGAGAGCCGCAGCCGCTTTGAGCGTGAAGCCCGCGCCATCGCCACGCTCAACCATCCCAATATCGTCGCAGTGTATGACTTCGGCGTTGAGGCCGGCCAGCAATACATAGTCAGCGAACTTGTCGAGGGAGAGTCGCTGCGCGCCCTGCTCACGGGCAAGCCAGTTCCCATCCGTAAACTGCTGGATATCGCCACACAGGTAGCGGACGGCCTTGCTGCCGCTCACGCCGCCGGAGTGGTCCACCGCGACCTGAAGCCGGAAAACATCATGCTCGCCAGGGATGGGCGGATCAAGATTCTGGACTTCGGCCTGGCGCGGCAGGGCAAGATACCCGCTGCGAAGAGCGGCGGCTCAGCCCCGAACTCAGACTCGACCCTCACCTTTGCCTCTGCAAATGATGACGCGGAAAACCTCACTGAGGCTGGCATGGTTCTCGGTACCGCCGGTTACATGAGTCCGGAGCAGGCTCTCGGCAGGCAGATCGATTTCCGCTCCGACCAGTTTTCCTTTGGGCTGATCCTCCATGAGCTGGCTTCAGGAAAGCGAGCTTTTGCCAAGGCAAGCAAAGTCGAGACGATGGCGGCCATCGTGCGCGACGAAGCCCCGCCAATGGACGAAAAGGTGCCGCCGCCGCTGCGCTGGATCGTTGACCGCTGCCTGGCCAAGGAGCCGGAACAGCGGTACGAATCGACTCGCGATCTGTTTCGGGAGTTGCGCAACATCCGCGACCATTTCTCTGAAGCACATACGAGTGCCGTCTTCGCTCCGATCGCGTCCCCGAAAAAGCCAGGAAGCCGCTGGAAGTCGCCCCTGGCTGTTGGTCTACTACTCGGAGCGATTGCTGCGCTACTGATTCTCGTCGGCGCACTTTACCTGGTGCATCGCAAAGGCGAAGCGGGAGGAGCGGCTGAACCCGCCGATCAGGACGTTCGTGTCTCGCCTCTGACGGCACTGCCCGGATACGTAGGGTGGCCGGCACTTTCTCCTGACGGAAAACAGGTTGTATTCGCGTGGGATGGAGGACGAAACGCCGCCAAGAGCATGTTTGACCTTTACATCAAAGTCATCGGAGCGGAAAGGATCCAGCAGCTCACGCACCAGCCGAGTGAAGCGATCATTCCCGCCTGGTCTCCGGACGGCAGCACCATTGCTTTTATTCGATCGAATGGAACGGAGATGGGCATCTTTACGATGTCGGTGCTCGGTGGTCCTGAGCGAAAGCTCGACGCCTTCACTGGCGCTAGTTCGCTCAGCTGGTCGACGGATGGGCGGCAGCTCGTGTACCAAGCGAAATATGATCTGCGGCTCCTGACGGTCGAGACTGGTGAGATACGCACCATCGAAAGACCGCAGGAATGCAAATGGGTATTCACACCCGTCTTCTCACCGGATGGGAAATGGATTGCCGTCTTATGCCGAACGACCAGCGGGGCCTTCGATCTCTATCGCATCTCCCCGAAGGGTGAACGGGCTAGGAACCTGCATACGTTTGTTGATGAACCATTCGCCATCGCCTGGCTGGGCGATAGCCAGCGTATTATCCTCGCTGATAGCGGCGGACTTCTCGAGGTTGATGTGAACGGAGGTCAGCCGCGCCGGCTGTCTTTCGCCCAAACCGCTGTATCTCAAGTCGATCAAATCGCTTCCCGCGGTAACCGGCTCGTCTATGTCCAGGTGCAAAATGAGGTGAACATCTGGCGTATTGACTTGAAGTCGGAATCCGTCCGAAGCCTGCTCGCTCCCACCTCCCGTCAACACAAAGCGCCTGCTATCTCGCCGGATGGCAAGCGAATCGCCTTTGAATCCGACCGGTCCGGATCGAAAGAAGTCTGGGTGGCAAACCTCGATGGCAGCGACGCCGTGCAGTTGAGCGATTTCCATGTTGAGACGGGCACTCCGCACTGGTCGCCGGACGGCCGGAAAATCGTCTTCGATTCTCGTGCTTCGGGCGAAGCCGGTCTCTATCTCGTCGATCCATCAACAGCGCTTCCCAGGCGCATCTTCACGAATGGCATTTCCGCCTGCATACCAACCTGGTCGGCGGACGGGAAATGGATCTACTTTACAACGGTGTCGTCGCCACAGTGGGAACACGATGCTATCTACAAGGTGGCTCCGGAAGGTGGAACTCCAGAATTAGTGACCAGCACCCACGGTTATAACGTGCAGGAGTCCAGGGATGGACGAGTGCTTTATTTCTTTGCCGGGGAGGGGAATGCACCCATTCGGGTTTTGGACAGGGCCACAGGGCAGGAACAGCCTCTTAAGGGAATGCCCAATATCGGCGACACGACAGATTGGGTGGTGGGGTCAAAGGGAATTTTCTACATTGATCGCACTTCCACTCCCGCCGCCGTCGCATTTTATGAATTTTCTTCAGCGCGTGTTACACGACGGTTCCCCATTGAGAAGCAGTTCGAAACGTGGGGAGGGCTGGCCATTTCCCCCGACGAAACGTGGATAGCATATTCAGAATCGGACACACGGGGCAGCGATCTGATGCTGGCCGACGGCGTCCAATGAATCCTTCCTCAGCGGCGTCGTCCCTTCAGCCTGGTGCCTGAAGGGACGAGTTTTGTCTACAGCACTGCCGAGAACCGGGAGGACCTTTGGATGCTGCAGGGCTACCGGCAGCCGGGCTGATGGGGGCGAATCCGGACGCCCTGAATCTGAAATAGCCGAGGCTGGAAGGCTTCTACCGCTCTGCCACCCGATCCAACAGATCAAAAAATTCCGGAAACGAGATCGCCGCCGACTCTGCGCCGCGAATTACTGTGTGTCCACGCGCTCCGAGAGCCGCGACGGAGAATGCCATCGCGATGCGATGATCGCCACCCGAATCGATCTCCGCAGCGTGCAGGGTTTGCCCTCCCGGTACATCGAGTCCGTCGTCAAACTCCTCTACCTCGGCGCCCATCGCGCGCAGATTGCGTGCCACAAGAGCGATGCGGTCAGACTCCTTCACCCGCAGCTCCTTGGCATCGCGAATGCGGATGCCGTGTTTCGTGTACGGCCCAATCGCCGCGAGCACCGGCAGCTCATCGATCAGCTGCGCCGCCAGCGCCCCCGAAATAGTCGTCCCGCCCAAGCCATCAGCCGGTGCATTCACCTGCACCGTTCCCACCAGCTCGCCGTGCTTTTCTTCGAGATTCACCACGCCGATATGCGCGCCCAGCGCGGTAAGAACGTCGAGCAGTGTCGCGCGTGTGGGATTCAGCCCGAGCCCGTCGAAGATCAGATTCGACTCCGGAAAGAGCGCCGCCGCGCACAGAAAGAACGCTGCGGATGACATATCGCCCGGAACCGCAGCATCTATGCCGTGCAACTGCTGTCCCCCGGCAATCGAAACCGAATCCAGCGTCCGCTCGACATTTGCCCCGAACGCGCGCAGGGCAAGCTCGCTGTGATCCCGTGTCCGCACCGCTTCACGCACGGTCGTTGTTCCCGAGGCCTGCAGCCCCGCGAACAGCACCGCACTCTTCACCTGCGCGCTGGGCACCGGAGTGGTGTAGTCGATGCTGTGCAGCTTGCTGCCGCGAATCGTCATCGGCGCATGGCCATCGGTGAGGTGGATATCCGCGCCCATCTGCGAAAGCGGCTTCCGCACCCGCTCCATCGGCCGTCGGCTGAGCGACTCATCGCCGACCAGGGTGTAAGCAAATCGCTGCGGCGCAAGCAGTCCGGCCAGCATCCGCATGGTTGAGCCGGAATTGCCGCAGCCGAGCGGCGCTTCACTGTGATGGAAGTGGCCGTCGGTGCCCGTAATCTCAATCGCGCCGTCTGCCGCGCGCTTTACGCCCGCGCCCATGGCCGCAACGCAGGCCAGGCTGCTGGCACAGTCCGCGCCGGAAGAAAAATTCGTCAGCCGGGTAGTTCCATGCGCCAGTCCGCCCAGCAAAGCGTAGCGGTGCGAAATGCTTTTGTCGCCGGGCAGGCGCAGGCTGCCGGCAATGTTGCGCGCCGGCTCGATAATGCGTTCAGTTGCGACTTCGGTCAAGACAAGCTCCGAGAGGGTAGTGCTTCTATCCTAAAGCGTTTTGGGAAATGGTCTAGTCGGAGCCGTTGCTGTCAAGCCGACGCGACCAGCAGGACCGGGGTCCCCGCGGACAGGTCTTCGTCCGTGGGGTGAATGGAGCGGCCGGCCCTGCACAATCTTAAGCAAGGCCGAATGATTCCTAAACGCCTTAAAGCACCTTCAGCACTACGACAGTCTCGTCGTCAAAGCGCTCGCGCTCACCCTGAAACTTCGCGACCTCAGACAAAATCGCATCGGCGATCTTCGAGGCGGATTTCTGGGCGTTCTTCTTCACCACCAACTTCAGTCGATCGTCGCCGAACATGTCGCCGTTCATGTTCTGCGCGTCCGTGATGCCGTCGCTGAAGAAAATCAGCGAGTCGCCCGGCTGAGTCGACAGGCTGAACTCCTCGTACTTCACGTTGGGAAACATGCCCAGGGGAAAGCCCTCGGCATGCACCGTATCCACCTCGCCATTACGGCAGAAAAGCGGCTGCGTGGCGCCGGCGTTGGCGATCTGCAGCGTGCGGTTCTCGTCGTTCCACAGCGAATAGAGCATCACCACATACTGCGAGTCGACCTTGCGCTCCTGCAGAGAATCGTTCAGCGACTCGAGCAGCTCCGATGGCGACAACAGCCGGCTTGCGGCGGATCGCATGATGCCGCTCACCAGTGCGGCATAGAGAGCCGCAGCAGTAGCCTTTCCGCTCACATCGCCCAGCACCACGGCGCTGCGGTTCGCGTCATACCGCACGAAGTCATAGATGTCGCCGCCGATGGTGCGCGCCGGAATGAAGCGCGTCGAAAATTCCGCATGCTTGTGCTGCGGCTTCACCGGGGGCAGCAGGCGTAGCTGCACCTCGCGCGCCATGGCCAGATCCCGCTCCAGCCGCTGCTCCTGGTTCGCCACGCGCTGGTAGAGTTGCGCGTTTTCGATAGAAATAGCGATCTGCGCTGACAGAGTCGTCATCGCGCGCTCGTGGTCTTCGTTGAAGTAGTTGGTGCGCGTGTGCTCGACATCGAGCACTCCGATGACCTTGCCCTTGTAGATCAGCGGAACCGCCATCTCCGAGCGCGCTTCGGGATTGAACATGTAGTAGCGCGGATCTTTGCGTACATCGGGCACATGCACCAGCCGGCGCTCGTCCATGGCCACCCCCACCAGGCCGCGATGCAGAGGAATGTTCTCTCCGGGGTAGAAGCGCTGGCCAAAGCGGACAGCGTACCGGTTCTCCAGCACCTGCTCGTTTTCATTCAGCAGCCAGACAGAGAACATCTGGAAGTCGATGATTCTCCGCAGCAGTTGGCCAACGCGTTCCAGAAGAGCGTCTACGTCCAGAATCGACGTAAGCTCGCGGCTGATCTCGTTCAGCACCTCGAGCGTCTGCGCCTGCCGGGCGACGCGCGTATACAGTCGCGCGTTTTCGATGGCCTGCCCTATGCGCGACGCGGTGAGCTGCAGCAGACGCATGTGCTCGGGAGAGAAGTAATTCGTCTGCTCCGACTGGATATCAATCACGCCGATCACGCGATTCTTCACAATCAGCGGAACAGCAAGCTCCGAACGCACCCCCGGATGGACATTAATGTAGTTCTCAGCCTTGGTCACGTCGTTGACCAGAACCGCGTGACGCTCCTGCGCTACCTGGCCCACAATACCTTGACCCATCTTGATCCGCATGCGCTCGGCTTCGGGACTATGGCCGATCTGGAACCGCATTCTCAGGTCGCGAGTGCGATCGTTGACCAGCAGGATGGCAAAAATGCGGTAATCGATCACCACCCTGACCAGGTCCGCCGTTCGCTTCAGCAGCGTCTGCAGATCGAGCGTAGTGTTCAGCGCGTCCGCCAGCCGAATCAGGAACTCTGTCGACAGCGGCTCGATGCGGATCTGGGTTTCTGCAGGCGCAGCGGTGCTGGGGCGATAATCGCCTTCAAAGCCCTCGGGGGGCGCACTGCTTTGCGTCTTTTCTTCGCTCACAAATCTCCCGGCTACTTTCCCGGCTTCTGGTTCCGCCGCGCTTGCGTTTTCTATCGATTCCGGCACAGGGCGGGCAGGGTAGTGCGCGGACCAGCCATGATAGCGCGTCCGGTGCACCCCGCGTGTGGCCGAGGAATCCGAATTGTCAGGATCAGACGGCGTCCAGCGCCTGAACGATGGCCACGCTGGCGCTTGCTCCGATGCGGTTTGCTCCCGCCTCCAGCATGGCTCTCGCGTCCTCGAGAGTGCGAACCCCTCCGGATGCTTTGACGCCGCAGCGTCCACCGGCAACGCCACGCAGCAGCGCCACATCCGCAGCCGTCGCGCCGCCAGTCGAGAAACCGGTGCTGGTCTTGAGGAAATCCGCCCCGGCCTGGCAGGCCAACTCAGACGCGCGGAGCTTTTCTTCAAGACTTAGCAGCGATGTCTCAAGTATTACTTTCAGGATTGCTCCTGCCTCGTGTGCGATCTCTGCCACACCGCGAATGTCGTTTTGCACCAGCCCATTCTCGCCCGACTTCAGCAGGCCGACGTTCAACACCATGTCCAGCTCGCGCGCGCCCAGGCGAACCAGCGCCGCAGCCTCCTCACGCTTGGTCGAGGTGAGGTTTGCACCCAACGGGAAACCAACCACCACGCCTACCGGCACACCTGTGCCCGCGAGCGCCGCGTATGCCGTCGGCACCCATGCCGGATTCACCATGGCGCAGGCAAAGCGGTGCTCTGCCGCCTCGGCGCAAAGCTTCAGTACCTGCTCGCGCGTTGCCTCCGGCTTCAGCAGGGTGTGGTCGATGGCGGCAGCCAGCGTACGGCGGCTGGCCAGGGCCCGCCTGGTAAAGGCTGTGGCGTCAAAAGTGCTTATGTTTTCGTCAATTTCTTCAAGTGCGGTGAGAGTCATAGCTGGAACTCCTTTCGCCGAGGCCAGGGCCTAGTGCAGCTCGGGATAGTCGGGCGGCATAAGCCGGATATCCGGCACGTTCCGGAAGCGCTCAGCATAGTCCATGCCGTACCCGATTACAAAGTGGTTGGGGATTTTGAAACCGACGTAGTCGGCATCGATCTTCTCCAGGCGCCGCGACGGCTTGTCGAGCAATGCGGCAATACGCATCGATGCCGGCTTGTGCTGCTCGAAGAGACTGCGCAGGAAGCACAGCGTCAGCCCGGTATCGAGAATGTCTTCGACGATGATGATGTGCTTTCCTTCAATCGGCTGATCCAGGTCTTTAATCATCTTGACGGCGCCGCTGGTCCGCTGGCCCTTGCCGTAGCTCGACACGGCGACAAAGTCGAAAGTGCAGTCGATGGTGATACAGCGCGAGAGGTCGGCGAGGAAGATGGCGGCGCCCTTCAGTACACCCACCAGAACCACGCTCTTGCCGGCGTAGTCCTCGTCGATCTGACGGCCAATCTCGGCGGTGCGTTCGGCGATCTGCCTTTCGCTGAACAGAACGGGAAAATCCTTGTGGATGTTGGCGTGATTCACAGGCTCTAGGATATCTCCAAAACCCTTTGTGGAAGCTATACTTGAAGCAGTAGCTTCCGCATGTATCCGTACATTCATATCCCCGTCTTATTTACCCTCCATCTCTTCGGGAGGGCAATCCCCGTTGGCGGCGACATCGGCACCTTCGGCATTATGCTCTGGCTGGCCGCTGTCTGCGCCGGATGGGTCCTCCATGAGAATTTTCGTCGCTGGCGGATAGACGCCGATGCCATCGGAATCGTTGCAATATCCACCGTCGCCGGCGTCATCGGCGCGAAACTCTGGCATGTGCTCGAAGACCCGCAGGCGCTGATGCAACATCCCCTCGCGTCGCTCTTCGACCGCGCGGGATTTGCCTGGTTCGGCGGCCTGGTGGCCGGCATTCTTGCCCTCGTCTGGCAGGGACGCGGCTACGGCATCGGCCGTATGGCCATGCTCGATCTCTCCACCTCAGCAGCGGCCATCGGCTACGGCGTCGGCCGGCTCGGCTGCTTCACCTCCGGCGACGGCGACTACGGCATCCCGACCAAGCTGCCCTGGGGAGTAGGCTTTCCCAACGGTCTCGTGCCCACCCCGCCCGGAGTTCGCGTGCATCCGACGCCCATCTACGAGCTGATCGTCGCGCTGCTGATCGCGTGGATCCTCTGGCGACGCGGCTCACCCGAGCGTCCCCGGCCCATCGGCCAGCTCACCGGCGAATACCTCGTGCTTAGCGGCCTCGCACGCTTTCTCGTCGAGTTCATCCGCATCAACCCGAAGATCTATTGGGGAATGAGCAACGCCCAGGTAGCCAGCATCGGCTCGATTGTCGCAGGAATCGCATTGATCGCCTGGGCGCGGCGTCGGGCTACATTTCAGGTTTTGACCACGCCCGCACCAGCTTCGGCTGATTCACGTTAGAGCCGAGATTAGAGCGTCTTCAAATACGCCTTCGCCTGCTCCAGTTCCGGAAACAGCCGCTCTTCAGCTTGAAACTCGCGTGAGTGCACGCAGCGCCGTCCATTCTTCGCTCTCACCGGATGCTTGAGATGCAGCATCTCGTGGTACATCAAATATTCGATCGCAAACCGCGGCGTATTCCGGCGGTCGAAGACGCGGCTCACCATGATGGTATTGTGGGCGGCGTCATAGTGGCCCAGCAATCGTTTAGCTGTGTGCCCGCTCCACGTGAGTTGGGGACGCCCCATCAGCCCATGAAAGAAGCGGGTGTTCAGCGCCTCGAAAACCTCGTCCAGATCGTAGTGATCGCCTTTCGCCGTCGAGATGCGTTTCCGCCCGCGCGTCTGCCGGATGCGCTCGCTCTGCCGCACCACCGCCTCGCTTGACGTGAACCGCCGGTAGCGGAGCGATTCTGCCGCGCTCACCGGCTTCCGATACAGCTTGGCAATCAGGATGTGAGCGATCGCCCGCAGCACCGATTCCGGCGCGCCTTCGAGCAGATCCGACAGGTGTACCTTGATCCGTCCTTCGCGCAGGCGGATCGTCGTATTCAGGCTGGTGAAATGGTAGAACCGCACTTCAAAAGGAGGCATCGGAGCCCGCGGCCGCAGTTCGCGATACTCCTCCTGAAACCATCGAACAATTTCGGGATTCACTAACACAGGGTACAGGGCAAAGGGCACAGGGAACAGATTGAGGAATCACCGCAGAGAACGATAGCGCTTGCGCCAGATTCAAGGGCAAGTCTATTGCTTTTCCTGAGCCCTGAGCCCTGAGCCCTGAGCCCTGAGCCCTGAGCTCTGAGCCCTGCCTTAGCCCGGCCCGGTCCCGTTCTTGCCCGCTTCGTCTTTGTGCTCGGCGAAGTATTTCGTCTGGCTATCCAGCAGCTCCTTGGCCTGGTCGCTCGTGCTCTGCGCGGCTTCGAGCGCTGTCTTGCGGGAAAAATCATACGAAGGATCGGGCGCTGCCTGTTTCAGAATCTCGGGCCACTTCGCGCTGGCCGGCACCAGATCCTTCAGCGCCTTGCGAATGTCGGCATGCGCCGAGTCGAAGGTATCGAGATTGTCCTGCAACTCGTCCGACAGCCGGGTGAACTCCTCGAAGCGCGCACGCAGCTGAGCCTTGCGATCCTCGGCCTTGGGATTGGTGCCAAGATCTTTGATCGCTGAGATGCGCTGCTCAATAAATTTCTGGTACAGCTTGATGCGCTGCACCGGCTGATCGCGCAGCTCTGCAATCTGATCCGATTCCGACTGGCTGAGTGGATCTCTGTTCTGCTGCCCCGGCGTCACTCCAGCGGCGGCTCCCGGCTCGGCAACGACCGGCCACCCCGCAGCGGAAGCAGCGGAAACAGGCCGCGACGAAACGGCCACGCACGAGAGCGCGAGCACGGCATAACCGGCGGATAAGGTACGTTGCATTTGCCCCAACTCCCTAGCTTGCGGCTGGATAAGATGCTACATCCAGCCTAAGGGATGGACGGGACGAGCACCGAATTGAAAGCCGTCGAGCCCCATACCTGTCCGCCAGCGAACAGCCCATGCCATCCCCGGACAGCGTTTCCTTCGCCGGTATCCTGCCATCGCCACTATCTCTTGTGTTTCTCACCAGATGATCAGACATAGGAATTGGACTCCTGCGTGCACGTTTCACGCCGGGGTCCACCCATGGCCGCGCTCATCCCACGCTTTCAGGACATCCGTTTCAGCATCCGCCGGCTCCGCAAATCTCCCGGCTTCGCCCTCACCGCCATTCTCACCCTCGCCCTGGGCATCGGCGCAGTCGCCTCTGTCTTCAGCGTAGTGAACGCGGTTCTGCTCAAACCCTTTGCCTACCGCGACCCCGGCAGGCTGGTCGTCATGCGCGAGGTCGTGGCGGAGATGCGTGACCAGTATCCCGCCGTGCCGTTCAACTACCTCCATTACCTGCGCCTGAAAAAAGACTCGAAGACCCTCGAGGACGCAACCGTCTTCGAGAACAAGGGCGTAAGCGTATCGACCAACGGCGATCATCCGCACATCCTCGGAGCAGTTTCCGTCTCGCCCAACTTCTTCCACGTTCTCGGCGTTCAACCCGTCCTTGGACGCGACTTCACACCTGAGGAAGCGACCAAGGGCCACAACAATGTCATCGTGCTCAGCTGGGATGGCTGGCAGGAGCTGTTCAATGGCGATCCGGAAGTCATCGGCAAATCGCTGCGCATGGGCGGCGAGGCAAATACCATGATCGGTATCCTGCCTCGCGACTTCCGCTTTCCTGACGTCGCCGCGGCCCCCAACATGCCGTCGAACGTGAGCAGCGGCCAGGCTGTGCGGTCCAACACCGTCTTCTACCCGCTGGTCCCCTCTCCTGACGTCCTCACCAGCGACGTCTTCGATTACAACTACTCGGTCATCGCGCGTCTTCGTCCCGGCGTCACCATCAGCCAGGCGCGCGCTGAACTCGACGGCCTGCAGAAAGCCCACGCCCTCGCAACCCACATGCCGATCCACATCGGCATCTACATCCAGCCCTTTCTTGAGGACGTAACCGCCTCCTTCAGCAAAGCGCTGTGGCTTCTCTTCGCCGCCGTGGGAGCCGTGCTGCTCATTGCCTGCGTGAATCTCGCCAACCTGCAGCTTGCCCGCGCCGTCGCCACCGAACGCGAGACCGCTGTCCGCGCCGCGCTCGGTGCCAGCCGCTCGCAGCTCGTCATCACCCGCCTCACCGAAAGCTTCGTCCTCGCTGCCGTTGGAGGCATTGCCGGCATCGCCCTCGCATTCCTCGGCGTGCGCCTGCTCATGGCGGTCGCGCCGGCAAGTATCCCGCGCCTCAGCGAAATCAGCGTAAACCTGCCCGTGCTGCTTTTTGCCGCAGGACTATCTATCTTCACCGCCGTGCTTTTCGGCGTGCTGCCCGCGCTGCGTTCCCTCCGCGTCAATCCGCAGGCGGCGCTGCAGTCGAACCCCTCTCGCGTCGCCAACACCCGGCAGGGAAGCACGACGCGTAGCGTTCTGGTCGCTGCCGAGGTCGCGTGCACGGTCGTGCTGCTTGTCATTACCGGATTGGTGTTGCGCAGCTTTTCCCAGGTGCTTCGCCAGAACCGCGGCTTCGACTCCAGCCGCGTGACCGTCGCGCAGGTCGATCTTTACGCGCCGCAATACGGAGACTCCCAGCCCAACTTCAAAGCGGCGAAAACCGCCTTCATCGATCGCGCCCTCGCGGCCCTCGCGCAGTTGCCTGGAGTGCAGTCCGTCGCCATGACCAGCGCGATGCCGCTCACCGGCCAAACCTGGATCGACGGCCTCGATCGCGTCGACCATCCGCTTCCTCCCGGCGAGCAGCCTAAGATCAATGTGCGCTGGATCAGCCCTGGGTATCTCTCCACCATGCACATCGCGCTTGTCGATGGACGAAATATCACCGCCGACCACGCCAGTCCAAATCAGGTGCTCATCTCCGAGAAGACTGCCCGCGTTGCCTTTCCCGGTGAGAATCCGGTCGGCCATAAGATCAGAGGCTTCGGTGGCGATGAAGCCGTGAATACCATCGTTGGAGTTGTCGCCGACGCCCGTGTGAATGGCCTGAAAGATGTTACAGCCATGGTTTACCTGCCCTACTGGGACAACCCTCCGTGGGGAGTTTCCTTCCTCGTGCGCAGCTCACAGCCGAGCAGTGCCATCACGCCTGAAATTCGCCGCGTCATCTGGAATATCGATCCGCAGGTCGCGATCCCAACTGTGAAGTCTCTCGACGACCAGGTTTCCGACTCGCTGTCCGCCGACCGCTTCCAGACGCTGCTGCTGTCGAGCTTCGGCGCGGCCGCTCTGCTGCTCGCGCTGCTCGGCGTCTACGGAGTGCTCGCCTACTCCGTCTCGCTCCGCCAGCAGGAATTCGGCATACGCATCGCGCTCGGTTCAGACAAATCTCGTCTCACGATGCTCGTTCTCCGGCAGGCAGCCTGGCCAGTCCTCACCGGAGCCGCCGTGGGGCTGGTTCTGGCCTTCGTCGCAGCGCGCTGGGTGCGCAGTCTCCTCTACCAGACGCAGCCTGTCGATCCTGTTGCTATTGCCGGCAGCCTCGCGCTGCTCATCGGCGCCGCAACCCTGGCCGCCGTTCTGCCCGCACGCCGCGCTGCGCGCATCGACCCGATCCAGGTCCTGCGCAACGAATAGCAGAATCCCCTAAGCATAATCCCCAGATCAACGACCGCAATCTATGATTGATCCCGCATGCTTATTCTCGACGAAGCCCAGGTCCGCCGCCATCTCACTTACGAAGCACTGATCCCCGCCCTGGAGAGCGCTCTCATCCGCTTTTCGACAGCCGAAATTGCTCAACCCGTTCGCAGCGTCCTTCCCGCGCCCTGGCACCACGGCCTCTTCGGAATCATGCCCGCCGTCGGTGCTGACCTCATGGGCGTCAAGCTCGTCAGCGTCTTCGAAAACAACACGGCCCTGCCGACGCACCAGGCCGTCATCCAGCTTTTCAGCGCAACAACCGGAGAGCCGCTCGCCACTCTCGACGGCCGCCTGATCACCGAGATGCGCACGGCCGCTGTTACCGCCATCGCCGCCCGGCTCTTCACTCCGGATAAGCCTCTGACCCTTGCCATACTCGGTTCGGGAGTGCAGGCCCGCGCACACCTTCGGGCGCTTCGTGTTGTCCGCGAGATCCGCGAAGTCCGCGTCTGGAGCCGAACTCCGGCCCACGCCGAGGCTTTCGCTTATGAAATGGGCGCAGCGCCTCTGCCATTGCAACACGCCATCCGCGGAGCCGATGTTGTCATCGGTGTAGCGAATGTATCGGAGCCGTTGATTCTCGGTAGATATCTTTCGGAGACGGCCTTCGTCGCCGCTATAGCAGCCGTGGGCGCCGGCAAGCGCGAGCTCGACAACGAGGCCATGAACGCCAGCATCATCGTCGAATCCCGCGAATCCGCGCTACGCGAATCCGGCGACATCATCGACACCGGCGCGCCGATCTACGCCGAGTTGGGAGAAATCCTCGCCGGAATGATCCCGCCGCCACCCTCCAACCGACGCGTCGTCTACAAGGCGCTCGGCATCGCCACCGAAGACCTCGCCGCCGCCCGCCTGGTTTACGAAGCCGCCTCCTCCTGACGAGGTCGCCACAGAAAATGCAGCGGAACCCCCAGCAGAATGACCGCCGTTCCCAGCAGCGAATTCTTCAGGTTCTCTGCATAGGAATAGTAGAGAAGCACCGCTGCAGCGACGACAAACAGCGCCGGAACCACCGGATAGCCCCACACGCGATACGTCGTCGCCTTCGGCAGCCGCCGCCGGTAGTAGAAGATCGTAGTGGCCGTAATCATGTAGAAAAGCCACTCGGCAAAAATCGCCAGCTCGAAGAGCTGCTGAAAACGCCCCACGGCCAGCAGCAAGGCCGTCGTGAGCAGAGCCTGCACCACCAGCGAAGTTGAAGGGCTCTGAAACTTGGGATGAATATCCGCCATGCGCCGGAAGAACAGCCCATCCTGTGCCGCAGCAAACGGCACACGCGCACCCGACATGATTGTGCCATTGAGAGTTACAAATATGCTCAGCGCCATGACCGCCGAAACCAGCGCCGCGCCCCATGGGCCCGTAACCACCTGCAGTGCCGCAACTGCCGGCCTCGGCTCGGCTGCGATCGTCGCTGCCGGCAGAATGTACTGAATCGCCGCGTTCGTCGCCATGTACAGCACTCCGACAATCCCCAGACCCGCGATCAGTGCAATCGGCAGGCTGCGCTGCGGATTCTGCACTTCCCCTGACACCATCGTCAGGTCGTTCCATCCGTCGTAGGCCCATAGCGCCGCGATCAGCGCAACCATGAATCCGCCGAATCCACCCGTCGCTCCGCTGAACACGGTCGAGAAATTGCTCCAGTGCCCCACGCTCGATGCAAAACAGAAGCCCGCAATCACCAGGATCAGCACGCCCTTCAGCCATGTAAATATAAGCTGGAAGTCCCCGGCCTTCTTGATGCCCAGATAGTTCAGTCCGGTCATCAGCCATGTCATGCCGATCGCAAAAATCTGTGCCCATGTCACGGCAAGGCCGAGGTGAAATGCTGTGCCCTCCAACCATCGCAGCGCTGGAAAAATCGCCAGCGTGCGCGCCAGCCCCGTCGTCACACTCGCGATCGACGCCGGCTTGGCCACGGCGAACCATGTCCACATGTAGAGAAAAGCTGTGAGGTCGCCGTAGGCCCGGCGCAGATACACATACTCGCCGCCCGTGTAGGGCAGCATGGTGCTCAGCTCCGCATAGGTCATCGCGCCGAAGAGCGACAGCAGCCCGCCCACGATCCACGCCAGGTACACCAGCCCCGACGAGCCGGTGGCGCGCATCATTTCCTGCGGGACGAGAAAAATGCCGCTGCCGATCAGCGTTCCGACGACAATCGCCGTCGCGTGCGAAGTGTGCAGAACCCTCGGCAGTTCGTGCGTATGCTGCTGCTGTTCAGTCAGGGCAGGTTGCAATGCGGCGCGGCTCCGTTGAAGAAAGCCCTCTAGTGATACTGCTTGAGGTCATTCCAGTCTGCCGCATAAGTCTTCTTTCGGCCATAGCAAAGATAGATGTTGCCGTGCTCCCACGGCATGGCCAGCGGATTGTTGCGCAGGCCGACGATTTTGCACGACGCGTAGTAGGGTGTAACCTCGTCGAGCGATGCTCCGCTGATTATGATCATCTCCTGCCCGGTATATCCCCGCGGTCCCCATATCCAGTAGTTCTGGTGCCCGCTGATCGCCTGCGGCAATCCAAACTTCGGCCCGAACAGATTGATCGCGCTCGCCTGCCCATAGTTGCCCGCAAAGATGCCGGTCATCGCCTGCTCATTCGGCGGAAGCGCGTGATAAATCGCGTTCACCTGCGCCACCAGGTCGCTCCACCCAAACCTGTCGGCATAGAACTGCGGAAGAATCGTCGCGTCGTGATTCTCCGTATCCTGCGGCGTAAAGCCGATCTTTTTCTCGTACGCTAGGAACTCCTTCGGTGGCAGCACGGGAATCGAATAGGGAAGGAAGAGGCAGCCACTGACCGCAAGGACCAACGCGTAAAGTCCAAACAGCGCATTCTTCCACGCGCTGTCTCGCGCCCATGAGAACCGCGCCACTGCGCCGGCCGCGAAGAACACCGGGTATGCAGGCGCCAGATAATAATCTTTCGCGTGCAGCGCCATCATCAGCGGGACAAACAGCAGGTACATCACGCCCAGGAAGCGAAATGGCCGCGCCGCCTTGCTTACGAAGAGCCACACCACACCGCTCAGCCATAGCAGCGCCGTGAATGGGTTCAGCATCACCACTTGTGCAGCCAGGAACTTCAGCGGCCCCAGCTTCACATCCTTGTCGCTGTTCTGCACATCGTGCAGCCACTCGAGAGTAGGGAAGTGGTAGTGAATCTGCCACAGGAGGTTCGGCAGCGCCAGCACCACCATCAACAATACGGCCACGCCAAACCACTTGCTTTTGAGAATTCGTCTCTGCGGCGTAAGCAGTAGCGCGGCCAGTACGCAGACCAGGAAGAAGACTTCCGAGACCTTATTCTCCAGCCCCAGGCCGGCGCTCACCCCGAGCACAATCCACCAGTTGCGCACAGTCTCTGGCCGCTCTGCCTGCACGATCATGATCAGCGCCAACGCGCACGTCATCCAGAAGACAGGATCGAAGCAGTTCATCGACAGAAAGCTGTCGACGCCCAGATACTCTCCCGCCACCAGCACGCCCACCATCGCCAGTGCAGCCGCGCGCCGTCCGCCGCCCAGCGCCCACGCAATCACGCCCGTCAGAAACACCGTTGCCCCGCCGGCCAGCGCGGGAAGCAGCCGCAGCGACCACATGTGGTCATGCCCGAAGAGCGTCTCTGTCACGCGGGCCACCACCGCCACCATGGGAGGCTGATCCACATACCCGAACGCCAGGCGCTGCCCGCAGATCAGGTAGTACATCTCATCGCGAAAGATGCCGTAGCCCGCATGCTGCGCGATGATGTTGGTGATGATGTGCAGCGCTACCTTGATCGCGGCAAAGATCAGGCTGATCCAGACCACCAGCCGGAGATCAGCACGCCTGGCGGACGTAGGTAGAGTGGAGATAGTTGTTGAGCTCATAGATAGTGGTCAGCGTCGTTGGGAGATACGCACTTATTCCGAATAAGTTCCGCTCCGAAAACCATCGCTACCCGACGCCTACGCCTAATTGTTCAGCACAGGCAGAGGATTCTCAACCTCTTCCAAGTGGAAATGCGCATAGATCGTCTCCGCCGTCTTTCGCGGAACCACCGCCGTCAGTGCCTCCAGCCCGGCCTGCTGCACGCTGCGCAGGCTCCCGAAGTGCTCCAGCAGTCGCGTCCGCGTCCGCGCGCCTACTCCTGGAATCGTCAGCAGCTCGGAGTCCCGGTCGCGCATCTCCCGCCGCTTGCGATGGTAGGCAATCGCGAACCTGTGCGATTCGTCGCGTACGCGCTGGATCAAATGCAGCACTGGAGACCGCCGCTCCAGCACCACCGGCTCATTCTCCTGCCCGTACAGATAGATAATCTCTTCGCGCTTCGCAATCGAAGCCAGCGGCTGCGTCGTCAGTCCCAGTTCCTCAAGAGCCTCAGCTGCCGCGTGCAGCTGCCCCAGCCCGCCATCCACCAGGATCAGGCTGGGCATCGCCCGCTTTTCTTCCACGATGCGCCGATATCGCCGGCCCACAACTTCTCGCATCGCCGCAAAATCGTCCACGCCCTCTACCGTCTTAATCTGAAACTTCCGGTAATCCGACTTCTTCATGGCGCCGTCTTCCCACACCACCATCGACGCCACCGTCTCCGCGCCCTGGGTATGGGAGATATCGAAACACTCAATCCGGCGCGGAAGTTCCGGCAGCATCAGAACGTCCTGCAATGCCTCGCGGATGGCCTTCTGCGACGGCTGCATCACGCGGAAGCGCTGATCGTAGCTCTGCTTGGCATTCTGCCCGGCCAAATCCACCAGCGACCGCTTGTCGCCGCGGACCGGAACGGCAATCTCCACGCGGTGACCGCTCCGCTCCGCCAGCAGCGCCGCCAGAACCGCGCGATCCGCAAAGTCCACCGGCAGATACACCGCCCGCGGCACGTACTGCTGATCGATATAGAGCTGCTTCAGCAGCGCCGAGAAAAACGCTCCCGCCTCGAACTGACGTCGCTCCGCCGCCGCAGGCGCCACGCTCTCTTCATCCCCGACGG
>CAVRNK010000127.1:0-33593 GCA_963721995.1 uncultured Acidobacteriaceae bacterium | reverse complement strand
CTCGTGGGGGATGCTGCGCAGAATGAGCTGGCGGATTCCGAAGGCGGTCAGCAGCAGGAAGGCGACGCCGGAGATGAAGACGGCTCCGAGGGCGGTCTGCCAGGGAACGTGCATCTGCAGGACAACGGTGTAGGTGAAGTAGGCGTTGAGTCCCATGCCCGGCGCGAGCGCGATGGGATAGCGCGCGATGACGCCCATGAGGATGCTTCCGAAGGCGGCAGAGAGGCAGGTGGCGGCGGTTACGGCGGGCAGCGGGATTCCGGCTTTGGCGAGAATGGCGGGGTTCACCAGGACGATGTAAGCCATGGTGACGAAGGTGGTGATGCCGGCGAAGAACTCCGTACGCCAGTTTGTATTCAGACGGGAGAATTCAAAATAGCGTTCGAGAGCGGCGCGCATGGCTCATCAAAACACAGGATGGAGAATTTCCAAACGAAGTTCTGGGGCGGGGAAGGGCCGTCGAGATTCTGTTGAATTTTTGCTGATACCTTGACTATCTACAATTGGCGAGTGTAGATAGTCAAGGTATGGGCAAACCGAGCGATCTGGTGCAGGGCACTCTGGACCTGCTGATTCTGAAAACACTTTCCACCGAGGCGCGGCATGGCTGGGCGATTGCAAAGCGCATCCAGCAGCTTTCGGGCGAGGTGCTGCAGGTGCAGCAGGGCTCGCTGTATCCGGCGCTGCACAGGCTGGAACAGCAGGGATGGATCAAGGCTAAGTGGGCGGAGAGCGAGACGGGCCGGCAGGCGAAGTTCTACTCGCTGACAGCGGCGGGCAGGTCGCAGCTCGAGAAGGAAACGGCGAGTTGGGAGCGGCTGTCGGGGGCGATCAATTTGATCGTGCAAGAAGGGCTCAGGGCTCAGGGCTCAGGGCTCAGGGCTCAGGGCTCAGGGCTCAGGGCTCAGGGCTCAGGGCTCAGGGCTCAGGGCTCAGGGCTCAGGGCTCAGGGCTCAGGGCTCAGGAATGAAGCTAACGGGCTAATGGTTTCGATGCAAGCACTGAGGGAATAGAGATCGGGGGCAGGAGGAACTAATGCGGTGGTTGGCGCGGCTGCGGATGCGGATCGAGATGATGTTTCGGCGCAGTCGTGCGTCTGGCCGGCTGGATGACGAGCTGCGGTTTCATCTGGAGCAGCAGATTGCCGAGAACATTGCCGCGGGGATGAGTGCGGACGAGGCGCGGCATGCGGCGCTGCGGGCGTTTGGGAATCCGGCGGCGCTGAGGGACCAGGCGCGGGAGACGTGGAGCTGGAACGGAGTGGAATCCGTGCTGCGCGATGCGCGGATCGGGGCGAGGACGCTGCTTCGCGCGCCGGGGTTTGCGCTGACAGCGGTGGGGATCATGGCGCTGGGTATCGGCGCGAATGTGGCGCTGTTTACGGTGGTGCGGTCGGTGCTGCTGAAGCCGCTCCCTTTCCGTGATCCGGGGCGGCTGATCACGGTTTACGAGCACGTCAACGATAAGGAGCACACCGGTTTTCGGGCGTACCTGCCGGTTGCGGCGGGAAGTTTCGGCGAATGGAAGAAGGCTGCCGGGCCGGATGTGGCGGAACTGGCGCTGGTCTCGCCGTGGCAGGACTATAACGTGTCGGCGGAGGGCGGGAAGCTTCCGGAACAGGTTGAGGCGGGCATGTGCTCGTGGAACTTGTTCAGCTTGCTGGGAGTCGAGCCGATGCTGGGCCGCAGTTTTACGGCCGCGGATGACAAGTCTGACGCCGAGGCAACGGTGCTCCTGACGTCGACGTTCTGGAAACGGCGGTATGAGGGCGATCCTGCGGTGATTGGCAGGAAGGTCTGGCTGGATGCGAAGCCGTACACGATCATCGGAGTGTTGCCGTCCTGGTTCACGTATTCGAGCGCATTTGGCGGCAACACGATACAGATATGGACTCCAGTGACGCACGAGGCGCCGCCGTCGCTGATGGAGACGTTCGAGGATCACGAATTTCTGACCGTGGCGAGATTAGCGCCGGGAGTGACGCAGTCAACTCTCATCAGCCAGCTGGACACCGTGCAGAAGAGGATCAAGGCGAATCATCCCGGGCCAGCGGTGCGCGAAGGGGTGGTTGGGCGGCCTTTGCTGGATGACGTAGTCGAGGACTACAAGACGCCTCTCTATACGCTGCTGGCGGCGACGGGATGCGTTCTCCTGATTGCCTGCCTGAATGTAGCGAGCCTGCTGGTGGCGCGGACGGCGGCGCGCAGCAAGGAGATGGCGATCCGCGCGGCGCTGGGCGGAGGACGGCTGCGGCTGCTGCGCGAGCGGATGATGGAAAGCCTGCTGCTGTCGGCTGCGGGCGGTGCGGCGGGACTGCTGCTGGCGTGGGGAGCGGTGGAGTGGCTGATCCACGCGCGGCGGGATATGAATCGCGTCGAGGCGATTCATATCGACGGAGCGGCGATCGCATTCACCGTGGGCGCGATACTGCTGTGCGCGCTGTTTTCGGGGTTGATCTCGGCGATGGGATCGGACGGCAGGCGGATTCTGTCCGCGCTGCAGGAGTCCTCGCGAACACACAGCGGCGGACAGAGCCGCGCGCTATTGCGGAAGACGATGCTGGTTGTCGAAGTAGGGATCACGGTGGTTCTGCTGGTAGGAGCCGGGTTGCTGTTGAAGAGCTATCAGCGGCTCAGGACGACGGATCTCGGCATTCCGGTGGACAACGTGCTGACGATGCACGTGAGCCTGCCGGATATCCGCTACAAAGACGACACGAAGCGGGTGGCGTTCTTCGAGCAGCTCATTGAGGGTGTGCGCGCTCTGCCGGGAGTGAAGAGCGCAGGGCTGGCCACTGTGGTTCCGGGACAGGGTTGGGGCGGCGACGAACTGGTGAGCGTGGTGGAACATCCTCCTCTGCCGAAGGGAGTCGGGCTCGATCTGATGCACCGGGGCGTGGATCCCGGATATTTTTCGGCGGTCGGGATTCCGCTGGTCAAGGGACGAACTTTTGCGGCAAACGAGCGGCTGGATCGGGCGAACGTTATGGTCATCAGCCAGGCAGCTGCGAAGCTTTGTTTTCCCGACGGCGAGGATCCGATTGGCAGGCACATCGAGATTGGGATCACGGGCAAGACGTATGAAATCGTCGGCGTGGTCGGAGATGTACGCTGGCTGATTTCGCAGCCGGCGAATCCTACGATGTATATGCCGCTCTATGGCAACGACTACGGCGGTACGTCGGTTGTCGTGCGTTCGGACCGTGACGTGGATGGCCTGGTGTTGCCGGTTGAGAAGCTGATCGGCACACTGGATTCAGACCTGCCGGTTTCGAATGTGGCGACCCTGCGGGAGACGATCGGAAAGTCGACCGCCTCATCGCAGTTTGATTCCCTTCTCGTGCTGGCGTTTGCAGTGATCGCGCTGGTGCTGGCGGCGGCGGGCCTGTATGGCGTGCTGGCGTACCTGATCACGCAACGCACGACGGAGATCGGCGTGCGGATTGCGTTGGGCGCGCAGCGGGAGCAGATCGCGCGGCTGATGCTGGGCGATGGGTTGCGTCCGGCGCTGTACGGGCTGGTGCTGGGACTGGGAGCGAGCGCTGCGGTGACACGACTGCTGCAGTCGATGCTGTACGAGACGAAGGCACTCGATCCTGCGGTCTTCGTGCTGGTGAGCGCGGTGCTGGTGGCGGTTGCCGGAGTCGCTTGCCTGTTACCAGCGTGGCGGGCGTCGAGGCTGGATCCGATGCAGGCGTTGAGAGCGGAATAGGGCTCAGGCTCAGGCTCAGGGCTCAGGGCTCAGGGCTCAGGGCTCAGGGCTCAGGAGAAGAATAAATGCGCTGGCTGAATCAGGTACGGATGTGGATCGAGATGATATTCCGGCGTAATCGCGCGGGCTCGCGCCTAGACGACGAGCTGCGATTTCATGTGGAGCAGCAGATTGCGGAGAATGTCGCGGCGGGGATGAGCGCGGACGAGGCTCGCCATGCGGCGCTGCGGGCGTTTGGGAATCCGGCGGCGCTGAGGGATCAGGCGCGGGAGACATGGAGCTGGAATGGAGTGGAGTCGGTGCTGCGGGATCTGCGGATTGGGGCACGGACGCTGTGGCGCACGCCAGGATTTGCGCTGATCGCAATCGGCGTGATGGCGCTGTGCATCGGCGCTTCTGTATCGCTGTTCACCGTCGTGCGGTCGGTGCTGCTGAGGCCGCTGCCGTTTCGCGATCCAGAGCGGCTGGTGATGGTCTACGAGCATTTCCGCGATCCGAGCATGAATGCTCAGGGGTTCAATTACAACTCGGTTGCTCCGGGCGACTATTACGACTGGCGCGCACAGACCCACGGTTTTGAAGACATGGCGGCGTGGCGCTACTGGCAATTCAACCTGACCGGGGAGCACGGGGGGTTGCCGGAGTTGGTGAGCGCGCGCGGCGGGACGTGGAACCTGTTTCCGCTGCTGGGGGTGCGCGCTGCTTTCGGGCGCACGTTTATCGAGAGCGAAGACCGTACGGATGGAACCGCGGTGATGCTCAACTGGAACATCTTCGAACGGCGGTTTGGCGGGGATCCTTCAATTGTCGGCAAGCAAATCCATCTGGATGGAAAGCCCTATACGGTGGTGGGCGTGCTTCCGAAGTCGTTCACCTATCCCGATGCGAAGGTGCAGGTCTGGGTTCCGTTCAGGTCGGGGTTGACTGCGGAAGACCTGCAGTATCACGACCATCACTGGAGCCGCGTGGTGGCGCGCCTGAGACCGGGTGTCAGCCTGGCCAGCGCTCTCAGCCAGGTAGAGGCGGTGCAGTATCGGCTGCACATGCAGAACCTGAATAATCCGGTGGCCGAGGACGTAGCGCCGAGGACACTCTCCGATGATCTTGCACGAGATGTAAAGAAGCCATTGATCATCCTGCTATGCGCGGTGGGCTGCCTGCTGCTGATCGGCTGCCTGAATGTGGCCAACCTGCTGGTGGCGCGGTCTGCGGCGCGGCAGAGGGAGATCGCCATACGCAGCGCGCTGGGGGCGCGCAGGATGACGCTGGTTCGCGAACAGATGGTGGAGAGCCTGCTGATTTCGATTGCCGGGGGGGTGGCGGGAGTGCTGTTGTCGCTGGCGGCGACGAAATGGCTGGTGGGGAGGTGGACGGATCTTCCCAGCGCGCAGGGGATCCATGCTGACGGTACTGTGCTCGGGTTTGCCTGCGCACTCGTCTTCGCGGCGGCCTTGCTGGCGGGCCTGCTGCCGGCGATCTCATCGACCGGCAAGGCCGCGATTGCCGCGCTGCAGGCTTCGTCGCGTAGCGGGGCGGGCAGCCAGTCGCGGACGGCGCTGCGCAAGACGCTGCTCACGGTTGAGATCGCGACGACCGTGGTTTTGCTTGTCGCTGCCGGGCTTCTGCTCAAGAGCTTCTGGCGGCTGCGGACGACGGATGTGGGTTGCGTGACCGATAACGTGCTGACGATGGGCTACAGCCTTCCTACAAAGAAATACGACAGTCCAGATAAGGTGAATGCGTTCAACGAGACGCTGCTGGAGCGGGTGCGCAGCATGCCGGGTGTGCGTGCCGCGGCACTGGGCTCGATACTGCCCGGTGCGGGATACGGCGGCGATGACGACTTCACCATTCGAGAGCATCCACCCATCACGCCGGGCACGGCGTTGCCTGTAGCGCTCTACCGCAGAGCCGATCCCGGATACTTCAGCGCGTTGCAGATACCACTTCTGAGCGGGCGCTTCTTTACCAGCGCGGATCGGGCCGGTCGGCCGAACAGGGTGATTATCAGCCGTCAGCTGGAGCGGCAGTATTTCCCGGGCGAGAATCCGCTGGGAAGGCACCTGCATGTGGGTGCGATGAGTGACGCCGATTATGAGGTCGTCGGGGTGGTCGCCGATACGCTGTACCAGGTGGGGCAGCCGGTCACGGCGGAGATGTACTTCCCTATTCTTGACGGCGAGAGCGACAGGGGATTGACTCTAGCGGTGCGGACGGCGTCCGATCCTCTGTCATTTTCGGTTCCGGTCCAGAAGCTGATTGCGGAACTCGATCCGGAGCTGCCGGTTTTCAATGTTCTTACCATGCAGGAGATCATTGGACGGTCGCTGGGCAACGCGAGCCTGAGCGCGAGCCTGGTGCTGGCCTTCGCAATGCTGTCGCTGATGCTGGCGTCCGTGGGATTGTACGGAGTCCTGTCTTACCTGACGACGCAGCGCACCGGAGAGATCGGCGTTCGCATGGCGCTGGGCGCGCAGCGTTCGCAGGTGGTGAGGCTGATGCTGGGTGATGGGCTGCGTCCTGCGCTGTATGGGCTGGTGCTTGGATTGGCGGCCAGCGCCGGGGCCGTGCGGCTGATCGAATCGATGCTCTATGGAACGAAGCCGCTCGATCCAGCGATCTTTGCGGCTGTCGCCGCGACGCTGCTGGCGGTAGCGGCAGTGGCCTGCGTGGTTCCGGCGTGGAAGGCATCGCGGATTGATCCGATGCAGGCGCTGAGGACGGAATAGGACAGAGCACAGGGCACAGGGCACAGGGCACAGGGCACAGGGCACAGGGCACAGGGCACAGGGCACAGGAATGAAGCTAACGGGCTAATCGTGTCGATGCAAGCACTCAGGCACAGAGATCGGGGCAGGAGGAAATGATGCGCTGGTTGGGACGGCTTCGGATGCGGCTGGAGATGATATTTCGGCGCCATCGCGCGGCTGGCCGACTGGATGAGGAGCTGCGCTTTCATCTGGAGCAGCAGATTGCGGAAAACATTGCCGCGGGAATGAGCGCGGACGAGGCGCGGCATGCGGCGCTGCGGGCGTTTGGGAATCCGACGGCGCTGAGAGATCAGGCCCGGGAGACGTGGGGCTGGAGTGGAGTGGAGCTAATGCTGCGCGATGCGCGGATCGGGGCAAGAACGCTGTGGCGGACACCGGGATTTGCAGGGATCGCGGTTCTGGTGATGGCACTGGATATCGGGGTCAATATCGCGCTGTTCACCATCGTCCGCTCGGTATTGCTCAGGCCGCTGCCTTTCCGCGACCCGGACCGGCTGGTCAGGCTGTACGAGCACAGCAGCGACGACCAGTATCCTTACAACCAGAGCTCCGGCGGCGTGTTTGCAGAGTGGCAGAAGCAGAGCCGGAGCTTTACCGATCTGGCGCTTTCCGGCTATGCCGGCTATAACCTCTCCGGGACGCGCGGCCAGTTACCGGAGAACGTACGCGCCTTTGAAGTTTCGTGGAACCTGTTTCCCACGCTGGGAGTCGAGCCAGCGTTGGGCCGGAGTTTCACGGCGGACGATGACCGGGCCTCGGCGAATGCTACGGTCGTTCTGAGCTGGGGATTGTGGAAGCGCCGCTTCGGAGGCGACCCCGCAATTCTGAATCAGACCATCCTGCTGGATGCCAAGCCGTATACGGTGATCGGCATTATGCCGGCGTGGTTTGCGTGGCCGGATCAGTCCCGGCAATTGTGGACGCCGCTTCATTACAGGGAGCCGGCTGAAGTGCTCGAGGCCCTGGACGAGCATGACTTCATCGCCGTTGGGCGCCTTAAGCCGGGGGTGACAGCGGCGCAGGCAGTGGCGGAACTTTCGGTGATCACCCGCCGCATTCACGACCAGCACCTGGACAATGCTTCCGTCAGCAAGTCGGCAGAGATCCGTCCCCTGATCGATGCGATTGTCGGGAACATCAAAACGCCGCTCTATGTGTTGCTGGCGGCGACGGGCTGTGTGCTGCTGATCGCCTGCCTCAATGTGGGCAATCTGCTGGTGGCGCGCGCGGCGGCACGGCGCAAGGAGATGGCTATCCGCACGGCATTGGGCGGCAGCCGGCTGCGCCTGATCCGCGAGCAACTGACGGAGAGCCTGCTGTTGTCGGCTACCGGCGGGGTGCTGGGGTGCGGGCTGGCGGCGCTGACTGTCCGGTGGCTTCTGAGCGCGCAACCGGAGATAGCGCGCGCTGAAAGCATTCATCCGGATGCCGTGGTTGGAGTTTTTGCGCTGGTGCTGATTGCTCTCAGCGCGGTGTTTACCGGTCTGGTTTCGTCGTTTTCCGGGACGGGCGATCAGGTGCTTTCCTCGCTTCAGGAGTCTTCGCGATCTAATAGCGCCGGAAAGGCTCGTGTGCGGCTGCGCCAGCTGCTGCTCGCGCTGGAAGTCGGGCTCACGGTGGTTCTTCTGGTTGGGGCGGGCCTGCTGCTGAAGAGTTACAAGAAACTGCGCTCCTCGGATCTCGGATGCATCACGCAAAACGTGCTCACCATGAGCCTTGACTTGCCCGAAACGCGCTACACGCAGGACGCACAGCGCGCGAACTTCTTCGATACCCTGCTGGCTCGTGTGCGGAGCCTTCCCGGTGTGCAGCCGGCCGGATATATTTTCCCGGTGGTTCCCGGAGCGGGTTATGGCGGTGACAGCGGTTTCAGCATTACCGAGCATCCACCGCTGCCACTTGGCAAGGGACAGTGGGCGCGGACCCTGTTCACTGATCCAGGCTATTTCCCGGCGATGGGCATTCCCATCCTGCGCGGGCGAACCTTCGGCGAGAACCAGAGGCCTGGCCACCCAACCGAGATCATCGTCAGCGAGGCATTCGTGCGGCAGTATTTTCCCGGCGAGGACCCGCTGGGTAAGCATATTCACAAGGGTCCCCACACGTACACAATTGTCGGCGTCTGCGGCGACACGCTGTTCGAGGTGAGCGAGCCGGCGGGGCCGGCGATGTACTTTGCTCTCGACGCGGCCGAGGATATGAACAGCGCGACCCTGGTGATCCGGTCAGGCGGGGATGTGACGCGATACGCCCTGCCGGTGCAGCAAATCGTTCAGCAGATGGACCGCGATCTTCCGGTGTCGGACATCCTCACTATGGATCAGGTTGTCGGGAGGAACACTGCGGACGCGAATTTCGACGCGACACTGCTGCTGATCTTTGCGGCTTCGTCTCTGCTGCTGGCGGCGGTCGGGCTTTTCGGCGTGCTTTCCTACATCGTGGCGCAGCGGACGACGGAGATCGGGATCCGGATTGCCCTGGGCGCGCAGCGCGATCAGGTGGTACGGCTGGTGCTGAGCGACGGGCTGCGTCCGGCGCTGTATGGGCTGGTTCTGGGCCTGGGGACGAGTGCGGCGGTCACACGGCTGCTGCAGTCGATGCTGTACCGGACGGGGGCGCTTGATCCGGGGGTTTTCGTGGCGGTGAGCGGGGTACTGGTGGCGGTAGCGGCAGCGGCATGTCTGGCGCCGGCGTGGCGGGCTTCGCGACTCGACCCGATGCAGGCGTTGAGGACGGAGTGAGGCCAGGGCTCAGGGCTCAGGGCTCAGGGCTCAGGGCTCAGGGCTCAGGGCTCAGGGCTCAGGGCTCCTCAGGGCTCAGGGCTCAGGAAAAGAAAACAGCATCTTGAGATAGGATTCAAGCCCGGTCTGGGCGGCCGGGCGGATATTGACCGTGTTTTTACCCGGCGCGGGCCGGGTTGAATTGACATGCTTAACACGGCGGCTCTATAGTTTAGGAGTAGGCCCGTGTACGGGATTCACGCGCGGACCTGTGATCGCCGTCCTCTCAACTCCTGTCTGCCGGATGCTCCAAAATGGAGACTGAGTGCGCTCCGGACCTAATGTTCGGGCTAACTCACCGTCTCCTTTCCCAGAACTTCGTGCGGGATGGACGCGAGAAGCAGCGATCCCCGAATCTTCGCGGAACAGCACTGAATCTAAGCTAACGGCGAAGAAATCTGCGGCGTTGAAGCGGGCCGGAAGTGCGGCCAGCTCCTCCTTAAGTCTGCAGGGCGGAATGCGGGGCCGCCGACCAAGATCCCCGGAGCTGGCAGTTATGGCAGACGTCCTTAATCCTGAACAAGTCGAGAACAAACCTCTGAACACCGAACTGGAAACCCCAACGCTTGAGGCTGCGACGGATCACGAAGATTCGTCGATTGAGACCACCCACAACCCGGAAGTCCCTTCCGCTGAACCCACTGCAGCTGCTACGACAGCTCCCGCCGAGACCCATTCCACCGAAGAGATCGACTTTGGAAGCATGGAGGATTTCGCTGCGGCGCTCGAGTCGTTTGACCGCGAGCAGGCGGCAGAGGCGGCGGCGCAGGCCTTCGACGATACGACGGTTGTGTCCGGCACAGTGATCAAACTGACGGACAAGCATGTCGTTGTCGATGTGGGCCTGAAGTCCGAGGGATTGATTCCCCTGGAGCAGGTGGTCGATCACACCGGCCAACCGAAGCTGAAGCCGGGCGACGCGGTCGAAGTGGTGATCGAGCGCGAAGAGGCCGAGGGTGGCTATCTGCTGAGCTACGAGAAGGCTCAGCGGCACCGTGTGTGGGACACGATCGAGAAGGCCGCGAACGAGAAGACGCCGGTCACGGGTACGGTTCTGGGACGCGTGAAGGGCGGTCTGACGGTCGATATCGGCATCAAGGCGTTTTTGCCGGGCTCGCAGCTGGAGATTCGGCCGGTGCGGAATCTCGATGCGTACATCGGACAGCCGATTGAAGTTCGCGTCATCAAGTTGAACAAGAAGCGCGGAAACGTGGTGGTTTCGCGCAAGGAAATCCTGGAAGAGGAGCAAAACGCCAAGCGTTCGGAGACCCTCGGGCACCTCGAGGAAGGCAGCGTGCTGACGGGCACGGTGAAGAATCTGACCGACTACGGCGCTTTTGTCGATCTGGGCGGCATCGACGGCTTACTGCACATCACCGATATGTCGTGGGGACGGCTGACGCATCCGCGCGATCTGGTGAACGTCGGAGACGAGATCCAGGTGAAGGTACTGAAGTTCGACCGCGACAAGCAGCGGGTTTCGCTGGGCTTCAAGCAGCTAACGCCTGATCCGTGGCTGGATGCGGTGGAGCGTTACCCGATCGGGGCGCGGGTGCGCGGCCGCGTGCTGAGCGTGACCGACTACGGAGCGTTTGTCGAACTGGAACAGGGCATCGAAGGGCTGGTGCACGTTTCGGAGATGACCTGGTCGAAGCGGATGAAGCATCCGTCGAAGCTGGTAAAGCCGGGCGATGAGGTGGAGACGGTAGTGCTGAGCGTAAACCCCTCCGATCGGCGGATCTCGCTGGGCATGAAGCAGCTGCAGGAGAATCCGTGGGAACACCTGGTGGCGCGGTACCCGGCTGGAACGCAGGTTGAAGGCCGCGTGCGCAACCTGACGGACTTCGGGGCGTTCATCGAGATCGAGGACGGCATTGACGGGCTGGTTCACGTGAGCAACCTAAGCTGGACCAAGCGCGTGAAACATCCCTCGGAAGTGCTGAAGAAGGGCGAGAAGGTCAAGGCTGTGGTTCTTGGCGTTGAGCCGGAGAACCGGCGCCTCTCGCTGGGTATCAAGCAGTTGCAGCCGGATGTGTGGGACACCTTCTTCGCTCAGCATCGCGTGGGTGATGTGGTTCACGGCAAGGTTCTGCGGACGGCGCAGTTCGGCGCATTCGTTGAGATTGCCGAGGGCGTTGAGGGTCTCTGCCATGTGTCCGAGGCGACGGACTCGCACGGTACTCCGGTGAAGCTCGAACAGGGACAGGAGCACGACTTCAAGATCATCAAGATGAACCAGGATGAGAAGAAGGTGGGCCTGAGCCTGCGCGCGGTCGGCGAGGAAGCCAGCCGAGCGGATGTCGAGGCCTACAAGGCTCCGGTGTCGAGCTCGACGACGACCCTGGGCGAGATCATGAACTGGAAGAGGCAGTAAGAGCAGGGTGTAGGGTGCAGGGTGTAGAAGTTCACCCTGCGCTCCTCTCAACCGTGATCTAAAAGACGTAAAGCGCCAATCCGATTCGGGTGGCGCTTTTGTTTTGGGTCGAGAAAATTTGCGCTTTGCTTGGGGCACAGGCAACAAAGCAACTCAGGGCAGGATGTCCTTCCACACCCCGTACCCTGAACCCTGTTCCCTGCTATTTGTTCGTCTTGATGTGCAGGTCGACGGTGATGTTCCTGCGCGAATCGTAGGAGCTGATGGTCTTGGTGGGGCTTTTCACTTCCTTGTATTTCGCCCAGACGGTGTAGTCGATGTCCGGCGAGATCTGGCCGAAGCGGTAACTGCCGTCCTGGGTGGAGATGAAGCTACGGATGGTGTTGGCTTTGGAGTCCTGGAGATAGACGATCGCACCTGAGAGTGCTGCTTCGCCGTTGCCGAAAACCTTGCCTTCGAGAGTCTTGTATTTGACATTCTGGGCGAAGGCCGCGCCGGCGGATAACAGGAACAGCATGACCGCCAGGCTGGAGCGGCGTTTCCATTTCTTCATTCTTCTTCCTCGTCGATGGGCTCTTCGTCTTCGTCATCGTAACCTTCGTCGACTTTGACGAGCTCGAGCGGTTCGGTGGTGACGACCTCGTATTCGGAGCCGCATTCGTCGCAGACGATCACGTCGCCTTCGTCGACTTCATCGGCTTCAATATCGAGCGCGGTCTCACATTCAGGGCAAAGCGGCATAGGAACCTCCATTGGATCGGAGTAGTTGGGATTTATACAATGACGTTTCTAGTGCAACTCCGTTAGTGTTGAGGAGAATCGTGCGGGCGTCAAGGAGCGGGCGCCTAATTCAGAACGCAAAAGCAGGATAAAACGTGCCTCAGCTTAAGATGGTGCGAGGTGGTCTTTTCCTGAGGAAAAAACTCCGGAACCGTGCCGTTGCCTCTCTGCATCCTGCTTTTGCGCTTACCGTTTCGCAATCTATTCTTGTTCATCTGTGGAGCTGTGGAATGAAAGCAAACGTTCACACCAAGTTGAGTCAGCGGCTCGCACGCCTCGTTCTCCTCATTTTACCTGCCTGCGCTGCCGGTTTTCTTCTGCTCGCAGCCAGTTCACCGGCATCTGGAGTGTCTGACGCAGCAAAGCATGATCTGGATGCAACAGGTTCGCCAATTGAGCCCGCGCCGGTTGATGCCACCATCGCCGCGGCGCTGAAGCAGGTCTCGGTTAAGCAGATCCGTGACACCATCGAACACCTGGTGGGCTTCAAGAACCGGAGCACAGTTTCCAGCATGGATAAAGACCTTCCGGCGGGCCAGGGCGTGACCGCCGCTGCCGACTGGATTACGCAGCGCCTGCAGAGCTACTCGGGCGACTGCGGCGGGTGCCTGGACGTGAAGCGCGATACGTTTACCGAGCCTCCGCAAACCGAGCCTCATCCGCGGATTACCCAGCCGACCACCATTACCAATGTGTACGCGGTGCTGCGCGGAAAAGATCCCGAGCAGGCAAAGCGGATCATCCTGGTGACCGGGCACTATGACTCGCGCAACAGCGACACGATGAACACACACGATGCTGCTCCGGGGGCGAACGACGATGCGAGCGGCGTGGCGGTGAGCCTGGAATGCGCGAGGGTGTTGTCACGACTGAATCTGCCGGCAACGCTGATCTTTGCGGCAGTGGCGGGCGAGGAGCAGGGACTGAATGGCAGCGCGCATCTCGCCAAGCTGGCGAAGAGCGAGGACTGGAAGGTCGAGGGCGTGCTGAACAACGATATCGTCGGCGGCAACACTACCCCGGGGGATACGCTGCAGGACAAATTTGCGGTGCGGGTGTTTTCCGAGAGCCTGCCGGCCAATGCGACTCCTGAGGAGATTCGCAGGCTGGTGATGCTGGGCTATGAAAGCGATTCGCCTTCGCGGGAGCTGGCGCGGGCGATTATGGATGTAGGCAGGACCTACGACACAGTTGGTGCAGGCGGCAAAGCGGCCAGGGCGACAGCTGGGTTCCATCCTGTGCTCGAATTCCGGCGCGACCGGTTCCTGCGCGGGGGTGACCACAGCTCGTTCAACCAGGAAGGGTTCGCTGCGGTGCGGTTCACGGAGTGGCGCGAGGACTTCAATCATCAGCACCAGGACGTGCGTACCGAAAACGGCGTGGAGTATGGCGATCTGCTGAAGTTTGTGGATTTTGATTACGTTGCGCGGGTCGCGCGACTGAATGCGGCGACGATGGCGGTGCTGGCGTCGGCGCCCCCGCCGCCGGAGAAGGTGCGGGTGGTCACGCGCAATCTCGACAACAACACAACGCTGCGCTGGGAGAATGGCCAGGGGGCTCCTGCGGGGACCGGCTACGAAATTGTGTGGCGGGAGACGGCGGCTCCCGACTGGCAGCGCTTCAAGGCGAGTGAGGCCAGCCAGCGCGGCGGCGATGGGGTCTATGAGGTGACCCTGCCGGTATCGAAGGACAACGTGATCTTTGGGGTGCGCGCGGTCGACGCGGCGGGACACCGGAGCGTGGCAGTTGCCCCCATGCCGGAGCGATAGCCAATCCCGCTGACCACAGAACGCGCGAACCTGAGACAATAGAGGCGTTCTTATGCCACGCGGTTCCGGTATTCTCTCGTTTCCCGATTTCCGAGGATTGACGCGCAAGCTGATCCTTTGGAACCTTGGCGCCTTCTTTGCGTTGCTGCTGATTGGCGTCGCATCGAAGGCGGCGGCATTCACCATTGTGACCTGGACGGCGCTGGTGCCGCCGCTGGTGCTGGCGGGGCGCGTGTGGCAGCTGGTGACGTATTGCTTGGTCCATCAGGGGATTCTGAACACAGCGTTCGAGCTGCTGTCGCTGTGGTTCCTGGGCAGCTTTCTTGAGTCGAATCACGGATCGAGGTGGCTGGGGGAGATCTTCTTCTTCTCTGTGGTGGGAGCCGGGCTGGCGGCGATGGCGCTCTATTTTGCCCTGCCGGCGGGCGGGGGCGTGCTTACCGGGTGCTACGGAGGGCTTTTCGGGCTGCTGATCGCGTTTGGCGTGCTGTATGGGGATCTCGAGTTCATGATGTTTCCCCTGCCGATGATGATCAAGGCGAAGTACCTGGTGGGGGTTTACCTGCTGATCGCGCTGGCGATGCTGTTCTCGGCGCAGCGGTTCTTTGCGTTTGCGCAGCTGGGCGGAGCGTTGTTCGGTTATATCTACATCAAGATGGCTCCGCGGCGGGGATTTGCATTTGCAGGGAGTGAAAGGTTTTTCGGGCTGCGCAACGGCTATTACCGCTGGAAGCGGCGCAGGGCAGCGCGCAAGTTCGAGGTGTACATGCGCAAGCAGAACCGCGATGTGCACTTCGACAAGGACGGGCGTTACATCGATCCCGACAAAGACCCGAACGACCGGCGCTGGATGAATTGAAGACAGGGCTCAGGGCTCAGGGCTCAGGGCTCAGGGCTCAGGGCTCAGGGCTCAGGGCTCAGGGCTCAGGGCTCAGGGCTCAGGGCTCAGGGCTCAGGGCTCAGGGCTCAGGGCTCAGGGCTCAGGGCTCAGGGCTCAGGGCTCAGAATGAAGCTAATTCTTCGTCAGAGATTCTTCACGAAAAAAACGGTCATGGCGCGGTAGAGGGCGAGCTTCGCTTCGTGGTCTTCGAAGATGTGTCCCCGGTCGGGAAAGAACATCACTGACGGATACCTGGCTGTTTCGAGGAACTCGTTCAGGAGGATGAGCGAGTTCTCGACGTGCACCTTCTCGTCGGTCATTCCCTGCACGATGAGCAGTGACCCGGTGAGATTCTTGGCGTTCTCGGTGGGCATCGAATCGAGATAGCCGTCCTGATTGCGAACCGGGTCGTCGAGGTAGCGCTCGGAGAAAACGGCGTCATAGAGGCGCCAGTCGCTGACCGGCGCTCCGGCGATTCCAGCTTTGTAGGCGATGGGCTTGTCGAGCATGGCGTGCAGGACGAGGAATCCGCCGTAGCCCCATCCGTAGATGCCGACCCGGGCAGCGTCGATGTAGGGGAGCGACCGCAGATAGCGGACGCCGTCGCGCTGGTCAGCCATTTCTAGCGAGGAGAGGCGCAGGTGCAGCGGCTCTTCGAACAGGTGCCCGCGGCCCGCGGTGCCGCTGCCGTCCTGGGCATAGATGACGTATCCCTTTTGAGCCATCATGCGCAGCCAGAGGAAGGTGTCTCCGCCCCAGGCATCGCGGACCACCTGCTCGCCGGGGCCTCCCGCAATGTAGACGATGGCAGGGTATTTCCGCGCCGGGTCGAAGCCGGGCGGCCGGATCATGAGCGCATTAAGTTCGGTGCCCATGTGGGTTTTCACGGTGAGAAATTCGACAGGCGGCAACTTATATGCGGCAAGCGCGGGGACGGGGTTCTCGTTGATGGCAGCGAGCTGCGTGCCGTCGGCGTGTAAGACATCCTGGCGCGGCGGAGTTGCGCTGGTGGAGAAGGTGTCGACGAAGAACTGCACGCCGGGCGAGAAGAAGGCTTCGTGAGTTCCCTTCTGTCGAGTGATTGGGGTGAGGTTGGATCCGTCGAGGTTGACGTGATAGATCTGGCGATCGAGCGGGGATTCTTGCGTGGATGTGAAGTAGAGCTGGCTGCGCGATTCGTCGATGCCGTCGAGCGAAGTTACTTCCCAATTTCCGCTGGTGAGTTGGGAGAGCTGGCGGCCCGTGACGTCGTAGAGGTAGAGGTGACGATAGCCGGTGCGTTCGCTTGACCAGATGAAACGCTTTGAGTCGCGCAGAAAGTGAGGGCCGTCGTTGAGGTTGATCCAGTAACTGTCCTTGTCGGAGAGCAGGATGCGCGATTTGCCGGTTACGGCATCGATGAGCAGCAGGTCGAGGGTTTTCTGATCACGGCTGAGGCGCTCGACGGCAAGCTGATGGGAATCGGGTGTCCAGTTGACGCGCGGCAGATAACCCGGCCCGGCGCTGTCGACCTCGACGGGATGGCGCGGGCCGCCGCTCACCGGCTGGAGGAACAGGCGAACTACCGGCAAAGGAGTGCCGGGCAGCGGATAGACGATGGGGTTCTCATGGCCGTCGGCAGAGCGGAGGTTGTACTTTCCGGTGGCGTGGTCGTCGGTCTCGATGTAGGCGACCCGGGAGGAATCGGGCGACCACCAGTAAGCGGCGTGGAGGCCGAGCTCGTTGTGGTAGGGCCAGTCAGGCTCGCCTTCGCGAAGGTCGGCAGTACCGGGCGGCGTGAATCTGCGCGAGGCTCCGGTGGCGATGGTGGTAAGCCATAACGAGTGATCGCGGATGAAACTGGCGTAATGGCCGTCAGGAGAAAGCTGCGCATCGCTCAATTCCCCGGAGACGAGGGTACGCCCGTGCCCACTTTCGAGGTCCAGCCACACCAGCGAGACGGGGGTGATGAGCAGAAGTGCGCGGCCGTCCGGCGACCAGACGTAGTCGGTGAGATGAGCAGGGGCGGCGGGATGATCATCGTCCTGCGTTCGACGCGCAGACGCGGATCCGCCCAGGGCTGCGGCGAGCTGAGTGGCAGATACCAGAAGGCTGGAATGCGCGGTTGCCGTACCAAGGGACCAGATTTCCGTTGCGGGCGGACCAGCCAACTGAGGTGAAGGCGGGCCGGGGGTGGGTGGCGAGGTCGGTGGAGGGATAGTTCGCAGCCAGGCGAGGCGGGCGCCGTCACCGGTCCAGTGAAGTTGGCGGAGAAGTTCACCATTGAGGTCTGGCTGAGCCAGGATGCGGTCGGGGATGAGTGGCTGAATCTGAGACGCGGGTAGTTGCCCGGCAACGGCGGGAGCTACAACAAAGATGGTAGTCAGGCAAATAAAAAGATGCAGTCGATACTTGGCCATATTTATCTATTTTTCCCGAAACAAGTTGTCGATATGCTGAGAGTAGCCGAAATAAACTAGTTACTTTTGTTTCAGAGACGAGATTACGCCAGATTACGCCCACAAAAGATGTACATTCGAAAACGAAACGTATCGGGATACTATCAATATGCTCCTGGCAGGGTATCCCTGCCCTTAGCGAACTCTGAACACTTTTGCTGTCTGCCTTCTTCCCTCGCTGCACGGCAGGGCGATGCTGGGGAGTTTTGCGAAGTGCCGTAAGAGATGGCTCGGGAGTAAAGCTTTTGGCCTGGAGCAGTGTGCAGCGCCCTATGCGGCAAATGAAGTTGTATGTGAATCACGGATTCTGATCTGACGAGTAACAGTCAAAGAATAGATCGAGAGCCGGCGGTATGCGGCCAGCAAGGAAAGAAAGGTTTCATTGATGAGGGTTGCCAGCAAGTTGAGACGCGCATTCGGACTTCAGATGGATTGGACCAGGCAGTTGAACCCGCGGTTCCCAAATCCGCGGCTCCTAAACGCGCGGTTCCTAAACCCGCGGTTCCTGATTGTCATGTTGGCTGTTTTGCCGGGAATGACTGCCGCATTCTGCAACGCCCAGACCAGCGTCACAACGTATCACAACGACATTGGCCGTACTGGACAAAACCTCAACGAAACTATTCTGACTACTTCGAACGTGAATGCGACCCAGTTCGGGAAATTGTTCTCGCAACCGGTAGATGGCCAAGTCTACGCCCAGCCGCTTTACCTTCCTGGCCTCACCATCGGAGGCCAGACGCATAACGTTGTCTTCGTGGCAACGGAAAACGACAGCGTATATGCGTTTGACGCAGACAGCAATGGCGGTGCGAACGCCAGCCCGCTGTGGATGGCATCGATGCTGAGCGCCGCTCATGGCGCTGCGTCTGGCGCTACGGCTTTCCCGGCTTCGGAACTGGCTGCTGATATCACGCCGCTGGTGGGCATCACGGGCACACCGGTGATTGATCCTTCGAGCAACACGCTTTACGTAGTGAGCAAGACCGAGGAAGCCGGGAACGCCGTGCAGCGGCTCCACGCCCTGGACGTTGCGACCGGCAATGAGAAGTTCGGCGGCCCGGTGGTGATTACCGCCACGGTGTCGGGTACCGGAAACGGCAGCGTGAGCGGGCAGTTGACATTCGATTCGATGTGGGAGAACCAGCGCCCCGGACTGCTGCTGGTGAACGGCATCGTGTACATCGGCTTTGCCGCTCATGGTGATAACGGACCCTGGCATGGCTGGATTTTGGGCTACAACGCCAGCACGCTAAAGCAAACCGGCGCTTTCAATGCGTCGCCAAACGGTATAGGAGCCGGATTCTGGATGTCTGGCAGCGGTCTCGCGGCAGATGTTCTGAATCCGTCAACCAAGCCATACGGCCGCATGTTTGTGACCAGCGGCAACGGCGATTACACGGCGACCACTCCATATACGAACAGCATGGATTACGGTGACACCATCGTGAACCTGGACCTGACCAATGGTGTGCCCACCGTTCAGGATGAATTCACGCCATCCGATCAGGCGAGTCTCGATGCCGAAGATGGTGACCTCGGATCGGGTGGCACGATGTTGCTTCCGACCCAGACAACCGGGAGCTATCCTCATCTGCTTGTTCAGACCGGGAAAGAAGGGACGCTATACCTGGTGAATCGCGACAAGATGACCGGGTACAACAGCACGGATGCGGTGGTGCAGGAACTCCCGTACGGCGTTGGCGTCGGCTCTTGGAGTACGGCTGCCTATTGGAATGGAAATATCTATTACTGGGGACGGGCCGACTATCTCAGGTGTTATGCCTTGGTAAATGGTCAACTGTCCACCAGCCCGACGTTGTCGGCTGAGGTCTACAACTATCCAGGCGCAACTCCGTCGATCTCAGCTAACGGGAGCACGCAGGGCATTCTCTGGACGATCGACACAGAAGCCTATGCCACCAACGGAGCAGCCATCCTGCAGGCGCATAACGCAAGCAATTGTGCAACTACTTTGTATTCCAGCAGCACAAACTCCGCGAGAGACAATCCTGGGCCGGCGGTGAAGTTTGCCGTGCCGACAGTGATGAATGGCAAGGTCTATGTGGGCACGGGGACCCAGGTCAGCGTCTACGGACTGCTTGGTGGAGCGCAGCAGGCGGCGGCACCGATACTGTCTCCGGGAACTGAGTCGTTCACGGGAAGCATCTCGGTGACGATTACCGATTCGACATCGGGCGCGACGATTTACTACACGACAAACGGCACTACGCCGACCACTTCTTCAACCAAGTACACGGGCGCGATCACGGTCAGCGCAACCGAAACAATTAACGTGATCGCCAGCGCAAGCAACTACCTGGTGAGTCCGGTGGTCTCGGCGACTTACACCGATATTACCCAGGCGAGCGCTCCTGCGTTCTCGCCAGCTGGTGGAACCTACACGGCCGCTCAGACTGTGACCCTCACCGACAGCACGTCCGGAGCAACGATTTACTACACGACGAACGGCACTACGCCGACGACTTCGTCGACGAAGTACACAGGCGCGATCACGGTCAGCGCGACCGAAACAATCGAGGCAATTGCGGCCGCTTCGGGTTTGAACAACAGCCCGGTGAACACGGCGACTTTCACGATTGTGGCGCCAGGCACCGGTATCAACTATCCGCAGGGCTTCGCAGCTTCTGCCGGGCAGATTGTGCTGAATGGGAATGCGCAGCTTGATGATTCCCGGTTGCAGTTGACCGATGGTGGGCAAAATGAAGCGTCTTCGGCATGGTATGTGACACCGGTGAACGTGCAGGCCTTTACGACGGACTTCACCTTCCAGTTATCAAACCCGGTGGCCGACGGAATGACCTTCGCGATCCAGAATAATAACAACACGATCGTGGGCGCTTCTGCAGGCAATCTCGGTTATGGGTACATCCCAAAGAGCATTGCAATCAAGTTCGATCTGTTTAACAACCAGGGCGAAGGTTCCGACTCAACGGGGCTCTATACCAACGGCACTCCCCCAATGGTTCCGGCGATCGATATGACTTCTTCGGGAGTCAATCTTCACAGCGATGACACGATGGCGGTGCACGTTGTCTATGACGGGACGACGCTGACGATGACCATTACGGACAACGTCACCGGCGCGTCGTTTTCGAACAGCTGGGCGATCAATATTCCGGCTACGGTGGGTGCCAATACGGCCTATGTCGGGTTCACGGGTGGTACGGGTTCCTCGAGCTCGTCGCAAAAGATCCTGACCTGGAGTTTCAACAATAACCCCGTGTTGCCAACGCCGACTTTCTCGCCGGCGGCAGGGACCTATACTACGACGCAGTCGGTGACGATCAGTGATGGCTCGTCGGGCGCGGCCATCTACTACACCACCAACGGAACAGCGCCTACGACGTCTTCCACCAAGTACACCGGGGCCATCCCGGTGAGTGCATCAGAAACGATTGAGGCGATTGCTGTCGCCAGCGGGTCGACCAACAGCGCCGTGGCCACGGCAGCTTACACCATCGCTCCCGTGTTGCCAACGCCGACTTTCTCGCCGGCGGCAGGGATCTATACTACGACGCAGTCGGTGACGATCAGTGATGGCTCGTCGGGCGCGGCCATCTACTACACCACCAACGGAACAGCGCCTACGACGTCTTCCACCAAGTACACCGGGGCCATCCCGGTGAGTGCATCAGAAACGATTGAGGCGATTGCTGTCGCCAGCGGGTCGACCAACAGCGCCGTGGCCACGGCAGCTTACACCATCGCTCCCGTGTTGCCAACGCCGACTTTCTCGCCGGCAGCCGGAACCTACACAATGACGCAGTCGGTGACCATCAGTGATGGCTCGTCGGGCGCGACGATCTATTACACCACCAACGGGACGACGCCTACGACGTCTTCCACCAAGTACACCGGGGCCATCCCGGTGAGTGCATCAGAAACGATTGAGGCAATTGCTGTCGCCAGCGGGTCGACCAACAGCGCCGTGGCAACGGCGGCTTATAGCATCGCTTCTGTGTTGCCGACGCCGACGTTCTCGCCGGCGGCGGGGACCTATACTACAACCCAGTCGGTAACTATCAGCGATGGCTCGTCGGGCGCGACGATCTATTACACAACCAATGGAACAACGCCTACAACGTCTTCAACCAAGTACACCGGAGCGATCTCGGTGAGCGCGTCGGAGACGATTGAGGCCATTGCCGTAGCCAGCGGGTACACGAACAGCGTCGTGGCGACGGCAGCCTACACCATCGCTTCTGTGTTGCCGACGCCGACGTTCTCGCCGGCGGCGGGAACCTACACTACGACGCAGTCGGTAACTATCAGCGATGGCTCGTCGGGCGCGACGATCTATTACACGACCAATGGAACAACGCCTACAACGTCTTCGACCAAGTACACCGGGGCCGTCTCGGTAAGCGCGTCGGAGACGATCAAGGCGATTGCCGTCGCCAGTGGCTACACGAACAGCGTCGTGGCGACGGCTGCCTACACCATCGCTTCTGTGTTGCCGACGCCGACGTTCTCGCCGGCTGCGGGAACCTACACTACGACGCAGTCGGTAACTATCAGCGATGGCTCGTCGGGCGCGACGATCTATTACACGACCAATGGAACAACGCCTACAACGTCTTCGACCAAGTACACCGGGGCCGTCTCGGTGAGCGCGTCGGAGACGATTGAAGCCATCGCAGTGGCCGCCGGATATACCAACAGCGGTGTGGCGACGGCTGCCTACACCATTGGCACTCCCACTGCCGCGATGCCGACGTTCTCGCCTGCGGGGGGAACTTACAGTTCTTCACAGTCGGTAGTTATCAGCGATACCACCCCCGGTGTCACCATCTACTACACAACAGATGGCACGACACCGAGCAAATCGTCGCCGCAATACACCGGGCCTATCGCCGTAGGCAAAACTGAAACCATCAAGGCGCTGGCGACAGAGACGGGCTATTACACGAGTGCAGAAGGTGTAGCGGCGTACACGATCAACTCTTCCGGCACTACTCTCAACATGAGCGCAGGGTTTACCGCATCGTCAGGTATGGCAATGAACGGGACGACTCAGCTAAGCGGCACTGGTCTGGTGCTGACCAACGGTGGTCAATATCAGGCCGCCAGCGCGTGGTACTCGACACCGGTTAATGTGCAATCGTTCACTACGAACTTCACCTTCCAGCTGACGAGCGCAGTGGCCGATGGATTCACGTTTGCCATCCAGAACAATAACAGCACTATTGTTGGAGCGTCGGCGGGCAATCTGGGATATGGGTACATAGCGAGCAGCGTGGCGATCAAGTTCGATCTGTTCAACAATCAAGGCGAGGGTTCGGATTCGACTGGACTGTTTACGAATGGAACTCCTCCGATGACACCGGCCGTAGATATGACCTCATCGGGAGTCAATCTTCACAGCGGCGACACGATGGCGGTCCAGCTTGTCTATAACGGCACGACCCTCACGATGACCATTACGGACACGGTCACCAAAGCGTCCTTCTCAACGAGCTGGACAATCAATATCCCATCCACCCTTGGCAGCAATACCGCCTACGTCGGATTTACAGGTGGAACGGGATATTCAACCGCGGTGCAGAAGATCCTCACGTGGACTTACACGACTCCTTAGCCCTGGCGACGCCTCAGCGAGGCGGCTTAGTCCTGAAGACCCAAGAATTCCTTATCGACCCTGGCCTGTAATTCTTTGCTGCGGTCAGGGTCGAATTTGCGAGCGAAGAGCTTGGGGGAGGCGCGAAGAAAGTCGAAATCATCCGACTCCAGTGTTCGCGGGTACTTGGGATTGGGACGCTCCCAGTCGATGTAGCGAAGATCATCGTTCACTATGCGGCCGGCGAAGGCGGAATTAGAAAGAATGCTTTGAAAGAGTGACTCGTCGGGGATGAGGACGTGCTTGAAATAGCGAACGAATCCCCGGTTACGGCGCAAAAACTGATCGAGATACAGGATGCACTCGCGGGAAAGTCCCCACCACTGTGACCCGCCGTAGGGTTCCCATCCGAAGGGGAATTTGCGGGCGATGGGAAGATGAAACGTCCGGCTGCGAATGAAGAATGTCCAATACCTTACCCGGTTCATAGCCTGAAAGTAGCCACTGTGAGTGGTCCAGCGATTCGGCCTGGAGAGGGGAAAGGACTCGATGAACTCCGCTCCTTTGTTCCTGGTCAGGAAATCCTCGATTTGAGCAGCACTTTTGATGGGATAATCCTGGGCCGATATAAGAATCGCGTAGTCGAAGGAGCGTCCGGCCTGAGCAGCGGTTTGCACGCACTCGATCATGGCATGGGCGATGCCGAAGCCTCCCCAGTAGCACCGGATTCGCCGGGTGAGAAAGACTTCAGGATGAGTGGCGGCATACTCCTTCAGCGGCGCGAAAACATCGTCGGAGGCACGCTTATCGATATGGATGACGAAGAATGCTCCGGAATCGCGCAGCACGTGAATCAAGCGCAAGATCTGGGCTGGGTCCCGGTGGCCCATGATGAGATAAGCGACCTTCATTCAATCAACCTTGCAGGAGGAATCTGTGGAATGCGCACTGAGGTTCAGCAGAGGAAGCTGTGAATTGAAAGAAGTATATCCCGAAGGTCTCTCTACCGGATGTTGTTAACGCAGCGAAGATCACGCGTATTGAACTCAGCAACGACTCGAGTGGGCTGATATAAACACTTAACGTCTTCACCGGCAGCCCGGGGGAATTGGAATTCAAATGACTGCGCGAGCGAGCGACTACACGATGGTGCTGCCAGTTTGGCACCATCGTCTCGACAAGACACACGTGGCTGTCGAGAGCGCCTTTGCCGAACACCTGCGGATGATGCGGTCGAGGATTGGAGGAGCGGCGGAGCGCCTGGTGATCGCGTCGCCCGGCATGTCAGCGGCCGCCTACGAAGCGGGAAAGCACGGCTACGCGGTTATCGCTGAGGACACTGAGAAGATTAACTTCCACACTCTCTTCGGCGAAGACGAAACTCGGTCGACAGGCGGAAAGGCTAAGCTGTTCCCATCGGTCATGCGGTCTCTTCATGGGCTGGCGAGGCAGAGTTTCTGTATTCACAGCGGCCTGTCGTGGGACGTGTGGCTTCCATTTGAGTTCGGCTCAATTGTCTTCGGCATCTTTCTGAAGCGGCGAACGGTCTTTGTCGTGGACATCGACTACCGCAACTCTGCGTACATGAGTTACCGCAACGGTGACTGGTCGCGCAAGAGCTATCTTCTGTGCAAGTACGTCTACGATATGGCACGCTCGATGCAAGTGTGGGTGGCAGCGAGGTACTGCTCGCTGGTTTTACTGAAGGGCAAAAAGATGGCTGAAGATTTCGGGTCCGGGCGGCCGAACGTCAAGGCGTTCCTTGATGCTTCGCACAGCGAAAGGAACATCATTCCTCAGGAAAGCCTGGCGCAAAAACTCAGAACGGTGCGGAATGACGAAAGGCCGTTGCGCCTCGTCTATTTCGGCCGCCTCACTGCATACAAGGGAATCGATCGCTGCCTGCTCGCGGCGGCGGGCGCTCGAGCGACAGGTGCGAATATCACGCTGGATGTTATCGGCGGGGGCGAGCAGGCGCAATCACTCAAGGATCTGGCGCACGAGCTAGGGGCGGAGAACTGGCTGACTTTTCACGGCGCGATGCCGTTCAACCAGGATTTCTTCGCGCTGCTCTATTCGTTCCATCTGCTCCTCGCCGCGCCATTGCGTGAAGATACTCCACGCAGCGCACTGGATGCCATGGCGGCGGGGATACCGTATCTGGCATTCGACACCTACTATTATCGGGAACTGCTGGAAAGTGGCGCAGGGCGGGTTGTTCCATGGCCGGAGGTTGAAGCCATGGCGAAGATGATTGTTCATCTCGAGAAGAGCCGGGAAGAGGTCGCAGGCATGATTGAAAGCGCCGTATCATTCGCCCGCTCGAACACCCAGGAGATATGGCTGGAACGTCGAGAGGCATGGACCATGGCCTCGGCCATCGGGAATTGGTCTAGCTAGGTCCGCGTTCTAAGATGGAAAGCTGCAGCACCTCATTCCGGGTCGATCGGCCTGGGTTGATCTGGGCGCTCGCGCGAAACCAGAAAAGTGAAAACCTCCTGACAATCTGCTGACAGTCTTTCAGAAAGATTCTTCTAACCTTCAGGCCAGGGGTTCTCAATGACATGCAAGCAGTTCCCGCATCCAGGAAAGATGAAGTGACGGAGGGCCTGATCGCCAGACCTCCCGCTGTGACTGAAAACCGGCAGAAGGCGCGATCGCTCTTCGAGAAGGGACAACTCACGATCCGGCTGGCGAGGCTTGACGAGGCGGCGGCGATCGCTGCCCTGACGAGCACCGTCTTTGATGGAAGGGACCATTTCTCAAGAGCAAAATTTGACAGCGCGGACGCAATCGAACAGCTGATGGCGGAAGGCAAGTTCCTGCTCGCGGAGAAGGATGACCGCATTGTGGGGTTTGCCTATCTGAAGCCGCGACCTGAAGCCACAAGACTCGACTTACTGGCGGTCTCTCCGGAGCAGCAGCGAACAGGCATCGGCTCGCAGCTGTTGTATGCAGCTGAAAGGCTGAGCAGCAGCATGCGGTGCCTGTTCGTGCATATTCGAGTGATGAATCTGCACTGGGAGACGATCAAGTTCTGCCGACGCCGCGGCTATGTGGAGTTTGGAATTGAGCCTATGAATCGGCATCAACCGATCTCACCGCACTGCCACGTTGTGCGAATGTGCAAGCAACTCGATATCGATCGCCTGGCTTTCTAGTGACGGAATCCGCTGTTGATTGTGAGTGTGGGCTCTCTCACCGGAGCCCATTTTTCATTTACTCGCATCAGCGTTCTCGCCGAACTCGTCGCCACTGTAGGCGTGCGGATCACCGAGACTTCCTGCGGGAGGAAGATGGCGGATATAAAGGACCATCTGCCACATCTCCTCGTCGCTCAGGATTCCCCTTGAAGCGGGCATGCCCGAGGGAAATATGCCGTTATCGATGATCCACTTCAGCTGTCCGTCGGTGTAGCTCTGGACATCGCTGCCTGCGAGCGAAGGGATGGGAGGAGATATGGTGGCGGCAAACGGCACTCCGGTATTCTGGCCGTCGCGGCCGTGGCAGACCACGCAATAGTCGCCGAAGGCCTGACGCCCGGCATGGATGTTTTCAGCAGTAGGCGGCAAAGGATTACGATCCTTTTTGCCGCCTACGGTGACATGGTGTTTTGCCCACTGCACGGATTTCGTTTCGAATTTGCCCGGAGGCGTGGACCGGCAACCCGACAAACCCACCGAGAAGAGAAGCGCCGACACCACAACATACACGAGCCGCCGCATCTTACTTCTCGATCACGTGGACGACGAACAGCATGGAGCCGTGGCCGGATCCGCAGAAACGGCCGCATCTTCCCTTGAAGTCGCCCGCTGTTTCGGGAGTCACGTTGACTTCGGTGATGTGTCCCTTAGTCATGGTGCCGTTGATATGCAGTCCCTCGACAAGGAGGCTGTGCGGCACGTCGTCAGAGGTGAGCGCGAGCGTGACGGTCTCACCCTTTTCCAGAGTTATTTCCGCCGGGGTGAAGGAGAATCGTCGTGCGTGAATCTCGATCCGACGAGTGGACGATTGAGCGAGACCGCTCGCAGAGACAAGTCCCAATGCGAGACACACTACCCAGAGACGATATTTCATTTCTATCTTTCCTTTTAGTTCGGGCTTGATGGTTAGTATTTATCCAGGACAGATGCTTATGGCATCGCCCAAACGGATCGCTACGGAGCCAGATAGTGGAGGAGGGCCTGCTCGTCTTGCCTGGACAACTTGGCACGAACGCGCATGTGCATGACGACGGTCCCTGTGATCCTGGGGGAAATTGTCATGGGCGGCTTGTGGCATCGCGAACAGTTCTGCATGAATACCTGTTCGCCGCTTTTCTGCTCGCCAGTTTTCTGCTCATGTTCCCTTGAGCCTTGCTGGACAGCCGGTTCTGCCTGCCCGCTTTCATCGGCGCGCGCGAACAATCCCATGCCGCTTATCCATACACCGGCTGCGATGACTGCAATGAGAACAGCAACCCGATAGGGCGCTCTACGATTATTCATGTCACTTCCTCCCGGGCCACGCTGGCCAGACAAATCGATAAGTGAAGCCGACGTTCCAGATATTCACATCACGAGTGGCTGTGAACTGCCGCTGATAGCTGGAGATAATGCGCCAGTTATCGCGCAGATAGTAGTTCAGGGCAACTCCGGGGCGCTGAGTATTTACTCCCGGCACCCCGTTACCGCCCCCATGCATGGGGAAGGCCTGCTCCATTCGCCCGGCTAACTCAACATTTTTGAAGAATGCGTTGGCTACGGGCACCTGAGAGAGCATGTATGAAGCTTCGAGCCAGTAGCCTTGTCCGTAGTAGCTGTGATCGAATTCGCCCTTGAAGTTCAACGGCACCTGTGACGGCTGCCAGGAGAAGTAAGCCGCTTCGCTATTGATCTGCTTCGTGTCGAGGAACCGTTGGTAAGACGTGCCGACCTCCAGGCGGTGCGTGGGAAAGTAAACGCTGGTGTCGAATCCGGTTGTACGCGCAGATTGAAACTGGCTGGCATTGCTATGAGCGGAGTAATAGACGGAGTATTGCACGCTATAGTGGTCAGTCTGTGTGACGACTCCTCGGACCTGTCCGCCGACACTGAAGCCGGTTGTGCGGGTACCGATTCCATAGGTGAGTGGTGTGCTCTGAAACGTCGCAATCCATATGGGAACAAACCGTTCGTCATACAGTCCAAACGGCGTAATGTATTTGCCAGCGACAACCATGGCATGAGTGTTGGCAAGCCAGTCGATCTGGGCGTAATCGAGGGATGAGAACACCTGGCCGGTGTAGTCGCCATTGCCGTCGCGCCGTTGGAACGAGCCGACGAACTCTCCGCGTGCTTCGCCGAGAACGTGGCTTCCGAGAGGTAGCAAGAAAACCGGAACTATTGCCGGTTCCAGGGTTGGAGTGCCTCCGTTGATGTTCTCGACATAGCCGATGCCTCCGGAGAGAACGGGGACATAGCCGGCCTGAGTTGAGTCGGTATCGGTATCCTGGGCGCTGGCCTTCATCGTGCAGAAGAGCAGACAACCTGCGAGCAACCATATCTTCATATCGCGATCGATTCTGTGTCCTGTCGTGGAATTAACTGCTATCGGTCTTGCTGTGCGCGAGGTGCGCGGGTGAAGCATGCGTTCGCTCGCGGCGTCGATAAACCGAGTGTAGGGATGGGCTGTCTGGCACTTGCACACGCCATGTCATTCCTTTGTCACGGATAGCGCGACCATGTGTTTTTCGAGAGCTAGAAGGCTTATAAACGCCTTATGACAAGTGAATGGCGCCATAGCTGCGACATGGTTTCCAAGCTTGCGGCATAGAGCTTGCGGGGCGGCCTGAAGGTCTAACTGGAGAGGCTTATCAAAGGTGGAATGAATCGATCGAAAGTGTCGGCCTCAAGCCTGGATTATGGCCGCCGCGGCAAGCGTCATTCGATTAGGAGCTCATCATGCGAGTTTTGAGCGATGAGGTTGTAGTAATGACGGAGAGTCTGCCGTCGGAGGACACGGCGGAGTCGTCACTGCTGAGAACGCTTGTGGTGCTTGCGGAGCGCTGGAGGCTTATCGGGGGCGGCATGTTGTTCTGCGGCCTGATCACCGCATTGATCGTCCTGGTCATGCCTGTAACGTATACGGCGTCGACTGTGATCCTGACTTCGCAGAGCGGCTCGGGGGGAGCTGCTGCCTTACTGGGTGAACTGGGCGGTTCACTCGGCGCATTGGCTTCGCTGGGCGGAGGCGGTCTGTTCGGAAGTCAATCCGATACCTTTGTTGGCGTTCTCAACAGTCGTACGGTGGCAGACGAAATGATCGCCAGGTTTCACCTGGAAAAGGTTTATCGGAAGCGAACGCTGGTGGACACGCGAAAGAGCCTCGCCAAGCATACTCACATTGAGGGAACAAAGGGCTCGTTCATTCGCATTTCTGTTGATGACCATGACGCACACCGGGCCGCGGATATGGCGAATACATATGTGGATGAACTCTACCGCAGGAACCAGACTCTCGCCCTGACCTCTGCGTCGCAGCGGCGGCTCTTTCTCGAAAATCAGGTGAATGCTGAAAAGGATCAACTGGCCGATGTCGAAGCTGCCTTCCGCGAGTTACAGCAGAAGACGGGCGTCATCCAGCTGGCTGGCCAGGCAGAGATGACGCTGCGCTCCATTGCGCAGCTCCGGGCGGAGATTTCAGCGAAGGAAGTTCTGCTCGAGCAGCTGCGCACGACGGAGACTGAGCAGGCCACGGACGTGCAGCGCCTTGAAAGCGGGTTGAATGCCCTGCGCGAACAGTTGAAAAAGGCGGAGAGCGACAGCAGCGCTGGTGGGGACAATTACTTTGTCTCGGCCGGTCGAATACCCCAGGCCGGACTCGAGTATCTGCGCCGCATGCGCGATGTGCGCTACCACGAGGCGCTGTTTGAAACGCTCGCCAAGCAATACGAACTGGCGCGAATCGAAGAGGCAAAGGCTCCGCCGGTGATCCAGGTGGTAGATAAGGCTATCGTTCTCGACAGACGCTCGTGGCCGCCGCGAGCACTGCTGGTGTTGCTGGCATTGTTCACTTCGGGAGTGCTCCTTTCAGGGTGGGTGTTGCTTAGAGACAAATGGAATAAAGTTTCGGCGGTGCCGGAAAACGCTTTGCACATCTCTGCCCTGCGGAAGATACTTCGGCATAAAAACAGACTGGCATGACTTCGACTGAGAGCAGCCATCATAAACGCCGGGGGCTTCTGACCGGGCGGCTTCGCGCCGATGTGCTTGCCGTTGCGACGGGTGAGGGTGTCGCCCGCCTGTGCAATCTCATTCTTGTCGTATTTCTAAGTCGCACTTTTGGCGTGCGCGCCGCCGGCGCCTATGCGGTGGCGCAGGCGCTCTATCTCTACCAGATGAACGGAACCGATTTCGGTTTGCGACAGACGGGAGCGCGGCTGGTCGCGACACATCCGGGCAGCATCAGGAGAATTGTCGGGTTCATTCAGCGGCGGCGGGTTTTTCTCGCAGTGCTGATGATGGCGCTTGGGTACTGGTATGGGAGGTTCGGACCGGTTCCGCAAGATGCGCGGCCGATGGTGAGCCTCTATGCGCTGGCGATATTTGGATATGGCGTCTCGGTAGATTGGCTGGCGTGGGGCATGCAGCGATTCGCTGTGATGTCGGGCTGGCGCGCGATGGTGGCGGTTATCAACGTGACGTTGGCGATTGTCTGCGTCGTGGGCTTTCACGCCGGACTGTTGATTATTCCACTTACGGCTGCGCTGGCCAATGTTGTCGCAGGAGCATGCCTCTGGGTGTTCTGGGCGAGAAGGAAGCTGACAGAGGGCCAGAAACGAGTGGGAGAGCCAGCGCTTCTGGAGTTGCCGGGCTGGCGATCGACGACCGTGCTGGGAATCGCGCTGCTGATGTACCAGGCCTTTTACTCAATTGACACGATCATGCTTGGCGCCATGACAGATAGTGCGCAGACCGGCTTGTACAGCGCGGCCTATCGACTGCTGCTGCTGGTGCTGGCGATTTACTACTTCCTGATGCAGGCGGTTTATCCGCGCCTGGCGGCGATTCCTGAAGAACGACAACGGATCCACATGTTCAGGAAGCCGCTGCTGTTTGCCATTGCGGCGGGCACTGGGACGGCGATGATCATGGCGATCGCCAGGAAGGAGCTGATCAGGCTGCTTTTTGGCCCTGCGTTCGCGCCCTCCGCGGCGCTGGCCGGACCGCTGCTCTTCGCTATTCCCATGGATTTTGTCACGTCGGTCCTGCTAACGGTGCTGGTGGCGTGGGATCACCCACGGCGAGTGATCATTGCGACGGGAACCGCTGTAGGAACCAATGTGTTACTGAACCTGTTTCTTATTCCGCGATACGGGGCCCGAGGCGCGGCATATGCAACGCCACTTTCCTACATCCCGTTTCTTCTTATCTTGATATGGCAACTGCAGCATGCGTCGAGAAGCCGACAGTTGAAGCAAGCTACGGAAGCCGTGCCGTCCGTTCTGACTTCATAAGCAGCCGGCGAACCTGAAGAGCGGCTACGTCAGAGGATCTGGCAGTTCTCTGTTGCCGAGAGCAGGCACTCTTCGGGCGCGAGAGCTTCGGTTCAGGCGTTGTTTGCCGAAGAGGAACAATATTGCGGGAACACCCATGCCCGCGACGAACCAGACAATGAAAATTCCCTGACGAAAGAGATCGATACGCCACAGTTCGGCAGAGCCGTAGAGGATTGCTCCACATGGAAGCAAGAGGCTTGTTCGGCCGTAAGAGGAGAGCCACGAGAACATGAATCCCATGAAGCAACAGACGATGCTGATGTAAGGCCAAGCCTTATAGCCGATCGTTTCGTGCAGCTGAACGAAGGCGGAATTCGTCGTGAGCAGTGGCTCGATATCGATATATTCGCGATAGAGGTCGGTGCGGCCGATGGTAATCTCATCGGTTCTGCTTGCGGCTCCGAGAGCGACATTAAAGGGTGAGCCCAGATAAGTGATTATTTCGGAAAGGCCTGCTTCGCCGAAGGTTTGGTTGTGCTGTGTATAGAAATTGCTGTTTCGGGAAGAGTTCAGGACGGCAAGGATGAGAAAGAGAAGAGTGGCGCAGATACCGAGTTTGATCGGGCTGATTCTGATGTGGCGTTTTCCGTGAGTGATCAGAAAGGCGGCAACGACCAGAGTGGCGATGAGAATCAGGCGCGAGGATATCAAGACAGTCGCGGCGAGAAGAGCAATGTTGGCAATGGCAAGAAATGATATCTTCCTGAATTTCACGGTTCGGTAAATGGCCAGAGCCGCGGAATAAAGAACCAGGTATCGCAGAGAGGCAATTCCCGCGCTGTAGTCATCGTACAGTGTGTTTTTCAAGCGATTGGCCTGTCCAAGGTAGATATACAGAGCCGCTTGTAATGGTGGCAGGGCGCGGAAAATCCTGACAAATGTGGCGATCGTTCCTATCGAACCCAAAATCGTAAAGGTCCAGTAGACGGCCCGGGAATCAAGTCTTGGAAGATTTATGCGTTCGCGGCGCGGAGATGCGAAGGCGGCACCGAGCTTTTGTCCGAGAACAAAGCTGGTAAAGATGAGCAGATACCAGGAGAAGAGGATAAAGGATGAGAGCAGACTGGGCTGATCGGCAACATCAAAGCCCTTGCGAAGAACTCCAAAATCCGGGCAGAGCCACGCGCAGAAACTCAGGACGACGGCAAAGAGCGCGATGCCGGAGGGTGTCATGACCCGCTTGATATTCAGCTTCAGCGCCATACGGTCACTCAACACCTAGTTGCTTGATGCCGAATTGTGGACTGCGGCCCAGATGTTCGCGAACTCGCCTGGTTATGGCGTCAAAGCCTTTTTCACCGAGCAGATAAGCGGCCAGGCAATAGAAATGGAAGATCGGATACCTGTAAAATCCCATCTTCGCGAACCTGAGATAGAGATGGAAAAAACCAGATTGGTTGAGGGACAGCTGATCCTTGATGTACGGGTAGAAGTAGTTCGCGTAGTCATGCATTACGGCACTCGTCAGGTGCCTGCGCGTGGTCTGATCGTGATACCGGATGATCGACAGAGCGCCCTCCACCATCTGGAGTCTTGCTTCGGGCGTATATCGACCCGGTACGAATTTGCCTGACTCCCTTGAGCTGATTCCGAAATCCGGCGGTTCTCCGTGGCGGCAGAGCACCAGGGTTTGAGGCGTGAAGACGCCATTCTGGCGGGCCAGGACTGAAGCTGTGAGGTGTAGCTGATAGTAAAGGGTTCCATCGAACCTGTCGGTGGCGGCTGCGTGAGCACTATCACGGTCTACGATGTAGCCGGAGATCACTCCTGAGCGCCTGAAGCAAACCATGACGGCGCCGTTACCGGACGCGAAGAAACGCTCTTCATTGAAGTAGCGCACCTCTTGATTGATCTCGTCCGGAGTGGAATCGAACCAGGCATAACTTTTCAGGACGAATCCTATGTCGGGATAGCGATCGATGATCCCGGCTGTGTGCGCGAGAGCGCCTGGGCACATAAGGTCGTCGTTGCCCATGAAAAAGCAAAACTTG
>CAVRNK010000126.1:0-33843 GCA_963721995.1 uncultured Acidobacteriaceae bacterium | reverse complement strand
ACGGAATTCCCGGGCCATATTCGATGCTGAGCACGCGGCCACGCGGAACCGCACTCCGCACCGTCGCGCCGAAGATCATTCCCGGCATTGAGATGTCGTCAATGTAGCGCGCAGAGCCCAGCACTTTCGCGAGTCCCTCCTTGCGAAAGACCGGTTTGCCAACGATGCGCTCGCTCTGCAATTCCTCTCCTCTGCGCCGGATGTCGAACAGTTGAATCCAGCAGTGATAATGCGCGGCTTGACTCGGGATCGTCTCCGTAGCCGCGGCCTGCGACTTCAAGGAAATTGACTCATCATACTACGGTGTCTTCATGCTTCAGCTCCAAAAGGCTCGTCCACAAATGTCCCTTCGCGGAAAACCGCCCGGCCTCTCAAGTAAGTGGCGAACACCTTTCCGCGCAGGCGCTGGCCCATATACGGAGATATGCGGTGCTGCGTGTACAGTCCTTCACGGCTGACTACCGTCTCCGCTTCAGGATCGAAAATCACGAGATCTGCATCGTGTCCGCTGGCAATCTTTCCCTTGCGGCTGCTAAGCTGTGCCAGCTCAGCCGGTTTCTCGGCCATTACCCGCACTAAGTCGCTCAAGCTGATATCCCGCGCGCGCATGCCTGTCCACATCACCGGCAGCGCAACCGAGAGGCTCGCAATGCCTCCCCATGCCTGATCGAACCGGCCTTCCTCCAGACGCTTCAACTCTGGCGGACACGGCGAATGATCTGTCGCCACAAGATCGATGTCTTCCTCTCGAAGCGCCTTCCATAACTCCTCGCGGTTATGCCGCCCCCGAAGCGGCGGTGCACATTTATGTAAGGTGCTGCCATCCGGAATCTCCTCCGCTGCAAAGTGAAGATAGTGCGGACAAGTCTCCACGGTGACCGGCAGCCCTTCCTGCCTTGCGGCGCGCAGCTCGTTCAGCGCAAGGGCGGTCGCAAGATGCACAATATGCAGGCGAAATCCATATCGGCGGCACAATTCCAGGAGCATCCGGATCGCTGACAGCTCCGCCTCGTCGGGCCGGGAGCGCAGATATGTTCCGTACCGCCGCCAGTCCGCCCCGTTGAGTAATCCGGTCGCCGCTTCGATCGGCTGTGCAAGTTCCGCATGCACAAGCAGAGGCAGTCCGGTGCGCGCGACATGCGGCAACGCCCGCTCCAGTTGCTCGCGCGTCACCATCTCAAAGCCTTCGCATCCCGGATAGATCAGGAAGCACTTAAAGCCCTTCACACCGGCTCGGGCCAGCGGTTCTATGTGTTCCGCATTGTCGCCGGCAACGCCACCCCAAGCGGCCCAGTCGACGAAGCACTTCCCTCGTGCGGCGTCGCGCTTGGCCTGGAGCGCTGAAACCGTCGTCGTCTCGGGAAGGCAGTTCAGCGGCATGTCGACCAGCGTCGTGTATCCCCCTGCCGCAGCAGCACGCGTTGCCGTCCAGAAGCCCTCCCACTCCGTGCGTCCCGGTTCATTGATGTGAACATGGCTGTCCACGAGACCCGGCAGAATGGCCAGGTCTCCAAAATCGCACTTGGCGTATTCGGGCGGAATATCATTCGGATGACACAGACGGCGAATCCGCCCCTCGTCTTCGAGAATTGCCGCCGCGCGGACACCCTCCGGCGTAACCACGCGCGTTGATACGAAGGCCTGTGCCATACTGTCCATGATTCCGCCCCACAATATAAAGAGCAAGCCAAAAGCGCCTTCGGAGGGCCATGCTGATGCCAACTGATCCCAACCCCGTCTTCATGGAGCGGGCAATTCAGCTGGCCATTGAGAACGTCCACTCCGGCAAGGGAGGCCCATTCGCCGCAGTCATCGTCAGGAGCGGCGAAATCATCGGAGAAGGGGCGAACAGCGTGACATCCACGAATGACCCGACCGCTCATGGAGAGATCAATGCCATTCGCAGCGCCTGCCGTGCACTGAATACCTTCAGCCTCAAAGGCTGCGAAATGTACACCAGCTGCGAGCCGTGCCCCATGTGTCTTGCTGCAACATACTGGGCGCGTATCGACGCCATCTACTTCGGCAGCAACAGCGAGGACGCGGCACGCGCCGGATTCGACGATTCCTACTTCTACAACGAGATCAAACTACACCGCGATGCACGCTCTCTGCCGCTGCGGCAACTACTCTCCGATGAGGCGTGGCAAACCTTTCAGGCCTGGATCGACAAGCCTGAAAAGACGGAATACTGAAGTCTGATCGGTGTTGTCCCAGACAATCCTGACGAGCATCTTTCGTTGCTCTTGGCCGTGGCGTTGGCATCCCTTCTCTTACCGGCATAACATCGATTGTAGGAGAACCCGATGCTGTCGCGCCGCTCCTTTCTGCAGTCGGCCAGTCTGGCCGCCGCCGCCTTTTGCTCACGCCCTGCACTCTTCGCCCAGACCGGGGGCCGGGTCCTCCTTAACGAGTTCGGCTACGGCGACGTAGACCTGGCGCCCGGCCTTGCGCAGACGCAGTTCGAGCAGACCCAATCCATGCTTCTCGGGCTGAACGACGACAGCCTCCTCAAGCCATGGCGACTCCGTGCGGGTCTGCCCGCACCAGGACCGGACCTCGGCGGCTGGTACGACGAGGTGCCGCTCGACAAGACGCCCAGCGGTGGCCACGGTTTTGCCCCCGCCCACAGCTTCGGGCAATGGATCTCCGCGCTGTGCCGTGGCTACGCCGTGAACGGTGATGCCCGCACTCGCGCCAAGGTCCAGACTCTGCTCGACCTCTACTCGCCGGCGATTTTCGGGGAAGTTCTACACCAACTTCCGCTTTCCCGGCTACGACTACGACAAGGTAGTCTGCGGCCTGATCGATGCGCATTCCTTCGCCAACATTCCCCAGGCGTGGTCGCTGCTCGACCGCACCACCGATGCGGCCATGCCGCACCTTCCTCCTACCACCCTCGACCGCGACGAGCCGCAGCGGCGCTGGCGGGCCTCGGTGGGTGACAACACCTCCGACGACTACACCTGGGACGAGTACTACACCATGCCGGAGAACCTCTACCTGGCATGGGAGCGGGGCGCGGGCGAGCGTTACCGCGACCTGGCCCGCCATTACCTGCTCGACAAGACCTGGTTCGATCCCCTTTCGGAGAACCGGAACGTGCTGGCCAATCACCACGCATACAGCTTCTGCAACTCCCTCAGCTCGGCGATGCAGGCTTATATCGCTGACGGCAGCCAGAAGCATCTGCGCGCGGCAAGCAATGCGTTCGACATGATCACCGACTCGCAGAGCTTTGCTACCGGTGGCTGGGGACCGAACGAGAGCTTCTCGGCTCCCGGCAGCGGCACGATGTACGCCAGCCTCACCGATACGCACCGCGGCTTCGAGACGCCCTGCGGCAGCTATGCCCACTTCAAGCTCACGCGCTACCTGCTGCGCGTGACCGGAGACGGCAGCTATGGAGACAGCATGGAGCGTGTGCTCTACAACACCGTGCTCGGCGCGAAGCGGCTCGAGCCCGACGGCCACGCTTTCTATTACTCGGACTACAACAGCTCCGGCAGCAAGTTTTATTTCGCCGACAGGTGGCCGTGCTGCTCGGGCACCCTGCCCCAGGTGGCGGCGGACTATCGCATCCTGATCTACTTCCGCGACCCGGCCGGGGTCTACGTCAACCTCTACCTGCCTTCCGCGCTCAAGTGGACGGCTGCGGACGGAGCGCAGGTCTCGCTGACGCAGTCGGGCGACTACCCGATTGGGGGCAAGATCGGAATGACCCTGCGCGCGTCTCGGCCCAGCGCGTTCGCGCTGCGGCTGCGCATTCCGGCGTGGGCGCGATCCGGGGCGGTCGTCCGGGTGAACGGTTCGCCGGTTTCGCCGACCCCGACGACCGGCTTCGCGACCCTTCGGCGCCGCTGGAAGGACGGCGATCGCATCGACCTCGAGCTGCCCTTGCCGCTTCGTCTTGAGCCGATCGATCCGGAACATCCGGAGACGGTGGCGTTGATGCGGGGCCCGCTGGTGCTGTTTGCCATCACGGAGCAGGCACCGAAGATTACCGGACGGCAGCTGCTGGCTGCCAGCGCGGTCTCCGGGGCTGATCCGGGCCGGCCAGAGTGGCAGGCGCAGGCGGCCTCCGGTCCGCTGCGGCTGATGCCATTTACGTCGATTACCGACGAGCGATATATGACCTACGTGAAGGTGGGGTGATCAGGAGATATCCCCTCCCTCCAGCCGTATAGGCTGTTTCGTAACCGTTTCATTCGACGCAGGTTGCGCGCCTTACGTCCGTAAAGATCTGAAAATAAAATCTTTATCCGCAAAGATCTGATAATAAACGGCTTAATGAGGTTCCGAAGCAAAGAGAAAAAGCCCGGCGGCGATGCCGACCGGGCCTCTTTCTTATCTCTACTTCCATTCTATCGGGTCGAAGGAATTCGTCGGCCAACTATCTGGGTTGTTTTTCCGGTCAGGGCGCTCCGAGGCTGAGGAGAAGCAGAGCAAAGGCGGCGATCAGACCGCAGGTTCTCGACCAGTGATAGAGGTCCCAACGGCGCTCCTGCGCCTGCCAGTCGGCGGGCAGCGAGCCTGGTGTCCAGGTTTTGATCCGGTTGTTGATGGGAACGGGGCCGATCAGCGAAAAGACGACGGCCAACACCTGGATTGCGGCTGAGATTGCGGTGAACTGCCATGCGGAATGGCTCAAATCAGCGAAGGGCAGCAGAAGCAGCAGGTTCAGCAGAGTCGAACCGGCCATCCAGAACGGCATGACGCGGCCCAGAAGAGCGGCGAGGGCTGCGCGCATCCTGATATGAGTTTCAAGGGGCTGGCGGTTGAGGGTGGGGTGGGCAAAGGCGGCTACGTTGAGCTCGCTTCCGCACATGAGCCCGAGGACGAGGATGGCCAGAACCCGGAGTGTAAGCAATGAAAGCCCCGCTGAGGTTTGGATGCCATGAGGCCAAATAATTCTCCAGAATCTCATTGGACCTCACAGCCTGGCCGCCGCTATCAAAATCTCTGGCGAACCAGTGCAGGTCCACTCACCTGTTCGACTTTGAGGTTTATGTCGACCTCGCCGTGGTCATAACTCCGGCTGTCGCCTGTCATGCCGTAGTCCTTATACTCGAAGGGCACGATTCCCTGAACGTATCCCACGGTTTTCGTTTGATCGGCGATCTCAAGATTCAGAGTCGCCGGCTTCGAAATGCCGCGCATGGTGAAAGTGCCGACGAGGTCAAAGGTTGTCTTGCCGGTCTGGACGACCTTATTGGTCTTGAACGAAATCACCTGGTCCTGATCGACATTGAGGAAGTCCTTACCCTTCAGCTTTTCGCCCATCGCGCTGGTTCCATTGTGCAGGCTCGCCGCTTGAATTTCGACGTCCAGCATGCCCGACGTAGCGTCGCGTGACGAGAAGGTCAGGGTTGCAGTCCATTTGTCGAAATCGCAGGTCATCGGCTTCGAAGACCTCACATTGAACCTGACGGAGCTCTGGACCGGAGTGACCTGAAAGACCGGCACTTGTGCCCGGGAAGGCAGGCACAACAAGGCACTTGCTATGAGACAGATCGCGGGCAGTCGCATGCCGAGAGTTTCATCGCACTGGCGGTTTCTGTCAACCTCAAGCGGGCTTAAGCAGAAGAGTTGCGCCTTCTGTGCGAATCATTTGAAATACGCACTGGCATGAGTACGCAAAATCTCGTCTTTCTGTTTCCCGGACAAGGCTCGCAGGCAGTCGGTATGGGCCGTGAGCTTTTCGATAATTTTCCCGTCGCGCGGCACACCTTCGAGGAGGCCGATGAGGCGCTGGGTTTCGCGATCTCCGATCTATGTTTTAACGGTCCGGAGGAGCAGCTCAAGCTGACGGAGTTTACCCAGCCGGCAATCTTTACCGTCTCGATTGCGGCGCAGCGGGTGCTGGCCGAGAAGGGCGTGACTCCGAGCTATGCAGCCGGACATTCTCTGGGAGAGTACTCAGCGAACGTCGCCGCTGGAGTCATCTCTTTTGCCGATGCCGTGAGGATCGTGCGCAGCCGCGGGCAGTTCATGCAGGAAGCGGTTCCTGCGGGCGAGGGCGCGATGGCGGCGGTGCTGGGGATGAGTTCGGAGGACGCGGCCAAGGCCTGCGCCGATGCCGCAGCGGAGGCAGGTGGGGTGGTCTCACCGGCAAACTTCAATTCACCGGAGCAGACGGTGATCTCTGGCGCGGCTGCAGCGGTCGAGCGCGCGGCGTCGCTGTGCAAGGAGCGCGGGGCCAAAAAAACAGTGATGCTGGCGGTGAGCGCGCCTTTCCACTGCGCACTGATGCAGCCGGCGCAGGACCGGCTGGCGGTTCTGTTGAAGGATCTCAAGTTCTCGCCGGCGAGCGTGCCGGTGGCAGTGAATGTGGACGCGGCCGCCATGACTGAAGGTGACCGGTTGCGGGATGCGCTGATCCGGCAGGTGACGGGATCGGTGCGCTGGGTGGAATCGATAAGGGTGCTGATTGAGCAGAAGCCGACGCACTTTATCGAGGTGGGTCCGGGCAAGGTGCTGTGTGGACTGATGCGGCAGATCGACCGCAGCCAGAGCTGCCTGAACGTAGGGGACGTGGCGAGCCTGGGCAAGACCTTCGCTGCGTTGGAGAGTCCAGCTACAGCCGCTACAGATTGAGGGCGCGCATGCCGGCTTCGTTGTAGCGTTCGCCGGCGACGACACCACGGGGCGCGACGGCTTCGATCTCAGCGAGGTCGGCGGCGGTGAGCCGGACCTGTAAAGAATCGACATTCTCTTCGAGATACTTTCTGCGCTTGGTTCCGGGGATGGGCGCCATGTCTTCTCCCTGGGCGAGCACCCAGGCAAGGGCCAGCTGCGAAGGAGTGCAGGTTTTCTTCGCGGCGATCTCCTCGATCTTGCGGACGGTGTCGAGATTGCGCTGGAAGTTCTCACCTTGAAAGCGCGGTGAAGTGCGACGCCAGTCGTCGGGGGCGAGGTCGTCAGGTGTCTTGATCTGCCCGGTGAGAAAGCCGCGGCCCAGCGGCGAATATGGCACGAAGCCGATTCCCAGCTCGCGTATGGTGGGCAGAATCTCGTCCTCGGGATCGCGGTTCCAGAGAGAATATTCGATCTGGAGAGCACTGATGGGATGGACCGCGTGCGCCCGGCGAATGGTGTCGGGAGCGGCTTCGGAGAGTCCGAGATGGCGCACCTTGCCGGCGCGGACCAGGTCGACCATGGCGTCTATCGTTTCCTCGATGGGCGTATTGGGGTCGACGCGGTGCTGATAATAAAGATCGATCGTCTCGATGCCGAGGCGCTTCAGGCTGGCATCGCAGGAGGCGCGGACGTATTCGGGGCGTCCATTGACGCCGCGGCGGGTGGGATCGCCGGGGTCGCGCACGATGCCGAACTTGGTGGCGATGACGACCTTGTCCCGGTGAGGCCGGAGCGCCTTGCCGACGAGGATCTCGTTCGTGTGCGGGCCGTAAACGTCGGAGGTGTCGAAGAACGTGATACCGAGCGCGACGGCGCGATGGATGGTGGCGATGGATTCGGTCTCGTCGGTCTGCCCGTAGAACTCGGACATGCCCATGCATCCGAGGCCGAGTTCTGAGACGACCAGGCCCTGCGTGCCAAGCTTGCGCTGCCGCATATGGAGACTCTCCTTAGCGCGGTGATTTCCCTGAGTTGATTCGGAACGGGGTGGATTGGATTCCGGCTACGGGCCGAGATAGAGCTCAACAGGCGAGAAACCGATGGTTTTGGATTTTGAGTCGACGCGCAGGAAGATGGGCGTCTTGCCGCCGTTGATGTTCACTCCCATGACCACGCCGTTGCCGACACGGTGGGCGATGACGATGTTGTGCGACTTGATGGTGCCGTAGTCGCTGGCCGGACCCCAGTCCTTCTGGAAGTCGGCGAGGCTGTAGGCCTTGTACTGGTCGGGATGCTGCTGCCAGTTGGGGTCGTTATTCCAGAGGCCATAGGCCTTTTGCAGGTCGCCCGACTGGACGGCGGCGAAGAAGTTGTTCACGCGGTGATCCTGCGGCCAGTGCCAGAGCTGCCAGGGAACTTCGACGGCCCAGGAGCCAACAGCGATGGCGGCAACAACGATTACGACGATTCCGGTGATAAGAAGGTTGCGGTTGCGCCGCTCGCGGCGAACATCGAACTTGGGAGCATCCATCAGTGTCATCGGCGGCTATCGATCCTTTCGGGCTGCTTTGGCGCAAACTTCCCCATCTACTTCTGACACCGTGGCGCGGCTCCTTGTTCCCTTCGCGGCTATCGCCGGATTCCTCAGCGGCTGTAACTGGTGCGGTCCTTTTCGGCGCGGCGCTCGAGAGCCAGGGAGATGAGCCGGTCAATAAGCTCAGGATACGCGATGCCCGAGGCCGCCCACAGCTTGGGGTACATGCTGATAGACGTAAATCCGGGCATGGTGTTGATCTCATTCAGATAGATGCGGCCGGGCTTGCTCGCGTTTGAGGTGGGCTCCATGAGGAAGTCGACGCGCGCCAGGCCGGAGCAGTCGCAGGCCCGGAAGGCGGCGATGGCCATCTGCTGGACTTCTTTGGCCTGCTTTTTGGTCAGCTTGGCCGGAATGATGAGGTCGGATCCCTCGCTCAGGTACTTGGCTTCGTAGTCGTAGAACTCCTTGCCGGGGACGATTTCGCCGACGACCGAGGCCTCGGGGTTGTCGTTGCCGAGGACGGCGACTTCGAGCTCGCGGGCCTTTCCGCGGCGGCCTCCGACTGCCTGCTCGACGACGATCTTGCGGTCGTAGCCGGCGGCGATGTCGATGGCGGGGGCGAGTTCTTTGCGGTCGTGGGCCTTCGTAATTCCCACGGATGAGCCGAGGTTGGCGGGCTTGACGAAGAGCGGATAGCGCAGAGCGGCTTCGATTTTCGCGATGGTCTTCTTCGGGGAGGCTTCCCATTCGTGGCGCAGGAAGGTGATGTGCTTCGGGATGGGCAGCTTCGCGGCGGCGAAGAGGCGCTTCATGATGTCCTTGTCCATGCCGGTGGCCGAGCCGAGGACACCTGAGCCTACGTAGGCGATGCCGGCGAGCTCGAAGAGACCCTGGATGGTGCCGTCTTCGCCGAAGGTGCCGTGGAGGACGGGGAAAATGACGTCAAGGCTCAGGGTCGCGGCGGGGGATGCGCTGGCGTGGAGATCGAGCGATCGTGCGTCGGTCTCAAAGGGGACGAGAGCTCCGGTTTTGGTCTCGGACGGAACGGGAGGCACAATCACCGATTCGCCGCGCGCGAGGACGGCTGCGGATGTCGTGGTCTGGGGGTCTCCGGCGCGCAGGGCGCGGGAGGCAGAGGCAGACTCTCTGGTGAGGAGACGGGCAGCGTCGGTGGAGGTGACCCAGCGGCCTTCTTTGGTGATGCCGATGGGGGTGATCTGGTACTTCTTCGGGTCAATTGCCTTGAGAACGGATGCGGCGGAGAGCAGCGAGACTTCATGCTCGCCGCTGCGGCCGCCAAAGAGGACGCCTACACGGAGTTTGGGCATAACTTGATGATTTTACGGCAGAAGAGAATTGAGGCGACCGGAAAGAACCTCATATGGAAATGCTCAGGCGGTAATTTACTTTTTAAATTAGCGCCGCTAGCTAATTTAGATTACGCCTTAGAATAAATTAATAATGCCCATGCTCAGCTCAGGCCGGATAGGCCGTTTCATCACGACGACTACGCTTGGAGAAGCGGTTCGTGCCTATGTTCCGCCCCCGTTGCCACCAAGCCCACCGATACCTATTGAGAAATTCTACGCGCTACTCGACACAGCCAATCAAGCGCTAGGACGCCTTGACGGACTTCAGGCGATCCTCCCGGACGTCAACATTCTTCTCTACTTTTACAACCGCCGGGAGGCTGTGCTGTCTTCACAAATTGAGGGAACGCAGTCTTCCCTGTCGGAGCTTCTCCTCTACGAGAGTCAGCTTCTTGGTCGTGAAAGTGACGCAGAAGATGTATCGAATTATGTCGCGGCGATGGAATTCGGACTCGAACGGATTCGCGGGGGATTCCCCTTGTCTAACCGGCTTCTTCGGGAAATGCACCAGATACTTCTGCGATCCGGACGAGGATCAGACCAAACTCCGGGCGAGTTTAGAACATCGCAAAACTGGATCGGAGGAACGCGGCCGGGAAATGCCATATATGTACCTCCGCCGGTCGCAGACATGCTCGAAACGATGAGTGATCTCGAGAAATTTCTTCATCGTGACTCCGAGCGGCTTCCCCTGCTCGTCGATGCTGCACTTGCCCATGTAGAGTTTGAATCTGCGCATCCATTTCTGGATGGAAATGGTCGCATTGGGCGTCTTCTGATCACACTGCTTTTATGTGAACGCCAAGTTCTGACGACACCGTCTCTCTACCTGAGTCTGTACTTCAAGGAACATCGCGACGAATATTACGCTCTTCTACAAAAAGTCCGGTTTGAGGGAGATTGGGAAGCGTGGATAGAATTCTTCCTACTCGGAGTCCGCGATACAGCCGAAAAAGCTTGTGCAACTGCTATTGCAGTACGCGATCTTTTCGCTCTGGACGGAGTAAGGATCCGCTCAATCCCGCGAAGCGGATCGATGATCAATGTTCATGAATATTTCCAACAGCGTCCGATCGCCACTCTTCAACAAATCTGCCTCGGTACCGGTTTGACGCTTGCAACCGTCGCGAAGGCGATGGAGCAGCTCCAAATGCTCAGCGTGGCCAAGGAGTTAACAGGCAGGAAGCGAGACCGGATTTTTGCATATGCAAAATACCTCGATCTTTTGAATGAGGGCACTGGACCTACAGAATCTTCTTTCCGAATGCAGACGAAATAAGCTCCACGGCGAGGTCGGCGGTGCGGTTGCGCTCGTCGATGACCGGATTCACTTCGACGATTTCGAAGCTGAGCATGCGTCCGTGGTCGGCGATGATCTCCATGGCGAGGTGGGCCTCGCGGTAGGTGGCGCCGCCGCGCACTGGGGTGCCAACGCCGGGAGCGTCTTCGGGATCGATCCAGTCCATGTCGAGCGATACATGATACCCAGTCGTCCCGCGTCCGGCGGCGCGCAGCGCCTCTTCCATTACGGTGCGCATGCCGCGCTCGTCGATGTCGCGCATGGTGTAGACCTCGGTGATGCCGGCGCGGCGGATGTTCTCTTTTTCGGTCGCGTCGATGTCGCGGACGCCGATGAGGACGGTGTTCTCGGGCGCGACCTTGGGTGAGAATCCAAATATGTTGGCCAGCGGCTCGGGGCCGAGGCCGAGCAGCGCGGCCAACGGCATGCCGTGCACATTGCCGCTAGGCGAGGTCTCGGGGGTGTTGATGTCGGAGTGGGCGTCGATCCAGATGAGGCCGATCTTCTTGTTTTCGCGGCGGTAGAACTCGGCCACACCCGAGACCGTTCCGGCTGCGACGGAGTGATCACCGCCGAGGACGACGGGCGTCATGCCTTCTTCGAGAGAGCGCAGGACTTTTTCGGCTGCGTGTGTGCAAGTCTCGGTAATTTCTTTGAGGTAGCGGGCGCTCTGCTCGCCGATTTGCTTGGTCTCGGCGATGGCGACGGCGATGTTGCCGCCGTCGTTCACCTCGTGGCCGAGGGCCTCCAGGCGCGCTTCAAGGCCGGCAACGCGAACGGCGGAGGGCCCCATATCCACGCCGCGGCGCGCGGCTCCGAGATCGAGCGGGACGCCAATGATTTTGATGCGTCGCGGGGGCAGCGACTGTACACCGGTGAAGGCGGGACGCCCGGTTGCCGTTGTAGCGGTTCTTTCGACCGCACGGATTTCAGTGACTCGTGCCATACAACTTCCAATCTTCAGGCTTTACGGGTAGATCCGGTTCAGAGTGCGCGCGAAAGGGATCGTCTCGCGCACGTGATCGAGAGCGCAGATCCACGCCACGGCGCGTTCGATGCCCATGCCGAATCCGGAATGGGGAACCGAGCCGTATCTCCGCAGATCGAGATACCACTGGAAGGCGTCCATCGGCAAGTTGTGCTCCTCGATGCGCTTTTTAAGCAGGTCGAATGAGGCGATACGCTGCGATCCGCCGATGATTTCCCCGTAGCCCTCGGGCGCGAGCACGTCGACGCAGAGGGCATACTTCGGGTCTTGAGGGTCGGGCTCCATGTAAAACGCCTTCACGGCAGCCGGATAGCGGTGCACCATGACGGGACGGTCAAACTGCGACGAAATGTACGTCTCATCGGGCGAGCCGAAGTCGTTGCCGTACTCGAAGGGATTTTCGAGCAGGCCCTTGGCGTACGCGTCGTTGAGCATCGCAACCGCGTCGTCGTAGCGCAGGCGGGGAAACGGGGCTTTGATGCTTTCGAGCTTCGAGGTGTCGCGCCCGATGACCTTGAGATCGGGAGCGCGGCGCGTCAGCACGCGGTCGACGATGAAGCTCAGGAATTGCTCGGCGAGCTCCATCAGTCCATCGAGATCGCAGTAGGCGACTTCGGGCTCGACCATCCAGAATTCGGTCAGATGGCGGCGGGTCTTGGATTTTTCGGCGCGGAATGTTGGCCCAAAGGAGTAGACCTTGCCTAGCGCAAGCGCCGTGCTTTCGATGTAGAGCTGGCCGCTCTGCGTGAGGTAGGCTTCGTCGCCGAAATATTCAACGGGGAAGAGCGTGCTGGTGCCTTCGCAGGCAGCGGGGGTAAGAATGGGCGGATCGGTAAGCACAAATCCGCGGTCGTCGAAGAAGTCACGGGCCGCTTTGATGATCTCGGCGCGGATGCGCAGGATGGCGGCCTGGCGAGGCGTGCGAATCCACAGATGGCGGTGCTCCATCAGGAAGTCGGTGCCGTGCTCTTTGAGCGAGATGGGGAACGGAGTATCTTCGGGAACCCGCTGGACGACCTCAATACCCTCTACGTCTAATTCGTAACCGCCGGGAGCACGTTTATCGGCGCGCACTTTACCGGTGACGATGACGCTCGATTCCTGGGTGAGACCTTTGATGGTGTCGAAAACTTCGGCCGGCACAGCGGCCTTGGGGACGATGCCCTGGATGGTTCCGCTGCCGTCGCGGAAGATGGGAAAGAGCAGCTTGCCGCTCTCGCGCAGGTTGTAGAGCCACCCCTGGATGGTGACGCTGCGGCCTTCGTACTCGCCGATTTTGGCGATGGTGGTCAGGGGCTTCGCTTCTGTCGCTGTGTCAGTTACTAATTCTGTTTTTGTTTCTTCTGTCATAACTTCTAATCGCCTGTAAATAATCCCTCAGGGGCTAAAGCCCCACAGTCTTTATGTGCCTTATGCGGCACGGCTGAAGCCGTGCCCTGATACAGACGGGCTTTTTTGCGACCTGTGAAGCTGTGCCGATCCAAAGCCCATTGGTGCAACCTCTTCTAGAATTTCTCGAAGGCCTTTGCCGCCTTCTGAGTGACTGTTTCCGGGGTTTCCTCGAGTGCGTAGTGAATCTCGAGCACGCCGGCGGGCGTTTGCGGAGCGGTCGTCAACCCCTCGAAGACTTCATCCCATCCGATCGTGCCGTTTCCGGGCCAGAGGTGGGAATCGCGATCGCCATTGTTGTCGTGCAGATGCGAGGAACGGATGCGTCCCTTCAGCTCGGACAGAACCGATGCTACGCCCTCGGTGAGGTGCGCGTGTCCGACATCGAGACAGACTCCAATATCAGAGAAGTGCCCGGTGTTGAGAATCTCGAGGACATTTGCCGGACGTGTGACATCGTTCTGCAGGTTTTCGACCAGCAGCTTCACTCCGAGCGGGCTGGCAAAGGCGCGCAGATGCTCGAGCGCGGTCATTGAGAACTCAAGGGCTCGCGGGCTCCAGGTGTCCTCGCGCTCACCGAGGTGGACAACGAGGAAACGGAAGGGAATCTGCTCGGCGACCTCGAGGGCGCGCTTGATCTCGTCCATGCCGTCGATGCGTCGGGACTTTTCAGGATGGATGACGTTGATGCCGGGTGAGCCACCGCGGCCCATTTCGTGATCGGCATAGAGCGGTGCGTGTATGGAGAAGGCTTCGGTGGGGTTCGACCGGAACCACTCGGCGAGGTCGCGGACGGCGGTGCGGTCGGTGTAGTCGAAGTGCTGGCGCGCGGCGAAAAGTTCGACTCCCTGGGCACCTGATTTTTGAAATATCTCTAGCAGGCCGGGATGGAGTCGGTTGCGGAGGAAAACGTGCGACGAGATGACCTTCAGCATGAAAGTGAGACCTGGGGTGATGCTCCTCTATTTCTGTCTGCTTCTATCTTCTCATTGGAACCAGCGGTTCAGGTATGTGGCGCTTCGCGCTGCGTGAATAAGTTGAACCTCGACAAGGATTTGCATCTTGCTCGGGGCGACAAATGTTCGTTGCCAATTATTGCCAACCGAGATAGCCTGACCACAGGAGTCTTCCATGCCTACGCGAAACATCAATCTGACGCCGGAACTCGACGAGTTTGTTGATGCCAAGCTTCAAAGCGGACGATATGCGAACGCCAGCGAGGTGGTTCGCGCCGGTCTGCGAGCTCTCGAAGAGGACGAGCGTGAGGACCAGGCTAAGCTTGAGGCGCTGCGTGCTGCGCTCGAAGAGGGCGAAAAGGGCCCATTCCGTGATGGCCCTACCGTTATGGCTGAGCTACTGGATCGCATCCGGTCGCGGACGGAGGCGCATAGAAAGAAGGCGCAGATCAAGAAGGCACGGATTGCTTGAGGACCTATAGCCTCGGGGAAAGGGCACAGTCTGATCTCGCCGCGATACTCGATTACACGCTTGACACCTGGGGAGAAGAACAGGCGGTCAAATATGTGGTCGAGCTAACTACCTGCTTCGAACTGCTTGCCGCAACGCCATATCTTGGCCGAGCGTGCGATGCATTGAGTCCGGGTCTACGGCGTATCGAACACGGAAAGCATGTGGTCTTCTACCGTGTTGCCGGCGAGAACATTCGAATTTCGAGGATTCTTCACCGCGATTATTTGCCGAGACGTCATAACTTTCCAGATATCTGAGCCGATCTTCGATGGCACACGGTGGCGCAAACGCTCAAAATCCCGCCGCTTTGCCGAAGTGATAGCGGTGATCCTGGCCACCTTCGAGGTCGCCGGTCGCAGGATCGACGGCGATGCATTCTCCGTCACTCCAGTGGCCGCCGATTTTGAGCTGGTAGCCCAGGGCGCGCAGTCCTTCGACGGTGGAGTCGGAGAAGCCGGGCTCCATGAAGAGGATGTCGGGCAGATATTGGTGGTGGAAGCGCGGAGCGTCGACGGCTTCCTGGATATTCAGGCCCTCGTCGGCGGCGCTGAGGAAGATATTCGCGACGGTGGTGATGATGCGGCCGCCGCCGGGCGAGCCGAGCACGAAGCGAACCTTGTCATCCTTGAGCACGATGGTCGGCGTCATGGCGGAGAGCGGGCGCTTGCCGGGAGCGATGGTGTTGGCTGGACCCTGGATGAGTCCGTACATGTTGGGTACGCCGAGCTTCGACGCGAAGTCGTCCATCTCGTCATTGAGCAGGAAGCCGAGGCCGGTGGCCGTGACAGCGGAGCCGAATCCGTTGTCGAGGGTGGTGGTGACAGCGACGGCGTTGCCGTCTGCGTCGACGACCGAGTAGTGCGTGGTCTGGGTCGACTCGTGGCGCACGTCGTTCATGGTTGGAGGCGGCGGAAGGAATCCCGCAGGGCGTTTGAGGTCTTTTGACGGGGTGGCCTGCTCCGCGGCAATGCTGGTGCGCCACGCGGCAGCGTACTTCTTGTCGATGAGCTGGTCGACAGGGATCTTCACATAATCCGGATCGCCCAGGTAGTCGGTGCGGTCCATGTAGGCGCGGCGATAGGCTTCGACGATAAGGTGCATCTCGTCCGGAGTGCGGTCCTTCCAGCGGCTCAGGTTGTAGCCCTCAAGAATGTTGAGGGCCTCGATGAGGACGATGCCTCCGGAGGACGGCGGCGGCGCGCTGACGATGGTGTAGTCCTTGTAGGTGCCGGTCACCGGCTCACGCTCCTTGGCGGAGTAGCGGGCGAGGTCTTCGACGGTGATGATGCCGCCACCCTTCTCAACGTCGGCGGCGAGCTCCTTCGCGATGCGGCCGTGGTAGAAGTCGTCGGGATCGGCGGCGATGGTCCTGAGGGTGGCGGCGAGCTCGGGCTGCTTGAAGAACTCTCCAGCTTTGTAGAAGTTGCCGTCGCGCTGGAAGATGCGCTTGGACTCGGGAAACATACTGAGGGTTTCGTCGTGGAGTTCGGCGGCTTCTTCGTCGGTGAGGACAAAGCCCTGGCTGGCGAGGCGGATCGCGGGAGCCATCACCCTGGCCAGTGTCAGCTTGCCGTACTTCTTCTCGGCATAGACCATGCCGGCGACGGAGCCAGGCACGCCGATGGCTTTGTATCCGGTGATGCTGGCGTTGGGGATGACATTGCCCTTGGCGTCGAGATACATGCTGGCGGTTGCGGCCAGAGGAGCGCGCTCGCGGTAGTCGATGAAGGTCGATTTGCCGCCGGCGAAATGGACGAGCATGAAGCCGCCTCCGCCGAGGTTGCCCGCATATGGATACACAACCGCGAGGGCAAAGCCGGTAGCCACGGCGGCATCGATGGCGTTGCCGCCGTCTTTGAGAATCTCGACTCCGGCATCGGTCGCCAGGTGATGGACGCTGACGACCATGGCGTGTTTGGTGCGGACCGGTTGTTCGCGGGCGGTGGCGATTACATTTTTGCCGGCGTCGTCGGGCGCGGCATCCTGCGCGCGGGGCGCGGGAAAGGCGCAGAGGCAGGCGATTACAGCGATGGCGGAGGTTCGCGTCGTCATTCGCGTCTGAATTTTGAACATGGTAGGAGGTAGTCTACGGCATTTCGGCGGCAGTCTTTGCGATTTGAATTCTTGATTACCGCGGCGCGGGAGTTGCGGCATCGGCGAGGGCGTATGCAACTACGACCATGACAGCGGCGTTTTCTCCCAGCGTCTGCGGATTCACCTTGTCGAAGGTGTCAGCGGCCGTGTGGTGATAGTTGAAGTAGAAGCGGCTGTCCTGCGTGGGGGTGAATCCGGGCACGCCGGTGAGGAAGCCGACATCTTCACCGGCTTCTTCACCATGGGTGAGCGTGGAAGCGCCAATGGCGTCGAGCACCTGGGCGACGGGACGCAGATAGTCGCCGAGGGCTTCGGGGCCAGCGTAAGTGATGCCGTCAGGATGATCCGCTCCGAGGTCGGACTCGAGCGCGCCGATGTGGTTGGGCAGTTCAGCGGCGTGCTCCTTGGCATAAGTCTGCGCGCCGGAGTGTTCGTAGCAAATGAAAATGTCCGGTTTTGTTAGCAGGTGAAATGTCCGGTTTATATTTCATCCAGCCGCCGCCGTCGTAGCTGTTGGAAAGTGGGAATCCCGCGCCGTTTGCGGGATTTCCAAGCGAGGTGGAAAAGTCGGCTTTTGGACTTTCCCACGGAGCGGCTTTTCAACAGCTTGCTTAATTGCCGTCTGCGTGATCGGTGTGCCCTGGCTGGAGTAGCGTCCGAGGCGGCGTGGCCCGTGGGTCATGCTGAGAGTGCCGTCCAGATGCTGGTGCACGATGACGTTGCAGTCGGCGAGGGTGCCGCGCCAGCTTACCTTGTCGATCTGCAAGGCCAGGTTCTGGAAGCTGACGGTGTTGTCGCGACTGACCGTACGCTCGAACTGGAGCGAGAAGATCAAGTCGAGGTCGCGGCGCGGGCAGGCGGTGAAGGCGGTGCCGCGCTGCGCCGCAGGCACCTGGAAGCGGCGGTTGAACTCGTCCACGTAGTGCTCGCGCAGAAAGCGGTTGGCTTCCGCAAGGGTGCTGATCCCGTGCAACCGGAGCTCCTGCGGCAGCCGTCCCTGCCAGGTCCCGAAGTTGCGTTCCGAGCGGCCCCGCGCCTGAGGCGAGTAAGCCGGAATCATCTGCACGCCCAGATCGCGCAGCGCACGGCCCACCTGGGTCAAACGATGCGGGTCCACCTTGCCGCCAGCCTTCGGTGTCAGCCAGAAATGACTGCCTCGATCCGAGTACAAGGCGCAGAACAGCCCCTTGCGCTCGATGACTTCTCGCAGCGCGGCCATCACCGTAATCGTCGATTCTTCTTCCACCAACTGGGCGTAATAGATTTCACTGGTAGCGTCGTCCAGAATCACGATCAGGTCATACCAGCGCTCATCCTGAAACCACTGGTGGCGGCTGCCGTCGATGTGCAGCAACATGCCCGGCAGCGGGCGCCGTTCGCGCCGCTTGCGGTGTATGCCGCGCTTGCGGGCCTTGGCCACCAATCCCGCTCCCTGCAAGGCCAACTTTACCCAGGTATAGCTCAGATGGATCCCGTGCTCGGCGCCGAGCTTCTCGTGAAAATGGCGCACGTTCAGGTCAAAGTACTTCTCCCGGTAAAGCCCCAGCACCTGCTCGGCCTGCGCCAGTGGCACACGCTTTTGGCTTGGCCGGCCGCGCCGCCGGTCGATCAGTCCGTCGTAGCCGTGTTCTTCATAGCGCTCTCGCCAACGCCGCATCTGTCGCTCGCTGATGCCGATGATCTCCGCCGCCTGCCACCAGTTGATCTTCTTCCCCATCGCTCGCAAGATTACTTCCTGCACCTTCATCGCCCGCTCCACTGCGGCCCTCGGATACGTACCCACGCTCTCTCGCATGGACATATCCTCGCCGCCCGCTAAGCGGACATTTCACCTGCTAACTTCACTGGACATATCATGTGCTAACGACAAGTCTGCGCGCCGGAGCCGCCCTGCTCCTCGTCCATCCAGGCGATGAAGCGAACGGTGCGTTTGGGATGGAGGCCGAGCTGCTTGAGCAGCTGAATGGCTTCCATCGAGACGACGATGCCAGCTCCGTCGTCGATGGCTCCGGTGCCGAGATCCCAAGAGTCGAGGTGTCCGGAGACGACGACTATCTGCTCGGGGTGCTCGCTGCCCTTCCAGTCGGCGATCACGTTGTAGCTCGGAGCAGGCGGGAGGGTCTGCGGGGTGAGGACGAGATGCATGGTCACCGGGCCTTGTTTCGTGAGGTTGGCGAGCAGGTCAGCGTCCTCGGCGGTTACGGCCGCGGCGGGGATTTTGGCTACTCCCGGAGCATAGAAGGTGGCTCCGGTATGGGGCAGGCGGAAGTCAGCTCCGCCGACGGAACGCACAAGAACGGCGGCTGCACCGAGGGATGCGGCAACGCTGGGACCGGCGCCACGGTAGAGAACGGCGTGTCCATAGGCGGCAAGGCCGTTGCCCTGTGCGGCCAGGCGCTTGTCGAAGATTTCGTCGAATAGCAGGATCTTGCCTTTGACGGCTCCCGCGGGAAGCTTGCGGGCTTCGTCGAAGTTATTGACGACGACGACTTCAGCGGTGAGGCCCTCGGGCGCGGTGGCGACGCTGCCTCCGAGGGCGGTGAGCACGATCTTCTGCGTGGTGCCGGGTGTGGCGCCGGGCCATGCGGTGAGGGCTCCGGTCTCCGCGCCGCGCACCCAGTGCGGGACGGTGGTTTTTTCAAGCTGGACTTCGGCGCCGAGAGCCCGCATTTCGCCGGCGACGTAGTCGACGGCAGCCTGGGCCTGCGGCGATCCGGAGAGGCGCAGGCCGATGTTGTCGGTCAGATGGCGCAGCTCGTTCAACGCGTAAGGGTCGGTCAGAGCCGCGTCGCGCAGGCGCGTCATGTTGGCGAGCTGGTCGGTGGTCCATGGGCCGGTGCCGGCGGACATCATGCGGGCGATGCGGTCCTGCACGGTCGGGCCAGCGGGCGGCGGAGCTTGCGGTGTCTGGCTGAAGCAGCGTGGAGCGACGACACAAAGGGCGGCGGCAAGAACGGCTCTTTCCTTCAGGAGTGAAGGGGCTTTGAGAAGCATATAGGCCTTGAGGGGCATAGGGGGAAGTTAACACGATTGGGTGCGGGAACGGTCCGCAAATTGGCACCGACGCGGTGACCTCGGGCAGAGGTCGCTGATATGGTGGAAACGTTTCCGAAAACAGCTACGAAGAAAAGGATTCGAATCGCGATGAGAATTTCACCAAGTCTGGGCTGGTGCGCGGCGGCGCTGTTGATCCTGGCAGGAGCGGCTCGTGGCGAGGTGACCTTGCCGCACCTGCTGAGCGACCATGCCGTGCTGCAGCGCGAAGCTCCGATTCACATCTGGGGCAATGCAGATCCGGGTGAGACGGTCACGGTGCACTTTCACGATCAGACACGCACGGCGAAGGCAGACGACCTGGGCAAGTGGAGCCTGTGGCTGATGCCGGAGAAAGCGGGCGGGCCGTATATGCTGACGGCGACCGGGAGTGGCGGTGGGTCGGGCGTGACGGTGTCTGATCTGCTGATAGGCGATGTGTGGCTGGCCTCGGGGCAGTCGAATATGGAGATGCCGCTGTCGGGCTTTCCCAACAGCGCGGTGCTGAAGAACGGCGCCGATGAGATCGCCCATGCATCGCTGCCCAACGTGCGGCTGCTGCGCCTGGAGAAGACGACGTCGGAGTTCCCGCTGAACGACGTGTCGGCGACGTGGACGGAGTGCAATCCGCAGACCGCGGCGGAGTTTTCAGCGGTGGCTTACTTTTTCGGGCGGGAGGTCAGCGAGAAGGAGAAGGTGCCGGTGGGGCTGATCGATACGACGTGGGGCGGGACTCCTGTTGAAGCGTGGATCAGCCTGATGGGCATCTCGTCGGACGCGAGCCTGATGCCGCTCTTCCGTTCGCGGGCGCTCTTTGCGGCCGATCTGGCGGATGTGCCTTTGATGCGCGCGAAGGAGAAGCGGGAGCACGATGCAGCGGTGGGTGCGCACCAGCCGCCTCCGGAGGAGCACTGGCATCCGAATGCCGCGTCGTGGGAGCCGGCGGCGCTCTACAACGGCATGATTGCTCCGGAGACGCGTTACACGATCAAGGGCGTGATCTGGTATCAGGGTGAGGCAAACAGCGATCCTGAACGCGCGCCGCTGTATGTGAAGGAGTTTCCGGCGCTGATCAGCGACTGGCGGAGGGATTGGGCGCAGGGGGATTTTCCTTTCCTGTATGTGCAGATTTCGAACTTTTATTCGCCCAACGAGGATTGGGGGATGGTCCGTGATGCGCAGCGGCGGACGCTGTCGGTCGAGGATACGGGGATGGCAGTGACGCTCGATATCGGGACGAGGGACAATGTGCATCCGCCGGACAAGCAGACAGTAGGAGCGCGGCTGGCCCTGGCGGCGCGCGCGATGGTGTATGGCGAGCGCGGGATTGAGTACTCGGGACCACTGTTTCGCGAGGCGACGGTGGAGGGTTCAGCCATGCGGGTGTGGTTCGATCATGCCGAAAGCGGGCTGACCAGCCAGGGCACTCCGGCCGGATTTGAGATCGCGGGCAAGGACGGGAAGTTCGTTCCGGCAACGGCGAAGATAGACGGCTCAACGGTGGTGGTGGAAGCCTCGGGAGTAAACCAGCCTAAATTTGTCCGGTATGGGTGGGCAAGCTGGTCGGATGCGAATCTCTTCAATAAGGAGAAGCTGCCGGCCTCGACATTTACGTCGCAGTGAGTGCAATGATATTTGCCGATCTGAATCTCGCGCGGCGGCTGGAACGCGCCGAAGGGCATGCGTGCCGGAGTTTCGCCGAGGCGCGCAAGCATCTCGATCCGGAGAGCGAGTCTGCGTGGATGGAATGCGCGGGGGCTTACGCAGTCTTTGACGGGATCGACTCTCCGGTCACGCAGACCTTCGGGCTCGGGATTTTTGAGGAGCCGAGCGCGGGGTCAATGGAACGGATCGAACGCTTCTTCTTCGATCGCGGAGCCGCGGTGATGCATGAGGTGAGTCCGCTGGCGGGCATCGCAACGCTCGACCTGTTGTGCGCGCGAGGATACAGGCCAATGGAAATCAGCAGCGTGCTCTACCAGCCGATAGAGTCTCAGCAGCGTGCAGATGACGGAGGCGTCAGAGTCCGGGTGATTGGTCCTGATGAAGCAGATCGCTGGTCGAAGATCAGCGCGCGAGGATGGGCGCACGATCATCCGGAGTTCCAGGGTTTTCTCGAGAGCTTCGGAATTCTCGTTGCCGCCCGCCAGCAAAGCGTGTGCTTTCTCGCGGAACTGGACGGGCAGGCGGGTGCGGCTGGTGTTCTGAGCCTGCATGACGGCGTGGCCCTGTTCGGCGGGGCATCGACAGTTCCGGAGATGCGGCAGCGCGGGCTGCAATCAGCGCTGTTGCAGGCGCGGATGCGCTATGCCGCGGAGTACGGGTGCGACCTGGCGATGATGGTGACCGAAGCCGGCAGCCAGTCGCAGCGCAATGCCGAGCGCACGGGATTCCGCATTGCGTATACGCGCACGAAGTGGAAGCTGTCGAATAAGGGCTAGACTTGGTACCACATATGGTACCATCCGTGAGTGATACAGGTTCGCGAGTATCTCGACCGCAATAACTAAAGCCCATTTGCCGAATGGCTGGACGGGCTAAACGCCCCGGCCGCGGCCAAGGTAACGCTCGGTGTCACTCGCATTGGACAGGGAAACCTTTCCAATGTGAAGGGAGTTGGCTCAGGAGTCTTCGAATACAGGATCGACTTTGGCCCTGGCTACAGAATCTATTTTGGCAAGGATAATGAACGTCTAGTGGTTCTTCTAGGCGGCGGAACGAAGAAGCGACAGCAGCGAGACATCGCGACCGCCATCGAACTTTGGAAGGACTATAAGCAGCGCAGGAAGGAAGGAGATGCCGATGCCTCTAACTCGTGATTTCAAGGAAACCATCCAGGCCCGAGTGAAGCGCGACGCCGCGTTTCGAAGAGAGCTTTTGAGGGAAGGCATAGAGTCTATGCTTTCGGGAGACATCGAAACGGGTAAGGCCGTGCTTCGCGATTACATCCACGCAACGATCGGATTCGATGGGCTCGCAAAGGCTACGAACCATTCATCGAAGAGCTTGATGCGCATGTTCAGCCCCTCAGGAAATCCTCAAGCGCGCAACCTGTTCGAGATCGTTGCCATCCTGCAGCGTGCCGAGGGACTTAAGCTGCACGTCCGCGCCGGGAAGGCCGTCGCGTAGGAACAAATGCTATTCATACCGTAGTGCCGTCTGCGGATCAACCCGTGCAGCCCGGCGTGCCGGAATCCAGCAAGCAAATAGCGCGACAGCCGCGAGCAGCAGCGGCACAAGCGTGAACGTCGCAATGTCGTGCGGGTGGATTCCGTAGAGAAAGCTTGAGGAAAACCTTGCCGCCATCCACGCCGCCGGCAGTCCAAGCGCCAGAGCCACGACGGTAAGCAACATTCCCTGACCCACCACCAGCCGCTGGACCGCTGCAAGCTGTGCGCCCAGCGCAATGCGGATGCCGATCTCGCGGGTGCGGCGGCCGACGGAATAACTCATTACCCCGTAGAGGCCGACCGAGGCTAGCGCGAGTCCGACGAAGCCGAAGATGCCGAACAGAGCCCCGGCGAGACGCGGCAGGAAGAGTGCATCGCGAAGGTGCTCGTGCATGGTCTCGGAGTTGAAGATGGCCATGGCGGGATCGAACGAATGAACGATGTTGCGCACCGCAGATGCCGTTCCGGCTTCGTCACCGGTGCGGACAATCAAGGTATATCCGAGGAATGAAGGATCGGAGGCGACGCTCTGGGCCAGCGAGCGGTAGAGGACCGGCCTGAGGTCTTCGCCGATGGTCCGCGATTTGGCGTTGCCGACAACGCCGATCACCTGGTAGCTCACGCCAGCGCCTTCGACGCGGCGGCCGATGGGGTTCTCGCCATGAAAAATAACGTGAACGAATGCCTGGTTGACGACGGCGACTCTGGGCGCGGAACCGCTCTCGTTGGCGAAGTCGCGGCCGAGTATCTGCGGAATGCCGAGCGTCCCAAAGTATCCGGGCGAGACCATGTAGAGGTCCACGCTCGGATCAGGCCCGGAGGGCTTCACCCCTTCTGCCTCGAAGGAATCGCTGCGATTGCCCATCGAAAGCGGGGCGACGTCAGTCAGAACGGCAGATGTAACTCCGGGCAAAGTTGCGGCATGGTCGCGCAATTCTCCGAGGAACTGCACCGTATGTTCGGGCGTGTAGCCGTGGACGCGCGGGTCGATCGAGATCATCAGCAGGTCCTGTGAGCGGAAGCCCACGTCCATGCCTGCGGCGCGCTCAAGGCTGCGGAGGAAGAGTCCGGTGACACAAAGCAGGACAAGCGAGAGGGAAATCTGCGCGATGACAAGGATATTGCGTAGAGTGATGCGGCGGCCCGGCCGGGCGAGCCCATCTTCGCCCTTGAGCGCGGCGGTGATGAGGGGACGAGCGGCGGCGTATGCGGGGGCGAGTCCGAAGACGAGGCCGGCGGCAATGCTGAGGCCAAAAGCATAGAGCAGCACACGCCAGTCGAGGCTGACGGCGATGTCGAGCGGGATAGGCACGGGCAGACGAAAAGCCGAGAGCGCCGACGTGGCTCAGAGGGCGAGCGTCGTTCCGAGGATGCCGCCGCCGATCGCCAGCAGGAAGGTCTCGGCAAGCACCTGGCGCATGAGCTGGCCGCGCCTGGCTCCGAGAGCGAGGCGCACGGCCATTTCGCGCTGCCGGCTTGCGGCCTGGGCGAGGAGCAGGTTGGCGACGTTGGCTCCCGCGATGCAGAGGACGAGCAGCACGACGACACTGAGCGCTCCGAGGAAGACGAGGACAGAGCCTTTATCGCGCTGGGGGAGCGATCCCGCCTGGTCGAAGGGCAAGCTGTTGTCTTTGTCAGTCGCGGGGTAGGCTTTGGCGAGATTGGCCGCCAGCATGTCGAGTTCGGCCCGCACCTGAGCCTGGCTGACGCCGGGTTTCACGCGGCCGATGACTCCCAGCCAGCGAAAGTCGCGCGAACTGCGGTCCTGGATATTGACGGCCAGTTGCTCCACGTTGCCGAGTGGCACCCAGAACTGCGGGGCGAGCAGAATATCGACGCCGCGGAACGCGGGGGGCGCGACTCCGACGACGGTAAACGGGCGCCCGGAGAGGGTGATGGTTCTGCCGATGATCGCCGGGTCAGCAGCGAAACGACGCTGCCACAGGCTGTGGCCGAGAACGATGACCTGCTGCTTTTCCTCGGAGGGGAGAAAGCCGCGGCCCAGCGGCATGCGAAGCTCAGTGACGTCGAAGAAGTTGCTGGTGGCGGCCTGTCCCCAGACGCGCTCGGGCTGGCTGTTGCCTTCGCCACTCATCGAAGCGGGGAGCAGTTCGCAGTAGGCCGCGACTCCGGAGAAGGCCTTCGCCTGCTCGCGGACATCGTTGTAGAGCGGCCAGGTGAAGTGATTGCAGCAGGGCTGCCCGCGCGCCTGCATGTGGAGCGATCGAAGGGTCGACGGGTCGCCGACCGGCGCGGGTCGCAGGACGAAGGTGCTGACTATGGAGAAGATGGTGGCATTGGCGGCGATACCCAGTCCGATGGAGACGATGGCGGCGACGGCGATGCCGGGCGACTTCGAAATCCTGCGAAAAGCGTAGGTCAGATCGCGCAGCCGGGACGCCATCGAAATGTCTCCCTCGTTGATGGTGTATGTGACCCGTTACGCGGCGGCTGGCGCAATGGTTCCCGTTCGCTATGTTGACGGCCGTGAAATTCGCGTCAAAAACAGACAGGCGCGAATCGTTTATCTTTCACTCAATCCCCGTTTTCTCCCAAAGACCGAAGAACTAAGGACAGACATGTCAGGATCGCGCAGAGATTTTCTTGCTCAAGGCACGCTGGGATTACTTAGCGTTGCGGTTGCCGCTCACGCTCAGACGCCGCAGTCACAGGAACCGACGCCCCCGAATCCGACCCCCGGTGCTCCGCCGGCGTTCGGCACGGCTCCTCCGGTGGGGCCGGAGGTATCGGCGGGCACCTTTGCCGAGGCGGAGAAGCTGGTGCAGGTGGAGATGACGCCGGCGGACCGCGCCGAGGCGGCGGAGAACTGGCGGATGCAGATGGCTCCGCTGTACGAGCGGCGGACGGGACCGAAGAAGCTGGCAATCGAAGAGAGCGTGGCTCCGGCGACGGTGTGGAATCCGATGCTGCCGGGGATGAAGAGCTATCCGGCGGCGAATGTGTTTGTCCGCAGCGCGGTCAGGGCGGCTGCATTGCCGGCAAACGAAGAGGACATCGCATTTGCGACAGTCACGCAGCTTTCGTGTTGGATCGAAGGCAGGCAGATCACGTCGGAGCGGCTGACGGAGATTTATATCAGCCGCATAGAGCGGTTCGATCCGAAGCTGCGTTGCGTGATTACGCTGGCTAAGGATCACGCGCTGGAGCAAGCGCGGCAGGCGGATAAGGAGATTGCGGCGGGCAGGTATCGCGGACCGCTACACGGAATTCCGTGGGGCGCGAAGGACCTGCTCGATACGGCTAACATCGCCACGACGTGGGGCGCGGAGCCTTACCGGGATCGCGTGCCCACGAAAGATGCCGCGGTTGTCGAACGTCTCAACGCAGCAGGCGCGGTGCTGGTCGCGAAGCTGAGTCTGGGCGCGTTAGCGCTGAACGATATCTGGTTCGGCGGACAAACGATGAATCCGTGGCTGCTCGAGGAAGGGTCGTCGGGCTCGAGCGCAGGGCCGGGAGCGGCGACGGCGGCGGGACTAGTGGCCTTTGCGATTGGGAGCGAGACAGGTGGGAGTATCGTGAGCCCGTCCATGAGATGTGGAGTGACGGGACTGCGTCCTACATTTGGACGGGTGCCACGCACGGGAGCGATGACCCTGTGCTGGTCGCTCGACAAGCTGGGTCCAATGGCGCGCGGCGTCGAAGACACGATGCTGGTCCTCAATGCGATTACCGGGCCTGATCCGGGGGATCTCTATAGCGTTCCGTCGAAGCTGGCATTCGATTCGGGAGCCAGCCTCGCGGGGCTGCGCGTGGGCTACTTTCCGGCGTGGATGAAGGATGCTCCGGCGACGGATGTGGATCGGGCGGCGCTGGAGACGGTGAAGAAGCTCGGCATGGTGCCGGTTGCGGTGTCTCTGCCCGATTGGCCGTACGACTCGCTGAACCTAATCCTGTTTGCGGAGGGCGCTGCCGCGTTCGAGGAGCTGACGCTGAGCCACAAGCTCGACGAGCTGAAGGCGCAGGTGCCCGACGCGTGGCCGAACTGCTTCCGGCAGGCGCGTTTTCTGTCGGCGGTCGACTTTGTACAGGCGGACCGCATGCGGCGCAAGGTGGCGCAGGAGATGGCGAGAATTTTCTCCGACGTCGACCTGCTGCTGGTGCCGTCGCTGCGCGACGAGATGCTGGTGATCAGCAACAACACGGGGCATCCCTCGCTGACACTGCGTGCAGGCTTTGTCGAGGTGTCGGAGGCACGAAGCGACTGGGCTCCTGATCCGAAACATCCGCTGCCGAAGTTTTCTCCACCGCGGCGAGTGCCGCATGGGGTCACGCTGATCGGGCGGTTGTTCGATGAGGGCACGGTCGCGCAGGCGGGTCTGGCAATGGAGAAGGCGTTCGGCGTGGCGGGAGAGCGGCCGGCGGGGTTCTGAAATTTGATGGCCCCGGCTCTCTTTCGAGGAACCGGGGCCACGTGGCAGACAGCCTGTAAGCCGAATTCTGTCGAGGACGGCCATTCCTCTAGGCGATGCATTGCTGCAGCGCTCCAGCGACCTACCCGGAGGTTTCCGCCGAGCTCGGACTTTCGTCCTCGCACGTAACCCGCGTTGGCGCGCCGGGCCGGCACGCATTCGCAGCCGATCGGGCCGGGCTGCGAATTTCCTCCCTATTTGGTCTTGCTCCGTGTGGGGTTTACCATGCCTCCGCCGTTACCGTCGGAGCGGTGCGCTCTTACCGCACCTTTTCACCCTTACTCGCCGAAGCGAGCGGTATATTCTCTGTGGCACTAGCCGTCTCGCGGCCTTGAAGCCGCGATCCCGGACGTTATCCGGCACACTGCCCTGCGGAGTTCGGACTTTCCTCTCCCGGACATCACTGCCCGGCAGCGGCCGTCCGGCCTGCCTGCACTCCTCTTATCTTAGCTCAGATTGGCGTCAGCTCAGTTTGCCTGACCGAGACGTGCAATCAATATCTCGATTACGGGTGCCTGGCTCTTCAGAATGCGCTCCCGCGCTTCATCTATGCCGAACCAGGCGCCGCGGTCGACTTCGGGGATCTCCAACTGCCGCCCGGAGCGCGGAGGCCATTCAATCATGCAGGTGTTGCTATGGAGCTGCGCCGGATCCCAGTCGCCCTCGACAGCCCAGACGGAGACCAGCTTTCCGCCAGCCTGCTTGATAGTGCCCAGGTCGATGAAGTCGCCGTCGGCCTCAAAGCCCGTCTCTTCGGTGAACTCGCGCCGGGCAGCCTTAAGAGGATCTTCGCCCTCGCTGTATTCGCCCTTGGGAATGGACCACGCGCCGAGGTCCTTCTTCGCCCAGAAAGGGCCGCCGGGATGCACGAGGAAGACCTCCAGCGCGCCATCTCGCCGGCGATACATCAGCAAGCCTGCGCTGCGTTTAGCCATCGGGTAGTCTCGCGCTCCAGAGTAATATTCTCGCAGCATGCCTGACATCGCTGCACCAGCCACGGACATCACGCTGCACGGCTCGGTCCTGGTGCTGTTGCAGTTCGACGTGTGCGAGGCCATCCGGCTCGACCGTCTGCGTGAGCTGCTGAGGGCAGGCACGTTGGAGGCGGCGTCGCCCAAGCATCCCGGCTCGGTGCGATATCAGAGGCCGCCGGTCGTCGAATCCCTGGGGACGCTCACGCTCGAAAGCGGCGAGCAGCTGCAGGGCGAGATCAAGTACTACGACTACGGCGTGCTCAGCGTGGTCTTCGAGCTGGCCTTCGACGGCGGATGGGGAAAACTCATCGGCCTGGCCAGCCGCTGGGTCTGGGATGTCGACTTCGCGGCGCAGGCGACGGAGATGGTTCGCCGCAAGCTGGAGGCCGCGGCGCCCGCGCTGGTGAAGCCGTACAAGGAGTGGCTGAGCGAGGACTACCTGATCTTTCACATCCGCGAGATTGAGAGCGACAGCGGAAGCTCAACCTCGGTTCCGGACCTGATTCACAGCTGCGGCTCGCGCATTGCGCAGGTGGTGCGCGGCGACACCGGACACCTGGCCGAGAGCGAAACCAACGAGGTGCTGCAGTCGCGGATCTCCTACTACGCGAACGATCTTGCCGTGATCGGATGGAATGCGGCGTTCATCTACGACTCGACTGCGGGCGCGGAGACGGCGATTCAGCTGCTCGAATACGCCAATTCGCAGCTGCTCGAGTTCCGGCACTACGACCTGCTGCTTACCGAAGAGCTGGACCGGGTCTACACGCTGCTCGACGAAGGCACCGGGATCTTTGCCCGCTGGCGGCTGGCGCGGTCGGCGACGCGCCTGCACACGGTACTGCTCGACGTGGCCGAACTGACCGAGCATGCCGACAACGCGATCAAGTTTCTGAGCGACATGTTCTCGGCGCGGCTCTACAAGCTGGCAGCGTTGAAGGTTGGGGTACCGGACTACAAGGATCTGGTCACGCAAAAGGTGCGCAACGCCGAGGAGCTCTACCGCTTCATGGTCGACCAGTTCAACCAGAGCCGGGCGTTCTTCCTGGAACTGACGGTGGTGATCATCCTGGTGATCGAGCTGGTGTATCTGTTCCGCGGTCGGCCGTTCTAGGCGCTGACTGTCCGGTGAGGGCGTCTGCGGCGCAGGTGCAGGACGTTATCTTCGTGTAACCGTAAGGAATAATGTTCTTTCGTAAAGCCTCACACCCATTTACACTTGGCTCGCCCCCTACATTCGCTTCACTTCGGGTCTGAACGATTTTGACTGTAATGAATCCTGCTGTCGGCGCACGCTTTGGTCCCTACGAAATCCTCGAAAAGATCGGCTCGGGCGGCATGGGCGATGTCTACCGGGCGCTGGACACGCGCCTTGACCGGGAAGTCGCGCTCAAGCTGGTTTCAGAAAGCTATCTGGGCGGCGAGACGCCGCATACTCCCACGCCGGGCGGAACTCCGGTGCTGGCTTCGAATGCCCGCTTTCAGCGGGAGGCGCGCGCCGCCTCGGCTCTGAACCATCCCAACATCTGCACGATTCACGACATCGGCGAGCAGGACGGCCGGCCATACCTGGTGATGGAGCTGCTCCAGGGCCAGACCCTGAAGCAATACCTCGCCGACCGCCATGTTCTGCCCGCCGCCGAGCTGTTGAGCTTTGCCCGGCAGGCGGCCAGCGCACTTGCGGCGGCGCACTCCCGCGGCATCATCCATCGCGACATCAAGCCGGCCAACATCTTCGTGGTGCAGCCCCCCGGCGGAGTTCCGCACATCAAGATTCTGGATTTCGGGCTGGCGAAACGTCATGCGGACCCCATGGTTGCGCAGGCGCCCGGAACGCTGAACGGCGACTTCTCCGCAACCAGTGCCGGGTCCCACGACGTGACCCTCACCAACGCGGGATCGACGCTCGGAACCATCGCCTACATGTCGCCGGAACAGGCCAAGGGACAGCAGGTCGATGCCCGCTCGGACCTGTTTTCGCTCGGCTGCGTATTGTATGAGGCAGCCACTGGCAAGTCTCCGTTTGCCGGTGACTCCCCTGCCGAGACTTTCGCCGCGCTGCTGATGAAGGATCCGCCGCTGGCAAGCAGCGTGAACCCCGCGCTGCCCAAGGGCTTTGATCGAATCCTGGCGAAGCTGCTGGCCAAGGAGAAGGCCGACCGGTACCAGTCGGCGAACGAGCTACTGGCCGATCTGGACGCGGTCGGCGATGCGAAACCGCCGGCGGCCACGGATGCCGGCCCGGTGCGTCCGGTCGTAGCAGCAGCCTCGGCCCCTCCGGCAGAAGCACCCAAGAAGAACGGGCTGGTGATCGCGGCAATCGCCGCGGTTGTCATCGTCGTCACCGCCGCCGGCTTCTGGTTCTGGCGCGGTCATCGGACTCCAGCCGCGCCCAGCGCATCGAATAGTCCAGTGATGACCGAGAAGGACTCGATCATCCTCGCCGATTTCGTCAACAGCACCGGCAATCCCGTATTCGATACCACGCTGAAGCAGGCTTTGGCCATCCAGCTTGAGCAGTCGCCGACGCTGAACATCGTCAGCCAGCAGCATCTGCGCCAAAGCATGAAGTACCTGGGCAAGTCGTCAGAGGATGTACTGACGCCGGCGATTGCGCGCGAGATCGGCGAACGCGAGGGCGTGAAGGCCATCCTGACGGGGACGATCGCATCGCTGGGCAAGGAATACGTCATCACGCTGACAGCTCAGGCCACCGCGACCGGCGATGACATCGCGAGCGTGCAGGCGCAGGCTCCGGATGCGGAGCATGTCCTCGCGGCGCTGGACAAGGCGGCGACGGACATGCGCGCCAAGCTGGGCGAATCGCTCAGCTCGATCCAGAAGCTGGACACGCCGCTGGGGCAGGCGACAACGCCGTCGCTCGACGCCTTTCGTGCCTACGCCCTGGGAGATGTGGAGCATGACAAGGGCCTCGACCTGCCGCAGGCAGCGGGCCACTACCAGCAGGCGGTCGAACTGGATCCGAACTTCGCCATGGCGTGGGCCCGGCTCGGCGTGGTCTACAGCAACGCGGGGCAGACGGGCAAGGCGCTCGAGTATTTCACCAAGGCCTATAACCTCTCGAAGAATGTCAGCGAGCGCGAACGGTTATATATCAGCGGACACTACTACCAGAATGTGACAGGAGACGTTCCGAAGGTCATAGATACGCTCGAACTCTCGATTCGTACCTATCCGAATGACTTCAACAGTCTGGTGAATATCTCGGTCGCGTACACAATCATCGGAGATTACAAAAACGCGCTCGAATACAGCCAGAAGGCGGTGGCGACGCAGCCCGACGATGTAATCGCCCAGGAGAACATGATTCAGGACCTTATCGTACTGAATCGTCTGCCGGAGGCGCGGGAGCAACTGGCCAAGGTGATCAAGGCGGGGCTGGGCGATTCGACGGAATTGCTGCAGTGGGAGTACGTCATAGATTTTCTGGACGGCGACACTGCCGGGATGGAAAAGGTCTTCACGCAAACCGCTGGGCGGCCGGATTCCTTCATCATGTTCACGTCCAAGGCGACGATCGAGGAATATCAGGGAAAGTACAAGACAGCTGAAGCGACATGGACAAGCGCCGGGGATCAGGCGGCATCCCAGAAGGCTAACGACGCGCAGGCATCCGCGCTGCTTTTTCTGGTTTCAGGCAGAGGGTTTGCGGGGATGTGCCAGGATTCTGAGAGTAGAGTCAAGCGCGCCCTGGCACTGGACAAGACAAAACCTACGCTACGGCAGGCTGTTTTTACGGCGGCGATCTGCGGCGACAGAAAGACGGTCGAGCCGATTCTGAAGGATCTCGACAAGAAATATCCCGAAGACACGACCATACAGGGCATCGCTCTTCCGGAGTCACGCGCTTTGCTGGATCTGGCCGACCGCAAGCCGACGGAAGCGCTCAGCGAACTGGAGAAGGCCAAGGCCTACGATCTCTCGTCGCCGGGAGCATATCTGCGGGGCATGGCGTTCCTGCAAGCGAACGACGCTGCCGATGCGATCACGGCGTTTCAGCGATCGCTGCAATACCCCGGGGTCGCGATAGCATTGACTTATCAGACCTATCCCCAATCGCAACTTGGGCTGGCGCGGGCCTACGCCATGCAGGGCGACAAGGCACACGCACGCGAGGCGTACCAGAAGTTCTTCGAAATGTGGAAGAACGCCGATCAGGACTTGCCGCAGCTGATTGCGGCGAAGAAGGAATTCGCTGGGCTTTAGATCAATGGTTATTTGGCCCTACTTCTTCATCGTCTGACGTTGCCGCTTCGTAGCGTTCGGCGAGCAAATGCAAAAGCGACTGAGGATCATAGCTCGATAGCGTATGATCCACCCCTTTCACGTGCCGGTCCTGGACTGGGGATAACGCAACAATAGGAAGATCGGGGCGAATCTTCTTGATTTCGTTCACAAGCCTGCTGAATTGAGAGTCTTCGAGTTCGGTGTGAATCACGGCGACGTCGACATTGGGAAACCGGCGCAGCAGTTTGATGGCGCCATTTCCGCTATACGCGGTGATGACATTGTGGCGGGCGGTTTCCAGGATTAGCTTGCGGGCAGAGATCCCCTCCGGCTGTTCCACTTCGACCATCAAGACGACCAATCGCATTTTCATCCTTAAACCCCTTTTAGCTCGTGTCTTCAAATTGTGCCCGACGTAGAATGGCGCGAGCGAAGGATCGTAGCGCAGCAGGCGGCTAAAGGTTAGACAGCCAGTTCAGGACTGCTGTTGCCAGGGCGATGCGCTGGCCTGAGTAGGAATGATCGGTGGGGAAATGTGCCTCCGTCACATGTGAATCGCCAGCTTTCTGCAAGGCAACGGCGAAGGCGTGGTCGGCCGGACCGAGTTGATCATCCGACGTGATGACCAGGACGGGGCGCGATGCGAGCGCCGGGGCGAAACTGTTGAAGTTCCACTCTGCGCGGTGAGCGTAAGCCTCGTCGACGAGTGATTCGGCCGTGCAGCCAACCAGCGGCGCGATGTTGTTATCGGCTATGAAGCTTGCGGCCATCGACTTCTTGGCTTTATCGATCACTGCCTGACCGGCTTCGGGTGGCGGAAAGCTGCCGCCGATGTTCCATGCGGAAATCATGACCACTCCGCCGACCTTCGAGTCGTGTGCCGCGGCAGACGCGACCATGAAGCCGCCCATGCTATGGCCGAGAAGCACAATCTTGTTGGGGTCGATGTGGTACTTCGCGATGTTCGCCGGATCTTTAACGAAAGCAACTTCCGCGTCGGCGTCTTCGATGGCGTGGGCGTAGGAGAAGACTCCCTTCACACCCCATGATCCGCGGTAGTGAACGGCGAGGACGTTCCATCCGGCGCGGCGAATCGCCTGGGCAAGATCGAGATTTTGCTCGAATCCGGGGAATCCGTGCATGAGGATAAGGGTCGGATGCGGACCTGCTCCAGCGGCCAGATAGAAGACGCCGAGAAGATTCTCGCCGTGGCTTGGTACCCCGGCCAGCGAGACCATCGAAGGCGGATTTGCGGTATCAG
>CAVRNK010000125.1:0-28167 GCA_963721995.1 uncultured Acidobacteriaceae bacterium | reverse complement strand
CGCCTCCATACAATCAGTGACGGGAGCGAGCGAGCCCGCAAATGCTGCCTCGACTGCGCTCACCAGAAGCCTTGCAGTGCAATCATAAGGATTGGAGCCGCGTTTGGCTCCGGGGAGAGACGTCTGTGAGTGAAGTGTCCGAGCCAGTGTGGATTGCCGGCAAGTGGCGGCAGAGTAAGTCGACGGATCGTTTCAGGCGGAGAATCCGGCGCTGGTTGCGCCCCTGCCGGAGAGGTATCCGGTGTCGTCGTGGGACGAAGCGCTTGAGGCGCTGGAAGCGGGCGCCGCGGCGACGGAGATCCTCGAGTCGACGAGCGGCGCACAGATTGCCGGGTTTATCGAGGCATACGCGGGCGAGATCGAGGCAAGCGCCGATGCACTGGCAGAGCGTGCAAACGCGGAGACGGGACTGCCGGTTGCTCCGCGCCTGCGGAATGTGGAGCTGCCGCGCACGGTTGACCAGCTTCGCCAGGCCGCAGCGGCAGCGCGCGACGAGACGTGGCGGCGGCCGATTCATGACGAGGCGCGCAATATCCACTCCACGTTTGCGCCGCTGGGCGGCCCGGTGATTGTGATGGGGCCGAACAACTTCCCTTTCGCGTTCAACTCGATTTCGGGCGGAGACTTCGCGGCTGCGCTGGTGGCGCATAATCCGGTAATCGCGAAGGCGAATCCTGCTCATCCGGGAACGACAAGGCTCTTTGCTGAGGCGGCGCAGCGTGCACTCGAGAAGAGCGGGCTGCCGGCGGCGACGGTGCAACTCATCTACCATCTGGCGAGCGAGGATGGACTGAAGCTGGTCGGGCATCCATTGACGGGCGCGACTGCATTCACGGGCAGCAGAAATGCGGGGATGAAGCTAAGGCAGCGGCCGACGCAGCGGGCAAGCTGATCTATCTCGAGATGTCGAGCGTGAACCCGGTGGTGGTGCTCGCGGCAGCATTGCGTGAGCGGGGCACGGCGATTGCGGAGGAGTTCTTCACCTCATGCACGCTGGGCGCGGGCCAGTTCTGCACGAATCCCGGGCTGGTGATTGTTCCGGATACGCCGGGGAGCCAGGCGTTCGTGGAGACAGCGAAACAACGATTCGAGGCGGCGACGCCGGGAGTCCTGCTGGCGCGCGGGGTTCTGAATAATGCGAAGGAAGGAGTGCAGCGCCTAGTAAAGTATGGCGCGAAGCTGCTGTGTGGCGGCGAGCCTGGGCCGGGACCTGCTTATCGCTTTCAGAACACGCTGCTGACTATCACGGGCGATGAGTTTCTTCGCCATCCGCATGAATTGCAGACGGAGGTCTTCGGGCCATCGTCGCTGATTGTGATCTCGCGGGACACGACGCAGACGGCATCAATTCTTCGACTGCTGGAAGGCAGCCTGACAGGAACGATCTACTTCGACAGCGCGGATGCTGAAGACTACGCGGCCCTTGAACCGATTCTGCGGCGGCGCGCAGGCCGCTTGATCGGCAATCGCATGCCGACGGGAGTGGCCGTATCGCCGGCGATGAATCACGGCGGTCCTTATCCGGCGACAGGGCATCCGGGATTTACGGCGGTGGGGTTGCCGGTCAGCGCGCAGAGATTTGCCGCTCTGCACTGCTATGAAAATCTGCCCGCTGACCTTCTTCCTGATGTGTTGCGCTAATGCGTCGGCTGGTGTGAGATGCCCTTCAGAAATGCGGCTACCTGTTCGTATTGGTCGCTGGCGAGGTAGTCGACGCCTGCCTGGCGGGCTGCGCGCCAGCGTTCCTCGGCCGCGGCGAGCGAACCGAAATTGTACCTGTGGAACCATCCATTACAGCTCAGCTCTTTTTCGGTAGCGCCGTCGAGAGTGTAGAAGCGAATCCACAGGCCCTGCTCATGCGCGTGCGCTACGAGTGAACGGAGGCGCTCCTGGTCGGCGGGCGTCCAGTCGCCGGCGTGCCGTTGGCCTCCTTGTTCAACGACACTCCAGGGATTGTTCCACCAGCGGCGGTAGTTGCTGGCGCGCTCCGGATCGAGTACCTGCGGAGGCGCCATCGGGTCCTCGTTGTGCGAGTGTACCGCCCCAAAGACGAGAAGCTTGTCGCCAACCGGAACCTGGTCGTAGAAGACATTCTGTTGCGCGTCAGACTCGCCGGTCAGCACGAGAATCGGACGGACGGTGAGTTTCTCGACGGCTGCGGATCAGCTGTTTTCGGGGCGGTCGTGAGCCAATCCTGATATTTGCTGAGGAGAGCCCAGACGGCTTCGAGGTGCTGAGGCTCTTCCGTCTTGAAGTCAAGGTTGGGGTGATGAGCGGCCAGTCGCCGTGATCACCGTCTTTCAAAGCCTGTTCGACGATGGGACGCACGCGATCAAAGAAGTAGTGCTCCATGGTTGGCTCGTGGCCGCTGACGGGCACTCCATGAGCGACTAGCGACTCGGACTTGCCAGTTTTCGGATCGGTGTACCAGTAGAGGTCCTGCTCGATGGCGAGCGGAGTTCCTGCAGACAGGGCGCGATCGATCCGGCCATACCACCACTCGTAGTAGGGATAGCAGTTGTGCGCATCCATGATGGTTCGGGCGCCGGGATGGGCGGCGGTTTGCGCCGCGGCCGGCAGTGCGGCGAACAAGGCAGAAAAAATCAGCGAAGCAGTGAGGCTGAAGTTGCGGAACATGCGCATTTCGTTTTCCTCTAGTGCTGTTTAAGACTTCCAGAATCTCTATTTTTGTTTGAAAGCGATATAAACAGGATTGCTGAACAGTAACAGCTGCCCCTGCGAGTCGCGCACTTCTGCGCGCAGCCAGTGTCGCAAGCCATCGGCTGTCCAGTTCATGTTGAGGGTCTGATCGCCGGAAGTAATTCCCTGCTGCGGCAGCGCGGACGATTCCTGGCCGTCGATGAACATGCGGAGCGAAGCTCCTTCGCATCCGGTGACGTGAATCTGCAACGCGAGGGCTTCGCCTTTCTGCGGCTCGAGGTCGTCGCCCATCTCCGCGGATGAGTTGGAGTCGCGCGCACTCAGCTCGAGCAATTTATCGCGCGACCCGGTGAGGTCGAGAAAGACATGGCCGGCACGGATGCCGTCGAGGATCGCAGCCACCGAAAGATTGTTGGCGTGTACGACTGTTTCAGGGCTGCCTACCGACCCGATCTTATCGAGCGGCCAGTCGGCGTGATGATTGTCGCTGCCTCCGACGGCAGTGAGGCGATAGCCCCTGCTCAATTGCTGCTCCCAGAAGTGAATGCCGGGAAAGTATCCATGTCCGCCACCGCCGTTCATAACTTCTATTGAGGTCACCAGGGTCATGTCGGCCGGTGGCGATGGACTCCAGCCGCAACCCATGCAGATTTCTCCGGTCGGCGATTCGGGGTGATTGATGGAGACGATACCGCCGGTCTGTCGCGCGCTGCGGAACATTGCATTCACGTCGGGCACCTGCGGCGACCCCACGCGATAGTCGACAAAAAGCGTAGTGCCGATGAGGTTGGCGTGGCCATAGAACGTGGTCAGTTCGCGACCGGGGATAAGCAGCGTCTTATCGAAGTATGGCTGCAGCTCGCGCATCGCGTCGTATTGCGACGTTGTGTTGTGGTCGGTGATGGCGATGAAGTCGAGGCCGCGCCGGGCGGCGGCTTCCACGGTAAAGAAGACGGGACACGGCACTGACTTGCCGCTCTGGCTGGGGCAGCTTCCATCGCTGTGCGCGTCGTGCATGTGCAGATCGCCGCGATACCAGCCGAGATGGTCGTTCAGCGGGTGATCAGTGAAGGAAATGTCATCGAGGACGCGGTTGAAATAGATCTCCGCGCGGTAACGCGACGTCACGTTGGGACGGATATTCGGTACGGCAATCTGCAGCCTCCACTTTCCTGGAATGATGGTTCCCGGCAGATAGGAAGGCGTGGCATCAGTCTCGCTGATGGTGAAGTGGTCCTTGTTGCCTCCGCTGGCTCCCCGAAAGCGAACAGGATCGGCGATGCCGAGATCGAGTACGGTGCGATCGGCCTTGCCGAGGTTTTCGAAGTAGACGGTAAGGCGGTGAACGCCTGCCGGGACGTCGAAGGGGACCTCAAAGTACGTCTGGGCCTGCGAAGGTTTCACTTCGCCTTGCAATACAAGGTCAGGTGAGGAGGGAGCTTGGGCAGCATGCACTGAGGTCAGCGCAGCGAAGAGGAGCAGCAGGAGAGAAAGCTTTCGCGGCATCATTCAGATGAGATTGTAGGAAGTTTGAAGGCCGGACGCGAGTGCCACCCGGCCTTCGAACGAGTGATGGTGCGGTTACCAGGAGAGACGCAGTGCGAACTGCATCACGCGCGGATCGCCGGAGAGTGTGGTGATGCTGGCCACGCCACCGCTGGTTATGTTGCCGCTCGGTTGGCCAAACTCCGGAGTGTTGGTTACGTTGAAGACCTCCCACCGGGCTTCAACATTCCAGCGCTCGTTGACGGGAATTTCCTTCAGCAGTGCGGCGTCGAAGACGTCGGTGCGGGGTCCGCGCAGCGAATTGCGGCTGACATCGCCAATGGCACCGACAGCGGTCGTGGCGTAGGCATCGGTGGTGGAAGGGGATAGCAGCGAGCAGGCGCTGTTCTTGCTGGCATAGAACCAGCAGTTGGGATCGCCCACAATATGCGGTTTGCCGACGAGGTTCGGCACTGCGGTGGTGAAGCCGTACGGATCGAGCACCGCGTTGCGATTGCCGTCGTTTTCGTTCACCTGGAATGGATGGCCGCTATAGAAGGTGTAGACACCGGACGTTCTCCAGTTGCCGAGGATCCACGCGGCCGGGCCGCTGTTCAGCATGGACTTTCCGTGGCCGAAGGGCAGCTCGTACACGTAGCTGACGGCGACGCGATTCGGAATGTCGAAGTCGCTGGGACCGTACCACGCCGCATAATCACGTCCGTTAGGCGCATCGCCGGAGTTGGTCTCGAGTTCCTCGGGAGTGTTGTCCAGGCTGCGCGAATGGGTGAAGGCAGCCCTCACACTGAGCCCGTTGGTCAAGCGGCGCGTGAGGCTGGCCTGCAGGCCGTTGTAGTTTCCAAAGCCGATCGGTGAGGTGTATTCGACCTGACCGAAGTTGGGATAGGGAATGACACCAGTGGTTACGTTTCCGGCAATGATTGGCTGGTTGTAGTTGGATAGCACATCCAGATGCGTCGATTTGGTGCCGACGTAATCCACCTGAGCCACCCACGCGCTGCCGATCTCGCGCTGGAAACCGAGGCTCCACTGCTGAACATTCGGCGTTGGGTCATGAGTCGCCGAGGAGCGGATGTGAAACGCCTGCAGCGAGTTGAAGTTGATGGTGGTGGGGTCGAGGAAGTTGGAGGGGAACCCTACTGAAGGAGTCAGCACGGGCGTCGTGTTGCTGGCGATCGTCTTGTTGACCAGGAAGGGAGGATTTAGCGCGAGCTCGTCTTCGCTGCCGATACGTTCAAAGAGCGAATAATACAGGCCGTATCCCCCGCGGATGACGGTCTTGGTGTCCGGCGAGTAAGCGAAGCCGATGCGAGGACCGAAGTTCTTGGTGTTTGGTTGGACGAGCGCGCGATTCTCGACGGAGCCGCCAGAGGCGAAGACCAGCGAGCCATTGCCGCCATTGCCGGCGGGCTTGAAGTTGGCCATCTGGTTCTTCCCTTCCATAGCCGGTGTGGCGAAGTCATAACGCAGGCCGAGGTTGAGGGTGAGTTGAGGAGTGACCTTCCAGTCATCCTCCACAAAGCCGGAGGCCATCCAGAGACGCTGATCGACGAAGTGGACATTGGTGAGCTGGGTGTACTCCGTGGCTCCGAGCAGACCGTCGGCGTAGGAGAAGCCGGTGCCGGAGACGCACTTTCCGGGCGCACTATGCTGACAAGTGTAAACGCCGGTGAAGGTCAGATCTCCACGAGTGCCGGGCTCGTCCTGGAAAAGGTTGCGCATCGGCGCATAGATGCTGACGCCGAACTTCAGCGAGTGCCTTCCCCTTATCATCGAGAAGGTGTCGTTGTACTGGTACTGCATCGGGACCTGCTGTTTCGGCAGAAAATCCGGCGAGCCTTCAAAGGCGAAGTTTGAGAACGTGGTTAGCGGAACACCGCCCCCGATGGCAGGATCCTTGGGGATTCCGGGAACGAAATCACCTGCATACTGAGTCAGGCTGAAGGGCTGCTGTGCCGCATAGGAGAAGTTGCGCGTCCAGCCAAAACGAAACTCGTTTACCATGCTCTGGTTCAGGATGTGCGTCCAGCCGAGGACGGCGCTGTGCGCCAGCAGTGTCTGGTCGCCCCATGCGGAGGTGGAAGTGCCGTCTGCCAATCCGCCGAGGTAGCCGGGAATCGCCCGATAGCGGTTGGAATAGTTGTAGCGGCCGAATACGGTGTCGTTCGGTGACGGCGTCCAGTCGATGCGCCCGTCATAGCTGTCGTTGTTGTCGACCGCCAGGGCGTTGCGGACGAAGTTATTGATGTCCGGCGGGCTGCCGGCGGTGGTCGCATTGGGCAGTGGGAAGAGCGTCATCAGCGCCGCTACGGAAGAATCGATCCTGCCGGACGGGACCGAGTTGTTCGCAAATGGCTGGCAGTTGGATCCCGAGTAAGCGGGAGCACAGGTCGCGGGATCGTAGATGGTGGGATACGTCACGCCGACGGCAGCGCCGGTCGCGGGGCTGAAATCGCCGATGCGCTCGTTGGGCAGCGGAACGGTTGCCGTGCGCGAGACACCCTGCTTGATGCGGGTTCCTTCGTAATTGAAGAAGAAGAACAGCCGGTTCTTGAGAATGGGGCCGCCGATGTTGGCGCCGAACTGGTTCTGGTTGTTTTCGGGCTTGCGCAATCCGTGACGGTCGGAGAAGAAGTCGTTGGCGTCGAAGAATTGATTGCGAACGTATTCATAGGCAAGGCCGTGAATCTGGTTCGTGCCGCTCTTGGTGTTTACGGAAACGACGCCACCGGGGCTGCGCCCGTATTCGGCCGAGTAAGGATTGGTGATGACGTTGAACTCGGCGATGGTATCGACCGAAGGATGCGACGACTCCGTGCTCAGCTCCTGGACGTTTTCGGAAAAAGTATTGTTATCAATGCCGTCGAGGATGAAGTTGTTCTGGAGCGAGTGGATGCCGTTCACATTGAAATCGCCGACGCGGCCGGCCGAGGTAGCTCCGCTCTGCTGCGTATAGCGGGCAATCTGAACACCGGGAACGAAGCGCAACAGATCGTCCCAGTTGCGGAGGTAGAGCGGGGTCTGCTCAATGGTGACCGATCCGATGACGGTGCTGATGGAGGCATCGTCGGGCGAGAGCAGCGGCGCCGCGGCCTGCACTTGAACAGTCTGCTGGGCGGAACCAACCTCCAAGTGGAAGTCCTCGCGGGCTCGCTGACCCACGGTTAAAGTCACTTTCTCGTTTATGGTGTCGAATCCCGGCGCGTTGACGGAGAGCGAATACTGTCCGATCGGCAGGTCCTGGAAGGAGTAGAGACCGGCTCCGTCGGTGGTAACGGTGCGGCTGTATCCGGTTGCCTGACTCGTTACTGCGACGGTGACGTGGGCGAGAACTGCGCCGGTGGGATCGGTCACGAGCCCGGATAAATTTGCGGTATTCACTTGCGCCTGGGAAACCAATCCTGCGGCGATAAGCAGGAGAAAAAAGAAACATTGTCGTAGTAGTGCGCGCGTCATTGCCAAATCCTCTCTCTGTGATGCCGGGGTTAATTGTCGAAAGGAAACCGGGCTCCGTGCTGGTGCACAGGCCCCTAAAGCGGAGGCACAACACTGTTTACTTTGCAATAAACAATGTTACTAACTTGTAAACATGTCGTGAAAGGATTGCAAAGAGGGACCAAGGGTCGTGACGCAGCGACGCTCCAGAGCAATCCCGCTTAACAGGATTAGTCGAGCTTCGCCGCGTAGTCTATTCCAACCAATCCTCGTTGCACCTTTTTCTCCCTAGAGAAAGAAGTGCCCCTTGTGTGCGCCAACAAAGCGAACGTGGCAAAACTTGGGTGGCTAGAACTCAATTCTTCCGGCAAACTGCGCCAGGCGGTAATTCGTGAGCAGAGCCGTAGCCTGTCCGAAACTCTGCGGATTATCCAGCGTTGCGCTGATCGACTGCGGGTCGAAGCGCACACTGTTCGTGATATTGAACATATCCCAGCGGAGAATAAGCCTTACGCGCTCACCGAGGGCGAATGTTTTGTTCACGCCCTGATCCCAGTCGAAAAATCCGTCGCCGCGCAAGGGATTCCGCGTACCCGACTCTCCCGGAAGCGCGTGTTCGAAGCTCGCGAAGACTGTTGCCGGATCGGCAAAGCGCTGCGTCAGGCTTCCGCGGGCACCAGCATGCGCGGGAATCTGCGAGGTTTGCTCGGCGTACCCTTGAATATCCCAGTTGGTCGGGTAGTATGCGCCGTTGTTTACTTCAAAGGGGAAGCCGGTGGTCCAGCGGACAATGCCTGTAGTCTGCCACCCACCGATCAATTCGTTCGCGATGCGCCCCACGCCGGAAAAATATTTCTTTCCTCTGCCCATGGGCAGATCCCACACAAAGTTTGCGTTGATCTGCTGGCGCACATCGTAGTCGGAAGGACCGTACAGCTGACTCGGGTTCCAGCTGTTCATGATTTGCGCATTATTGGTCGTGCCCGAGTTCCCCAATCGCTCTGCCTGCGACGTGATATCGAGAGATTTCGAGAAGGTGTAGTTGAAATCGGCCTGCAGGCCAGCCCCGAAGCGTTGCCGGTACACGGCTTCGAGTGCGTTGAAGTTGGAGTATCCGATCGACCGCCATGCATAGAGAGCGGAATATTGGTCGTGATAATAACGAAAAGCTGGATAGTTGACTCCGGCACCGATGTTGCTGTTGGGAAGAGATCCCGGCGTGTCCAACTGATAGAGCGCGTACGTTTCGTTATAGAGATTGCTCAGGAAAAGAGCGTAGACGTTCTGGGTTGCCGACAACGGGCCGTAGCCAAGCCCGATATCCTGGCCGTCCAAAGCGCCGAAGACCTGCTCCCAGTATGGAACCTGGCCTACCGCGGATACCGGTACATTCGCTCGCGCCATCTTTGCCAACTGCGATGCAGGGCCGAAATAAGGAGTGCCGGCTGCAGTCAGATTGATGGGCATGGCGGTGTCTTCCTGGGCAAGCTGGCGGTGCGCATAGCGGCCCACGTAGGAGACCTCGACCGACGCGCCATTGCGCAGTTCGCGCGCTATCGAGAAGTCCACCAGATGGGAGTATGGGGTCTTGATCGCTGAATCGAGTCCCCAGCTGATAGCGAAGCTGCCGTTGCCGCTGGACGCGGGTATGGCGGGAAAACCGCCTGCAGGGGCGGAGGGAAGCAGGGATTGGGGTACGCCGCTGATGGTCGTGAATCGTGGAGCGTCCTCGATAGGCACCGAACCGGGCGGATTCGAGAGATGCGAGGAGAGCCCATATGATCCGGTTGTATCGAATGTATTGACCGTAGCGGCTCCGAAATGATCGAAGACGAGCGAATACCCGGCGCGAATGCTGCTCTGCTGATCTCCGAAAATCCTCTTCCAGAAGCCGTCGGAGGGTGTGGGCGAGTAGGCGACGGCGAGCCGCGGACCGATGTCGGCCTTGTCGGGATTCCAGAAGTCCGGCGCGTGGTTATACCGGCCGTTCAGATTGAACGCCACTTCTCCAACGTTGTTGGCCGCGCCTCCCGCGGCTGCCTGCGCGGCACTGCCGTTGATATATTGCGTCAGCGAGTAAGGCTGGCAGACACTGCCGGAGAACTGGCAGGATCCGACCTGCGTGCCGCTTGTTTCGGCGGGAGCCTGAAGATACGAGTACCGCACGCCATAGGTCAGCGTCAGATTGCTCAGCGCTTTCCAGGTATCCTGCGCATATATTTCATATTCGTTCCATCGATAGTCGCGCTTTAGCGGAGCACCCACAGGAAGCGTAGCGCCGGTCTTCTGATAGTTGTAGACTGCATCCCCCTCGGTGATCGCGCCGATGAGGTTCAGGATGGCATCGTTGTACTCGTTACCGTAATTGGCGAAGTCCACAGCGGGATAGCCATACACCTGCGGATCGAATGGGCCATGGCTGTTGGCAATTGTCGAGCTGCGGGTGAGCCATCCCTGATTCATCTGGCCGTCTGGATACGATTGCGCATTACTCACGCGCTGATCGTCGATAAACCGGATATTGCCGCCAAATGCAAAGTTGTGGTTCTGCTTTGTCCACGAGACATCATCGACCAGGTTCTGAACCGGGATGATGACGTCGGTTGAACGTTGAGTCGAGACGGGCTGCGCCACTTCAGAGAAGTAAATGATCGGATCGTTCGAGGCGCCGGCGTCGTCAACTCCCTGGCGCGTTAATCCGTAGCGCGCATTGTTTACCAGATTGCTCGTGATGAGCCAGGTGTAGCCCACGGCGAAGCCCTTGCTGTTAGTCAGAGTCGTTGTCTGGGGCGGCTGACCGGGAAAGGCGGGCGGTGACGGCTCGCGATCGTTTTGCAGGTTCCCGCGCCAGAAGAGCGTGTGTTTTCCACTCGGCGTCACATTCCAGTCGAGGCGTGCGATATAGGTGTCGTATTTACGGGCAATTGTGTACGGGAAGCGATAGCCGATGCTGTTCAACCCATCACCCTGCGTCGGATCGTTCCCTACCGGATATGCATTGAGCACCTGCAGCAGCGGTGCGCTGATTCCGATTCCTGAAGGATCCATGCTTTGAATATCTGCCGGGGTGAGCGTATATGTGGAGTCGCCGCCGCCCGGGTTTACGTACTGATAATTCAGGTATCCGGCGCGATAGCTGGCAGTCGGCACTGTGCCGGCATTCACGCTCGTGCCCTGGGAGTCCCGCCGTCCTTCGTAATTCAGGAAATAAAACAGGCGATTCTTCATCACCGGGCCGGCTAGTTCCCCTCCGAAGATGTTGCGCACAAGGCTCACGGGACGGTTTGGCAAACCGGATGCCAGCTGTTGTTGCTTATTGAAGAAGTCGTTTGCCTCAAAGAGATTCGAGCGGTTGTACTCGTAGACGGCTCCGTGCAGGCTGTTCGTTCCGCTGCGCGTGATCAGAGCAACCTGAGCGCCGGACGACCGCCCTTCCTCGGCGTTTGGATTGCTTGTCGTCACCCGGAACTCTGCCACAGAATCCTGCGTCGTCCGCAGCACGCTGGTAAAGGCATAGCCATTGTTGATGTCGTTCACGTCGACGCCGTCGAGCGTGATATTCGACTGATCGCTTCTGCCGCCGTTTACCGACCCTGCTCTTGAATCGGTCGCGGTATTTCCCACGCCCTGGGTTCCATTCACGTCATCGGAGCGGCCGAGAAAAGTGACGCCCGGCTGCAGGCTCAACAGATCGGGAACATTCCGCTGATCAAGGGGAAGGGATCCAACCTGGTTAGCATCGAACGCATTGCCCAGGGTGGCATCGGTTGTGTTCAGCACCGGCTGAAGATTGGAGGTGACGGTCACCTCCTGTCGGACAGAAGCTACCGTCAGGACCACGTTGACCGTAGCGGGCTGGCTCACCAACAGGTCCATATTGGTCTTTTCCGCAGAACCGAACCCCGGCGCCGTTACCAGGAGCGTGTAACGGCCGGGAGCCAGTTGCGAAAACTGGTATTCGCCGCTGCTGCCGGTCCTGTTAACGCGGGCAACCCCGGTTGTGGTCATCGTCAGCGTCACAGTGGCGTCGGGGATAATTGCACCGCTGCTATCGGTCACACGTCCGCCAAGCGACGTGGTCGCCTGTGCAAATACCAGTGAGTGAGAGGAAAGAAGCAGAAGGCTGCAAAGAATGAATAGGGGGAGGGTCTTGAAACGCGTCACATTCGGCTCCAACAGTACAAATCTCACTTCGCCGTCCGTAGAGAAATCTTTTTTATCTGGCTTGTGTTCAAGGCCGGGCAAACAAAAGCACTTCGCTCGGCCACGTGCGGAATCCTCTTCGAAGTGTTGCGGCGGATTCTATCACACGAGAATTTGCGCCCTGAGCCGGCAAGCGTTGCGCTTGTTCTCGAGTGTTGCCGATAGCACTCAGCGCGAAGCTGCGAGCTGGAATCGGTACTGGCCGGAGATCGAACGCCGGCCAAACACATGCCGCGTACATGTCCGCCGGAATGTTCTCATCCTACAGAAGTGCGTAAGCTCGGGCTCAAGTTGCGTGTCAGGGCCTTACGGTGAGAGCAACTTCCCGGTTTCAAGAAGCGGGTTGAGATTGGACACGGCCATGGCCCAGGCTTGGGACACAGTCGTAATGAACGGCGAGTCCAGCCGCTCGATTGGATGGGTGATCGCGAACTTCACGGACCCCCGAATGGGCTCAATTCCACAGACGAAGTTGAATTCACTGCGTCTCCATGCCAACTTTGTTCCAGTCGATGATGTTCACTAGCTTCCATAGGTTCTTGCGAAGCTCAAATTGAAGCTCGCCCTTTTTGTTGATGATCAGCTGGCAGGCAGGAAAGAGGACACCGGAGCTCTTGTCCTTATCGGCATCGTTCAGGTCAAACTCGCCCGCAGTCAGGTCAAAAGCCGTGCTTTGCGTATTGTGATAGGCTTCGCCGAATCTGATCAGGCGGTTGGTGGCGAACCGGATCCTGCGGCCAGTGGGAGTACGAACCAGGCGAATGTAAGCCAGGTCGTATCCCAGTGTGCCGGTGATGGCGATACGGCCCACGGGCTTCATCTTGCTCAGCGCGTCCACCAGGCCTTGGCTTTGCCCCTTCTTGAACGCGGCAACAAGAACCTGCCTGTCTTCCTCCGTAGAGAACCGGTTGATGATCACCTTGATGCTCACATTGGCGCCCAGTTGTGTGCTGGTGCCCATCGCGGTAGCATCAATCGTCGCAGGTTTCATGTCAGCGGCAGAAACAGCCGGCGTGATGGCCGTCAGCAGCAGAGCAGCGAGCAGGAGACCTCCGCGGCAGAACCTGCGCGACGTCGATATCGAATCGTTGCACATCGTCGCTTGTCCTCCGGAGATCTGCGGCACCAGGCCAGACATCGCAAGAAACTTTGAAGAATTACAGGCTGGAAACCGTTGCCACGCACGTTCTAGTTATCTTCCTCCGGAACAGGAGTCCAGGACTTATCCGGGTTGAAGATCTCCATCTTCTCGAATGTGTCCAGAGTGGTGGGCCCGAAGTCCTTCTGGTAGACCACGCCGTCATTGCTGACGATGAAGGTCTTAACGCCGGTGACGCGGTACTCAGCCGGCGCAGCGACCAGCGCAAAGCCCCCGATCATCACGCCTTTGATCACATAATTCAGCCGGCCCAGGGGGGCATCCGGACCCTGCCCCTTGAGAATCTTGAAGAAGTACCCATGATAGGGCTGCGCCCGGCTCGAATAGCCCTGAACGATCGCGTCGGCGATGTTCTCGCCGATAGGGCCGCCCCACGTCCCGTCGGCATTCTTCCATGCGAGGCCATCCTGCGTTCCCGGAGTGCTCACGATGCGCTGCGCATACTGGTTCACGTTGTAACCCGAGCGCGGCTGCATAGCGTACTCGTCCTGCGCCTCAACGTAACCGCGGCAGATTTGAATCGCGTCCAATTCGTTGGAGCCGATGCGCCGATACAGCAACTCCCGCATGCCGGCCTTGGTGTCGAAGTACCATTTGCTTCCTGTCTTCGCCAGCGGCACCGGCATCGGCCAGTCCTCTTTGCCCACGAGCACAACCGCGCGCCTTCCCGTCTTCGGATCGACAGATATCTCCATCTTTTCCTTTGCCTCGGCGACGAAGGACGCCGCCCGATTCTTGTCCTGAACGGCATCACCGGTAGCATAGACCTCTCTCCCGTCAGGCCCGAAGATCTTTGCCAGCGCATCCGTATCGTAATCGCTTGCCGCCTTTAGAACGGCATCCACCGCCGCCTGCGGGCTGTCGAACAACTCCGCTCCACCAGACGGTGATGCGGCCTTAGCCGGCGCTGCCTTTTCCGTTGTTGTCGGCGTCGTTGTGGATTCCTTGCCGGCGGCCTGCTGCGCAAAAGCTACCGGCGTGGATACAGACGTCCAGGCGAGGACTCCCGCGAGCAGGGCTGTTGCGGAGATATGTTTCCTGAGAGCTGTCAACCTCATCTTTGTGCACCTGTAGTCGTCATCGGGTCACCTCCGCCGTCCGCCGCCGCCACGAGATCCTCCTCCGCCACCACGCGATCCCATGCTTGAAGCGCCACGGCTGCTGTTCTGCCGGGTGCTGGCTCCGTTGAATCCTCCGCTTCCGCCGCCGAATGTGCCGCGGTTCCCGGCGCCGCTGTTCCCGAGATCCCGCCCGCCGATGCTGTTCGCTCCGCTCGCCCGATTGCTGACGCCTGCGCCTCCGCGGTTGCCGGCTCCGTTATTGCCGCCCACGCCGCCTCGGTCTCCAGCGCCGCCCCTGCTTCCGCCAACTCCGTTGTTGCCTCCAGCGCCGCCTCGGTTTCCGCCAACTCCGTTATTAGCGCCCGCGCCGCCTCGGTTGCTGGGCAGATTGCCGCCCTCGCGTCCGATCTGGTTCCTTGCCGATGCTTGGCGATTCGCCAGCGAGTCTCCGCGCGCCGACCCGCCAAAGCGGTTCGCCGTGTTGCGATCACCGTAAGGCGCGCCGCCTCGATGCGACGGGTTATGCTGCCACCTGTTGCCTCCCGCTCCGCCAACGCCCCCGGCTCCGCCAACGCCCCCAGCTCCGCCAACACCTCCGACTCCGCCAACACCGCCAGCCCCACCAACGCCCCCGGCTCCGCCGACACCGCCCGCCCCGCCGCGGGAGGGTAATTGCGACGGGCGGTTGCCTCCGTTGATATTGTTCCTGTTGCCGCCATTGATATTCGTGTTGCGATTGAAATTGTTGTTGACGTTCACATTGACGTCATTGTGGCCCCAGCCGCAGCCCCATCCCCAGCCGCCGCCCCACATCGCGCCCATGGCTACCCCAACGCCAAAGGAGATCGCCATGCCCGCCACATAGGCTCCCGGCGGCGGATAGTAAATCGGCGGATAGGGATACACCGGCGGTCCATACACCACCGTTGGATTGTACGAAGGCACGTAAACCACCTGCGGATTCGCCTGCTCCACCACGATCACGGTTTTGTTCTCGACGGTCTTCGTCTCGACCTTCTGCTGCTCGGTGGACTTCAGATTGCCGGTGCCCTGCGCCTTCTTACGCATGCGCTGCACGGCGTCCATCACATCGCCCTCCTGAGCGAGAAACGCATTGCCCAGATCAGTCGTCCACTGGATATCGTCCGACAGCCGCTTCACCACATCCGGCAATCCCGCCATTGCCTGCACGCTCGGGTCCCAGGGTTGCTTGGCCACCGCATCCGCAAGCGCCTTGTCCTTTAGCCCCTTGTTCTTTTCGAGCCACTGCTCGAGCTGAACGATCTCCAGCGGATATGTCGCGGCCGCCAGCACCTGCGCCAGCATCGGATCGGGGTAAAGCGCGATGGGAGCTACCAGAGAATCCAACTGGTCGGGAGGAATCTTGGCGGTCTGATCCGCGGGCGGGGCGGGCGTCTGCGCCGTTTGAGGCGGAGCCACATTCGCCAAGGCGTCTCCCGGGACGAGGAGAGCTGCGCAGATGACGACCAGCAGACGGCGAACACCTGCACCGAATCCATTCAGCTTCACGGTTGCTTTCCTCCGCGTTTACTGCAACCGGGATGTTTCATGAGACACTCAACCCCGAGAAAACTTCGTTCATCGCTTTGTACTGCGGAGCAGCCTGTACGGCCACTAGGGAAATCCCTAATAGGGTTGTGAGGCGATCTCTCACGGACTGCGTCGATGCTTCGTGAATACCCACCTCGCCACAAACTGATATTCGACTGCTCCTGAGAACCCCACAGTTCCGCAGCGAGCCTCGAACTTGTCGGTTAAACATCCTCTTTCGCAACCACAGGACCCTCCAGCCAGGCTAGAAACAGCTTGTAGCCAACGGACAAAACGATAGCGCCGACGAAAAGACCGATAATGCCCATCGCGATGAATCCGCCGATCGCTCCCAGAAAGACGACCGCTATGGGAACGGCTACACCGCGCCCCAGCAACAAAGGCTTCAACACATTGTCGATGAGCGCGACCACGATGCACCAGAGCAGAAACAGCACTGCCTTCGTAGTGCTGGCGATCGCAAACATATAGATAACGGCGGGAATAAGTATGATAGCTCCCGCCTGAAGTACGGCGGCGAAGAGGAAGAATAACGTCCACAACCCAGCGCCGGGCAGACCTGCTACCACAAAGCCGAGACCGGCTAGAAAAGACTGGATGACGGCGACGCCGAGAATTCCATTTGTTACACTCCGTATCGTGGATCCGGCGAGATCCTCGAACTCCGGACCCCGGTCACCAAACAGGCGGTTCGCGAGCGAATGCGAAACTGTCGCGCACCCCGAAGCCTTCGCAAGCAGAACTCCCGCGACCAGAATTGAGAGCACGAATTGCAGGACGGTGAGGCCCAGGCTGGCAGAGGCGGAGAGGAGCCCGGGGACAAGGCTGGTGATCTTTGGAGCCTGGCTTTGCAGCAGACCAGTTAAATCTGTGGAGGCCTTGGTCCAGAGCTTTTGCAGAGGTGCGCCTATGATGGGCCATGTTCCGACATTGTCAGGCGGAGGTGGGATACTGAACGATCCGTCTTTGACGTGAGCAGCCAGCGTTTGAACACCCCCCACCATTGTTTCCGCCAGCATCACAATCGGGACGATCAGGACCGCCAGGAAGAGCAAGGTGAAAATGGTCGCGGCCAGGCTTCCACGTCCACCCACCATGCTCCGCAGCCATCGGTACGCAGGGAAGACGGCAATCGCAATGATGATGCCCCAGGCAACCAGAGGCAGAAAGGGGAGCAGTATCATGAGACACGCGGCGGTAAGCAGAAGCACGAGGCCAACGTGGATGGAGACTTCGAGAGCGCGACGTATGTATTCCTTACTGTGTGGTGAATATTCAAGGTTCATAACTTAAGTCCTCCAGAGAATGCGGGCTCGATGCCGTCCAAATCAGTCCCACAGGAGTTAGTGCACTTCAATTGGAACTCTGGCGACGATTGAGCACGACGGTGAGTAATCGAATACTACGCACGGACGGTGACAACGAAGCAACTACACCGTCCCGGATTCGAGTTGGCGCCTTGCACACACAACGATTCATGTCAGGAGACCTGCTATGACGCGATTGAAGCAAGTATTGCTGAGTATTCCATTGCTCACTTTGATGATCATGCTCTCTGGCTGTAAGGAGCTTCTGCATAACACGGAGAGCATCCTCCTTCCCCGATTCCAACGATCGGACATCTTTGGCTTCGTCGCTGGCCTGGGAACCACATTTGCCGTTTTGCCGGATCTGGTGGCGATGCTCAGGCGCCGGTCGAGTGCGGGCATGAATCCACGGATGGCGGCGATTATAGGCATCTTTCAAATACTCTGGATCTACTATGGCATCTTGATTATTTCGAGGCCCGTGGTTGTGTGGAATGTGATCGGCGTGTTGATTAACTTCTTCAGCGTTGGCGCCTATGCATACTTTCGCGGCAAAGAAAAAACCCGAGCGTCGAGTTAGACGACGGTGCCACCGAGTCGGTGGCGAACAAAAACGGTCGACCGAATACGCTTGCACTTTACCGCCATCCGACTGACATTGGCGAATAGAGGTCGTAGTTCAGCTTATGAGCAACGTAGTCGATCACCTCTTGCGCCTTGACACTGTTACCGGCCTCATCGAGTGGAGGCGCAAAGACAGCAATTGCGCCTTTTCCAGGGACGACAGCGACAATCGCGCCTCCGACCCCGCTCTTTGCCGGAAGTCCCACGCGCCAGGCCCAACCACCGGAACCGTCGTAAAGGCCGGCCATTGTCATCGCGCTGAGGATTTCGGGAACGTCTTCGGCCTTGATCACCTGTTCGCCCGTGGCAGGATTGATTCCGTTATTTGCCAGGGTAGCGCCCATCCGGGCAAGCTGTGCAGCGTTTACGCCCACCGAACACTGTCTGGTATAGATGTCTACTGACTCAAACGGATCGGCGTAAATCCGGTCATAGTTGGCCAAGAGCATGGAGAGGGCTTTGTTGCCGGTGTTTGTGGCTGCCTCGGATTTATAGACCTCGTCAATAAGGGACAACTTGTCGCCGGCGACTTTGCTGTAGAACTCCAGGATCTTGTTCCACTTGTCATCCGCATTCTTGCCGGGGATCAGGCTGGTTGTAGCGATGGCGCCTGCATTCACAAAGGGATTGCCGGTGTGCGTCGGCATATCTATAACGGCCACCGGAGAATTAAACGGCCGTCCGGTAGGCTCCGAGCCTACTTTTTCGAAGACCTTGTCGGACCCCAGATCCTCCATCGCAAGTGCCAGCGTAAAAACCTTTGAAATCGACTGGATGGAGAAAGAATAGTTCACATCGCCAGTGGTAACGACCTGATTGTCGGTAGTGACGATGGCAATCCCAAACAGGTTGGAATCTACTTGTGCCAGATATGGGATGTAATCGGCGTTCTTACCCCTCGTATCGGCCTTGAACTTGGCGTAGGCTTCCCGCACTGTCGACTCTACGAGCTCTCGCCTCGGAGCGACCGGGCTCCGCTGTGCCTGCGAGTGTGCCAGCTTCGGATACAAAGACGGCGTAATGATTGTCGCGACAAGAGCTAACCTTACAGCCCAGCTTCGAACAAACATGGAAGTATCCCTTCGAGTCTTTCCCTTGCGGCCAGATCAAAACGTCGGCGATTTGAAGCTCTTCTCCCAGTCAAATTTGAATGAGAACTGTAACCGGTAATCGTTGCTGTTGAAGCCGTCGCTGAAGTTCACCCGTCTGCCGAACTGGAACTCGCTCCCCATTGTGACCCTCGGGATCGGGTGGTAGAGCAGGTTCGCGACCGCATAATCACCCTGGTGAAATTCCGATGGCAGTTGCGCGTCTGAGTTCTGGATGTTCACCAGCGAGTAGCCGACCGAACTGGTGAAGCGCTCGCTCCAGGTGTGATCGAGAAATGACACCATCCCCAACACCGGCAGAGCAACGCCTTTCAGGGGTACGGCCGAGTTCGGGGGATTTGTCGCGACACCAACATCCACCGGCGCATCGTTCATGTAATTCTCGATGCCATGCCCGTACGCAAACGCCAGCTTTGCGACATTCTTCTTTGACAGGTTGAGATTGGAAGTCAGATTTATGCCCCAGCCCACGACGCTGCCACCCAGGTTGGTCGTGTTATCGCTTGTATCAACCCAACCGATCTTCCGGACAAGCGCGGCCGTTTGCAGATAACCCCAGTTCCTCACTATCCGCGCATTTCCTGAGAGGTCCGGGAAATTGAACCGGGGCCGTATATTGCTCAGCTCGATACGGTCGGCGTAGATGCCTTGATCCCCGCTGGCACCGGGTCTCTCCAGAGCAATGGTGACGCTGCCTCGTTCGCTTCGGATCGGCATCCAGCGCGCCTGTATATTGCGGAAGAAAACCATCCCGTTCGGCCCCCAGTACTCCAGCGTGTTCGGGAAGACGTCTATGTCCATGAACGGGCTCCAGGTTTGCCCGGCTCCGAACTGTCCTAACTCGCCGTAAGCATGCCTCAGGCGGAATGTCGTCTGGCCGGCGTCAACTCCGGTCCCAAATAGTTCGAATTCGAATATTGTGTTGAGGTCGCCGAAGCGCGTTGGCGTGGATGTCTTCACCCCGAAACGGCTCTGCCGCACGCTGGCGTATACATTTCCGCTCGGCGCATACTCGTTGTGATAGGACGGCAACTGGGTGGGGCGGACTACGTCGTACCAATTCGGATTTACTTGCCCGAAGTCGTATCCGGAGTCGAGCATGGTGAATCCATAGAAATTGACGCTGTCCTTTGCCTCCGTTATTTCGCCCTCCAGCGGCACGACCCCAGTCTGGGGAGCGACGATTACTGCCTCGGACGGAACGGCGACCACGGGCTCCGACTGTGCGGACGCCTCTTTTGCTGCGACCGGGTCTTGTGCCGCTGGCCGGGTGCTCGGTGGGTGTTGTTCCGCTCCTTCCAGGGCATTGAGCTCTGCCCTGGCATCCTTCATCATCTGATCTAATTGCTCGAGCTTGTCTCTCAGTTGTTGTATCTCTTGCTGCCGGCTGTCCGGGGATTGCGCTCCCGCCGGCTGAATCCAGATGGCGAAGACGACCAATAGCGACAACACGGCGGAACAGATTTGTCGCCAGGTAATCCGGAGATTCGATCTCATTAAAGCTCCTGCCCTCTGGAACTTCCTTCCAGATCGCTGCCGGAACTCATTTCCGCTAGTGGGTACTCTCGCGCAGAAGAATCCCTGAGAACAATTAGGGAAACCCCTAAGTGCAAAGATCTGCCTAAGTTAGGTCGCGTGGCCCTGCAGGTGGCTTCCAGAAGGCCCAACCATCGCCCGGATGTCCGTATCGATTGCGTCCGGTTGGTTGCAGAGCTAAAATGCACGTGCGCGAACTCGCTCAAAAGTGAATAAAGTGAACAAGGTTTCGGTGAGATGTTTAATTTTTCCACCGGCTTGGGGAGCCGCCAGTGCCGAAGAATACCAGAGTTCCCAGCGATAGCTTCAGACAGGGTGCACGACGAAACGAGGCGTTGCGCCCGGTCAGGGCGGTCTTCGTTTTCTTAGCCTTCTGTCTCCTGTTTCAGCCCAGAGCTCATCCTCAGCTCAAGCAAGTCCGACGCGTTGTTGTTTTCTACGAACTAGGTCTTTCCTCTCCGGCCGTGGCGCTCATTGATCGCGAGATGCATGCAACGCTGGACAATTCGAGCTACCGGATCGAGCTATATCCCGAGTACCTGGAGACAACCCTTTTCGACGATCCTGTTGATCAACGGGAGCTTCGTGAGTCTTACATTCGCAAATATCAACGTCGCAGACCAGACCTGATCATTGCCCTCGGACCTTCTCCAGTCCGATTCATGTTCGACTCGCATGAGAAATTCTTTGCCGGCATTCCGATTGTCTTTGGCGGCACCAGCGAGCAGCAGGCGGATAACCCCCCGCTCGATTCTCACTTTACCGGTTGCTGGGAGATGTTTGAACCGGCGAAGACCCTGGACGTAGCCTTGCGGCTCCAGCCTGGCAGCAGGCACATAGTTGTGGTCGGTGGTGTTTCCTCTTTCGACAAGCACCTGGAGGCAATTTATCGAGAAAGTCTTCGCAGCTACGAAGCGAACCTCGACTTTACCTACCTCACCGATCTCGACATGCCTGCCCTGCTGGAACGCCTGAAAGGCCTGCCGGCTCACACGATCGTTCTCTACACGCACTTCGGAATGGATGCAAAAGGAACTCGGTATATCGGCGCGTCCCAGGCTGGTCCGATGATTGCCGCCACCGCGAATGCGCCGGTTTACGCTCCATCTGACGTGGACCTGGGTCACGGCGAGGTCGGAGGCTATCTGCAAAGTTTCGCCAGGGAAGGCAAGATCGTTGGCGGGATTGCTGTAAGGATTCTCAATGGGGAGAGGCCACAGGATGTCCCGATAGTGCGAGGCGCAAACGCCTACATGTTTGACTGGCGGGCGCTGAAGCGCTGGGGATTCAGAGAGAACCACCTTCCGCCCGGCAGCGCTGTGCTCTTCCGTCCACCGTCTTTCTGGGAGCGCACCAAATGGATATGGGTAGCCGGGCTGCTTGCCATCCTTTGTCTGGGCATTCTCGCCTTGTACCTGCGGTTGAGGCGGGCAAAAAACCGGCAAATGGGGCTCAGCGGCATGCTGATTACCGCACAGGAAAACGAGCGCAGTCGCCTGGCTTCGGAAATCCATGACGATTTCAGCCAGCGTTTGGCACTGCTTGCACTCGGATTGGAGAATGCTGAAGAAGCGATAGGGACCTCGCCGGATGAGGCGGTCAAGCAAGTGCACTGTCTGCTGAATTCGGCCAGCGAAATCGGCGCTGATCTCCATACGCTTTCGCATCGCCTCCATTCCTCAACGCTGGAAGCTTTGGGGCTTGTTCCGGGGGTCAGCGCTTTGTGCAAGGAGTTCGCGGTCCAACAAGGAGTTGAAGTAGATTTTCTGTCGGACAACATTCCTCGTTCCGTTCATCCTGATGTGGCTTTGTGTGTATTCCGCATCGTCCAGGAAGGGCTTCGCAACTTAAAGAAACACAGCGGCGCCACCGAAGCGCAAGTGCGTTTGTACAAGGCCACTGACAAACTGTTCGTTTCTGTGAGCGACGAAGGCATTGGATTCGATATACGCGAGTTAATAAGAAAAGAGGGTTTGGGCATCCGCAGCATGAAAGAACGTGTATATTTGCTGGGCGGTCGATTCGAGATTCATTCTGAACCTGGGAAGGGGACAAGAATTGAAGCCTGGGTCGCTCTCCAACCGAAATCAGAACTGGCAACACGATGACCCTGTGCCGTATGGGTGGGGGCGCCAGCCAGCAGGCGCCCTCTTCGAGATCAACTTTATGATCTGTCGTTTTAACCACTTACTTAGTGGATGAAATCGCCAGTTAATGTGACGGCCATCACAGCTATCACTCCGTCGAGCTGGTTCAATTGACCGCAGTTCTGGTTTGTAAATTGTTGAGCAAGGCATGCCGCTTGCGTCACTTTCGGAGTGTGGATCTGGCAAATATAGCGAATTGGTTATGAAAACGATCCCCCCAAGCGCGTCCCGCACTCGCATCCTCATCGCAGATGACCATGCGATCTTCGCTGAGGCTTTGCACGTCTACCTGGAGAAGACATTTGCCGTCATTGGGGTGGTAGCGGATGGTCGGGCCATGCTGCAGGAAGCCATCAGACTCAGGCCTGATGTAATTGTTGCCGATGTCGCGATGCCTCTCCTGAACGGGCTGGACGCAGCCCGAAGAATCAGAGAACACGCTCCGAACGTCAGATTCGTATTTCTGACAATGCTCGACGATGCGAATCTTGCTGCCGCGGCACTCGAACTCGAACGAGTGGCTTTTGTTCTCAAATGCTCCGGCGGACAGGAACTACTCAAGGCGATTGATGAGATTTCGCATGGCCGGTCCTACGTTACACCCAAGCTGAGACCTGAAGACTGGGTCGTCGCGAAGACCAGGGCGCACCAGTTCTCGAAGGAATTGACGCGACGGCAATGCGACTTCGTGCAGTTGTTTGCCGAGGGACGGCCGATGAAGGAAATAGCCGTGATCCTCAACTTGAGCGAAAAGACTGTGGAATTCCACAAGCACCATATCATGGAAGCATTCGGTCTCAAGAGCAACGCCGCTCTGGTCCTGTTCGCGGTAAAGCGTGGCCTGATCTCAGTCGATCCCCAACCTTCATTTGTCGGCGGCCAAAGCCTAGGGATTTTCCCAGTCGCGATAAACCGCCACATGTCTTAAGAATAAGTTCTGGTTTGAAACTGCTTCGGCACCTGCGCGACGAAGAATAGGCATCCCTCTGCTCTAACGGAGGTGAACTTTGATCCGGCCACGGGTATTATTGGCGGACGACCATTCGGCCTTCCTTGAACGGACAGCCGCGCTGCTGAAGCCTCAGTTTGAGATCGTCGGAACCGTGGCGGATGGCGCAGTCTTGGTATCTGAAGCCCTTCGTCTTCGTCCCGACGTTATTGTGGCTGATATTACTATGCATGGTTTAACCGGAATCGATGCCGCCCATCGACTCCGCCAGTCTGCCTCGTCAGCTAGAATCGTGTTCCTGACCATCCATTCCGAAGAACAATTCGTGGAAGCATGCAGGGCAGAAGGTGCTTTGGGATATGTTGTCAAAGCCTGCATGAAGGCCCACCTGATTCCAGCGATACAAGCTGCCCTTACCGGAGCGGCTTATGTTTCTCCACTTGTTCCGAGGTAATGTCTCCTGCATGGGTGGTTGATGGTTGCGCGTAAAGTGATCCACCAATTCTTTCCGTAATAGTTTGGGAAGTGAAATTGGAATCACCTAGACTCACCTGTATGTCCGAATCAACCCTTAACGCGGCCGATCCGACACTCACGAAACCTGCCAGTCCGATCATAGAGAGCCGAATATCGCGACGTGTTGCCTCAATCGACTGGATGCGCGGCCTGGTCATGATCTTCATGGTGATCGATCACGCTTCGATGGCATTCGACGCTCACCACCTCGACCACGATTCGGCCATGTATGGCGATGCCGGCACGATGGCGCTCCCGGCAGCGGAATTCTTCACGCGCTGGCTCACGCACCTGTGCGCGCCGGCATTCGTGTTTCTCATGGGTACGTCGCTCGCCCTGAGCGTGGAGCGGCGGGTAGTCAAGGGTGTCAACGCCTGGGAGATTGACAAGAGCATGCTGAAGCGCGGGCTGGTGATAGCGCTTCTCGATCCGACACTCATTTCTCTCGGTTCCGGCCGCTGGACCTTTCAGGTGCTGGTGGCCATTGGCATTTCGATGATCTGCATGGCCCCCCTTCGGCGTTTGCCTACCTGGGCGCTGCTTTCGTTGGCCGTCGGCTGGATTGCACTGGGAGAAATCGTGACCGGCTGGTTCTGGACTCCACCGGGCAACTCCTCGGTACTGGCCGCTTTCACGGTCGCGACCTATGGCAGTAACAGCATGGTCATCAAGTATCCAGTGATTCCGTGGCTGGCAATCTCGATCCTTGGCTGGGTATTCGGCCGGCATCTCATCCGTTACGCCGCCGGTCTGAGCACAGTTTCAGGAAGGAATGTGCTGTGGATCTGCGGTGTCGCCAGCCTGATCGTCTTCGCAGTCGTCCGCGGTATCGGCGGTTATGGCGACATGTTCCTGCACCGCGCCGACAATTCATGGCAGCAGTGGCTTCACGTCAGTAAGTATCCGCCCTCGCTCACTTACTATTCGCTGGAACTCGGCATTCTGTTCCTGTGTCTTGCGCTGCTCAGAACGCTCGAGCTACGGATTGGCGTCCGCGAGAACGGCGTGTTCTACGTGTTCGGACAGACTGCGATGTTCTTCTACATCGTCCATCGTCTGGCATTCGAAGTGCCGGCAACGTACTTTGGCCTGCGAGGCTTCGATGGCCTGGCAGCTACCTACATTATCTCGGCAGTAATGCTTGTACTGCTCTACCCCGCGTGCCTCTGGTATCGGAGGGTCAAAGCCGCGCATCCACGCTCGTTGTTGAAATACCTGTAGCACCCGACTCTCTTGGGCCGGCGTCAACAGTGACCTTAAGCTAGCTCCCGGCCGAAGCTATTCCGGAGCAACTAGCCGTTGCACTTAAAGTTTCAGACGTGTAAACAAATCCGCATTTCGCGTGCGGTAACTATGACTTCTTGTTCAGGTCGTCATCCTTGTAGTACTTAGTACCTTGCAGTGTTATCTGGAGGGCCACCCCATTCTTGGTGATCTGGTAGACCAGGACGCCCGGGGCAATCTCGGCTGCTCCGGCGTGAGCTCCGCCCTTATCGTCTACCTTGGCTGCGGCGTCCGTTTGTGCCGAACCCGACCAGCCGGAATCAAGGAAACGGTTCAACGCGTCAGCGTTTTCGAAGACGAAGATTACTCGATAATTCTTCACTCCCATACCCAAACCGGCGCCGCCCGAAACCATCTTCATGAAGGTTTCCTGCTTGTTACCGGAGTTGATGGCGATCCCCGCGCCACGTGCCGTGCTGACCAGCAGGATGTTCGTCCCCGTGTTATTGAAAACGGCATATCCGGCCGACTTTTGAATCTGCGCCTGGGCTGGGGGTTCTTTCTTGTACAACTCCTTTAGAGTTTCCGCAGCCATCTTGCGAATCTTGGCCTGTTTCTCGGCGGGGGTATCGCCGGCACCTGCCAAACTTGTAGCCAGCAGGACCACAGCAACGCTTGAAGCGATCGTTCTAAATTTCATCGACGCTCTCCTTTCATTCTGGGGCTCATTGCAGGCACTTCACAATGTCAGGTCTGCCCATAACCGTTCCGTCTGAGCGGAACAGGACGTCAGACGTTTGGCCTGCACGTCAACTTTTATGCAAGGAACAGTGTCGTGAAAACTGGGAAAACTCCTAGGTACCCACACCAAGGGCCTCGGGGCAGCTTTGGCAGCAGTCTGGTCCGTGATAACCATCGATCAGCGCGACACTGACGGTGAGGCAAAGCAATGGTCAGAAAGTGCTTCATCGCCAGCCCAAGCGGTGGCTAGGTGGGAATCTTACTGTTACGCCATAGGAGGGGAAATGCCCGCGGTCACATTGTTGTCACAGCGCCAACCGCAGGATCGGCGGGGATCATACCCGCAGTTGTCAAATCGCCGAACGATCTCCATACTCCGCAACAGAACATTCGCGACGAATTTCTGGCAGCAATCAGCTACCTCTGCAAACACAACGCGACCCTTTCCGGCGCCGAAGGTGGTTGTCAGGCAGAAGTCGGAGTGGTTCTTAGGAAACCGGACCCGCAGCCGCAGTGGCGTCCTCACAGGCAGTACAGGAGGTGTAAGCGTGACTCACCAGACCGGAACCGGAAAGTATGAACAGATGCTGGCGACGTGCAAGAACATGAAGGCGATTCCAACCGCGGTGGCACATCCGTGCGAGGAATCGGCACTTTCCGGTGCAATCGAGGCAGCGAAGCTGGGAATCATCGTTCCCATCCTGGTCGGGCCTCGCGAGAAGATTGCAGCCACTGCCAGGTCTGCGGGGACCGACCTCAGCGGCTTTGAAATCGTGGACGCTCCGCACAGCAACGCATCCGCGGCAAAAGCTGTCGAACTGGTGCGTACGGCGCAGGCAGAGCTACTGATGAAGGGCAGCCTGCACACTGACGAATTAATGGCCGCGGTCGTCTCCCGCGAAGGGGGACTGCGGACCAGGCCGCCGGATCAGTCACGTTTTTGTCATGGATGTCCCGACATACCACAAGGTCCTGATTGTTACTGACGGTGCGATCAATATATCTCCCACTTTGGAAGACAAAGCAGATATCTGTCAGAACGCAGTAGATCTCGCCATCTCGCTCGGTCTTAAACAGCCCAAGGTTGCGATCCTGGCAGCCGTCGAAACGGTGACTTCGAAGATGCCGGCCACGATCGATGCTGCAGCCCTCTGCAAGATGGCCGAGCGGGGACAGATTACCGGTGCTCTGCTGGAGGGCCCGCTGGCGTTTGATAACGCGATCAGCAAGGAGGCCGCGCTGACCAAAGGCATTCACTCTGAAGTCGCTGGCGATCCTGACATCCTTCTGGCGCCCGATCTCGAAGCAGGAAACATCCTCGCCAAGCAACTGAGCTTCCTGACCAAGGCCGACAGTGCGGGTCTGGTGCTTGGCGCAAGAGTGCCGATCATTCTGACCAGCCGCGCCGACAGCGTGCGATCGCGAATTGCAAGTTGTGCCGTCGCCATGCTGGCCGCTCATGCGCGCCGAATGAAACCGTAGGAGTTACATATGGACGACTACGCACTGGTGCTCAATGCCGGCTCATTGAGCCTGAAGTTTGGTGTCTTTCACCGGCCCGATGACAATCGGCGCATGCTCGAAGTCTCCGCGGCTGGACGAGCCGGCACCCCGGACTAGGCAGGAACTGTTGGAACCCTGCTCATGGGTCCTGACGGCGCGTTTATCATCGGCAGCGACGTCCTCATGGATGGTGGAATAACAGCGGCTTACTGGTTCGGCGACGTTCTCCCGAATGACTGAATAACAGGTTGGAACGAAGGCTGGCCTCCACGCCAAGCCTCCGTGTCAGCGAGCCTGGCTCTTTTTCCCTATGAGAGCTTGATACTCGGGATGTTTCGCCGCGAGGGTTGTAGCGACAGGGCAAATCACGTCGACGTGTAGTTGATTATCGCGGGCATACTCGAATGCTGTCTTTACCAAATCTGATGCTATGCCGTGCCCGCGCAACTCTGGCGGAACTTCAGTGTGCCAGATCGTCATCCAGCCGCGATCATCCGTATCGAATTGCAAATATCCGACTTTGCCATCCTTCTCTATTTCAAATCTGCTTCTGACAACCCGTGCTGGGCCTGTATCCATGTCACCCTCGCCTCTCACTCACCACTGTCTCGCAGATCGAGCAGCTTTTCCAGGCCATGTGGGAATTGCTAAATTATGAAGATCAGCGGATGGCGCACCCGCAGCGTGTTCGAGCGTTATGCAATCGTGAGCGGCACGAACATTGCGGCCCGATGCGGAAGCTGCAACAGAGTGAGCGGGAAAACTAGATAGGTCGCGGAATTTGGTCACGTTTTCGAGCGTGACGCATTCCAAAGCCCTCCCTAGAGCATCAGGCAGGCTCATATGCCCCTTCGCATCAGTGGGTTTATCTGGTGCCCGGAGGGGGACTTGAACCCCCACGACCGGTAAAGGTC
>CAVRNK010000124.1:0-68830 GCA_963721995.1 uncultured Acidobacteriaceae bacterium | reverse complement strand
CGCCCGCTCGCCGCAGGCGCAGCAATCACAATCGGCATATCCAATGTCCCCAGGCGACTATTGTTCATGTCGCTCACCCCGAGTCGCATACGGAATCGGCCGGGCTTGAGCGCAAGCTTCTGCTGGAAGCGGATTCCGTCTTTGAGAGTGGGAGCATAGGCTGCCGGATCAAGATCGAGCCGAATAACGCCCGAGGTCTGCGGCGGGTTGTCGGGCTGGGTCGCGACGCCCGTTGACGCATCGTTGAGTGCGACGAGCAGCACGAGCAACTTGCCATGGCGATGGCCGTTGGTGTCCATGGTGAAATCCACACCACCGGCATCGACGGTGGTCTCGACAAAAGTTTCCGGCTGTTGTGGGCTAGGCGGATCGACTTTGGCTTTGAGCAGCAGCAAAGTGGAGTCCGGCGCGCCGGGCTGAAGCGCCGCATTGAGTGCCTGCGCCGCATCCTCATTAGTGACCTGGTCGGGATTGGCGAAGTAGCCTCGGCGATAGCTGATGGAATAGCTGTGACCCGGCATCTCCACTTTGATCTTCCGAAACTTGCCATTCCAGTCGTGATCCTGTGGGCGGTAAGCAAGGGTGTAATAGTTGGAGCCGTCCTCGATGCTGCGTCGGAGCGCACCGGACAAATCGTTCGAGCCGAAGACCGCCTCGCCTCCGGTCTCGAAGGCGATATCGTTCATCGCTGTGCGCAATGCCGAGCGGTTGGTAAACTGCTGGGCCTGGGTGTCTCCCAGGTGTGCTTGACGTTGCCCGAACCATATCCGTTGCTGGTGCCGGAGCTTCCGCTCAGCGCTGCCATCGAGCCGCCCTGCATCTCGACACCTACTCCGCCGACTTCCAGACCGACCGCGCTGATGGGATAGACAGCGATCTGTGCATCAGCAATCACCTTTGCCGTGTCAGAGACGGCGTTGGTATCAGCAGTGGGCATGTTCGGCAGGTTCAGCGTACTGTACTGCAGAGGCGCGGTGATGTTGTATTGCGCCTGCTGGGTGAGGCTGAAGGGGAAGCTTCCCGAAAGCCAAAAGAGGTTTTTGCGGCCGGGATAGCCGGCGGCCGCGTGCGAAATCTGGGCAAAAGCCATGAGGGTAATGCGCTGCCGCACCTCTGAGCTCTGCTCATTCTCAAAGGTCAATTCATTGGCGAGCGCCTGAATGGACTGCCCGGGATCACGCCCTCCAAGCGCATCCTGCATCCTGCCAAGGTTATCGATGTCGCGCTGCTGTTCAGCATCCGACTGATAGAGCCGCATATTCTTGGGGTTGATCATCTTTGCTGCAGCGACCAGCAAATCGGAGCTGCCCGTGAAGCTCTGAAACATATGCAGTTGATCGGAGAGCACGAAGAGCGCCACCTGCTGTCCGGGCGGAAGCGCCTTCAGAAAATCGAGCATCTGCTTTCGCGCATATTGCTGGTCCGCCTCGGCAGTATTCACTAGGTCAAAGAGGATGATATTGACCGATCCGATTGGCCCGCGGTCCGGCACGTTCGAGAAGACATTCTTCGCAACAGGCGCGACTGCCGGACGCGGCGCACCGATGTCATAACTATGGGCGACGAAGTAGTCGATCTGCTGCGGTCTGCCGTCTTCGAAAACCTTGAAGTCGTTTTGCGTGAGTCCCCGAACCAGATGGCCCGAAGTATCATGGACGACGACATCGACATACACGATGCGGCTGGTGATGCGAATGGTGTTGTCTGACGCGGGCGGCGTGGATTGCGCGATGGCCAGCGCGGGGCAAAGCAGAACGGCGAGCAGCGGACGGAGCGGGATGAGCATGAGCCTCTTTTGAACGCGGCAAGCGGCGGAGCGCGTCTCGCAGCATGCTACCTGAGACGGCAGACGGCAGGAAATGGCCTCCTCCGTCTTTGCTGACGCGGTGACGACTGCTGCGATCATCTCTTTGCGGCAGTAGTCGCGGCGACCTCGATCGGCATGTCGAGCGTGCCAACCCGGTGGGTGGTGAGATCGGTGACACCGAGGCGGAGGCGGTACGCGCCGGGGGGCAGCGTCAGTTCCTGATGCATCGGCATGCCTGAAGCGAAAAGTTTCCGGAATGCCTCAGGGTCGAGGTCAACGATGTAAGCGCCGGCGGTTTGAGGCAGCGGAGATGCAGCCTGCTTCTTGCCTTCGATGTAAGACCCTTCGGTAGGGATGGCGACCAGCGTGACCAGCAGGTGCGCGTGCCGGCGTCCTTTGGCATCCGTCGAGAACGTGACATTGCCGGGGTCTATCACCGAATCGACCCGCACCACGGCATGCTGCGCATCCGGGAGTTGCACCTTCGATCTGAGCAGCAGCATGGTGGATTCGGGCGTGTCCGGCTGGAGAGCTGCGTTCAGGACGCCGGCCGGGTTGATCTGGCTCGCGGGCTGGTCAGGAACGCCGTAGTATCCTCGGCGGTAGGAGAGGGAGTCGTGCTGATCCAGCTTAACCGCAATCTTGCGGAAGTGACCGTTCCAGTTATGATTTTCCGGGCTATACGCGAGCGTGTAGTAGCTTGATCCATCCTCGAAACCCCGAGCGAGTGCGCCGGCAAAATCGTTCGTGCCGTAATAAGCGCGGCCTCCGGTGGCGTCGGCCATATTGTTCAGCAACTCATGCATGGCGTTACGGTTGTTGAACTGCCGTTGCAGTTCCTGTCCGTTTGGAGCCAAGTTAGACTCGGGCCCTGAGCCGCCGACCTCCAGCCCCGCCAGGCTTATGGGATAGATGGCGATCTGGGCCGTAGCGACGGCGCGATTCGCGTCTGCCTCATCCGCTGTGCTCATTGTGTTGCTTAAGGCAGCCTGTGACAGTTCGTTGATCTCGAGGGTGGGGCCGCCGTAGAGCGGAAAGGTGTCAGCCAGCCAATAGAGGTTCTTCCGTCCCGGGTAACCGCTCACCGCGGCCGAGATTTGATCGAGTGCGGTTTTCGTGACGTCCGTCGCGCGCTGGACATTCTCGCCTGTCTGCCAGGTGTTTCCGAGGTTTACGGGATTTATGCCGGACGCGCTTCTGCCAATCGCGGCTGCAAACCTATCAGCCATATCTATGTTTTGCTGCTGCCCGCCCACGGTCTCAACCGTCGAAGTCTCCAGCTTCATCGCCTTTGCGGCGGCGAGCAGGCGATCGGTGCTGCCGGTAAAGCTCTGCAGCATTCTCAGGCGCGTGCCGAGCACGAATAGAGCAGTCTGTCGTCCCGGAGGCAGATTCTCCAGAAAGCGGATCATCTGCTGGCGCGCATAGAGCTGGTCCTGCGGCGCCGTGTTGAAAAAATCAAACAGGATAATGTTGATCGAAGTGCTCTGCTCCCCTCCGGGATCGACATTACTGAAACTTAGGGAGCCGTCTTTGTTGGTCGCTTGTCCTGGAGCGGGCAGCGCGTCATGCGTGTGATCCCGGAAGAAGTCGATCTTCTGCGGCTTGCCGTCTTCAAGAACGCGAAAGTCTTTTTCGGTGAGTCCGCGCACAATGCGGCCATAGCCGTCTCGAACGACGACATCCACGTAGACGATGCGCGAGGTGATCTGAATCGTCGCAGGGGGCGCAGAGTTGTCGGGAACGGACTGGGCGAGCGCGATAGCGGGAACGAGCAGAACCGCGAATACTCGTCCTGTTCCATGGATAGATCCAAGCATGTAGCAGACGCCCCCCGCCTAAAAGACGCAATAAACGCGGAATCAGCCCCATAGATACCTTGATTGCGGGAAGAAAGCCAGCATTTACGAGGCCTGATCATTGACAAACTAAACTAAACCGTTCAGTATTGCTCGTGGAGTAATACGAGGCGGAAATGATTCGCGTGCAGAACCTGGTGAAGACGTTTGGAGATTTCACCGCCGTCAAGGACATCTCCTTCGATGTGGCGCAGGGTGAAATCTTCGCATTTCTCGGCCCGAACGGGGCGGGTAAGACGACCACCATTAAGATGTTGACCACGCTCCTGCGGCCGTCGGGCGGAAAGATCGAACTTGATGGCCTGGATCCAACCGTGAAGCAGAAGGAAGCCCGGCAGAGATTCGGGATCGTCTTTCAAGACCCCAGTCTCGATCAGGAGCAGACCGCTTGGGAAAACATGGACCTGCATGGTGTGCTCTATCACGTGCCGCGCAAGTTGCGCGGCGAGCGCACGGAGCGGCTGCTGAAGCTCTTCGAGTTGTGGGACAGGAAGGACAGCTACGTGAAGACATTCTCCGGCGGCATGAAGCGCCGGCTGGAGATTGCGCGCGGGTTGCTGCACACGCCGCGGATCCTCTTTCTCGACGAGCCGACACTGGGGCTGGATCCGCAGAGCCGCAACCAGCTCTGGACGCACGTGAAGCACCTGAACGAGACAGAGAACACTACCGTCTTTCTCACTACGCACTACATGGACGAGGCCGACAAGGTCGCACATCGCATCGCGATCATGGACCACGGGAAGATTGTGGCGCAGGGAACGTCGGCAGAACTGAAAGACCAGACGAACACCGAATCGCTGGAGGGAGCTTTTCTCGCTCTCACGGGGTCATCGCTGCGAGACGAGGGCGCAGATTCGAAGGCTGCCTTACGGCAGGTAGCGCAGATGTGGAGGCGATAAGTGGGCGCGATATACATTTTGTGGTTGCGTGAACTGAAGCGGTATGTGCGATCGCGGGTGCAGATTGTAGTGTCACTGGGGCAGCCATGCCTGTATCTGCTGGTGCTGGGCTTCGGGCTCGGTCCGGTCTTTCAGAAGGCAGGGTTAGGGAGCTACCTGCAGTTCATGGCGCCCGGCGTTATCGGCATGACCGTGCTCTTCAGCTCTGTCTTTTCGGGCATCGCCATGCTGTGGGACCGCCAGTTCGGCTTCCTCAAAGAAACACTGGTCGCGCCAGTGTCGCGCATGCAGATCATGATCGGGCGCACGCTGGGCGGAGCGACCGTCGCGGTGCTGCAGGGTACGCTGATCCTCGTCATCTGCCTCATCGCAGGGTTCCGGCCGCACAGCTGGATGGCGGTTCCGGTTGCATTTCTCTTCGTAATCCTGATTGCGGTGGTCTTCGCCGCTCTGGGAACGGCGATTGGATCGACGATCAAGGACATGCAGGGTTTTCAACTGGTCATGAATTTTCTTGTCCTGCCGCTGTTCTTCCTATCGGGCGCGCTGTATCCGCTAGCCAATCTGGGAGTGGTGATGAAGGTGATCACCAGGCTCGATCCGCTGACGTACGGAGTGGATGGGCTGCGCGGCGCGCTGATCAACCAGTGGCACTTCAGTCCAGCGTTCAACGCGTCTCTGCTCGGACTGATCGCGCTGGCGTTCCTGAGCCTTGGCGCGTACCTGTTCTCGAAGATTGAGGTGTAGAAATTGAAGTCTAGCGAATTGAAGCTGAACGGATGGTAAGACCGAGAAGCGCAGAGGCGCACAGCAAGGTGCTGGAAGCTGCGGCGGAACTTTTCTCAGCCTCCGGCATTGACGCCACCAGCATGGACGCCATAGCCGACGCCTCTGGTGTGAGCAAGGCGACCATTTACAAGCATTGGCCAGACAAGGATAGTCTCGCTCTCGAAGTCATGGCCCATCTGTTTGGACTCGACGAGGAGCCAACGGTCTTCGATTCAGGAGATTTTCGTGCCGACCTGATTGCGCAGCTCCGCCACGAGCGGGCGCCCGAATGCAAGCCGCTGCGCGAGAGAATTATGCCGCACCTGATTGCGTATGCCTCGCGAAACCAGGTGTTTGGTGTAGCCTGGCGCAACCGTGCGATCGAGCCGGCGCGGACAGCATTAACCAACCTGATCAAGCGTGGAGAGAAGCGAGGCGTGCTGAAGTCGGGCATTGATCCGGAGGTCGGTCTTGCACTGCTGCTTGGGCCGATCATCTACGGGCGGTTCTTCCTCAATAAAAAGCTTGGCAGAAAGTCCCCTGAGAATCTTGAGGAATACACGGCGGATGCATTTCTGGCGGCGTACAGTAAGGCCCGAAGCAAGAAATAGCCTGTGGGCAGCAGCGCAAAATTAAAGGGCATCCATTGCGGATGCCCTTTGTATTTGTTTCTGCTGCTAACTACGGGAGATAGTAGCGGAATGAGGTCCACCACATGCTGTCGGCGCCGTAGGCACCGCCGCCCGGGTTGGCTGTACCGCCGGCCCCTGACCAGAGAGCACGCTGGAAATAGCTGTACTGGATGCCTTGGCGGAGACGTCCCTTCTCTCCGCGGTAGATATCGTACCAGTAGCCAACGGTAAATTCCTGGATGTCCTTGTTCTGGTTCCCGCAGTTGGCCGGGGTGGATGGCGAAAAACCGCTCCCGCCATTCGCGTTTGCCGCGCCACCCGGCAGCGGTTCGACACGGCAGCCGCTCATGTTGGTAAGCGGCGATCCGTAGCCGACCTTGCCGAAGTAGTTGCGGAAGACGTAATCGCCGCCGTAGTTGGTGTAGAGCATCAGGCGTCGAGTCGGGTTGAATTCCACAGTGCCGAGAGCGTCGAAGTTGTGCAGCGGTGCAATCTGGCCCGTCGGGCGCAGTGTGATATCGGCAATGGTTGAGGAGCCGTAGCGTCCGGTGCCGTCTCCGTACAATCCCTTCAAGCCGAGAGTGAGCTTTTTATCAAGGATGGCGATACGGCCGCTGGCACCAATGCCGCCGCCGACCGTGCTGTCGTTATAAGCGCCGGCCGAAGTGCCGGTAAGGGAAGTCGAACCAGTCGGCGGGGCAGCCGATGCGTTCGGGTAAACGCGGTCACGGAAGAAGCGGGCAATGCCAAAGACTTCATAGTGGCCATATTTTCCCTGGCCGGGTTCGAATGCCGCCTTGGCGATAATGTCTGGAGCCAGGTTGAATGAGTAATTGTTGTTGGGGTCGTAGAGACCGCCGGCGTTTCCAGCTGCGCCGATCACTTCATTCAGCGGCAGACTGCTGCCGGCCGGGTTCAGAGTTTCGGGATCTTCAGCCGAAGCGCCAAGGAAGACCTGATTATTGAAGAAGTTCTTGGTTACGCGGAAGGCATATTGCCGCGTCCACACGAAGCCGGCTTCGTACTGCGGGTCGATGGTAGCGGGGAGAATTTCGGTGCCGTTATCAAGACCGTGTGTGGTCTCAGTCGCGAGGGACCACATCTGGCCACCGGTGAACTTCCAGCCGCTGTTCAGAGCCGCCTGCGCCCAGATCTGACGCTGCCGCAGCACGTAACTGTTGGACTGATTGTTGTTCGAGGTAATGCCGGTGCCGAGCCAGTCAGCTTCGTAATAGCCGGTCAGTGTCATGTTGTCGAGCTTGCCGGTAGCTCTGAGGGCGATTCGTGACTGGCGGCCCGAGCCGTAAAACTCGGATAACTGGGCTGCATCGGAGTGATTAAGGGGAACCCCGGTGAATTGCGTGTTGATGCCCCCAGCTGTCGCGCCGCTACGCCACACTGTTTCAGCCGCCACGAAGCTCCCTGTCGGAGAGAGTGTGATGCCCTTGAAGTGAATCGCGTCGGGATTGTCAATCGCCTTCTTGACCTGCGCCTGGTTGTCCTGGATGGTGGTCACGATCGACTGATTGTTTGTCTTCAGATCGGTGACTGCGCCCTGCAGGCTGCTGACAGACTGCTGATTTTCAGTAAGGGCTGCCTGATTTGCCTGCGCCGCCTGCTGAGCCTGCTGCGCCGCAGCCTGGGCAGCCGAAGCCGCCTCCTGAGCCTGCCGGAGCTGGGCATCGCGATCGGCGAGCTGCTGCTGGAGGGTCGAAATCTGTCCGCGCTGCGAACTCATCTCGCTGCGGAGCTCTTCGATTTGGGACTCCACCGACGGCTTTGCCGGAGCCGTCTTGTGGGTCACGGTCCTCTTTTTGGTCGTGCTAGCGCTGCCGGTCGAGGTCTGCGCATAGCTCGCCACGACAGCCGATGCAAGTACAAGACTCGCCAGCGCCTTCAAGTTGGTATTCATTAGGCCTCTCATGTTATGAGTTACTGTTGCTTAACCGAAGACTGCAAACGCAGCCAGGTCAAGGAATTGCGGGACCCAATCACACATGCACGGAACTCCCGCCATGTATGTTTCTCACGCTTTGGGGATGCGACGAAGGTTCGGGAACCGCGACACACGTTACCCGAGCTTGATGGTCGCAGGGCTTTGTAAAAATCCCGCGAATTTTCGGTGAATAACCGGGAAAACTATACGCGATGCCCTGTGAAAAACGGCCCGCAATTATCGAAGAGTCAAATACCTAGCAAAGTTATTGCCGCAATCTGCGATGGTCGAATTGTTGGATGGTAGACTTTACGCGATCGCAAACGGACGCCTAGCATGTTGAACAAGACCTTTACCGCCAAGCTGCAAAAGAGCCCGAAGAAAGGCGGCTGGACCTATGTAATCTGGCCCGACTCCGTTGAATTCTTTGGGACCCGCGGGTTAGTCAAGGTCAGCGGAAAAATTGATGGCCATCCATTTCAAAGCTCATTTATGGCGTTGGGCGACGGCACGCATAAACTCCCCGTCAAGACCGAGATCCGGCAAGCGATCGGGAAGCAGCCTGGCGAGATGGTGACCGTGTTGCTGGAAAAGCGAATTGCTGGGAAGAAATAATGGTTGCCGCCAATAGAGACAGAGCTATCTGTTGCCCGAACCCTGAGCTGGCGCCTTCCCCGCGCTGATCAGATTGGCCAGAATCCTGTAAGCTCCCGGCACCGCCTCCGGAAACTGCCGGTAAAGGGCATAGGCTACATATATGTAGGTCCCCTTGCCGTAGGGAGCTACGATGAGGCCGCCGTGCTGAGGTTCCTGTCCCGGGTCGTGCGTCTCGGTTGGAGCGGAGTAATGGCTATCCCAGGATTCTAGGAAGGAGTGACCGCGCTCCTCCACCCAGCCGTCAAAATCGGCGGAAGTGATGCTGTTCGGCGACTGAAAGAGCGGATTATCGGTGAGCATCACTGGGGCGCTTTCATCTACAACTCTCTCCGCGTGCCCGAGTGAGTAGGGATACGGCCCGTACCCGCGAAAGCCTCCGCTCTGGTATTGCACGATCAGATCTCCGCCCGCCTTCACATAATCAAGCAGCCGCTGGCTGTTAGCAGCCAGCTCGGGCCGGTTCGAATACGCGCGAATGCCGACGAGAATAACGTTGTAATGGCTCAAGTCTGCTGAGGCAATCTCGCCCGCGCTGAGCAGGTGCGGACGGATGCCCAACTGCTCGAGTGCCTGCGGCACTTCATCCCCTGTGCCCATTACGTATCCGACATTCAGGCCGGGAGCCACTTTCACATCGACTCCACGCGCCCGATAGGTCGCCGGCTGGTAGTAGTAATAGGGCCGCAGACCTGGATAACCCACCGTTTGAAAGCCTTCACTGAAGACTTTGTTCCCGCTCTGCGCGGTGGCTTTGAGCGTGTAATTCTCCGTGGCGAGAGACGTGGGATGAATCTTGAATGAAACGGGGACAGCCTCGTTGGCGCGCAGGTGGAACTGAAACGCCGGCGGGTCCGACATCCAGCCAGCAGGAAGATCAAGATGAAGAGTGCCGTCGCTGGCCTCCTGCTGGCTGTTCTTTACGGAAACCGTCAGCGGAAAGGCTGTGGAGCCGAGCGGCACAATGCCGGCGGCCGAGGGCAGGTTCACCGAGATCTGCGGCACAACCGCCAGCGGCTGGTAGAGATCGCCGTATCCATGTTCGCGATGCACTGTCTGCACCACCTGGCCGAGGCGGATGGGAACCCCGTTGTAGTTGAACTCCGCCCAGCCGGCCAGCGGATACGGCGCGAGCGGCCGATTCAGCAGCCTCGAGTCGGATATATCGTAATAAGGCTGCTCGGGAGTTGGCCGCGTGAAATAGGGTCGCGTGTAAGCCGCGTCATGAGGCACATCGACGCGATAGATGGCATCGCCCGCACTACTCGACGTGACATCCATCCCCGGTGTGCCCAGCCGCGTAATCTTCCACTGCTTTTCGCCCGAAGACTCGAGCCCCGATGATTCCAGCCACGTCCGCGTGAGGCGCAGCTGCCCGCCCGCCGTCCATGGTAATGCGCTGGTGACGTGGAGACGCACATCGAACTCGGCGCCCGGAGAAACGGTGGTCGCCGTCTCCGCCGCGAAGATAGGCAGCGGGGCCGGCTTGTCTTCTGTGTGAGGGATCACGAGCGCGCTGACATGAAGTCCCAGCGACTCGGCCAGCGCCGTGTTGAACTGGGCAAGCTTGATCTGCAGTTCATGGACGACGTTCGCCTTGTCGTCCGCGCTGAGGGCGCTGGCGTTGACTGCGTCAATCAGCTCTTTAGTCTTGCTGTATCCAATCGCCAGTTCCGGCGCGATCTTTTCCGGATTCGACGGTAGATATCCGAAGGTCGCCGTCATGACATGTTGATCGATGTCTTTGAGAGCCGTAGTCAGAAATGCAGTGTCTCCGTGCGCGAGCGTGGCGATGCCGGGCAGGGAGGTATCAATGCCGTCGAAGAAGCCCGTCTCCGGCTCCTTGATCGGAACGTGCGAGCCGTAGCGGTGGTACCCGACATTGAATGCCCCGCGCAGAGGAATATTCCCGCCGCCGTTCTGCGACTTCTGCTGGCTCCAGCCTTCGCGGGACATCTGAATGTACGACCGGCCCAGGATAGGGTCGAACGTGCCCTCGGCGATCTCGATGTCGGTCGACGGAACCGTGTTGCTCCACTGCTCGGTCACGTAGTCATAGAACCGGACTGGAGACCACTTGTTTGTCGCGTAGTCATAGATGCCTTGACTGGTCGCCGCGAAGAAAGGAATGCGCGCGTAGACCTTGAATGGCGACCATGGCCGCAGGCCTTGCGCGATCTGGTCCGGGAAGACCGTCGGGTCGCCGGCCAGCTTGAAGACCTCCTGTGCCGCTTCGCCTGAGACCTGGTGGTGTCCATGCCCGTCGGTGATGTTGCCGGTGAAAACCGAAGTGATGACCATCGGGCGGTACATCCGCACGGCCCTGACAACGTCGTATAACACGCGATCGCGTCCCCATTGCTGGTGGGCTTCGTCGATGGTCTTCGAGAATCCGTAATCGGCAACGCGCGAGAAGAACTGCTCGGTGCCCGAATACTGGTCGGCGAGTAACAGTTCGTTGGTGCGGATAAGGCCAAGCGCGTCGTTCTCCTCGCTCGACATTGCGTTTTGCCCGCCCTCGCCGCGCGTCAACGTAAGAATTGCAGTGCGCGCCCCGAAGCCCCGCGACTCAAGCGTGAGCATGCCGCCGTCTTCATCGTCGGGATGCGCGACGATCATCATCAGGCTGGCCCAGGTGTGCAGCTTCTTGAGCGTCTGCGCGAGACCGTCAGCGCCGCGGTCTTCGGGTAGCGCGTGCGCGTCGGGCGAGGCAGTGACGGCGGTTTGCCACGGCGTCACCTGCGCGAATACAGGCGCGGCGAACAGGCAGGTTAGAGCAAGCAGGGCGGCAGGGCGCAGGCGAATCAGGGCGGCGTCATGCATGTATTGCCAGTTTACAGTCCGCCAGACGCGAGAGGGGGGGCGGCAAAGTGCCAGTCCGCCACTGACCGCAGCGGACCGCCACTTGCTTCTAATGAGGGAGCATCGCGTTGAGTGTGTTGAAGACGTCGTCATAATTGCCGTTTTCGGCAGCATGGCGAAGAAAATCTACTCTCTTTACACAAATCTCCGGCGGCGTGGGCTGTGTCTTCAGGATCTCAATCGTCTCGGCAACGTAGTCTCGCAGCGGCATCGCACGAGGATCGGCCGCCTGAGCTTCACCCATAAGCTCCGTCTGGACGTAGGGCGGGATCAGTTCCAGTACCTCGACCTTCGTGTCCCTCAGCTGGTGACGCAGCGACTGCGTGTAGGAGTGGATCGCCGCCTTGGTCGCACAGTACGTAGGCGTCAAAACGAGTGGCACAAACGCCAGCCCGGAAGAGACGGTCATCACAGTCGCCTGTGGCTGTTTCTGGAGCAGCGGCAGCAGCGCCGAAGTCAACTGCATGGGCCCCAGCAGATTCGTAGTGATAATCGCTTCGGCGTCGGCCAGGTTTTGCGATTTCAGGTTTTCCGGCCGCATGATGCCCGCGTTCTGAATCACGACATTCAGCGACGGATAATCCTTCTCCATCTGTACAGCGAAGTCGCGGATGCTGGCCGCATCTTCAATGTTGAGTGTCGCGGATTTCATGCCCGGATTCGCTGCCGTCGTCTCGTCAAGCACCTGCCGCCGGCGGCCGGCGATAATGACTTGATTTCCGAGCACGTGCAGCGCTTCCGCAAGGCCGCGCCCGATGCCCGATCCGCCGCCAGTGATGAGGATAGTGTTACCCGATATGTTCATGTGGTGTCCTCTCTTTGATGAGCATATCCACATCACTCTCCAATGGGAAGTAGGCACTATTTTGTTCTATACTTACCTGACGGAGAGTGAGAGTTTGAAGAAGCTGCTCGCGAAGGAGAAGACCAGGGTCCGCGAAGTCCAGGCGAAGATCGCGAAGTCGGCGCCACCTCCCGAAAGCGATCCGAAGATTGAAGCGCTGGTGCGTGAGATCATCGAGCGGGTCGCCGACAAGTGGACCATGCTCGTGCTCGAGGTGCTGGCGGAACATGGGGTGGTGCGCTTCACGCGGCTCGGCGAACTGGTGGGAGGCATCAGCCAGAAGATGCTCACCAAGACTGTTCGGCAGATGGAGCGCGACGGCCTGGTCACACGGAAAGTCCATCCGGTAATTCCGCCGCGAGTTGAGTACGAACTCACCGAACTGGGCCACAGCCTCGGCGCGGCCTTCTGCGGAGTGTGGATCTGGGCAGAGGAGCATCACGACCAGATCATCCGCGCACGCAAAGCCTTTCAAGCGGAGAAAGAGCCGTCCTGAGATAGTCTTGTCTTCGAGCCATCTTATCGAATTCCCGCACCCACACGATTGACTGACTCCGCCCAGCCCGCGCCCTCGCTCGAACGCAAAGTCGGACTCAGCAGCGCCATCTCGCTGAACATGATGAATATGATCGGCGTTGGCCCATTCATCACGCTTCCACTTGTGGTGGCGGCTATGGGCGGGGTTTTGGGGGGGTGGGGACCGATCCTGGGTTGGGTGCTCGGTGCGCTGATCGCGATGTGCGACGGCCTGGTGTGGGCGGAGCTGGGTGCCGCAATGCCCGAGGCCGGTGGTTCGTATGCCTTCCTGCGCGAAATCTATGGACGCGAAGGCGCTGGACGGCTGATCTCATTCCTCTATATCTGGCAACTCGGCTTCACTGCTCCGCTATCCATCGCTTCGGGCTGCATTGGCCTCGCGCAATATGCCGCATATCTGTGGCCGCAGCTGAACGCTCCGGTGTTGGATGGCCGAATCCGCATAGTGAGTCTTGTTGCGGCAGCCACATGCGTGACAGCGGTCGTGCTGCTCTACCGCAACGTTGGAACGATTGCGCGCATGGCTTGGATAATGACCGCAGGCGTGCTATTCACGATTGGCGCGGTGATCGTCGCTGGCGCGTCCCACTTCCACCCCGCGCTCCTGTCGGCGCCGCATGGCTCATTCTCGCTGAATGCGGGATTCTTCGAGGGTCTGGGCACCGCCACTCTTCTGGCCACTTACGACTATTGGGGCTATTACACCGTCTGCTTCCTCGGCGGGGAGGTGAAGCAGCCGGACCGAACCATCCCGCGCGCTGTGCTGTGGTCGATCGTAGTTGTAGCGATCCTGTACCTGAGCATGAACGTGAGCGTCGCGGGAGTAATTCCGATGGCAGAGATGACGCGCGCTACCACGGCAAAATTTGCAGTGGTTGCAGTTCTCATGGAACGCACCTTTGGCGGCGCGATGGCCAGGGTGCTGGCGCTCTTGGTGATGTGGACGGCCTTTGCTTCGGTGTTTTCGCTGCTTCTGGCCTACTCACGAGCGCCCTACGCTGCAGCAGCCGACGGGAACTATTTCCGCGCGTTTGCGCGCCTGCACCCAAAGCACCGGTTTCCGAATGTGTCGTTGCTGGCGCTGGGCGCGGTCGCGACACTATTCTGCTTCTTCAATCTGTCGCAGGTGATTGCAGCACTGGTGGCGATCCGCATTTTGCTTCAGTACGTGCTGCAGCAAATAGGTGTGATAGTGCTGCGCGTGCGTCGGCCCGAGATGTCCAGACCCTTCCGCATGTGGCTCTATCCATTGCCACCACTGCTGGCTCTCGGTGGATTTCTGTTCATCCTCTTCTCCCGCCCAGACGCCTCCCGGGAAATGATCTACGCGGCGGTCGTTGCCGTTACAGGAACCGCTCTGTATCTGCTTCGCGCGCGTCGTCGCGCCGAGTGGCCGTTTGCGAGTGTCAGTCATTTGTCGGAAGGCAAGTGATCTCGGTACTGGTCCCAGTGGAGCACGATGGCGTCGACGACCGGACGGCCGACTGAACATGCCGCCTCGAGCGCAGGCAGGTAGGCTCCGTACCTGCCGACTTTTTGCTCCGCCAGGCTCTCGGCAGCCGTGAGGCCACGCGGAGGCTGATCGTAGTTGCTCACCGTACGTAACACGAGGACGCGCTTCAGATCGACCTTGCCGGCTTGGGCGAGAAAGGTCAGCGACTGGAGCGTGCCAGTATCCTCCATCCCCGAGACGACAAAGTTGCCCTGGCCACCTGTGTAATAACGAACCCAGGCATTCGCCCACTCGTCCATTTTCTTGCCATGCCAAAAGGTTGACGCGGAAAGATCGTCGCCCTGCGTCACAAACGGGGGCCGCGATGCGGCTGCCTGCTCAAAATGAGAGCGCTTCGCGCGCATTGTTTCGGTGTCAGTCAACGGGACATTCTTCGTAAGCGTGTAAGCCCAGTCCTCAAGCGAGGGGTTTAGCTCGTAGAGCTGTCCATCCGGAGGAGTGACAGGCTGCTCATAGGGTGTGGACTTGCGCAGGGGAACATAACCCGTCGGCCAGTCTGAAGGGATCTCGCGCGCATCGATCTCGTAACCGATGTCCCCATCGACAACCCAGTGCACCCACACGGCCGAGCCGAGCGAGACATCAGCCGGGTCCCCTCCCGCGATCCCGGAGACCAGCCAGTAAGCATGCGTGAGATCGAAGCGCGGGTCGAGGCCGAGAGCCATGATCGTCGCCGCGGCCTTCGCAGTGCCCACGCCGGTGAGCACCGCCAGCACTCCCTGATCGTTCATACGGAGATGGTGGAAGCCCGCATCGAAGGGAAGCACGCGATCCAGATGCGCTCGCTCCACCCAGTACTGATACTCGCCGGGCGTATCGCCCGTGTCCTCTCCGGCTTCATACATCGCGACGACGACAACCTTTATAGGAGTAGGCGAGGAAGGCGCAACCGCACCCGGCGAATTGGCAGCGAGGCAAAGAAGCAAAGACAACGTGGCCAGACGCATCCGCATGAGCGTACCTGTGAAGTAAAAGTAGAGAGGCCAATTCAGACTAACTGACCGTGGCATCATCTCCGAAAAACAAAATGCCAGCTACCTTGCGAGGTAGCTGGCGAAAGGAGCAGGCGAAAAATCGCCGCCTAGAACTTGACGAGAATGGCCCCGGTCATGCGGTTCTCGCTGTTCCTCAAATCGGGCGCCCACCCGGGAACAAATGATCCTGGAGCGCCGGTATTGCCGCCGGGAGGCGTAACCCCGCCTGGTCCGGAGAAGTAAGGCACGTTCGCGGCGCGGTGGTTGTACTCGATCCTCCATGTAATGTACTGGCTGGGCATGTAGTCAATCGTGCTGGAAACATCCCACCCCTTGTACTTATCTCCCGGATTCTCAGTGAAGTAAGGTGTGCCCGAGGTTGCCGTTGCTCCATTGATCGGCGGAAGCAGCACAAGATAGCGGCCCGGGTTGTTGATCTCGCCGCCACCGATCGTCAGGGCGAAGAGATCCCGGTCAAACCAGAGGCGGTTGTAAGCCATGAATCCCAGGAAGCTCTGTTTGGGACCCTTCTTTGAATCGCCGGCGCAGCTCACGCCCCCGCCGTGCTCGCAACCCATGTCTCCGGTGAGCGAGAAGGCCGCTTTGCTGAGCATGCCGCTCGGATTGGTGTAGTACATGTACTGAACGCTGTCATCGGTGTGATAGCGAACGCGTCCCGGCGTGTTGAGCGCATCTTCGCCCAACGCATACTGATTGCCGAGTATGGAAAGACGCCCGTTAGGACGCCACAGGATTTGGCCACCAATGCCGGGGCGATCGTTGAAGCGCCCATAGGATTGCCAGCCATTCACGAACCACGGCTCGATCTTCAGCTTGTCCGTCGGGAAGAATTGCGCGCGCACGCCGGTGAAGAACCACGGGGTGTTTGAAGAGACATAGGACGGCTGATATGCCCAGTTATCGAAGTTGTAATAACTGAACAGACCGACATAGGACACGAAGATACCGGCATCTACATTGATGCCGTGCATCTTGTCGAAGTGATAGCCGCCGTAAGCTTCGGAGAGATAGCGATAAGCATTGTCGAGCTGCCACTGGCCGCGTGAGTAGCTCGAATCGTTACGGGGCGTGGTGGTTGAGTACATGCCGAACTGCGTCATGAGGCGGGCGCGGACATTATCGTAGTGAAAATCTCCACCGACGCCCATCTGGGTGATCTGGACTTCATTGGCGCGGAAGATCTCGCTCGATCCGCTAATCGTATCGTCCTGCGGATGGCGAAAATCATACGTGTAGTCGACGTCAGCGCGGATTTCCGGCGTGAAGAATTTCGAATCGAACGGCACCTCTTTCGTGCGGGGATTGCCATTGAGCCACGTGAAATCGGCGAAAGCAAAGGGCTCGGTCTTCGCCTTCGGATTTCCGGAAGCAGGAAGACCCGGCGTAGTCGAGATAGCTTTTTCGGCGCCCACCTGCGAAGCCACGGGAGAAGGAACGCTCTCGGCGGCGGCTTCTTCGCTCGCTTCTCCCGAGCGACTTGGTTGCGCCATTTGCGCGTGAGACGCAGCTTCCTGCTGATTACGGATCTGATTCTCGAGCTCTTCAATGCGTGCGCGCATCGCCTCCAGTTCCTTGAGCAGCGCAGCATTTCCCGGATTGACCGAGATAGTTCCTTCCGAGGACTTCGTCGCAGGAGTAGCGTCGCTATCGGCCTTACTGGATTGAGCGAAACAAATGTTGTGAACAAACACGCAGAGGGTAAAGAAGGTGACTACGGGCCGGCTGAGCGTGAATACGCGGCTTTCTGGGAGCAAAAACCTTTGTTGCATTGGTGCCTCCTGAGATTGCCCCATAGCCTGCTGCAGTCATCGCGCAGATGAGGCAGACGGATGGCTTTGGCAAACTCTTCAGTTTAGGAGGCCGGAAATAAGCACCGGTTAAGGCATTCGTAAGGAAATCGTAAATGCATCGTGGCCGAGTCACGTCTAACCTAGCTTTCGATTGGCTTGCCAACTTTCAGCTCACCTACCGCCCGATACGCCTGGTTGATGGCACAGTCCGTGTAGGCGTAAGCGTCTGCGTCGGCATTGGCAATCGCAACGCGCCCGTAAGGCTGGCGTGCAGCAGCACAGGGCAGTGGGCCACCTTCAAGCCAGAACGGGTCCCAAAGTGAGTTGTACTGATAGGCGTAACCGTGCGGCCAGCGATTAACAGTGATTGCTGCGATGTCACGCGCGGGATCGAAGCCGCCTGCCCCAACGCTTCGCGCCAGTTGGTCGCGAATGTTGCGTTCGAAAGTTTCGAACGAAGTCTCGTAGAGATCTTGCCGCCCAGCGCGATGTTGCTCGCGGCTTGGGAGGCCGGGCGAGCAGGGATAACGGTGCATCGTGAGTACGATCGGCTCTGAGGGCCTGGTCGTGCAATGATATTTGCCAATGCTCACACGGTGATCCAGGCTGGCCTCGCTGAAGTAGCAACCCGGTGAGTAAATGCTGGACGCTTGCACCTTTTGAAAGCTCTGCCAGTTCCTGATCGCAACATTGGTGTAAACGATTGGAACCTTCTCCGCCGAACGGAGCGCCTGTTTCTGCTCGGGCGGCAGCTCGTTGGTGAGGTATGGGATGACCGCATGCCAGCAGGCAAGGACGCAATGCGCCGTTTTCACGGTGTAGAGCCGGCCGTCCTGCACATAGGAGATTTCGACTTCCTTCGTTGTAGCCATTTCGCCCAGATGCCGCACTCGCACTACCGTGCCGCTGAGGCGAATGCGCGTGGGATTGCCAAGCTGATCGAGCTGATCGTACCGGATCTGGGTGGTGACAATGTCGGAAGCAGAGCTGCCCGGCACGGCGTTCGGAACCAACGAGCGCACGAGCAGACGCGCAATCGATGAGTTCCCGTCGGGAAAGTGGAAGAAATACGCCTCCGCTTCGTCGTTGTGTATGGCATCGCGCCCCATGCCCGGCCCAGGTCCGGGTGATAGCTTAAGCCCATTGAAACCAGGCAAGCCAAGCCCCCATGCATCCTGCGCGGATACTGCGTCGATTCCGAGTCCATAGAGCGGCTGCGGATGAGCTTGCAGCAGAGCGACAACTTGCGGGTCCACCTTGGCGATGTTCGCGAGATAGTCTGCGTAACTGACGCGCGCAAGCTTTGCCTTCTTCTCATCAGAGCTGAGGCCGGGGAAAAGATCTTCGTCCAGCGTGTAGATGCGCTTCACATCTGCTATCGCTTTGGCAGACAGGGGTGCCTGAGCGGCGAACTCCTGCCAGTTCTGTCCGTCGGGATCGGCGGTAGCAGAGCCCCACCGCGAGTACGGACTCGTAACGAGACTGTCCGTCCCGAACGTCTCGCGGTTGAAGAAAATCTTCTGCTTCAGACCGAGCGAGCGATACAGCGCGTCGTTGTTGTGCGATGCGTATGAAGAGACATCGATGCCCAAATCCTGAATCACGCGTCTGGCGACTGGGCTGTAAGGAGCCGGGCTCTCGATCGAGTATGTGCCGCCATACCCGAGCAGAAATGTTCCGTCGACATTGAACTCATTGCGCTTGGCGTGGCCGCCGAAGTCATCGTGGTTTTCGAGAATGAGCACCCGCGCCTGTTTGCCCGCGGCTTCGTGGAAGAATCGCGCCGAGGAAAGCCCGCTGATACCGCCTCCAACAACGACCAGATCATAAGTTTCTCCTGTGTCGATGGGCTTGCCGGCGTTTCTCCAGAAGCTGCCGTCGCGCAAGCTGTGTGCGACCTCGTAAGAACCTTCGTGACTGCCGCGCATGCCATGAAGCGCCGGCGGATCATAGCCCGGTTTGTTTTGCGGTTCGGCTGTCTGAGCACCAGCGCTCTGCCCGAAGAGATTTGTTCGTCCGGCAATGGCCGCCCCACCAATCGCCATCGCCGCGCCGTTCATGAAATCGCGGCGGGAGATCATTCGATCCATGCCGAGTTCTTTGTCGGTGAATCCCATTCGAATCGTCTTCCCCTAAAGATTCAGTGCAGCAGGTGATGAGCCGCAATTTCTCCGGTGCTCACGGCACCTTCCATAAAGCCCTGCCAATCGCCCAGATGTTCTCCTGCAAAAAGCACCTTGCCGTGCGGTGCTTCGAGCAGGGGCCGTACGCGGAACCACTGGCCAGGGCGGTACATGGCATACGCACCGTGCACCCAGGGGTCATCCTGCCAGGGCTGGTCGAAGGTGTCGACGAGTGCGACCGCGGCCTCGGGCGAAACGGCTTTGAGGTCGCGCATTAACTGCGCCTGGCGATCCGCCGTGGTCTGCGAGGCAAGCACGTCGGCTTTGTCTCCAACAGAATAGGAGCAAAGAATGCCTCGCGGACCAGGTTGCCCCTGCGTGCTGTGGAAGTACTGGTGAGAGGTTTCATCACTCATTAGCGAGAAGTCTTCTGCCGGCCAGAATCGTCGATCGAACAGCATCTGCGATTTGATAATGCGACCATACTCCAACTCATCGGCGGCGAGCGCTTTCGCCGGCGAAAGCGGCGGATCAAACTGGATCGAGTTCAGCACCGACGCGGGCGCGGCGAAGACGCAGCAGTCAGCCGTGAACGATTCGCTCGGTGTGGTGACGGTCACTCGTCCGTCGCGCTGCGTAATCGACTTGACCGGCGAGTTGAGATGCAACGCGCCGGGAGCGAGCCGAGCCGCGATCGCATCGATGATCACGCTGTTGCCGCCGCGAACGTGGAAGTCCATCTCATCGGTGCTGTCCGGATTAATGTAATCGGTGTCGACATATTCGTCGGCGGCAACATAGGCCGAGACCTGGCGAATCGATTCTCCGTAGTCCGTCGAGTCCATGATTTCGCGAATGCGCCGATCGTTGTCTGTCACACCAATCTTGCCCAGCCATGTCCACCAGTCGTACTCATCCAGTCGGCGCTTCTCCTGTTCTGTGGAATGCTTGTACTTGTCCATGAAGCGCTTCCACGCCGTCTGTGATTCGGTGGAGAAATTCCAGCTCCCCGGCGCGTACAGCTGCTCATGTTGCAGCAGCCACACGCGGAAGGCATGGGGCTCGAGCGCAACATTGAGCTCTTTCGCGAGCGCGAGGATGCGCGGATGATCCTTGCCGATCCACTCACCACCCATTTCGCAAACCAGTTCCGGAGCCTGAGAAAAGCGGTACGACCACGCCCGCCCGCCGGTGCGGTTCCGGGCTTCGAGCACGGTGACATTCCACCCGGCGGCGCTGAGGCGATACGCAGCCGCAAGACCAGCGAATCCGGCGCCAATAACAATGCAGGAGTGAGTCGGCTTCGCCGCCCTGATCTGCGAATACAGTGGCAGAACGCAGGAGGCCAGCGCTGCGTTGGCGATGAATGTGCGCCGCGTTATTGGAGTAGCCATTATTTCTCGTGCCCCGGTCTGCGGCCCGTTCGGTGCTGGATTCATTTTGTCGCTCCGGCAATATCGAGGACCTGACCGGACCTTGCTTCACCGCCGGCGATCAACCGCTGCGAGATGAAAATTGCCGCGACCGAAAAAACAAAAATGAGAGTCGAGATCGCATTCATCTCTGGTGTCGCTCCGCGCCGCAGTCTCGACCAGATCTCAAGCGGAAGAGTGTTCTCGCGACCTATCAGAAAGAAGGTCACCGCTATCTCGTCCATCGACAGTGTGAACACCAGCAGGGCTGTGCCCAGAAGCGATGTCCGCATCAGCGGAAGCACGATGCGCCAAAGCGTCTGCAGTCCGTTCGCGCCCAGGTCGGCGGATGCCTCTTCGAACGAGCGATCGAGCTTGGCGAAGCCGGCAAAAATCTCGGTCGTCGCGACGGCTGTCAGAGCGGTGGCGTGTCCGACGATGACCGTGATGAGACTCAAGTGGAATCCACCGCTGACAACAAGCAGAAGCAGAGATATCCCGGTGATGACGCCGGGAACGATCAGCGGAAGCAGGATGAAGCGTTGGAACGCTGCCTTGCCGGGAAAGGCGTAGCGGTCGAGTGCGTAGGCTGCGGGAAATCCGATGAGAATGGAGATGATCACTGCGGCCAGCGCGACGATAAGACTGTTTTCAACCGCGCTCCACATAGCGGAATCAGCAAACAGAACGCGGTACCAGTCAAAGGTGAGATGCCGCGGCGGGAATCCGCCAACTCCATCACGATTAAAGGAGTAGACGATAAGAACCACAATAGGAAAGTAGAGAAACGCATAGGCACAACCGGCGAATGCGCTGAGGAGCACGGGCCTGCGCGCAAAAGTCATGCGGGCGTCCTTCATACGAACTTCTCGCGGCGCTCAATGCGTTGCGTTACAGAGAGAATTGCAATCACGATCACCAGGATGACGACGGCGACGGCTGCGCCTAGTGGCCAGTTGTAGTCAGCGCCGAAGAGGTTCGCAACGATATTGGCGATCATCACGCTGCTTGGGCCGCCGAGTAGCAGCGGTGCAAGGAAGTCTCCGAAACTGAGCAGCAGCGCAAAGGTTGCGCCCGAGACCACTCCCGGCAGCGAGAGCGGAAGAATGACACGAAGGAATGTCTGCCAGGGCCGCGCGCCGAGGTCGCTGGACGATTCCAACAACTCCCGCGGAATCTTTTCGAGGGAGGCGACGACCGGCAGCACCACAAACGGTACGTAGATATGTGTGAGGGTAACAATCACCGCGAACGGACTGTAGAGAAGGGAGCTCAGCGGATGAGACGCGGCGTGCGACCAGAGCAGCAGGGTATTAAGCACGCCTTCATTTCCAAAGATAACTTTCCACGCATACGCGCGCACCAGATAGCTGACCCACAGTGGAATAATCACCGCCTGGTAGAGCAAAAAGCGATGGCGGCCAGCGTGAAAAACCAGAAAGAACGCCAGCGGATAGCCAATCAGCAGTGACAGCAGGACGACCGAAAATGCTATGCGCAGCGAACGAAGAATGACGGTCAGGTAGAGCGGATTCGTGCAGAGATGCGCGTAGTTCGCCAGAGTGAAGTGATGCAGTATCTGCTGAAATTCGCTCAGGCTCCAGAAGCTGTAGCAGAACAGCAGGCAATAAGGCGCGAAGAGAAAGAGGGCGATCCACGCCAGGGGTGGAAGAGTGACAAGCATCGCACTTCGTCGCGACGATCGCATCTGCTAGTCCTTCTCGGTGCTCTCGAGTGGCACGCAATCCTCGGCCCGAAACGAGAAATTCATGATGCCGCCGCTGTGCAGCGGCCCAGCAATACGGGCTGTCAGCTCAACATCGTTCGCACATCGCAGGCTGAAAAGCGTATTTGCGCCGTGAAATTGCTCGGCAACGACCTGCGCTCGAAACTGCACGAGGCCGTCGGCGGCGTTTGCCGAAGCCGGACCAATGGCCTCCGGGCGCAGTGAGAAAAGAGCCGGGCCGTCGGAGCACCGTACGGGCACGGTGAAAATACCGCAGTCGGCCATGCCTCGCCTCACCGTGCCTTGCAAAAGGTTACTCTTGCCCAGGAAGGTCGCGACGTAAACGCTACGCGGCCTGGCGTAAATTTCCCGCGGCGATCCGCACTGCTCGATTCGTCCGCGATGCAGGAGTACGACACGATCGGAGATAGCCAGAGCCTCGCTCTGGTCGTGGGTCACGAAGAGGAAAGTGATGCCAAGCTCCCGTTGAAGTTCCTTGAGTTCACTTTGCATCTCCACGCGCAGGTTGGCGTCGAGCGCCGAAAGCGGCTCATCGAGCAGCAGAACCTTCGGACGGTTGACCAGCGCGCGCGCAAGCGCCACGCGTTGCTTCTGCCCTCCGCTAATCTGCCGCGGATAATGCGCGGCGAACGCTTCCATTCGAACTTTAGCGAGCGCCATCCCGACGCGGGCTTTCGTCTCCGTTTTGGATTCTCCGCGCACGCGCAGGCCGAACGCAACGTTGTCGAAGACGTTCATGTGCGGGAACAGCGCGTAGCTTTGGAAGACGGTGTGAACGGGGCGGCGGTGCGGAGGTAGATTATCGAGGCGCTGCCCTTCGAGAAAGATCTGTCCCGACGTCGCCTGCTCGAATCCGGCAATGATACGCAGCAGGGTAGTCTTACCAGATCCGCTTTCGCCGAGCAGGGTCAGAAATTCGCCGCGATCAATGCTCAGCGAGATGGACTCCAGCACTCGCTGGGCACCGAAGCTCTTGCCGACATCTTCTATGCGCAGGAACGCCGGTTCAGCTCCCGGCGTTGCAGCGTCGTGCTCCGCCGCGACCGGATGACTACTCAATGAGCCCTCCCGGCATGCAGTGGAGCGTTCATTGGCTGGCCTTCACTTCGTTCCATATTTCGGTGTACTTTGCGCGCCGCGGCACATCCTGCCAGAAGACAATCTGCTTCTGATAGTTGTCGATGTCGTCCAGATGCAGGCCGTGACGCTGTTCGGGCGTCATTAGAGACGCAGCCTCAGGATTCGCCGGAATGTATCCCGTCACGTCGCTGAGTTGCTTCTGCGTCTGAGCGGAGATCATGTAGTTCAGCAGCGCGTAGGCAAGATCTTTATTCTCGCTCGATGACGTGATCATCAGATGATCGATCCAGCCTGTCGTGCCTTCGGCAGGAATCTCCTCCTCGATCGGCAGGCCCGCCTTGCGAAGCTGATTCGTAACCAGCGGCCACCCCATGGCCGCGATCACTTCATGGTTCTGAAAGAGGTTCGTGAGCTCCCCGCCTGTGCTCCACAGCTTGCGGACATTCGGCTTCAGCGCGATCAGCTTGGCCTTTACCTCCTCAAGCTGCGCGTCGCTCAGGTTGTAGATTGCTGTCGGGTCCTGCTTCCCGAATCCGAGCACTTGCGCGGCCATATACACCGACGAAAGATCGTCCCACAGCGATAGCTTGTCCTTGTACTTCGGGTCCCATAACTCGGCCCACGTGGCCGGTTTCTGCGGGAAGGCAGTCTTGTCGTACAGAAGCGGATTCGGCCCCCACGTCAGCGGAACCCCATAGACCTTGCCATCATTCTTCACCAGCGGCATGCCGGTGAGTTTGGGAGAAACCTGCGAGTAGTTCGGAATTTTCGATAGATCAAGGGGCGCGGCAAGCCCCGAGCGCGACAACATCGTCGCTACGTCGCTCGAAGGCGTGATGACGTCATAGTTCGATGCGGCGCCGCCACGCAGCTTGGCGACAAGCTCGTCGCTCGATCCCATGTAGGCGGCAACTACCTTGCAGTGGCAGGTGGCCTCAAATCCCTGAATGAAGGAAGGGTCTGCATAACCCTCCCAGACCAGCAGGCTCAGCGTCGGCGTGGGCTTCCGGCAGCTTGAAACAAAACACAGCGCGCTGAGCGTCAAAAAAAGAAAGAGCCTCCCGAGACTGGTTCGCGGGGCATTCCTTCGAAGGTTGAACAAGTACCGCTCCTCAATATCGCGGAGGCAACCTCATCGGGTCCCTCGTAAGGATGATTCACGGAAGACAATGCTGGCGCACAGTTTCGCTTGACACGAAGTGCGAAGTTTACTTAATTTTGCAAAATTACTACAAGGTTTTGCGCGTGGCAATGTCTTTCCTGAGAAACTGAAGTGAAGGCCGCAAATCAGCGGGACTCGAATTCCCCGGACGGGCAAAAACGGCTGAAACAAGGGGCGCGCCAGCAATGGCTTCTCACTCGAAACAAGATGGCTGTCGAACAGCATGCGACAACTTGTTGCGTCCTTTTCGGAGCGCGTTTCGCAGAATCTCCGGCCATCTGAAGACCCCGCGGCGTATCTTCCCGCAAATCTTGTCCAGACGCTTTCGCATCGCCGGCACATTCTGCCGGCAGCGCTGGTTCGCTCGCTATGCGAGGAGTGAGTCGCTCCTGTGCCCGCATGATCGAGTTTCAAACCTGCAGGCGATCGGCCATCTGGTTGGCAATTTCAGGATGCCATCGCTTCTGCCTTGTTGACCTATTGAGCGCTCCGGGACCGTTCGCACTCGCCGGGGCAAAGGAGAACTCTGATGCATCCCCTTCTCGAAAAAGAACTCTCGATCTTTGAATCGCGCACCCCCTCGTCGCGCGCCGCACTCAAGCTGGCTGAACCTCGCCTGCCGCTCGGTGTAGCCAGCAACTTCCGCAGCTACGAACCGTGGCCGCTCTTCGTCAAAGACGCCAAGGGCTCGCACATCCACGATCTCGACGGAAACGAATACATCGACTTCAATCTTTGCTTCGGCGCGCTGATGGCGGGTCATTGTCATCCCGCCGTTGTGGCCGCAGTGCAGGAACGCCTTGAAATCGGCACAATGTACGGCATGCCTCACACCCTGGAATACGAGCTGGCCGAGGAAATCTGCCAGCGCTTCCCGGTCGAACAGGCACGCTTTGGCAGCAGCGGCACCGAAGTCACGATGCATGCCATCCGGCTGGCGCGCGGTTTCACCGGTCGCGACAAAATCATCAAGATGGAAGGCGCCTACCACGGAGTCCACGACTCTGTGATGGTCAGCATGAAGCCCAAGGCCGAGCTATATGGCGATCCCGATAGACCAACGCAGGTACCCGCTGGTGGTGGAGTCCCGGCCGACACCGTAAGAAATACACTCGTTGCCCAATTCAACGATATGGACGCGGTGAAGCGGCTGTTCTCCGAAAATCCTGGCGAGATCGCTTGCATTATCGTCGAGCCGATCATGATGAACATCGGCATCTGCATGCCTGAGCCGGGATATCTGGAAGGACTGCGCGAAATCTGCACGAAAGAAGGCGCGCTGCTGATCTTTGACGAGGTGAAGACCGGCGCCAAGCTGGGCCGCGGCGGAGCTTGCGAGTACTTCAACATCAAGGCGGATATCGTCACGCTGGCCAAGTCGATCGGCGGCGGCTTTCCCCTCGCGGCCTTTGCCACTCGCAAGGAAGTGATGGACATGATCGCGCACCATAAGGTCTTTCATGCCGGCACCTACGCGACCAATCCTCTTGTGATGGCCGCTGGCCTCGCTACATTTCATCATGTGCTAACGCCCGAGGGTTACGCGCACATAGGCAAGATCAGCGATGCATTGGTCGAGGGCTACAAGCAGATCGTGAAGAAGAACAGCATCGAGGGCTACATTGAGGGTGCTGGTGCAAACGGAGCTCTGCTCTTCTACGCGAAGAAGATTCGCAACTATCGCGAATGGTTGACGGTGGACACCGACCTCTGGCGGCTCTACTGGTTTGGCATGGTGAACCGCGGCGTAATGCCGCAGCCCTACTGGTGGGACGAGCAGTGGACGATCTCCGTCGCCCACTCGCTGGCAGACGTCGACCGCCACTTGTCCGCCTTTGAAGAATTGGCTCCATCTATCGCAAAAGCGCAACAGGAGAGCTCGGCCCAGGTAGTCGGTTAACCCAGGGGGAGGCAGCCGTTGGCAAAGGTCGTTCCGGGCGGTAATCACATTCCGGGCCTCAAGCGCGTGCTGGGCCGCGGAGATCTGATCCTGCTGTTCATTGTTGCGGTCGCGAACCTCAACATGGTGCCGCCCATCTCTGCCTCTGGACCCATCACCCTCTGGCTTTGGATCGCGGCCATGCTTTGTTACTTCTGGCCGCAAGGTGCCGCCGTCACCGAGCTCTCGCAGAAGTGGTCAGGTGAAGGCGGCATCTATCTTTGGGCCAAGCGCAGTTTTGGCGAGCAGCACGGTTTCTTCGCCGGATGGTGCTACTGGCTTTCGAACGTCTTCTACCTGCCCACGGTGGTCCTCTCCTGTGTAGGTGTCGGCTTGTACGTATTTGGACCGCGCATTCAAAAGCTGGCCGACAACCCCTTCTTCACTTCCAGCATGGCGATAGGGCTGCTGCTCTTCCTGCTGGCGCTAAACATTCGCGGGCTCTCATTCGGCAAATGGATCAACAATCTCGGCGGAGCTGGAACGGTCGGCGGAGCCGCTGTAGTTATTCTGCTGGCCGCGCTCACGCTGCATCATCACGGCAGCGCGCTTCATCGCGCCGATCTGCGTCCGCAGTTCACTGACTGGCGATTGTTCGCCGCCTTCGGAACCATCTGTTACAGCCTCGTCGGCCTGGACCTCGCGTCCATCATGGGCGATGAGATCCGCGATCCGAAGCGCAATTTGCCCGTAGCGATCTTTTGGGGCGGACTGATCGCCGGCCTCATCTACATCGGAACAACCACGGCGATGCTGATAGCTCTGCCTCACCAGGAGATCGGCATCCTCTCTGGCATCCTGCAGGCGATCAACGTAATGGCCACGCATAACGGACTGCTCTTTGTCGTTGCACCGCTGGCATTTCTCGAGTGCATCGCCATCCTGGGCACTGCTTCCGCGTGGTTCAGCGGCGCGGCCCGCTTGCCCTTCGTCGCCGGCATCGATCGCTATCTGCCTCCGGTTGTGGGCAAGATCCATCCTCGCTTCCGAACGCCCTATGTCAGCCTGATCATCTACGCTGCGCTGTCATCCCTGCTCACGCTCATGAGTTTTCTCGGCGTCTCGGTTGGCGAAGCTTACCTTACACTGCTGGACCTCGCTGTGATTCTGCAGCTTCTGCCGACCTGCTATCTCTTCGGAGCGCTCCTCAAGCACACCGTGGACGGCCGCAGTGCCCTCAACGCGCCGAAGTTTTATCTGCTGGCCAACGGATTTGCCGGGATGCTTGCCGCCACGGTCGGCCTCATCGTCGCGTTCATTCCTTCACGCTCGGTGAACTCAATCTGGCTGTACGAGATTAAGCTGATCATCGGCTGCCTGCTGGTCTTCGGATCGGCATACCTCTTCTATCGCAACGCGCAGAAGACTGCTCCGAATGTTGATCCGGTGCCCGACGCGGCCGCAGCGCTCTCACATTCTGGCGAGTAAAGAATTGGAAGGACTGCAACATGACTGTAACGCAAAGCAAACTGGAACCAATGCTGATCAACGGCGAATTGCAGGAAGGAAATTCGACCAATCGCATTCCCGTCTATGACCCCTCCACCGAAGAGGTCATTGCCGAGATTCCCGATGCGACTTCCGCCGACGTCGACGCCGCTATCACCGCAGCGCGCAATGCCTTCGACCACGGCGGATGGCCGCAGACAACTGCCCAGGAGCGGGGACGCATTCTGTTTCGCATTGCGCAGAAGATTCGCGCCGAAGCGGCCTCGCTTGCCGAACTCGAATCGCGCAACTCCGGCAAGCCGATCGTCGAAGCCGAGTTCGACATGGCCGACGCCGTCACCTGTTTCGAGTACTACGGTGGTCTGGCGACGAAGATTTCAGGCACCGTCAACCCGGTTCCAGACAATGCTCTCAGCCTGTCGTTGAAAGAGCCAGTCGGCATTGCCGGACAGATCATCCCGTGGAACTATCCGCTGCTGATGGCAGCGTGGAAGCTGGCACCGGCGCTCGCCGCAGGCTGTACCTGCGTCCTCAAGCCGGCCGAGCAGACTCCGCTGACTGCGCTAAAGCTGGCCTCGTGGCTGGGCGAGTGTGGAGTGCCGCCCGGCGTAGTCAACGTCATTACCGGCCTCGGAGAAACCGCCGGCGCGCGCATGGTCGCGCATCCGCAGGTCGATAAGATTGCCTTTACCGGCTCGGCCGCCGTCGGCAAGGTCATCATGAAGTCCGCAGCCGACACCTTGAAGCGAGTGACGCTGGAACTGGGCGGCAAGTCGCCCAACATCTTCTTTGCCGATGCCGACTTTGAAGCAGCCATCGACGGCGCGCTGTTCGGCGTCTTCATCAACCAGGGTGAAGTCTGCTCCGCGGGCAGCCGCGTGCTGGTGGAGCGTTCGATCTATCCGAAGTTCGTCGAAGCCATGACCGAAAAGGCACGCACCATCAAACTGGGAGCACCACTTGATCGCGCCACGAAGATGGGGCCGCTGGTTAGCCGCGAGCAGTATGATCGCGTCCGCCGCTACCAGTCCCTCGGCAAAAACGAGGCGAAGGTCGCCATCGGCGGCGGCACGCCGTCCGCATTTAGCCGCGGCTACTATGTTGAACCAACCATTTTCTACGACGTAGACAACTCGGCACGGATCGCACGAGAAGAGATTTTTGGTCCCGTTGCTGCCGTCATTCCGTTCGAGGATGAGGCCGACGCGTTGAAGATCGCCAACGACACTCCCTTCGGACTGGCCGCAGCCGTATGGTCGCGTGATATCTACCGCGCGCTGCGAATGGTCAAAGCAATTCGCGCCGGCATTGTCTGGGTCAATCACATGCAGCCCACGTACGTTGAAGCTCCCTGGGGCGGCTATAAGCAGTCCGGCTTTGGTCGAGAATTGGGCGTGCACGGCATCGACGAGTATCTCGAAACCAAGCAGGTTCACATTAATCTCAACGAACAACCCATCGGCTGGTACTAGAGTTATGCCTACGATCAGACTCAAGACAGAAATTCCCGGCCCGGCGTCGCGCACCTTAACCGAGCGCCGGACTCACGCGGTTCCACGCGGCGTTTACGCCTCGGCGCCAGTCTTCATTCGCCACGCTGAAGGCGCAGTCCTCGAAGACGTCGACGGCAATCGCTTCATCGATCTCGCTGGCGGAATCGGCACCATCAACGTTGGACATCGCAATCCCCGCGTGCTCGCAGCCGTGCAACGACAACTCGACGCGTTTCTCCACCTCTGTTTTTCCGTCACCGGATACCAACCTTATGTGGAACTCGCAGAAAAGCTGAACGCGATAGCGCCCGGCCAGTTTGCCAAGAAGACATTGCTCGTGAACAGCGGAGCCGAGGCAGTCGAGAACGCCATCAAGATAGCGCGCGCTCACACCGGGCGTCCCGCGATCCTCTGCGTCGAGGACGCATTTCACGGCCGCACGATGTTGGGCATGTCGCTCACCAGCAAGACCCATCCCTACAAGCATGGCTTCGGGCCGTTTCTCTCTGACGTCTATCGCATCCCTTACGGTCTGCCCGCTGCTGCGCGCATTGGCGAGCGTCTGTCAATGAGTCATGAGGACGTGGAGCAGCTCCTCGACGACACCTTTCGTCGCGTTGTTGCCGCTGAATCCGTCGCCGCCGTTATCATCGAGCCGGTGCTTGGCGAAGGCGGCTTCGTTGTACCGCCCGCGAGATTTCTGTCTGCACTCGCCGATATCTGCCGCAGGCACGGCATCGTCTTCATCGCCGACGAAGTGCAGACCGGGTTTGGCCGTACCGGCGAACTCTTCGCGTGCACACATTTCGGCATCGAGCCCGACCTCATCCTCACCGCAAAATCGCTCGGGGGAGGGTTGCCTCTTGCCGGCGTCACTGGCCGTGCAGAAATTATGGACGCGCCGATTCCTGGTGGCGTCGGTGGAACTTTTGGCGGCAATCCGGCTTCTTGCGCGGCCGCTCTGGCCGTCATCGAAGAGTTTGCCGACGGATCTCTGCTCGCTCGCGCCCGCTCGCTCGGCGAGCACTTCCAACGGCGAGCCTATGCCTGGCAGAGGCAGCATCCGTTTATCGGCGACGTGCGCGGATTGGGGGCGATGCAGGCGATCGAGTTTGTCGACCGCGACGGTGCACCCTGGGCTGCTCCGGCGAAAAAGCTGGCCCAGCACTGCCTGCGCAGCGGAGTGTTGGTGCTTACGGCAGGCACATACGATAACGTCATCCGGCTCCTGATGCCGCTGGTTATCTCTGATGAGCAGTTCCACGAAGCATTGGGAGTGATGGAACACAATCTAAACGCGGTAGCGGCCGAACTCGGCGAAATGGCAGTCATCGCAAATTAACTCTCGCCTGGTCATACTTGTGTGGCCGATGACCGGCAGCTAGAACTTGCGCGAGTGCTCCTTCGCCCAGCGCTCGACCACCACTTTCTTTTCAGTAAAAAATTCGACCGAATCGCGACCCTGCGCATGCATGATGCCGAAGAAGCTGTCCTTCCACCCGCTGAAAGGGAAGTAAGCCATGGGCGCAGCAACACCAATATTGATACCGATGTTGCCCGCCGGAGCCTCATACCGAAAACGCCGGGCCGCCGCGCCGCTCGAAGTGAACAGCGAAGCCTGGTTTCCATAAGGACTGCGCTCGAGGAACGCCAATGCCTCATCAAGATCATTGGCGTGCACCAGGCTCAACACCGGACCGAAGATCTCCGTGTCCGTCAGTTCGCTGGTCGCCGGGACAGCATCCAGAATTGTCGGCTTCACAAAGCTGCCCTGCTCATAGCCTGATATCTTTGCGCCGCGTCCATCGAGCACCACCTTCGCGCCCTGCTCTTTGCCCCGCCCGATCAGCGACTCAACCCGCGTCTTGCTCTGTTGCGTAATCACCGGCCCCATCTGCACGCCTTCATCGAGACCATTTCCCACACGCAACTTCGCAGCCGACTCGGCGATTGCATCGCGGAAGCGGCTCTGCGCCTCGCCGACAGTCACCGCCACAGACACTGCAAGACAGCGCTGTCCCGCGCACCCAAAGGCGCTGTCGCTGATGATCTGGGTAGCCATGTCCATGTCTGCGTCTGGCAGCACAATGACGTGGTTTTTCGCGCCACCCTGGCACTGCGCACGCTTGCCGTTCGCGCCTGCGCGGGCATAGACGGCACGGGCCGCTGGGGTGGATCCCACAAAGCTGATCGCCCGTACCTTGGGATGATCGATCAGCGTTTCTGCCGCCGTGCGTCCGCCGTTCACCAGGTTGAGCACGCCCTTCGGTAGTCCAGCCTTCTCAAAAAGCGGAATGATCCGCTGCATCGTTAAAGGCACGCGCTCCGAGGGCTTTAAAACGACGGTGTTTCCAGTAGCGATGGCGTAAGGCAGAAACCAGAAAGGAGTCATCCCGGGAAAGTTTGACGGCGTGATAATCGCGACCACGCCGAGCGGTTGTCGAATCATCATTTCATCGATGCCGCGCGCTACGTCCTCGAGATTCTGCCCTTGCATCATTATCGGAATGCCGCAGGCGACCTCGACGTTTTCAATCGTTCGCCGCATCTCGGCCTTGGCCTCGGTGAAGGTCTTGCCGTTTTCCTGTGTGATGGTGCGGCTCAGCTCGTCAATGTTCTCTTCGAGCAGGTGCTTCAGCTTGAAGAGCGGTTGAATACGATCCTCAGGAGGGGTCCTGCGCCACGCAGGAAAGGCCGCTGCCCCCGCTTCGACAGCTCTGTTCACTTCCTCTGCGCCCGCCAGCGGCACGCGTGCCAGCACCTCACCCGTTGCGGGATTGGGAACATCCAGCCACTCACTGGCGGTGGATTCGACCCACTGTCCGTTGATGAAATGAGGCAATTGCGCGGATGTCGCGACGGCTGTACTCATGGGTGAGCTCCTGGCTGATCCTGAAGAATTGTGCAAACAAAGCCTACAGAAATCCTGTAATGCTAATCAACTTATTGCTCTCCGCGCTGCAGGCTGCTAAAAAGATACCTTTGAAGTCCTGTTGACTCCTTGCCTCATGCTGAAAAAGCCAAAGACCAGCAAACCCGCAGCCCCAAGCCATCTTTCCTTCCGCATCTCCGAAGTTTCGAAGATGCTCAGCGTCAACTCCTCCACGCTGCGCCAGTGGGAGAATGCGGGACTCACGCACCCCAGGCGCACCAGGAGTGGCTACCGCACCTACACGCGCGATGAAATTGAGAGACTGAAATCCATCCAGCATCTACGATTCGAGAAAAACCTGAATGTAGATGCCATCCGCCATTTGATGAACAACATGGTCGGATCCCGGAATGGCGCCAGCCGACCGTCCAACGGCGGCACAAGCATGGTGCCCATCGGGAACCGTCTCCGCAAGCTGCGCCGCGAGAGATCAATGACGCTCTCTGAGGCCGCAAAAGGGACCGACCTCTCCGTAAGCTTCCTGAGCTGCCTTGAGCGTGGACAGGCCCACGCTTCTGTAGCCGCATTGCAACGGCTGGCGGTTTTCTACAACACCAACGTGCTTTCGTTCTTTGGAGGCGAACAGCAGGCCGGCAAGCTCGTCAGGCCGGCCCAGCGGATCGAGCTCTCGAGCGAGCCCGGCGTCCACCTCGAACTGCTCGCCTTCGGTTCCACAGCCATGGAGCCGCATCTCTTCCGCCTCGCGCCCGGAACATCGAGCGGTGGCTCTTATCACCACGAGGGTGAGGAGTTCATTTTCGTCGTCAGCGGCAGCTGCGATGTGTGGTTGGACGAGGTCGAGCATTACCGGCTTCGCGCCGGAGACAGCCTCTACTTCTCAAGCTCGCAGACCCACCGCTGGAGCAATCCGTACAAGCAACAGGCCGTGCTGCTGTGGATCAACACGCCGCCCACCTTTTAGAGGCAGCATGGCGAACTCCGTCCCTGTGAGTAGTTGCGCCGAAGTCTCTTGTTGCCGGATGCGCAGTCCTACATTCTGAATCGAATCGCCAGCTGAATTTGCCGCGGATCGCGCGCCCGCGTGATCTCTCCGAACAGCCCACCCGCGACAGGAGCACCATTCGGATTCGTGCTGTAATCCAGTTGCGCATCTCCGAGTTGGCCGTCCGGATTTAGAAACTGCGTGTGGTTGAAGACATTGAAGACTTGGAAGACAAACTGGATCGTACCTCTGTCTCCAACCGGAGTCAGCTTCTGCACTGCCAGGTCTGTATCGTCGATTGGCGGCCCGCAGCAAATGCTGCGCGGAGCACTCCCGGCCGACCCCAGCGCTGGTACAGCGAATATGGACGGATCGAAATAGTACCCGGTTACACCGTTGAGGGGAGTTCGCGGATTGCGGTGTGTAAAGGGCTTCACGATATCCGGCCGGCCCGGATTCTCAAAGTCGGCGCTGCCCTGCAGTTCCTGATCAAGGTTGGAGTCGAATCGAATCGGAAAGCCGGTCTGCACCGTAAAGATTCCCGATGCCTGCCAGCCATCCAGCAGCACTCCGCGTGTGCCCGAATATTTGCGGACCGGCAGATCCCACACCCCGCTGAAGACGAAGCGATTGCGTGCATCGAACAGCGACAGCGCGCGATCGCGGGCGAAGTCCAGCGGATCGAGGCTTTGCTCAAAGCTCGAGGCGTCATCCATCGATTTGCTCCACGTATAAGAGCCGAGAAACTGTAAGCCCTTTGAAAAGCGCTTCTCGATCGACGCCTGCAGCGAGTTATACGCAGAATTGGCTACGACGTTCTGCGCGAAAATGCTCGAGAAGACCGGCACTCCATCCGACGGGCAATCCGAGCCGGAGATCGGATCGCAGTACGGCGATGAATATTTCCGCAGTCCAACCAGCGTGATTGGGCTCTGTACCACCGTGCCTCCCGGAATGAACGCTGTCGAACCATAGGGCAGATGCAGCCCCTGCGGAGCGATCGTCTCCCCGCCCGGGATCACATATTCGGAATCCTCGCCGTAAGGACCGCAGTTGTAGCTCGTGTCGTTGTTGTATGCAGAGGTCGCTGCAAGATCAAGACAGGTCTGCGGATTGCCATGGTTCAGGTCATAGGTTGCCAGCAGTCGATGTCCCTGCGAGCCCACATATCCCAGCGTCATGACTACGTTCGTCGCCAGTTGCTGTTGAATCTGAATGTTGTATTGCTCGGTGTACTGCGTCCTTAGATTTGGCTCAAGCTCGCCGAACATCAGGATCGGCCGGAATGCAGACCAGTCCACCGGCTGGCCAGGCTTCGGCTCTAGGAAGCCATTGAATGCGTTCGGCGATACGGTGCCCGACTGGCTGACGAAGGGAGCCTCAAAGAGTGGCGCCGACAGGCTGTTGCTGCCGCCGAAAGGTGGCTCGCCCTGAAACTGCTCGAGCACCAGCTGCTCCATCGGGTTGTAGAAGATGCCGAAGCCGGACCGAACAACCAGCTTGCCATTGAAGGCCTGCGGACTCCACGCTATGCCGACACGCGGCGCAAACGCCTTATAGTAGGTTGCGGTCAGCCCGGCAGGAATGCCCTTGTCTCCAGGTACCACCAGGCCAAGCGGAAAGACGGACTGGTTCGCGCTACCCGGTCCGCAGTCGGCAGTATCCGTGCCGAGTGATGCCTGGCTGTCGGCAGACAGCTGGCATGGAAATACTGTATCCGCTTGTCCTGCGCGAAACGTCTGAACACGGTGCGAAACATCTGCAAGCGGTTGGTTCAGCTCCCAACGCAGCCCATAATTGATCGTCAGCGACGGCGAAACCTTGAAGCTATCCTGCGCGAAGAGATAGACGGCCCAGGCGCGGATGTTCTCCGTTTGTGGCGATCCTTCGGAATAGCTGTCCGGCAGGCCAAGGAAGTAGTTGCCGAAAAGATTCGATGCGCCGAGGTCGTTCTCGCTGCCGCCGCTGTACCCATAGAAGCCGTTGATGTTGTAGTAGAGCGTCTGGTCGAAGCGTTGGTTGCGGATGTCCGCGCCAAACTTCATCGAATGCCGTCCAACCGTCTTCGAGAAGTTGTCCATGAGTGAATAGGTATTGCCCGTCTGCGGCAGTTCACCCTCGCTGTCGTTGCCGATCGTGAACCCACCGCTGATGCTGATATAAGGAACGCCCTCGTGCGCCGCCCCCAGGCCGGGCGTGATACCCAGCTTTGAATTGTTCGGTATGGGTGTCGCGTTGCCGAGATTGTCGTACGAATAGAGCGGCGTATCGGTGTTTCCGTTGAAACAGAAGGCAGCCGCAGCGCCGGTACAGGAATTAATCACCGCATTCGTGCGCTGCGGGTGTAGAAACGTCTGCTGGCCCTCGCGGTAGTACGTCACGCGAGCTTCATTCTGCGTCGTCGGGCTGATTGTCCAGGTATCGGCAATATTGATCTGCTGGTTCCGCGTGGCATTGTTGCTGCCGAATCCCGGCAGCAGATTCGGAATCTCCGCCTGGAAGCGCGTAAACGGATTGCCCTCGAAATCGTCGTCGACATAATAGAAGCCGGTAAGCGAATTCTTTTCGCTGAAGGTGTGATCGATGCGTACCGTTCCCTGGTTTGCGCGTGCATGCTCATTTGGCGCACCCTCAAACTCGTCTCCGGCAACATTCGGATACGGCACATAATTGTCAACGATGTTCGCTGCCACCGGATCGAAGCAGCTCGTGGGAATCACATTGTTAGGAAAGATCTCGCTCCATGGCATTGCATTCCCCTGCGCCACTGCGACCGGATCAGGCGGTGTCCCGCCGGCAGCGGTGATGTCCTGCGCGCAGCTGGAGCGGTTCTGAAAAATGGCCGCCGTGGTCGCATCTGTCAGATTGCCTGAAAACGGTGCGGTGTCATCGAACACACCATTGCGTTCCATCTGCGTAGGAACGCGCACACGGTCTGAACTGATGCCTTTTCGGAGCTGCCGTCCTTCATAGGAGAGAAAGAAGAACGTCTTGTCTTTGCGAATCGGTCCTCCGACCGTTGCGCCGAATTGCAGTTGCGAGTCGTCCGGCGTTGACAGGTCGAAATAACCCTTCGAATCCATCGACTGGTTGCGGACATAGGTATAAATGCTGCCGTGAATATCGTTCGTACCCGATTTGGTGACCACGTTAATCACTGCGCCCGAATTCCGTCCATACTCCGCGTCAAACGTATTCGTGATCACCCGAAACTCATCGATTGCATCCGGAGACGGCTCGATACCCGGCGAGTTCACAAACAGATCGTTACCGTCGCCACCGTTCACGCTGAAGTTATTCGATCGCCCGCGCCCGCCGTTGACGGAAACCGCACCCGCCTGATCGCTGCCATAGAAGAGGTCGGAGCCGCTCACGCCCGTCACGCCCGGTTGCAACTGCAGAAGCTGGTATGTGTTGCGCTCGTTCAGAGGCAGATTTTCGACCGCGCGCGCGTTAACCACCGCGCCTAGCTGCGTGGACGTGGTATCGACAATCGGCGGCGCAGCTGTCACTTCCACAGACTGTGCGCTCGATCCGACCGTGAGGCGAATGTCATACGTAACCGTAGCGTTGAGTTGCACGGCGATTCCGTCAGCAATGAATGACTGGAAGCCTGGCGCCTCCGCCTGCAGCCTGTATGTTCCAACCGGTACAGTGAGAAAAAGGTAGTCGCCGTTCCTTGTGCTCTCGGCTTTCTGCGCCACGCCCGAATCAGTGTTGGACAGCGTCAGCTTTGCCCCCGGTACGAGAGCCCCGGTAGGATCGAGCACCCGACCGAGAACCCGGCCTGCGGTCGATTGCGCGTGAAGAAGAGGTGAAGAACACAGCAGGACAAGCGAGATGAGAAGCGCCTGACTGGGGGAGAAAAGTGGGTTCCGACGACAACGACCTGCGGAATACAGCATTCTCTACACCTCATGAGAGGAAAATAAAGACGAGCCTGGCGTGCGAACCGAATTCCGACGGATTGCGTTATCTGCAAAAACCTGAAGGATTGCAGAGAGCGAGAACCTTACATATATTCAGCAAGATTAGTGAAATTTTGGTGACTGTCAAGGGAAACTTGACCAGTTCCATGCTGCAGGTTGCGGGGCTGCAATGCATCACTGGCAACTGCACAATCGGCGCAGCAGAATGTGCAGAATCAAGAGTACCGGCTGGAGCTATATCGCATGAGCGAAAACAACGTCAGCATTCAGGCTGCTTCAACGCGGGACAGATTCGAAGTGGTTCGCCTCTTCAATGCCTACCGCGACTTCTACAGCGAGGTTCCGGATGAACCGCGTGCCCTCACCTTCATCCATGACCGCATTACGCTCGCTTGCGCGCAGCCGCCGGGTCAATTCTCCGTAGCGCAGTATTTTCTGGCGTGGATGCAGACTGCGCAGGGTCGCGCAGCTGTGGGCTTCATGCACCTGATGCCTTCAACCAACACGCTCGCCATGCGGCCCATCTGGTTTCTCGAAGACCTGTACGTTGATCCTTCAGCACGTAGAAAGGGAGTTGCGGCCGCATTTCTCCGCCATGCAGAGCAGTTCGCGCGCAACACCGGCGCCGAGCGCCTGACCCTCGCCACCGCCCACGACAACGCGGCGGCCCAGGGTGTCTACCGCAAGCTTGGATACGTCCGCGAAGAGCACTTCTGGGTTTTTCATCGCCTGCTTCCTTAGGAGACATGCTTGCGGATCCCGCATCTAAATCAGCAGGGCAAAAGTAGATAGAGAGAGAAGTCAATGCTGCAGCTTGACCGCAAAGACCTCATCGTTACTCACGCATGGATAGACAACGGGCGCGTGCCGTCAACCGACGCTGGCACCTTCAGAGTCGACAATCCTGCAAACGGCTCGCTGATAGCAGAAGTCGCTGATTGCGGCGCCCCCGAAGCGCGCGCCGCAACAGACGCGGCCTCTCGGGCCTTTGCTTGCTGGCGCAAACTTCTCGCCAGGGAGCGGGCGGCGCATCTGCAGGCCTGGCTCGCGCTCGTCCGCAAGAATCAGGAAGACCTGGCCCGTCTCATTTCACTCGAGCAGGGTAAGCCGCTCGCCGAGAGCCGCGGCGAGGTGGCGTACGGTGCCGCCTACATCGAGTGGTTCTCCGAAGAAGCGAAGCGCACCTATGGAGACGTGATTCCGGAGACCGCCCCGGGCCGAAAGATCATCGTCACCAAGGAGCCTGTCGGTGTGGCCGCCGCCATCACCCCGTGGAATTTCCCCATCGCCATGCTGGCTCGCAAGATTGCGCCGGCGCTCGCTGCCGGCTGCACCATCGTAGCCAAGCCTGCCGAAGATACGCCGCTCTCTGCGCTGGCGCTGGCGCTGCTTGCGTCAGAAGCCGGAATACCGCCAGGGGTCATCAATGTCGTTCCCGCGTCGCGCGCCCGAGCCGCATCCGTCGCCGATGCATGGCTCGAAGACGAGCGGGTGCGGAAGCTGTCTTTTACGGGATCAACCGCCGTCGGCAAGCATCTGGCGCAAGCCTCTGCGCCCACACTCAAGCGTCTCTCACTTGAACTCGGCGGAAATGCTCCCTTCATCGTTTTCGAAGACGCCGACCTCGATCAGGCAGTGAACGGAATGATCGCCGCCAAGTTTCGCAACGCCGGACAGACCTGCATCTGCGCCAACCGTATCTACGTCGCCGATGCAATCTACGACGACTTTGCTGAGCGCGCCGTTCAGGCTGTTTCGAAGCTGCGGGTGGGTGCAGCGAGTGAAGGCGACGCGGAGATCGGCCCTCTTATCAATGCCAAGGCTCTCGAAAAAGTAGAACGCCACGTCGCGAATGCCATCGAGCGGGGCGCCCGCGTGCTTGTTGGCGGCAAGCGGCACGCCTTGGGAAGATATTTTTACGAGCCGACTGTGCTCGCCGATGTCGACTCCACAATGAGCCTTTCCTGCGAAGAGACCTTCGGCCCGGTCGCGCCGCTCTTCCGTTTTAGTACCGAGGAAGAAGCGATCACGGCGGCAAACAGCACGCCGTTTGGCCTTGCCGCCTATTTCTACTCGCGCGATATCACCCGCGTGATGCGTGTCGCCGCTGCGCTGGAATCCGGAATGATCGGCATCAACGAAGCTGCCATCTCGACTGAAGTCGCGCCCTTCGGCGGAGTGAAGGATTCCGGTTACGGCCGCGAAGGCTCATCCTACGGAATCGACGAATATCTGCAGACCAAGTATCTGTGTCTCGGCGGTCTGAGCTAGGCGCGATTAGGGCAGCTTGCAGCAGTCTTCCTTTTTTGGGGGCTCATTGTTGCTCGCATCGAGTGCCACCTTCCACGATCCGTCGGCCTGCTTCTTCCAAACAGTCATGTAGCGTCCGCTGGTCACCCCGGGCGTACCGTCCTTCTGCTTGAAATGTCCCTCGTAGTGTCCCCAGGTGAAGCCCATGTCACCCGCGGGACTCATGCGCCCTCCATCCGGCTTCCAGGTCAACTGGTAGTCGGCCGCCGACCATTTAGTATCGGCTGCGATAGCAGCGTGGCCTACAACCGGAGCCCGCCCGTTTGACAAGGTCACCGCATCATCGGCAAACCACTTCGCAAACGCAGCGCCTCCGCCCTTCGCCGTGTCTGCGGCGAACTTTGCCTCCAGATCGAACAGGAACGCGATGCCCGGCGAGTATGTCGGATTGGTCAGTGCGTCTGCGCTTGTAGTTGGCTTGCTCGGTTCGAGTGTCTGGCCGGAGACCGATTGCAGGAAAAAGAGTCCGCCGGCGACTACGAGAAAAACTGCGCGAACCATTTTCTGACTCATACCTCCACAACTATCCGAGCGAGTTCGTGAAGCACTATGCTATACGTTTTCAATCCTCATTTCTGACGATGGGTACAAAAACTCGGAAACGCGATTTAACGGCGTGGGTCGCTGCTGGAGGGATCCTCTATGCCGCGGGCGTTGTCGTGGCCATGTTCGCTCAACTGCATACCGGCATGGCCCTTCGCATCATTGCTCTCCTTGTCTTCGCCGTCGCGGCACTCCGCAAGCGTTCCCTCACCGGCTGGATCTTCCTAGGCATGCTCGCGGGCGTCGAGCTCGGCCTCGACGCCCCTCGCGTTGCCATCTCGATCAAGGTTCTCAGCGACATCTTTCTGCGGCTGATCAAGGTCATCGTCGCTCCACTCATCTTCGGCACGCTCGTCACCGGCATTGCCAGCCACGGAGAGCTTCGCACAGTTGGCCGCCTTGGCTTCAAATCCCTCATCTACTTTGAGGTGCTGACGACGATTGCCCTGGTTATCGGACTCGTCACCATCAACGTCTCCAAGGCCGGCGTCGGCCTCAACACCCCCGCAGCGCCCATTGTCGCAGTTGAGCACCGAAGTCAACTCCTCATCAATCCTGAACCTGAGCAGCCTGCCCTCTCCTGGCAGCAGTTCCTTATCCGCATCTTTCCTGACAACATCGCCAAGGCAGTCGCCGATAACCAGATTCTGCAGGTGGCCGTCTTCGCCATCCTCTTTGGACTCGCACTCGGGCGGCTAAGCGAAGCCAAACGCGCTCCCATGGTGCGCCTCGCCGAGTCGCTCACCGAAACCCTGTTCGCCTTCACCAATCTCGTCATGTACTTTGCGCCCATCGGAGTCGCTGCGGCGCTTGCGTATACAGTGGCGCATTCCGGGCTTGGAGTGATGCTCAACCTCGGCAAGCTGCTCCTGACTCTCTACATTGCGCTCATTGCCTTCGCGCTGCTCGGCATGCTGCCGGCCGCGCTGCTGGCGCGCGTCCCAGTCAGAGAGTTTCTGCGCGCCGTTGCCGAACCCGCGACCATTGCTTTCGCCACCAGCACCTCCGAGGCGGCGCTGCCGCGCGCCATCGAGTCGATGGAGGCCTTCGGCGTGCCCCGCAATATCGTCGGCTTCGTCATTCCTACCGGCTACAGCTTCAACCTTGCCGGATCGGCGCTTTATCTCGCACTGGCGTCCTTATTCGTGGCCCAGGCGGCTGGCATTCATATGAGCCTCACCCAGCAGATTGTCATGCTGGGCACGCTCATGCTCACCAGCAAAGGCGTCGCTGGAGTGCCGCGCGCCGTGCTCGTCGTGCTGCTGGCCACCGCATCAATCTTCGGCTTGCCCGAGGAGCCGATCTTCGTCCTGCTTGGCGTTGACGCCCTGATGGATATGGGCCGAACCACCATCAATGTCGTCGGCAACTGCCTTGCATCGGCTGTCGTCGCGCGCTGGGAGGGTCAGTTTCGGGCAGAAGCTGCGTCCCCTGAGGCGATTGCGGCGCTGACCGACTAACATCCTGTCGCCGCTTGGTATACTGTAACGACGAAGTTAGCCAGTTCCCGGCAGTAAGGCCCCGAATGCGGGGTCTTTTTTGATAGTGGGCAACTCGGTCGCGTCGGTCGGGTTTAAACTGACGGACGACTTCGTTTGATTCATGGGCAAACTACTCGACACCGTCCACTCTCCGGCAGACATCAAGAAGCTTTCGATCCCTCAGCTAGAAACTCTCGCGCAGGAGATTCGCGAACGGCTGATCCTCACCCTGTCGAAAACCGGGGGCCACCTTGGCCCAAATCTCGGCGTCGTCGAACTGACGCTTGCCATGCACTACGTCTTCGACACTCCCACGGACCGGTTTGTGTTCGACGTCAGCCATCAGGCCTACATTCACAAGCTGCTAACCGGACGCCGCGAGCGCTTCGAGACCATCCGCCAGCCCGGCGGACTTAACGGCTTCATGCTGCGCACCGAGAGCGAGCACGACTCCTACGGCGCCGGACACGCCGGCACAGCGCTTTCCGCCGCCTTGGGCATGGCCGTCGCGCGCGATCTCGCCGGTGGCAAGGAGCACATTGTCGCCCTGGCCGGAGACGCTGCCTTCACCAACGGCATTTCTTTCGAAGCGCTGAACAATATCGCCGACCAGACCAAGCGCCTGATTGTCGTGCTCAACGATAACGAGTGGTCCATTGACCGCAATGTCGGTGCGATCGCCAAGTATCTGCACAAGATCGTCACCAACGAACACGTGACGCACCTCCACGACAGCGCAGCGCGCCTCCTGGAGCGCTTCGGCGGCAAAACTGCCGTCAATGTCGTTCGCCGCGCAGAAGAAGCCGCCAAAGGCCTGCTCTGGCCGTCAGTATTTTTCGAGGAGTTCGGCCTCACCTACTACGGTCCGCTCGATGGCCACAATGTCGGCCTGCTTGTCGAAACGTTCAAGTTCCTCAAGCAGCAGGACAAGCCCGTTCTCCTTCACGCAATTACCCAAAAAGGCCGCGGATTCCAGCCCGCCCTCGACAAGCAGAAGAAGTTTCACGGACTCGGGCCCTACGATCCCGAGACAGGCGAGACCAAGCCCGTCGGCCAGCACACTTACTCCGAAGTCTTTGCCGAAACACTGGTAAAGCTGGCCAACGAGAACGACAAACTGGTGGCCATCACCGGCGCCATGCCCAACGGCACCGCGCTCGATCTCTTCAAGCCGCACCATCCGAAGAAATATTTCGACGTCGGCATCGCTGAAGAGCATGCTGTCATCTTCGCCGCCGGCATGGCCACGCAGGGCTACAAGCCCTTCTGCGCGATCTATTCCACATTCCTGCAGCGGGCCTTCGATCCGATCGTGCACGACGTCTGCCTCCAGAACCTGCCCGTTGTCTTCTGCATGGACCGCGGCGGCCTGAGCGGTGACGACGGCGGCACGCATCACGGCCTCTTCGATATCAGCTATCTGCGCGGCATTCCCAACATCATCCACATGGATCCCGCGGATGAAGACGAACTCGCCGACATGCTTTACACTGCCATGCTTCACGATGGCCCAGCGGCGGTTCGCTATCCGCGCGGCATCGGTCCTGGGACCGCTGTGAAGGAACAGCCGGTCGCCTTACCTATTGGCAAGGCGGAGGTAATCCGCGACGGCGATGAGTTCGCCATCTTCGGGCTCGGCGCACTGTTGCCCATGGCGAGCGAATTGGCCGAGAAACTCGATCAGCAGGGACACTCCGCAGCGGTAATCAATCCGCGATTCGTGAAGCCCTTCGACCGCGAGCTGCTCGCCTCCTATGCCAGGCAAGTGACCGCGATCGTTACGTTCGAGGATCACGTACTCATGGGTGGTTTCGGCAGCGTGGTGCTTGAGGCGCTGAGCGAAATGGGCCTCAACACGCCAGTCATTCGCATCGGCTGGCCCGACCGTTTCATCGAGCATGGCAAGGTCGACCAGCTCCGTGCCCGCCACGGTATCAGTGTCGAAGCGGCGATGGAAAAGCTGGCGCCATATCTAAACGCAAAGCGCAAAGGCCTGCGACGACTGGTTGCCCGATAAGGCCTTCCTGACATCGTCCGCAACAAATTGCGAAAAGGGGCCGCATTCGAGCCCGCCTCCTGATTCGGCATCGGTACCGTGTGGACAACGTAACGGTTCTTTATGGGAACGAAGAACCGGACGGGATGTTGATGCCTCCACAACAACGCTCCAACAGGTATCCTGTTAACAGATCTCACCGCTTGCCGAAGTGGAAAACGTTAAGGCGGACGCGTGAAGAAACACACCTGTGATGTCCACTCCGGCTCCCGTCAAGAATCGCGCACATGTCTCCGCCAGTGAGCGATGGATCGTAGCAATCGGTGTATGGAAGCTGCTTGAGGCCGCCCTGTTCATCATCCTGGGCGTCGGCGCGCTCAAACTCCTCCACAAAGATCTGGTAGACGTCGTTACTCGCTTCATCATCGATCTGGGCCGCGACCCGGAAGGCCACTTCGCCAACCTGATTCTGGATAAGGTGGCGATGATCGATCCTCACCGCCTCAAGCAGATCAGCATCGCCATCTTTGCCGGAGCCGCCCTTCACATGCTTGAAGGGGTCGGACTGGTTCTTCGGAAGGTCTGGGCAGAATACGTCACCCTGATCCTCACCGCGTCCTTCCTGCCTTGGGAGGTCATCGAGATCATCCGGCATGTCACCTGGATCAAGGTCGTTCTTCTGCTGGTCAACCTTGCAGTCGTCATTTATCTCGTCTTCTATGTCCAGATGATGAATGTTCGGCGAAGAGAAACTCAGCCGGAATCCTGACATTCCAAGCGGAAATCGCCATGTATTATCGCCAAATTTTCGCTTTACCTTGAGTCCTGCGATCTGGCAAGCGTCTTCTGATCGCACCGAATCAGATTAGATAACACTGTATCTTGTGCTTTCGCCGGGCGGTCAGCCTACCGGTTGATGTTTACGACTCCCATTCGCCAACCCCCTCTTCTTCCTATCAGTTAGCCCGAAAATGTCCCGTTTTTCCACTTGGACGCGCCTCATTCCTGCGCTACGATTGTGGACGAAAGCGGTCAAAAAAGGTCCAAAAGGGAGTAACGAGCTTGCTTTTGGGTCGGCATCACCTCGAAGGAACGATACACCGGAAGTTCCGGGAAACGGTGAGCAGTTTTGACCGAAATGGGAATCGATGTTCCGTGGAAATCACCCAACCCGGGTTGACGAGAAGGGACGGCTCAAGCTGCCCGCCGATTTCAAGCGTGTGGTTGAGGAAAAATACGGAGCGGGAACGCAGTTCTACATAACCAGTCGCGACGGTAACGACGCGGAGATTTATCCGATGCAGGAATGGGAAAAATTCGAAGAGAAGCTGGCTGAAATTCCCAACTTCAATCCTGCCAAGAAGAAGTTGTTGAACTACGTGAACTATTACGGCCAGACGACCGAGATGGATGCACAGGGGCGGGTGCTGTTACCGCAGATCCTGCGCGAAAAGACCAATACGTTAGGCGATGTGCTGGTGTTTGGCATGCAGACGTTTTTGAAGGTCACCAACCGCGAGGCATTCGTAGCAAGCCTCGAGCCGATGACCGAAGCGGACGAGCGCGAGCTCGAGAATTTCAAGCTGTAACCACCCCTCAGGGGGAGCACATGAACGAGCGTGAGCGGCATGTGCCGGTTCTTTTACAACCAGCGATCCGATACCTGAATGTGCGCCGGGGCGGCACCTATGCAGACGCCACCCTGGGATTCGGAGGACATTCGAGCGCAATCGCGCGGGAGCTCGGTCCGGAAGGCAAACTGATCGCCTTCGACCGCGACCCCGAAGCGATGGCGTGGGCAAAGGCCAGGCTCGACGCGCTGCGCGAGGAGCTGGGGCCGGAAATGCCCGAAGTCCTCCTGCACGATGTGGAGTTCTCCGAAATGGCCGAGCTGTTACCGTCGGCAAGCCTCGACGGCCTGCTCGCCGACTTCGGAGCGAGCTCCATGCACTTCGACGAGGCGCACAGAGGATTCAGTTTTCAGGCGGAAGGCCCTTTGGACATGAGGATGAATCCTCGCCGGGGTGTCACCGCCGCACAAGTGGTAAACCAGTTCGGCGAAAAAGAGCTCGCCGACCTGATTTACGAATTCGGAGAGGAAAGGAGGTCGCGGAGAATCGCCAGAGCCATTGTCAGGGCCCGGCCGATTACGACCACGGCACAACTGGCCAGAATCGTAGCGGCCGCGGCCCCGGCGATGAAATCCGACAGGATTCATCCGGCGACGCGGACCTTTCAGGCTCTCCGAATTTACGTAAATGCCGAGCTCGACGAGATAAACGCTCTGCTCAAGGTGGCGTCCGGGCTGTTAAAGCCCGGAGGAAGGCTGGTAGTGATCAGCTTCCACTCTCTCGAAGACCGGCTGGCAAAAGATGCCTTGCGCGAAGGCGCGCAGCAGGGAATTTATGAAGTCCTCACGCGGAAACCGGTAACGGCCGAAGCAGAGGAAACGGATCGCAATCCGCGGGCACGCAGCGCGAAGCTGCGGGCAGCGGAGAGAACAGCAGGGAGTAGGGTGTAGGGGTGTAGGTCTGATTTTCACTGCACCCTACCCCCTAAACAACATCGGGCCGGGGTCGTCCCACCGCACCAAATGGCGAAAGTAGTTCAAGACGAGCCTCGTAAGATTCCCTCCCAAAGATAGCGACCCAGGCCCGGTCGCAAGAGGGAAACGAAAGAAGTTGGAAAGAAGCAAGTTCGTAAGCAGTACCGCAGCACAAGCTAATGGCTAATCCCTAATGGCTAATGGCTGCGTTTTCAGGAGACACCCATGGCGACACAGGCAATCGCAGCGCAGCCCGGTTTGGAAACAGGCCGCAGCAGCTATGACCGGATCATGGAGCGCAACATGGCGCTTCTGGCCTCGCAGCAGCGCGCGCGCCGCGGCCCCACGCCGGAGGTCTTCTTCGTCAAGCGCTTCGACAACTCGCGCCTCGTGAAGGCCGCCGATCCGCAGCGTGTCAGGGAAATGCGCATCTTCGCCTGCGCCATGGCCCTGCTCTTCGGACTCATCATGATGTATGGCTGGCAGCACCTGAGCTCCATCGAGTACGGCTACCGCATCGAGTCGGAGAAGCAGCAGGTCCAGCAGTTCGAGGAGCAGAACCGCCAGCTTCGCCTCACCGAAGCGCAGCTCGGAGATCCGGCCCGCATCGACCAGATGGCTCGCCAGCTGGGGCTCACTGCTCCGCGTCCCGGACAGGTTGTTCGCCCCGACGCGACTGCTGACCCGAACGCGCCCGCGTTAGCTGAGGCCGCGGTCCCCGCGCCGCCCATTCGTTAGTTTCGGATCCCTTCGGGAGAGGAGCTCGCTGCGCAGTGAAGAGTCCTTCAATTTCTCCCCCGTTTTTCAATCCGCCGGTTTCCAGGACCGGTATCGTCACGCCCATGAGCCGCATGCGCGTGCTCAACATCCTCGTCTTCTTCGCATTTTGGTCGGTGATCATCTCTGGTCGCCTCGTCTGGCTTCAGGTCTTCCGTCACCATGAGTTTGTTGAGCGTGCGGCCATGCAGCAGGAGCGCGGCTTCGAGGTCGCCCCGCGGCGCGGAGTCCTTTACGACCGCAACCTGCACGAGCTGGCGATGACCGTTTTAGTAGATTCGGTCTACGCTGTCCCGAAGGAAATCGGCGATGCCCGCCCTCAGACCGCAGCCGCGCTCGCCAGAATCGTCCATACCGATCCGACCGACAGCTTCACTTCAGAGCAGCAGATCCTCGCCCGCCTGACTGCCTCCCGCAACTTCGCCTGGATCGCGCGCAAGCAGGACGCCGCAGTCATCGACAAGGTGAAGGCCCTCAATCTGAAGGGCATCTACATCCAGAAAGAATTCAAGCGCTTCTATCCGGACAACCAGATCGCCGCGCAGGTTCTCGGTTATGTCGGCATCGACGACAACGGCCTCGGAGGTCTGGAGCAGAACTACGATGAAGATCTGCACGGCACTCCCGGCCACATGCTGACCGCGCTCGACGCCCGGCGCCACGTCCTGGGCAGCGCCGAGCGCGAACCGTTGCCCGGCGAGAATCTCGTCCTCACCATCGACGAGAACATTCAGTTCATGGCTGAGAAAGCCCTGGACCTCAACATGGAACGGACGCACGCGGAATACGGCACGGTCGTTGTCCAGGATCCGCACACCGGGCAGATCCTTGCGCTTGCTGTCCGGCCTACATTCAATCCTAATGATTTTCGCCATGCCACCACGAATCTGCTGAAAGACCATGCGGTAAGCGATGTCTACGAGCCAGGTTCCACATTCAAGCCGGTCACCTATGCCGCAGCGCTGGAAGAAAAAGCCATTACTCCAGACAGCATGGTGGACTGCGGTGGCGGGGCGCTCAACGTCGCCGGCCACACCGTTCACGATGCTCCCGGCGAGCACTATGGATTGCTTCCGGCATGGAAGGCCCTTGCAGTTTCAAGCAATGTCTGCGCGATCCGCGTAGGCGAACGCGTGGGCCCCGAGCACCTCTACAAATACATTCGCGCGTTTGGATTTGGTGAGCGCAGCGGCATTGAGCTTCCGGCTGAAACGAGAGGGTTGCTGGAGCCGCTAAAGCATTGGGGCCCGGCCTCCATGGGCGCCATTCCCATGGGCCAGGAGATCGCTGTTACGCCGGTGCAGATCGTCACCATGGTTTCAACCATCGCCAATGGTGGCGTCTATTTGCCTCCCCACATTCTGCTGGAGAGCACCGATCTGACAAAGGGCGATCCCAAGCTGAAGCCTGTGGCTTTCCATCCTGAGAGCAGTTTGCCCGACCAGTTGCCGGAGGGCGCGAACCGGGTGATCTCGGAACTGACCGCGGCCCAGCTGCGAAAGATGATGCAGGATGTGGTGCTCATGGGCACTGCGCACGGTGCCGTTCATCTCAATGGATACAGCGCGGCAGGCAAGACCGGAACGGCGCAGAAGATCGATCCCCGCACCCACACCTATTCGAAGACCAACTTCGTCGCCTCGTTCGTTGGCTTTGCTCCAGTCAACAATCCCGCCATCACCATTGCCGTTGTGATGGATTCGCCCTCACACAGCATGCATTTTGGGGCGCAGGCCAGCGCGCCCGTTTTCCAGGATCTGGCCCAGCAAATCCTCGAATACCTGGGCGTGCCCCACGATGAGCCGATGCAGACTCCCGCGGCGATGGCGAAGACTGAGCAACCCGTGCCAGACGAAGCCCCGCCAGAGCACATCGACGATCTCGAATCACTCTTCGCCGAGGTAAATAATCTGCCTCCAGACGACCCACTGCGTGCCAGTGCTCCAACTCCGACTCGCCTGCCTGAGTCAAAAACGGAAGAAGTGACGCACCCACCGGCCCCTGATTTCAGCGCATCCCTGAATTCGTCGTCGGCACCGGTGCCGCAACCGGCCACGTCTCCCGCACCGCCGCAAGCTTCGGCGGATTCCCCGGAGCCCGCAGTCCAACCCGTCCTGCCAACACGGCCGCCCGGCGGCAGTGGCTCCGTCATTGTCGCGTCAGCGCAGCGAGTCGCTGTCCCTTCCTTCGCAGGCGAGCCCGTACGTAAGGTCATTGAGCAGGCCGGCGGAGCCGGCCTGAGGGTTCAGGTCCTGGGCAGCGGCATTGCCCGCGGACAGGCGCCGGCCGCCGGCACCATGGTACCCGCCGGCACCGAAGTGGTTGTGCGCTTCGCGCGCTGATCGGCCGATCTCACCCGTAAAATAAACTAGTTGACTATGCAGGTCGATCAGGTTTTGCAGCGAGTTGAGTGCGTCCGGCGCTCCGGTGCCGTCGTCGACGTCAAGGGCGTCGAGTACGACTCACGTCGCGTAGGCCCGGGATCGCTCTTCGTCGCCATGCATGGTGAAAGCACCGACGGCAACCGTTACATTTCCAAAGCAATCGCCCAAGGTGCAACAGCCGTCGTCACCGACTCATCTTCAGCCTTCAACGACCTCGCACTACACCACCCCAAAATCGCCGCCGCCGAGGTCACGCACGGACGCAATGCCCTAGCTCTCATCGCCGCCAATTTCTTCGGACACCCCGAACGTCAACTTGCCCTCAGTGGCGTAACCGGAACCAACGGCAAGACGACAACTGCTTTTTTGCTCGATGCAATGCTGAACCATGCCCGCCGCAAGACCGTCCTTGTCGGCACCATCGAATATCACGTCGCGGGCGCGATCCAAACATCGCCACATACCACGCCTGAGTCACGCGATTTGCTTGAGCTCTTTCGCGAAGGCGCGGATGCCGGAGCCACCGAAGTCGTGATGGAAGTGTCATCGCACGCGCTCGCGCAAGGGCGCGTCTATGGCCTCCCCTTCGACGTCGCTATCTTCACCAACCTCACCCGCGATCACCTCGACTTCCACGGCACCATGGAAGACTACTTCGCGGCGAAACGCCGGCTCTTCGATGGCAGCCTCTTGAAACCGCCTCGTGTTGCCGTACTGAACATCGAAGACCCTTACGGAGCCAAACTGGCCCTCACCGCTCGTGAAGCCGGATCGGAAATCTTCTCTTATGGGCTCAGCACGTGTGAATTCTGGGCCGATAACATCGATATGGCCGCCAGCGGAATGCGATTCACCCTTCAGACTCCAGCCGGCGCCACGCAAGTCCAGACGCGCCTTACGGGAAAGGTCAATGTCTACAACCTGCTTGCCGCATCCGCCACGGCTTTCGCTCGCGGCCTTTCGACTGACCAGATCAGCGCCGGTATTGCATCGCTCTTCTGCGTGCCCGGACGTTTCCAGACCGTCGACGCCGGCCAGGACTTCACGGTCGTAGTCGATTACGCCCACACCGACGATGCCATCCGCAATCTCACCGCTCTTGCCCGCGAATTTGTAACCGTCACCGGCGGAAAAGTCATCACCCTCTTTGGCTGTGGAGGCGACCGCGATAAAGCCAAGCGCCCTCTCATGGGCCGCGCTGCAGGAGAAGGCAGCGATTTCGTGGTCCTCACCTCAGACAACCCGCGCAGCGAGGATCCGCAGACCATTCTCTGTGACGCTCTGCCCGGCCTCGAAGCGGCCGGAACAAAATACGTAACAGAAGTGGATCGTGCCTCCGCCATCCGGCTTGCACTTGAAGCCGCCCGCTCCGGCGACATCGTTCTGATCGCAGGCAAGGGCCATGAGAAGACGCAGACCCTGAAGAGCGGAACCATCCCCTTCGACGATGCCGAGGTTGCCGCAACCATCCTGCGCGAATTCAAGCAGGCCGGAGTAGGCGCGTGAAACTCGACCTCCACCAGATTGCGCAATGGGCTGGCGCCGATCTCACCGGTCTCGATCGTGCTCTGGTCCGCGTTGCGACCGGATACTCCATCGATTCGCGTACGCTTCAGCCCTGTGACCTCTTCATCGCCGTCAAGGGCGAGCGTTTCGACGGACACGGCTTCGTCGCCTCAGCCTTTGAACGAGGAGCGATCGCCGCGATCGTTGCCCGAGATAAGCTGGCCACCCTCTCCGAAAAAGTGCGCAAACAGCCGCTGCTCGTCGTGGATGAGCCGCTGGCCGCTCTCCAGCAACTCGCAGAAGCAGTCCGAAAGCACTGGGGCAAAAGGCTTATCGCCATCACCGGCTCGGCGGGCAAAACCACCACCAAAGAAGCGATCGCCAAAGTTCTGAGCGCCCGCTTCTCCGTGCTTAAATCGCAGGGCAATCTCAACAACGGATACGGCCTGCCTCTGCAATTGCTCAAACTCGAGCCCGAACACGAAATTGCGGTCATCGAGATGGGCATGTCTGCTGCCGGAGAGATCGCGGCGCTTGCTCGCATCGCCATTCCCGACTGGGGAGTCGTCACCAATGTCGGGAGCGCCCACGCCGAGTTCTTCGCCGACGGCATTGCTGGTATTGCCCGCGCCAAGTATGAACTGATCGAAGCGCTCCCCTCCCACGGCGTCGCGTTCCTGAACTGCGACGACGCTTACGTCTCCCAGTTCGGGCGCGACTTTCGCGGCAAGGCCATCTACTTCGGTCGCGGACCGTGCGCCGATCCCAAGGCTGAATCGATCGAGCCTCTCGGTGCCCAAGGCCAGCGTATCCGCATTCGCTCCGGCGAATCGCACGCGACACTGCATCTGCACCTGCTCGGCGAACACAACGTTTCGAACGCTCTGGCCGCCGTCGCTGTAGGCATGGAAGCCGGTATCCCCCTCGAGACCTGCTGCGCATCGCTCGCCGAATTGCTCCCTGAAGACAAGCGCGGACAGATCCTGATTATCCGCGGTGTAACAATCATCAATGACAGTTACAATTCCAATCCCGAGGCTCTGAAGGCGATGATCGCCACCTTGGCCTCGATGCCGCTCTCCGCTGGTGGCCGCCGTATTCTTGTCGCCGGAGAAATGCTCGAGCTCGGTCCCGAGTCCGCTGCCCTTCACGCCGCTTGCGGCAAGGCGGCAGCCGACGCGGGCATCGACATCGTTGCCGGAGTCCGCGGCCAGGCACAGAACATCGTCGACGCCGCCCGTCAGGGATCGCCCGAAGCACTCTACTTCGAATCGCCCGAGCAGGCAGGAGAATGGCTGCGCGACAGCCTTCGCTCCGGAGACATCGTCCTGCTCAAGGCCTCGCGCGGAGTAAAGCTGGAGCGAGCCCTCGACGCCCTCAAGGTCAATTAGCGGCAAATCGGCGGCGGCTGATATCCGAACTCACGGTCGATAGCCTCAGCCACTGCCAGCACGGTTTCGTCTTCAAAGGGACGCCCCGCAACTTGCACCCCGATCGGCAGTCCTTCCGCCGACCTTCCTACTGGTACCACCGCTGCGGGCGCAGCGAACAGGTTGAACCACTGCGTGTATCGCATCGCGTCCAGATAACGAACCGTCTGACCCTCTACCGTCCATTCTCGCTCGCCATGCTTGAACGCCGGAACAGCGCACGCGGGACACAACAGCACGGGGAACTCCTTCATCTCCGCCAGCATCTTGTGGCGGACCATGTCGGACTCTGCCCAGGCCCGCAGCAGCGACTCGGCAGTCAGCGTCCTCTCTGCCCGCGCGATCTCCAGAAATCCGCGAAATACAGGACTCAGATGTTCTTCGCGCCCTTGGATAAGTTCGCGGTAAAACATTTCCCCGCATTGCACAAAAAAGATCCACCACAGCCGCCGTGCTTCTTCGAGCACAGTCGGCCTGAACCGCTGTACGCGAAAGCCCTGCCTTTCGAGCGACCGCGCAGCGTCGTGAACCGCCTCCCGCGACTCCGCTGTAATCGGCGTCAACCCATCGTCATCGAACCAGCCAATTGGAATCCGTTTCGCCTCTTCAAGCGATATCTGGCGCAATCCAACCGGCGCACTCTCCGGATCAAGCGGGTCCTGCGCGGAGAGCACCTGAAAAAGTAACGCCGCATCTGCGATAGTCCGCGCCATTGGCCCCACCGCTCCGAGAAAAGCAAACGGACCGGCGGACGGCGGCCGATGTCCCCGCGCTGGCACGCGACCCGGTGTAGGTTTCAACGCAGCGATTCCGCAGAAGTGCGCCGGCTCCCGCACCGATCCGCCACTGTCACTTCCCAGCCCGCCTGCCGACAAGCCGGCCGCAATCGCCGCCGCTTCACCGCCGCTCGATCCGCCCGACGTATGCTCCAGGTTCCACGGATTGCACGTGCGGCCGTAGAGCAGGTTGTCTGTCTCGTACGCCATCAGCAGTTCAGGACAATTGGTCGTGCCCAGCACCGTCGCGCCAGCGGAACGCAGGCGGGCCACCGATTCGGCGTCCGCATGCGCTATGTGTCCGCGATTCAGCGCGCTGCCAATCTCGCACCGGTAGCCCTGCACTTCGATCGAAGACTTAACCGTCACCGGCAGCCCCGCCAGCGGCCCGTCCTTCACCTCACGCGCTTCTGCGCGAACCCGCTCGGGATCAAACTCGACCAGCGCATTCAGCTTGGGATTCAAGCGCTCGATCTGCCCTATATGCTCCTCGGCAAGTTCCAACGCAGAAATCTTCCGCTGCTCAAGCAGCGAAAGCTGTTGTACCGCAGGCAGTAGCGTAACGCTCACGGCTTACCGGTAATCGGCAATGAAGTCACCGGCTCATAATCGAACTGGAACCGCTGCAGGCGCTCGCCAGACTCGAAACGGTCATTCCAATCCAGCCGATATTTCATCGCGGCGGCGCCATCCGGGTAATGCTCACTCGCCGGATACGGATAAGTGCTCATCTGGTGGAATGGCATCTGCGCGACAGTGAAAGGCATGGCTTCATAAAAGTCCATGTCCTTCACAAAGCCGTTTGCATAGAAGAAATAATCGCGCTTCCAGTGCGCGGGCAGTGCAGGCAGCGCTGCAGCACTGAACTCTGTATCGATCTCCTCGCCGCTGCCGAAGATCACGTAGTGATTATCCGGCTTGCCCAGCAGGGGAGTCACATCGCCGTAGCGCGTGTAGCTTCCGCGCTGCCACTCGAACGGCCCGGTCGCGCTGATCTTGTCGTAGTGATAGGTCAAGTCGCCCGGCGTCTCCCCATCCACCTGCTGCGGATAGCCGCGGAACGCAAGATGCGCCATACCCAGCGGCAGCTCCGTCTCTCTCGCCTGCCGGGAAACCTCCGGCCCATTGTCCACCAGCGCCTGGTCCCAATAAATCTGCAGATTCGTCGTCATGCGGATGCGTCGCGCGCCCGGCGGCAGCTTGCCAGTCAGGTCAACCACAATCGTGCGCGGCAGCCCTGCAGGAAAACCCATGTCGTCGATGATCCGCTTCCAGCTTCCATCCGGCATCTGCACTTCCACATATGGCGGAATCGGCTGAAGCCCTGCCTGCCAAGCCGCGTACATCGAGCTCGCGCTGAAGTATTCGATAAAGCCATGTACAAACAACCGCAGAGGATTCTGCGGCGACCATTCGCCCAGATCGAGCGTAAGCGTGTGCATATTGGCATAGCCCGCATAACTCAGATTCGTGAAGTCGCGAACATATTTGTGATCGCTCGCCGCCAGCAGCGCAAGCACATCACGCCCCTTATCATCCCATGCGCCCGCCAGCGTTCGCGTTGCCGGCGATGCGACCACCGTCTTGCCCGAAGCAAACGGCGGCTCGCTGAGAAAGCGCTCGTCCGGATAAACCTCGGTGCCCTCCGGATGATCCACCGCGACAAGCCGCACCTGGTCGACGTAGTTGATCTCTTCCATCGGCTCGCCGAATCTCAGGCTGAGGTACCCGTCGCGCGCCTTCAGTTGCGCCCCGTCCACCTTGATCCATTCATCTGGATCAGCCTGGTTCGTCGCCGTCGGCGACACCCAGTGCCCAACTACTGCCGCGCCAATCACGTCAGACACGAACTGATATTTCGTGCCGTCCCACGCAAACAGCACCGGGCAGGAGCTGCCCCGCCGGTCGAGCTCCGTAATAGTAGCGGGCTTCGCTGCTGCCAGGTCGATCTCATCCTGCGGAACGCCCGTCGGCCACAGCATGCGTACAACATCGGCACGCTCCGCCTGCCCCAGCCCGGCAATAATCTCCGACGAGTTCTGGCTCATGTATCCCGAGCCGCCCGCGATCTCAAACTTTTGCCATTTGCCGTTCGAAAATACCTCAACCTTTGTTCCAATGGCAGTCTTGTTATCGGCGAGGCCGGTAAACGCGAGCCGCATCGAGTGATTGCGATTTCCGCCCACGTTATGCAGCACCACCGGAGGCTGATTCAGTTGCGTAACAATCAGATCCGCCGCGCCGTCGGCATCTACATCCACCGCAATCACCGAGCGCGGATTGGTAAGCTTCAGCTTGTCTGCTCCCACCGCCTTGCTCACATCCTCAAAGCCATCCGCGCCGCGATTGCGCAGCACGCGCAGCTCCGCTCCACTTCCTGTCTCGACAATCGCAGCTAGGTCAATCCAGCCATCGTTGTCGATATCGATCGGCGTCAGTCCCCACGCGGCCTTGGCGTCGTTCACCGGCAGCGGCACACGCTCAAAGCGCTTGCCGTCGACGTTGCGCCACAGGCTCACCCCGGGAGCACCCGCGTGCGTCACCGCAACATCCATCCATCCGTCTTTATTGAAGTCGAAGACCGAAACACCGGCCGTAGATGCCAGATCCGAAACCGCATAGAGCGGAACCACCTTGAACTTTCCTTCGCGCGCGTTTTCAAACACCGTCGGCGCGCTTCCAGATCCCGTCACCACAAGATCGACGGCACGATCATTGTTGATATCCGAGAGCGTTGCTCCGACTGTCGCGGCATCGCCCGCCAGTCCCGTGGGCCCAGTCCATTCTGTAAAGGTCGAGTTCCCGTTGTTGCGCCACATCACGCTCGGCCCCGAGCCATTCACTGCAGTGCCCGTTACAAATAGATCGAGATCGCCATCGTGGTCGAAATCCACAAAGGTCAACCCCGCAGGATGGTTCAACTGCGTAATGCCCACCGCCTTCGTCGCATCCGCAAACTTGCCCTTGCCGAGATTGTGAAAGAGGATGACGCGATCGCTCATCGCCACAGCCAGATCGGGCAGGCCATCGCTGTCGTAATCGCCAACTGCGCACGCAAGCCCGTGCCCGCTGGCACCGAGCCCAGTCTGGGCCGCGGGAATCTCCTCAAACGATCCGTTACCCAGATTTCTGTAGGCGCGAATCGCCTGATCGCCTTCGCCCATCACCACCAGATCTTTGCGTCCCGGGCGGTCGATATCGATGACGCAAGCCCCTCCGCCCGGTTGCTTTGCATCGATTGGAGCAGAACTGAAAGGAGCACCCGCGATTGTTTGCGCCACAAAACTCACCGGGATCATCGCCTCCACGCGAGCCTCCGGCGCAAGCATGTCCTGCACTGTCGCATAGCGTCCCTGCTCTCCGTAGGCGGCGCTCAACGGGGTCGAAATCTTGTGTTCTGTCAGTTCCTGGAATCGTTCTAGATACGCCCGCGCCTCATCCACCTTACCCATCCGCTGCAGCGCCCTTGCCATTCCAAAATTCGCCGACGCGTGAACTGGATTCACCTTCAGCGCAGCCTCGAACGATTCCTTGGCGTGCTCGTAGTCACCCAGATTCAGGTAGAAAGTTCCCAGAAAATAGTGCGCATCGGCATCATTGGGGTCGAGCTTCACGGCGTGCTCCATATCGCCGATCGCCAGCGTCGGATCGCCCGCGCCAAGATGCAGAATTCCCAGGCTGTACCATGTGCGCGGATTGCTCGGATCCATCGCCGCAGCCTGTTTCAAGGCTTCTTCCGCTTCCGGCAGCTTGCGCAGATACACCAGCGCAATCCCCTTGTTCATCACAGGAATCGCGCTCGATGGATCGGCCGTATGAGCCTCCTCAAACTTGGCGATTGCCTTCTCGGTCAGCTGCTGATTCATCAGTGCCACGCCGATGTCGTTCAGGCGCGCGGCTTCCACGGGATCAGGCTGTGGATCCGCAGCCCCCATCGCAGATGCCCGAACACTCACGGCGACTATCAAGGCAAAAACCAAAACTGCGCCGCGAATCAGCTTAAGAAGGGAAGAGTATCTATAGACTCTGCGGATTTGGATAAGCCTCGCTTTCGAGGCGGACAAATGCGCGTAGCATCGACCAGAAATATGTGACATTTTCGCTGATCATTATAGAAGACCAGCCGCCACCCATTCAGGACGCTAGAATCGTGGTGATGAAGCGCAAGATTGCCGTAGTCACCAGCTCACGCGCCGATTACAGCCATCTCTATTGGCCGCTCCACGACCTGGCCGCGCACCCTGCAGTCGATCTCCAGCTCATCGCCATGGGCCCGCATCTCTCCCCGGCCTTCGGGTCCACCGTGCAGGAGATCGAGGGGGACGGGTTCCCCATCGCCGGGCGCGTCGAATGCCTTCTCAGCTCCGACACCGATATCGGAATGGCCAAGACCATCGGCGTCGCCGTGCTCGGCCTCGCCGACCTGCTCGGAAATCTGCGCCCCGACCTCCTCCTGCTCATCGCCGACCGCTATGAAATCCTCGCGCCCGCATCCGTCGCCCTTGCCCTGCGCATCCCCATCGCCCACATCGAGGGTGGCGAGATCAGCGAAGGCGCGATCGACGACGCCGTCCGGAACGCGCTCACCAAGATGAGCCATATCCACTTCACCTCGACACAAAACGCCCGTGCTCGCGTCATCGCCATGGGAGAAGAGCCCTGGCGCGTCCATCGCGCCGGCGCTCCCTCGCTCGATCACCTTCGCCGCAGCCCGCTGCTCACCCGCGATGAACTGCAGCAACAGCTCGGCCGCGATCTGAGCCAGCCGACCATCCTCGTCGTCTACCATCCCGTCACCCTGCTCCGCGACACCACCGCCGAAGCCGACGCACTCTTCGAGGCTCTGACCCGCGTTCAAGGCCAGATTCTCTTCAGCTATCCCAATGCTGACGCGGGCAGCCATTACCTTGTCGAACGCTCCCGCGCCTTCGCCGCGGCCCACGGCAACGCACACGTCTTCGTCAATCTCGGCGCCATCACGTATCTAAGTCTTCTCGGCCATGTCGGCGTGCTTGTAGGCAACTCCAGCAGTGGCATTATGGAGAGCGCCTCGCTCGCGCTCCCCACCGTCGACATCGGTATGCGACAGCAGGGAAGAGAGCGGGCCCGTAACGTACTCAGTGCAATGCCCGACGCGGCCGCTATTCTCGAGAAGATCACCGAAGCCCACAGCCCGGCATTCCGCGCCTCCCTCGCCGGTCTTGAAAATCCTTACGGCGACAGTCACGCCTCTGAAAGAATCGTCGAGGTGCTCACAACCGTGCCTTCGAACGAGGAGCTTCTGCTCAAGCGTGCGTTACCCCTGGCCGGGAACCAGGTAATCCATACCGGATAGCGGGATGAGTCCGGTACAGAAGCCTTGCTCACCCTTTCAATGAAGTCATACGATCGAACTTCTCATCCCATCGAGTACGCTTGTAGTGAGATGTTTCCTGAAATTTCGACAAGGTGAGTTTGCCCATTGACGTTGCTACACAATGACCGGCTATTTCCCGCCGACCCGGATACGCGTGCCGTCGCCCGTCGGCTCTTTTCGAGTATCCGCGACCTGGCCATCGTCAGCCCGCACGGCCATACGCAGGCAGGATGGTTTGCCCGCAACCAGCCATTTCCCGATCCCGCAAAGCTTTTCGTCCAGCCCGACCACTACGTCTACCGAATGCTCTACAGCCAGGGCGTCTCGCTGGAAGACCTCGAGATCGGCGTGCCTGACCTCAAGGATCCGCGTCGCGTCTGGCGCATTTTCGCCGAGCATTACTACCTGTTCCGCGGAACCCCGACCCGTCTGTGGCTCGACTACGCCTTTCAGGAGCTCTTCGGCCTGACCGATCGCCTCTCCCCAAAGACGGCCGACCACTATTACGACACCATCGCCGCAAAGCTCGCGACCTCCGAGTTTCTTCCGCGGGCTCTCTACGAGCGTTTCCGTCTTGAAGTACTCGCCACAACCGATTCGCCTCTCGATTCGCTGAACGAGCACCGAGCCGTCCGCGATTCCGGCTGGACCGCGCGCATCATTCCCACCTTCCGACCCGATCCCGTCGTCGATCCCGAATTCGCCGGTTTCCGCGAAAACATCGCCCGCCTCGGAGAAATGACCGGCGAAGACACCGCCACCTTTGCCGGATACCTTCGCGCCCTTGAAAGCACCCGCGACCGCTTTAAGCAACTCGGCTGCACTGCAACCGATCACGGCCATCCCACCGCGCGCACAGCGAACCTCTCCACTGAAGCAGCCGCCGAGCTTTTCGATCAGGTCCTCTCCGGCCGCGCCGACGCCCGGCAGGAGGATCTCTTCCGCGCCCAGATGCTCACCGAAATGGCTGGCATGAGTGTCCGCGACGGACTCGTCATGCAGATCCACCCCGGCAGCTCGCGCAACCACAACCGGCAAATCTACGAGCGCTACGGCCGCGATATGGGCGCCGACATCCCCACCGCGACTGATTACGTTCACGCCCTGCGCCCGCTGCTCGATCGCCACGGCAACGAGCCCAGCTTCACGCTCATCCTCTTCACGCTTGATGAATCCACTTACAGCCGAGAACTCGCGCCACTGGCCGGCCATTATCCCTGCCTGCGCCTCGGTCCGCCGTGGTGGTTCCACGACAGTCCCGAGGGCATGCAGCGCTTCCGCGAAAACGTGACTGAGACGGCCGGCTTCTACAACACCGTAGGCTTTAACGACGACACGCGCGCTTTCCTCTCCATCCCAGCCCGGCACGATGTCGCTCGCCGCATCGATTGCGGCTTCCTCGCCAAGCTGGTTGTAGAGCATCGCCTCGATGAGGACGAAGCCTTCGAGCTCGCCCACGATTTGACTTACAACTTGGTTCGCAGCGCGTACAAATTATGAGAGTGTCGAAATTAGTCGAATGTCGGAAGAGAGTCCGGACACCCGAATGAGTCAGATCGAAGATACAGCTGAGCAGGAATCGGGACTGAGTGACACTCGCATCGGCAGGGTCCGCTGGACCATCTGCTCCATGCTCTTTTTCGCCACCTCGATCAACTACATGGACCGCCAGGTCATCGCGCTGCTCAAGCCGACCCTCGCGCACACCATCGGCCTGACCGAAATCAACTACGGATACATCGTTGACGCCTTCCAGATCGCCTATGCAGTCGGCCTTCTGGTGGCCGGCCGCGTCGTCGACAAGATCGGCACCCGCATCGGCTACATCATCATCATGGGCATCTGGAGCCTTTCCGCGATGGGGCACGCCCTGGCCAGCACCGCATTCGAATTCGGCATCGCGCGCTTCTTCCTTGGCCTCGGCGAATCCGGAAACTTTCCCGCCGCCATCAAGACCGTCGCCGAGTGGTTTCCGCAGAGCGAGCGCTCCCTGGCGACCGGCATCTTCAACTCCGGCACCAATGTAGGAGCCATTCTCGCGCCCCTCATCGTGCCCTGGATTACCATCCACTACGGATGGCGCGCCGCCTTTCTCGCCACCGGCGTTTTCAGCATGATCTGGATTCTGTGGTGGTACAAAAACTACCGCAAGCCTTCCGACCACCCCACTCTCACCGGCACCGAACTTCGCCATATCTATAAAGAGGCCGCTGTTCAGATGGGCCCGAGTGTGCCCTGGATGCGACTGCTCGGATATCGCCAGACCTGGGCCTTCGCCATCGCCAAATTCCTCACCGATCCCATCTGGTGGTTCTATCTCTTCTGGCTGCCCTCGTACTTCAGCGCCAAGTTCAATCTCAACTTGTCGCACCTTGGCCTGCCCCTTATCCTCATCTACAACATGTCCGCGGTCGGCAGCATCGGCGGAGGCTGGCTGCCCGCGCCGTTTCGCAAGTTGGGTCTCTCAGTTGTAGGAGCCCGTCTGACGGTTATGCTCGTGTGCGCCTGTTGCGTGGTGCCCATCTTTACTCTCGCGCACCTGCAGTCGGAATGGGCCGCCATAGGCCTGCTCGGCCTGGCCGCCGCGGCTCACCAGGGATGGTCGGCTAATCTGTTTACGACGGTTTCCGACATGTTCCCGCGCAGCGCCGTCGGCGCCGTCGTGGGCATCGGCGGAATGGCTGGCTCCGTCGGAGGCGCATTGCTCGCATTCTTCACCGGGCACATCCTGGCCCGCACTCACAGCTATGCCATCCTCTTCATCCTCGCCTCGACTGTCTATCTGCTGGCGCTGGCCGTTGTCCACCTGCTCGCGCCGCGTCTCAGAAAAGTAGAATTCACTGCATGAGCCTTTACGTCGCCAAAGGCAGCCCTGATGCTGAGATCTCCGATGACGAGCTGAAATCCCTGCTCTTCCAGGCCCTCGATGCGATCGGTCCCCGCTGCCGTGTGCTCGCCGTCCCTCCCGATCAGACGCGCATCCACTCGCGCGCCGGCGATCTCACCCGCTATGCGTGGCAATACTACGGCGAGCACCTTGAAGCCATCCTGCCCGCGCTGGGCACCCACGCCCCGATGTCTGCACATCAGCTCACGCGCATGTACGGAGAGATCCCGCACGAGCTCTTCCGCGTGCACAACTGGCGCACCGATATCGAAGCGCTCGGCGAGGTTCCCTGCGAATTCATCGAGAAAGTCTCCGAGGGCAAGCTGCATTACCCGTGGCCTGCGCAAACCAATCGCCTCATCTCACGCGGAGGCCATGATCTTGTGCTCTCCATCGGCCAGGTCGTGCCCCATGAAGTGATCGGCATGGCCAACTACACCAAGAACATCCTGGTCGGCGCGGGAGGCCCTGACGGCATCAATCGCAGCCATTACCTCGGAGCCGTCTACGGCATGGAGCGCATTATGGGACGCGCTGAAAATCCTGTCCGCGCCGTCCTCAACTACGCCTCCGACCGCTTTCTGGGGAATATCCCCATCGTCTATGTGCTCACCGTTGTTGGCCTCGCGGCTGACGGAGGCCTTGCCGTGCGCGGCATCTACATTGGCGACGACGCGGAGTGCTTCCATCTGGCCTCCGATCTCAGCCTCAAGGTCAACTTCGAGATGCTCGAAAAGCCTATCCACAAGGCCATCGTCTATCTCGATCACCACGAGTTTCACAGCACCTGGCTCGGCAACAAGGCAGTCTACCGCACGCGCATGGCGCTCGCCGACAACGCCGACCTCATCATCCTTGCGCCCGGTGTAAGAGAATTCGGCGAAGACCCGACCATCGACCGCCTCATCCGCAAGTACGGATACCGGGGCACGCCCGCCACGCTCGCTGCCGTCGAGAACAACGCCGACCTCGCCGCCGACCTCAGTGCTGCTGCGCATCTGATCCACGCATCATCCGAAGGCCGCTTCAACATCACCTGGTGCCCCGGCCATCTCACCCGCGAAGAGATCGAAGGCGTCGGCTTCCAGTACGGAGACCTGGCTTCCATCCTCACCCGCTACAATCCCGAAAAGCTTCAGTACGGCTACAACACCGTCGACGGCGAAGAAGTCTTCTTCATCGCCAATCCCGGCCTCGGTCTCTGGGCCTATCGCGGCAGGTTCCAGTAAGTCATGACACTTGGCAAATACTCCATCGGCGTCGGCGACCGCTTCGCCCACCAGGCAAGAGCACAACTTGAAGCATGCATCCTCGCCCAAAAGGCAGGCATCGAGGTAATCCCGGTCTGGAACAAATCCAACCGCGAGCACCTCATCATCGGCTCCGAGCCATCTGCCACGCGCGCTGCAGCCGATGCCGCGGTGAAGTCGCTTGGCTGGGCGAAACCCTACTTCTGCGACGCGGACCATATCAACCTCACTACCGTCGACCGCTTCCTCGCGCCCTGCGACTTCTTTACCATCGACGTCGCCGACTACATAGGCAAGTCCGCCGAGGCCGCCTCCGTCGACGCGTTCGTGGGCCGCCACTCTGAACTCATCGACACCATCACCCTCGAAGACGTGGAACGGGGCATCAAGATCGGACCCGACCTCCTGCGCAGCACCGCCGCAAAATTCCTCTTCGCCATTCAGGAAGCCGGCAAGATCTACCGCAAAATCGAAGCCGCGAAAGGGAAGGGAAGCTTCATCCCCGAAGTCTCGATGGACGAGACCGACTCTGCGCAGACGCCCGCCGAGTTGCTCATCATCCTTAGCGCCATCGCCGACGAAGGCATACCCATCCAGACCATCGCCCCGAAATTCAGCGGCCGCTTCAACAAGGGAGTCGACTACGTTGGCGACGTCGCTCAATTCGCCCGCGAGTTGGCCCTCGACATGGCCGCCATCCGCTATGCCATCGCTCACTATGGACTGCCGGCGAACCTCAAGCTCAGCGTCCACTCCGGCAGCGACAAGTTTTCCATCTATCCCGCGATCTACGCTTCCATGAACAGGTTCTCTACCGGCGTCCACCTCAAAACCGCCGGAACCACCTGGCTCGAGGAGATCACCGGGCTCGCCGAATCCGGAGGCGACGGCCTCGCGCTGGCCAAGGAGATCTACGCCGATGCCTTCGACCACCGTGCCGAGTTATGCGCACCCTATGCCACCGTGATCGACATCAACCCGGAGAAGCTTCCTTCACCAACCAGGGTCAGCGGTTGGGCCTCCGAGCAATACACCTCCGCCCTGCGCAACGATCCGAGCTCTCCGCAATACAATCCGAGCTTCCGCCAATTGCTTCACGTCGGCTTCAAGATCGCGGCGAAGATGGATCGCCGTTACCTCGACCTTCTCGAAGCCAACGAAGCCGTCATTGGCCGGAACGTCACCGAAAACCTCTACGACCGCCACATCGCGCCGGTGTTTCTCGGCTTGAAAGAATAAAAAGGAATTCTATGAGCCCCTCGCCCCTGAGTCTCGAAGGCAAAGTCGCAGTCGTCGTCGGAGGCACCTCCGGAATCGGCCGCGCTATCTCACTCGGCCTGGCCGAAGCCGGTGCCGACGTCGTCGCCTCCGCCCGCCGCGCAGAACAAGTCGAAAGCACCGCCGCTGAAATCGAGGGCGCCTACGGAATCAAGCCCCGACGCGTCCTTCGCATCACTTCCGACGTCGCCGATCGCGCCTCCCTCCAGAATCTCCTTGACCAGACCCTCGCTCATCTCGGCAAAGCCGACATCCTCGTCAACTGTGCGGGAAGGATCAAGCGCGCGCCGACTCTCGATTTCCCCGAAGATGAGTGGCAAAGCATTCTCGACACCAACCTCACCGGAACCCTCCGCGCCTGCCAGATCTTCGGCAAATACATGCTCGAACGCGAGTACGGGCGCATCATCAACATCGCCTCTCTGAACTCGTTCGTAGCGCTCAGCCAGGTCGCAGCTTACGCTGCCAGCAAGGCCGCCGTGGCTTCGCTCACCCGCTCGCTCGCTGTCGAGTGGTCCAGCAAGGGCGTGCTCGTCAACGCCATCGCTCCCGGACTCTTCCGCACCGCCCTGAACGCCGACCTGCTCGACAACACCCCGCGCGGCAAAGAGCTGCTCATGCGCACCCCCATGGGCCGCTTTGGAAAGACCGAGGAAGTTGTCGGAGCCGCCATCTATCTCGCTTCGGACTCAGCTTCCTTCGTCACCGGACAGGTCCTCGTTGTCGACGGCGGCTTCCTCGCAAGCGGCGTCAACCAGTAGCAAACGTCCGCTCCTCTGTTTGCTCGTGTCCGCAACAATTGCGCGCCCTCTCCCGCAGCGCGTTTTCCCGCAATATCAAAAAGACCCAGCAGCTGTCCACCCAACCAGAACAATTTGTTCTTGCAATCGTGCAAATTCTGCTGGAAAATGAGTCACTCACCACAGAATCCAGTGGCTTAGTCCCAACTCACTGCATCGTCTCGATAGATAAAACAGGCTGCCGCAATTTTGGCGACGGTAGCCGAGCTGCATATCTTTGGAGGAATTTGTGACGAGACATAATTTGCGCATAGCCGTAGTGTTTCTGCTGGTTGTCTGCGCGGCAACCGGCTTTTCCCAGAATGCCACCACCTCACTCCGCGGCGTAATCAAGGATTCAAGCGGCGCCGTCGTTCCCGGAGCAAAAATAACCCTCACCAACAACTCAAACGGCCGAACCCTCGCCGCCACTTCAGGTGCATCCGGCGATTACGCCTTCCAGCAGATCGAGCCCGCAACTTACCAGATCACGGTGGCTGCCGCCGGATTTAGCAACCAGACTAAATCCGCTGAGTTGCTGGTCAACCAGCCCGCGACCATCGACTTCACCGTGAGCGTGCAGGCGAGCCAGGAAATCGTCAACGTGAGCGCCGAGGCCCAGACGCTGAATACCTCCGACGCCTCCCTCGGCAACTCCATGAACAACACGCTGATCCAGGCCCTGCCCAGCGAAGGTCGCAGTGTTCCCGATCTGCTCTCCCTGCAGCCGGGTGTGCTCTACCTCGGTTCGGATTCCGGCAGACCGAGCAATATGACCCTCGCGAATGACCCCCGCAGCGGCGCGGTGAACGGCAGTCGCTCCGATCAGGGCAATATTACCGTTGACGGCATCGACGACAACGACCAGGTGAATGGCTACGCCTTCACCGGCGTCCTGCGCGAGACCCAGGACTCGGTCGAGGAGTTCCGCGTAACCACCGGGCTTGCCACCGCCGATCAGGGTCGCTCGTCCGGTGCCCAGGTCAGCATGGTCACCAAGTCGGGAACCAACAAGTATCACGGCGCCGCTTACTGGTACAACCGGCCGACGCTCACCGTCGCCAATGACTGGTTCAACAAGCAGGCCCAGTTGAGCAGCGACGAAGCCAATCGTCCTCCCAAGCTCATCCGCAACACATTCGGAGCGGCAGCCGGTGGCCCGATCCTCAAAGACAAGTTGTTCTTTTTCGCGAACTACGAAGCCCAGCGTCAGGCCGAAAATCAGATCGTCAGCAGGACCGCTCCGACCGCCAGTTATCAGCAGGGAATCATCAACTATACGAGCGGCGGAAACAATGCCTCTCTCACTGCTGCGCAGATTACGGCGCTTGATGCGGGCTGTCAGGTGTGCAACGGCATGAACGGCAGCCCATATACTGGCGGACCCGGTCCCAATCCCAATGTGCTCGCCTACTTTGATATGTACCCGGCCGCCAACGGCACGGGGCTCGGCGACGGCGGATTTAACTTCGGTTCCTACACCTTCTCGTCGCCAAACCCGGTAACCCTGAACACGTCCATTGTCCGGTTGGATTTCACGCCCAACCAAAAGCAGCGCTTATTTGTTCGCGGCAATTTGCAGAAAGACACGTTTGGGGCGGTAGAGCAGTTCCCCGGCCAGGGTCCCGCTTACCAGCAGATTGACAATACCAAAGGCATCGCAGCAGGCTACACCTACACCTTTACGTCGAACCTGGTCAACGACCTCCACTATGGCTATGTTCGCCAGGGTTACGGCATCACCGGAACAGCCACCGGCGTCTATACAGACTTCCGGTTCGTCGACCCGCTGACGGCGGACCAGGACGCCTCGGATCGCAACACCATTTACAGCGTGCCGGTAAATAACATCGTCGACAACCTGAGCTGGAATAAAGGCAGGCACACACTTCAGTTTGGTGGCAACTGGCGGCTGGTTCATCAAAATCGTGGAACGGACGCGAATTCTTTCGATAGCGCCACCTCAAATCCATACTGGCTGGGCGGCAGTCCTCCTGACCCGACTACGATTGGAGCCCTGCCGGTCGACGACGGTTTTCAGAATTCATATGTGATTGCCTATGCCAATCTGGTGGGCACCATCCCGCAAATCACCTCTCAGCAAAACTATGCTGTCACCAGCCCGACCGCTGGAACCCTGCTTCCAGAGGGAGCCTTCATCAACCGGAATTTCAAAGCCAACGAGTTCGAGTGGTATGTTCAGGATTCCTGGCGCGTCCTTCCTAATCTCACTCTGACCTTCGGAGTCCGCCAAAGCATTCTGCAGACCCCGTGGGAGATCCATGGGCAGCAGGTCGCACCCACGGTCGACACGCATTCCTGGTACATGCAGCGTGAGGCGGCAGCCCTGCAAGGACAGGTCTTTGAGCAGGATCTGACCTTCGCCCCGAATGGGCCGTTTTACCACAAGCCAGGCTACTGGCCGAAGCAGAAGAACAACTTTGCTCCGCGTCTGGCTGTCGCCTATTCACCCGACACTAAGACATCGATTCGCGTCGGCTTTGGCATTTTCTTCGATCACTATGGCGAAGCGCTCGTAAACACTTTCTCGCAGCAGGGTTCGTTTGGCCTCAGTTCGTCGCTCTCCAATCCTGCGGGAACCTTTAACTCTGAGACCTCACCACGCTACATCGATCGCCGCACCCTCCCGCCCATCACCGTTCCCTCGGCGCCTTCCACGACTTCGTTTCCTTACACCTACCCGCAGGGCAACTTCGCCATCCAATGGGGCCTCGACAGCAAAATAAAGACTCCCTACTCCGAATCGATGGACTTCTCGGTGCAACGTCAGCTTCCTGCCGGATTCACCATCGAGGCTAACTATGTAGGCCGTCTTGGCCGTCACCTCTTGCAAAGCCTCGACATCGCAGAACCGGTCGACTTCGTCGACACCAATGGCGGAGGTGACTACTATAACGCCGGCGGTCAGCTCTCGAAGCTGGTCGATTTGAACGGGGGTAATCCCGCCGCCTATGTGCCAAAAATTCCGTACTTCGAAGACATCTTCCCCTATATGGCGAACTTCGACTACCAGGGCGAGAGCGCAACCCAGGCAATCTACACGAACGAGTGGGCGCCCTTCCGATCGAACCTCGGCGCAACCACGGCGCTGTCCGATATCGACTTCTATTGCTTCAGTGGCACGTTGGGAGTGAATTACCCGTGCCCCGCCGACCACGTTTCCCGGTTCTGGCAGGATCAGTTCTCTTCGCTCTACGTGCTGTCCTCTATCGGTATGAGTTACTACAACGCCGGTCAGCTCATCCTGAGGCATCCCACAAGCCACGGATTAAGTCTCGACTTCAGTTACACATTCTCCAATTCGATTGACATGGGTTCTGACACAGAGCGCGGAACCGAGTTCAACGGCAACGGAGGCAACTTCAGTAACATCATCAACACCTGGAAGCCCTACCTGAATCGCGGCCACTCGGACTTCGACATTCGTCACCTCATCACCGCCGATTGGGTCTACGTGCTGCCCTTCGGTCAGGGGCAGAAGTTCGCGAGCTCGGCGAATTCAGTCGCGAACGCATTCATCGGCGGATGGCAATGGTCCGGCATCAATCGCTGGTCCAGTGGTCTTCCATTTGGCGTCTTCGAGCCTGGATGGACTACTGACTGGCAAATTGAGAGCTTCGGGGTGGTTACGGGCCCAGTGAAGATGAAGAAACAAGTCCTCAACGGCGCTCCACAGGTCTTTGCCGACCCGGCGGCGATCAATGCCGGAACAAGCACCGGCGGCCCAATCCGTCTTCCTTACCCGGGTGACACCGGGGAGCGCAACAATTTCCGCGGCGATGGCATCTTCGGCATCGATTCCGGATTAGCCAAGACCTGGAAGATCAAAGAGTACGGCGGTCTCCAATTCTCCTGGCAGGTTTTCAACGTTACCAATGCCGTTCGTTTCAATACGAATGGCGTTTATCTCGGCCAGCAACTCACCGGCGGTAACCTGGGCTCTTACAGTGCCATGCAGAATGCGCCGCGCCGTATGCAGTTCGGCTTGCGCTACGACTTCTAGCCTCCCAACAAACCAACGCCGGAGACCTTCGCGGGTCTCCGGCTTTTTTCTTTACCCGGCCTTTCCGCACGAACTCTCCAGCCGGCGCTAGGATTAGGGCAGCATCACCCTCCCGTCTCGCATCCAAACCACGAGAGTTCTGACAGTTGCTGTGCAGAACTCCATTTGGTACCATCCGGTTTCCGGCCGTAAGTTCCAGC
>CAVRNK010000123.1:0-13578 GCA_963721995.1 uncultured Acidobacteriaceae bacterium | reverse complement strand
TTGCGGGCCTTTGAGGGAATTCTCAAAAAACTTCAGCTTCTGAGTTCCCGACAGAGACACAATTCGTATTCGGCGCAAAACGCTGCCTGCGACAATGTGATGGCGCTGAATCTGGATTTTGGGCCGTTGAGGCAGTTTCAAAACTGGATACTTGATGAGTTGATCGGCATAGGGCGGCAGTCGCATGCCAACCCTGCACCACCGTGCGTATGGGTCCGTACACAGCCCTTCCGATGAAATCAAGGCCGAACAGGAATCTAGAACAACCAAAACTAAACTTCGAGCGCGATTGACCTCATCAATGCAAGCCCGTTTGCTCATCGTTACAACACCGTCTCGCACCTTGTAGTCGAAGGAAATGCGTCCGTTTCAAACTCTTCTTGAAAATGAACGTTTCGCAGGTGACCATCCAGAGTGGTGCCGATATCGGCCAGTGCCAAGTTGTGGGTGGTGACTAATCCGATGGCCCTCCGATCCAGCAGAGCGCGAAGCACTCCCACTGCACCGATCCGGCGATCATTGAGTTTGTGCCCTGCAACAGTTCGTTCAACAGGATTAACAAGGATGGATCACTGCCTGCAAGATCAAAAACTTTCCGCAACCGGGTAATCTCAGCATAAAAGCGCGAGCTTCCCTCTTGTAAGGAATCATTAATTCGAATACTTGCGCCTACATGCAATGATGTCAGGCGAAAACGTTGAGCACGCACCGGCAAACCGAAAGTTTCCTTTCAGCGCGCCGGCTGCATGCGCAGCAAATGCGATTCACTGAGAACGAGTCGTTGGAGCGACCATCTTCCCTCGCTCCTTCCCCCAACGTTCATGCGGATTGTCGATGTCAACTCGACCGGCTCCAGCTGGTTGCGTAATCAATTAAGCAGGAACTTGCAGACCTGGAACGGTGTCCAAGGTTGTATAGACGCGATCCGCTCGATAGAGATCTCTCGATCATCGATAGTTAGGAGCGTGACCTCATGGCGATAACAAATGGGAATAGCCCCTATGGATTGAACATGTGACTCCACTGGTAGACGTGTTGCTCGTGCTGCTGATCATCTTCATGATTATTGTGCCTGCTGCACCACGCGGCCTGGAAGCACAGGTGCCAACGCAGCCAAAGGACTTGAAACAGAATCCTGACAGTGCGGTTGTCGTTCAGGTTGTTTCGGGCCGAAGGGGCCGGCCGACTTACAAGATCAATCAGGATGATGTGGCTATAAACGATCTGGGCAACCGCTTAAATGCCATCTTTTCGGTTCGGGGCGAGAAAGTAATGTTCATCAAAGGAGATGGCAATCTGGATTTCTCCGCCGTTGCAAGGGTGTTGGACATTGCAAGAGTCGCGGGAGCTGGTCACATCGGATTGATTACGCCGAAACAACACGCGATATAGACCGGGGGCGCCTCAGCGATGGGCGTCCCTACCGCGACAATTTCGACGCGAAACTAATGGGATGGTCCGCCGCCTTTACCCAGCCAGTAGCTGCGGTATAAGAGGCACACGGAAGAGGCGTTCCATGGAACTACACACGATCGGCATCGATCTTGGCAAGACAGTGTTTCATCTGGTTGGTCTCAACCTGCGCGGCGAAGGAGTGGTGCGCAAGAAGTTCTCGCGACTGCAGTTGTTGCGCTTCACGGCGAACCGGCAGATCCCGTTGATCGGCATGGAAGCCTGCGGCGGCTCCCATTTTCTCGGCTGTGCGCTGCGAGAACAGGGGCATGAAGTTCGGCTGATTCCGGCGCAGTATGTGAAGCCATACGTGAAGACGAACAAGAGTGACTACATCGACGCCGAGGCGATTGCAGAGGCCGTGGGCCGACCCACGATGCGTTTCGTGCCGATCAAGACCGATGATCAGTTGGATCTCCAGTCCCTGCATCGGGTGCGCGAGCGCTGGGTGATGCGTCGTACTTCAGTGGTCAACCAGATTCGCGGCTTGTTGCTGGAGCGAGGCATTACTCTGCGGAAGGGACGATGCCATTTGGATGCGGCGTTGCCAGGGATTCTGGAAGACGGCACGAGCAAGCTGTCGGGCGCGGTGCGCTTGCTGCTGGCGCAACTGAAGCTGGAACTGGATCAGTTGGCCATACGGCTCGAAGAAGCCGATGCGCTGGTTCAGAAGAGCGCACAGGAGAGCGAAGTCTGTCGACGCCTGGATGCGATTCCCGGTATCGGACCGCTTACGGCAACGGCACTCGTCGCAGCCATCGGTAATGGAGCGGCCTTTCGCAAGGGCCGGGAGTTCGCAGCCTGGGTGGGGTTAGTTCCGCGCGAGCACTCAACCGGAGGCAAGCAAAAGCTGCTCGGCATCAGCAAGCGCGGGAACTCCTATTTGCGACGGTTGTTTGTACAAGGTGCACGAGCCGTCCTGCAGTTTAGAGAGAAGCAGTCTACCGGCCTGAGTGCATGGTTGGCACAGCTTACAGCGCGTACCCACTACAACGTCGCCGGTGTGGCGTTGGCCAATAAGCTGGCGCGCATGGCCTGGGCGACGCTCTCCACAGGCGAAGCCTATCGGCCACCTGTCCTGGCCTGCAGATGACGCCTGGCCGAGGCCAGGCTTGGAAATCGCATGCGCGATTCCCACATCCGCAGCCCAGCTACTATTGCGAGTTCATATTTTCCTGCCAGGTCTGCTGGCGAACAATGAGATGGCACAACGGTCGAACCCGGCGCTCTGAAAACCCGTATCCGGAAGAAGTCTTTCAAGACTGCCAAACTAATGGGGAGAAGAACGCAGCGCATTCCATCCTGGCCAGGAGCTACAGCTCCAACGAAGGCCGCATACATTTTGCGCAGACCAACCTGTCACTTTCACTTTTCGCTTGCAACAGGGCGGCGGACCATACATTCCGGATTGCCGGTTACACATCCACGAGCACCCGGAATACCGAAAGTGGTAATCGACACCGCTGAGCGGACAAACTTTCGCTATTCGATTCTGAAATCGTGCACGATCAGGCGAGTGTTTACGGTGACATGGGCGAGTTAGCATGAAATCCCCACATATGCACCCATGCATTTCCGGTTCGCATCGTGAGAAATGACTTCATGACCCTGGGGGAAAGAAAAACAGAAACACAAAGATCGCAGATATCAGCGAGTCGTAAGGCGAGTCATAGCGGGTAAAGGTCTCAAAGATGTGGATCGCGGGATAACGGGCCGCGCCGAGCAGGAAGGCAGTCGCCGGCGAAAAGAGACGAGCATAGCGCGGCATTAGGATCGCGTAGATGAAGATCATGACCGGCAATTCTGTGAGAAACAGGTGAATGACAAACGAAAGCAAACCGCTCTGACAGATTCACCCGTTCGCTCTTAAGACGCATCTCCTCCTGCTCGATGATTCCGAGGAATGCTCGAACGACGATCAGAAGCTGCTCCTTGGTAGGACCGACCGCAATGGAACCGCTGTCTGCGCGTTTGTGCCGCCAGTCAACAATGTGATCGAAACGACACTCTTGATCTCTCGACAGCCAGGCCAATGCGAATAGCCACGCAGCATTCTGGCGCTCACTTGGCAGATAACCGTCGATTCCTTTTGGGAACATCTGAGACCTCAACGCATCAAGCAATGGCTCGATGCTGCCGCCTGGCTCCTTCATCGGTGCAAGCTCTTCCGGGGTCGCGCCTTCCCTTGCTACATGCTTCCGAGTTTGGTCTGCGTGAACCCTTTGTACAAACAAAAAGGCGCGGCAAGCAAAACGCCTGCCGCGCCGGTTAGGTTGAGGTTAGAAAACGAACTTGCCGCCGAGTTCCAACGCACGCGGATCCCAGGTGCTGCTGATCGCGCCGAAGTTTCCGGTCCCGAAGTTGCTGTTTACGTTCTGGAATTCGGTGTGATTGAAGGTGTTGAACGACTCAAAGCGCAGCTCGATGTGAGCAACCTCCTTGATGTTGAACGATTTGTAGAGAGCCGTTGTAAAGTTGGTCCGTCCAGGCCCGACAGCGATATCCTTCCGGGCATTGCCGAATCCCTGGTTGGGGCCTCCTGCCCAGGCCGGAATCGGGGCGCTGAATACGCTGGTGTCGAACCATTCGTTGACCTTCTTGATGGCTTTTGGCCTACGGCTTACGTCGGGACGGTTGGTGTAATTGCCGCCCAGACCGACCGGGTCATAGCCGACAGAAAGGCCAATCCCTTGGTTGGACTGTAAGGCACCGACATAGCCGGATTCTGCGATGAACGTTCCGGCAAGTTCCCACCCGCCCAGGACCGTCTTCATCAGGCCGGTGGAATTCTTGAAGAACGGAAGCTCATAGATGTAGTTGACGTTGAAGATGTGACGGCGGTCGAGCGCGCCGGAGCCGTAGTCATAGTCAACGTTGAAGGGATTACTGATCGTTGCGAGGTCGTAGCTGGTGATATCGATTTCGTGCGACCAGGTGTAATCGGCCTCGCCGCTCAGACCCCAGCGGTTCTGAATGCGGAGACCTGTCTGGAAGCCGTTGTAGCTTCCGTTGGTGGTGTTCTGCTGCTGTGTGATGCCCGCAAACCCCTGGAAACTACGATAGAAGTTGGCATTCGCCAGATTACGACCTCCGGGATTTGTGCCCGATTTGTTGCTGCCATCCCCGGCGTCTGCGCGGATGTTGAACGGGGTAGATAACGGAAAGTTGTTTATCGGCATATCGATGTTCTGGCTCCAGGCTACGTTGCCGACATACTGGACTATCCAGACGACAGACGGTGCAACCTCATGCTGGATGCCGATGCTGTACTGCGCAACGGCGGGAGCGGGATAGTAGGCGTCCAGGGTTGTAAGACCCTGGGGGAAGGTTGGGGTGCTGGCAGTCAGTCCGCTGACCCAACTGGTATGCGGATCGGAGAGAAACACGTTGGTGGCTGAAGGATCGTAGTAGAACGGCGGGTTGGTTCCAGTGTTGTAGATATCGTTCCCCTGGAGCCGCTCATAGAACGTTCCGAAACCGCCGCGAACGACAGTACGGCCGTTGCCGGCAACGTCATACGAGAATCCCACACGAGGCTGGACGGTCTTCCAATAGTTCTTTACCAGGCCGTGCGGATAACCGTTTTCGCCTCCAATGTAGATACCGTTCAGATAGAAGGGATGGGTAAATCCCGCCGGGGTGGCGAAGCCGGGCCCGTTCGGATTCATGGAGCCATCAGCGTTGAACTGGGGCGCCAGGCTTGGGTTATACAGCGCCGGGTTGAAGTTCGCGATCTGCTTGTTCCGCTCCCAGGCGTGCGGCAGGCCGTCCCAGCGAAGGCCAAGCTGCAGGCTGAGCCGCGGATTCACCTTCCAGTTATCCTGTCCCCAGAACGATACGGTGTTGTTCACATAATGATTGATGTTCAGGGCCTGGGTCTGGTCATAAGCGCTGGATAGCCCCAGGAGCATGTCCATCATGGCATCCCCTGTTTGGTTTGCCTGCCAGTAGAACTGGCCTCCCGGCTGGCCGAACAGCTGCTGGTTCTTGGTGTAACGCATGTAGCTGAAGCCATAATTCATGGAGTGCGTGCCCTTAGTCCAGGAGACATCGAATCTGGGCTGATAGTCCTGGGCGGCATTTTTCCAAGGCGCCGAACCGGGGTTCTCCTGCGTGTTGTAAGGAGCGCCCCAGTGCATATTGGGCAGGTTGCTCGAGGTGTTGTCGAAGTATCGGTTCACGCCCCAACCGGAAGGCGTGAGCGAATTTGGACTGTTGGTGATGTTGATGGTGTTGCCGTCGTAGTTGAAACTGGCCTCGGCCAGAAGGCCCGGATTCAGCGCTGCCGTTAATTTGACGGCTGCGCTGTTCGAGGGATTCTTCAGTACGCTGGTGATAGCGGTGTAGTCGGCCCCTGACCAGCCGAGCATTGGGGAAGCATAGGTCTGCGTCACACCGTCGTGCAGATAGTGCCCCAGCAAATGCCACTTGTCATTGATGTTGTGATCGATGCGCACCACGGTATCCCAAACGTCGATTGGCTGAACCGCCGACACAATGGCCTGACCATTGGCTGTGGTGGGTTGGGGGATAATGCCGGTGCCGAAGTACGACAGGGCGTTTGGGTCGAACAGGGCTGACGGGATCGTGTTATTCGGAAAAGGTTCGCCCGGGGTCAGACCTAATGACGCCAGCTTGATCCGATACCCGGGATCTGTAACGTTCGGAACTACGATCGTAGTCGAGGGGGCAAATGCCGGCGGCACATAGTGCAGATCTGTGCCGGCAACCGGAAAGTCAGGAGCGGGCAGTGTATTCTTGGCGCTTGGAGCGCTGCCCTGGATCAATTTCCGCCACTCTTCGTTCACAAAGAAGAAGGTCTTTTGCCGGTCGTTGTTGTAGACATGTGGGATAACCACCGGACCGCCGACATTGAATCCGAAGATGTTGTAATTCAGCTTGGTTCGCGGAGTAACCGGCGTGCTGGTTTTGTTGAAGTAGTTGTTTGCGTTGTAGGCCGTGTTGCGGTTGAACTCCCAAGCCTCACCGTGAAACTTCTGCCCGCCGCTCTTGATGCCAAGACTGATGGTTGCGCCAGAGGATATACCGTACTCAGGCGGATAATTGCTGGCCAACACCTCGAACTGGGCAATGGCGTCCTGTGAAGGCATGATATCCATGCCGCCAGCGCCGCCGCGGTCGTCAGCTTCGCCGCCGTCGATCAGCCAGATATTGTGGCTCTGGCGAAGGCCGTTGACGCTGAGGGTGAAGTTGGCGGCAACTGAAGTGGGCGTATTGTTGTCCGGCAGGGCTGAACTTACGCCCATGCCGAGAGCGGCCAGAGCGGCAAAGTTGCGGTTTTCCGTCGCAATCTTCTCGATCTGTTGTCCGCTGATCAGAGTACTGACCACGTTGGAGTCGGTCTGAACCTGCAGCGCCTGGGCGGCGACAGTGACGGTTGTATTCACCGCGCCGACGGTCAGCGTTACATCGGCGCGCAGGGTCTGCGAGACGTTCACCTGCAGGCCGGTTCGGACGTAAGTCTCAAAACCGGTCGCCGTGACCTTGAGGTTATAGGTGCCGACATTCAGCCCAGGAAAAGTGAAAACTCCTGCGCCGTTGCTGTCTGTAGTGTTCGAAACTCCTGTTGCAGTGTCAGTGAGAACGAGTTGAGCGCCGGCAATTGCTGCGGCTTCCTTGTCCACCACAGTGCCGGTAATCTCTGAGTTCTGCTGCGCGTTAACTCCTACGCAGGCCAGAGCAAAGAGTAGAGACAGCAAGAGTATCTGATACCTTGTGTGCTTCATCATGGTGCGCCTCCATCAAAGTTGGTTCCAGGTACTTCTTCAGAGCGGTCTCATCTCTATTCCCAGCCGGACCGCTGCTCATCGAAGTCACTCAACTGCTCTGTCACCACCTCGAGGGGCGGGTGATTTTGCAGGCGACTGCTAAAACGATTTAGCATTGCGGCGAAAAGATATGTGCCGCCATAAGCGAATGTCAAGAGAATTTTGCGAAGGGATTTTGGGGTGACAGGAAATCGCGTTGGTCTTTCACAAGGACTTTTATTGCTTCAGGGTTTTTGGAACAACGTGATTGGCGATTCCTTAGCTATCCGCGTCCGATATTAGGGCGGAATAAGTTGCCTGCTGAGAAGCGTATGGCGCAACGCATGGTTTTCCGGTAGAACAAACGGAAGTGCCCATCAGCAACCCAACCACCCAAAAGCCGGCGTCGCCTGCGGGCACGCACCTGGTCCAGGGACTCGGCCTCTTCAGTGCCACCGCCATTGTTGTTGGATCTGTTCAGGGTGCGGGTAAGGCAGCGGCTTGAGGAGCACTCCGTCGATCACGCTGAAGATCACGGTGTTTGCGCCGACTCCGATGGCCAGGGTGAGCAGCGTGATGACCGTAAACAAAGGTGCGCGGCCCAGCCGGCGCAGAACCTGTCTGAGCTGATCGGTGAACATTGCCATTTGCAGGCCTCCGGGCGTGGATGGTGTTGCGCGGGATTAGTGCCACACCTTCGAGTATCGGTACGTTGAAGGGGGCGAGTTCGTTCCCGGGTGTGTCCATGCGCGGATCATCAACTTATCGGGTCTATTCGCGGCCCATTCGGTAAAGCGCATCGAGGACAGTGATTGGCCACTATGGTCGAGGAATTCACCATTGTCGTGTTCTTCGGTTGCTATGTTTGGTGCGGTCCAAAGGAGGACTCTTATGCCTGTCGCTGAAAAAACGATTGCCGAGTAATTGATGCCGGAATTCGATGTGGAGTATGGAAACACACGGAAGTTCATCGCTCTAGTCCCGGATGACAAAGTCACGTGGAAGCCGCATGAGAAGTCGATGGAACTGGGTCGGCTGGCATGGCATCTATCCGATTTCCCGAGCTGGTGTAGAGACACGCTGAACAAGGACGTGTTGACCTTCACTGATGCCGACGGCGGAAAGATGATGGGCGCATGGAAGGACAAGACCCACGAGCAGATGCTGGCGAGATTTGACGGCCATCTAACGGAAGCGCGTGCCGCCCTCGCTGCGACGAGCGATGATCTCGGGCGTCTTTGGCGCGGTCGATCGTCTTCGTGCGGCTGCGGAGTTTCTGCGTACGCATCGCAATGCCAGCTAGATAACGTCTTGCCATTGCTGCTCGCGCAACTTTAGAGTGAAGCGGATGCGCAACGGGGACGATGCTCTCGGGCTCAGGCAGAACTGGCGGAATCAAGCGGCATGATGGTTGCGCGCCGGGTTTCCCTGCTCCTCGTTGTGGTGCTGTTTTACCCGGCGGGGAAGGCTGCCAGTTCCGGTCTCCTGCCTGCGCAGGATCATGCTGTTGATGCGACACCGCGGCGCGCGGGGTACGCGGGTGACGCGGCGTGTCTCGCGTGCCACAAAGAGCAGGCGCTGCATTACGAGCACACCTCGCACCATCTAACTTCTCAACTGGCCAGCCCGCACTCGGTCCTCGGGTCGTTTCGCCCGGGGTCGAACGTGCTGATGATCAGCGATCCCGCGCGCGCTACGTCGGAGCCGGGCCTCTACTTCAGGATGGATGAGAAGAATGGCAGCTACTATGAGGCCGCGGTCACCGGCTGGCAGGGCAAAACGGAGAGCCGCACGGAGCGGATCGATGTTGTGACCGGATCGGGTGTGCGCGGGGCAACGTATCTATATTGGGACGGCGACAGACTGTATGAGCTGCCGGTGAGTTACTGGACAGACGGCCACCAGTGGATCAACAGCCCCGGCTACGACAACGGGACGGCGCGGTTCTCGAGGCCGATTAACCCCGGCTGCTTGGAGTGCCACGCAACCTATATCAAGGCGCTTTCGCCAGACCCGCTGACGAATCGCTACGAAAGAGACAGCCTGATTACCGGGATATCGTGCGAGACGTGTCATGGTGCGGGGGCGGATCACGTTGCGAGGCAGAAGTCAGGGCCGGCGGCGAGTGAGGGGCAGGCGATCCTGAATCCGGCGAAATTCTCGCGTGACCGGCAGGTGGATCTGTGCGCGCTGTGCCACAACGGCATCCAGCGGGAGGAGATTGCTCCGGCCTTCTCGTATGTGCCGGGACAGCCGATGACAAACTACTTCAAGCCGCTGCCCATCGATACCCTGGAGCATCCCGACGTGCACGGCAACCAGGTCGGGCTGCTGCAAAGAAGCCGCTGCTATCTGTCGTCGCCCAGCATGACGTGCTCGACGTGCCACGACGTGCATGAGCCGGAGCGAACTGCGGCGGCGTATTCTGACCGTTGCCTGACCTGCCATCGATGGGAGAGTTGCGGGGTGGCGAAGACGATGGGGCACAAGATAACGAATGACTGCATTGACTGCCACATGCCGGTCGAGCCGACGAATGTGATCGTGTCTGAAACCGGGAGCAAGGTGGTGCGGGCGAAGATGCGGAATCACTGGATCAAGGTTTATTCATATGCGCGCATGCCGGAGGGTGGGACGCCGTCACCGCGCGGTTCTGACTAAATGTAGCGCGATGCCATTGCGAGCGGCCGGAGAGCGAAGTTCTTTGTCGCCTCCCGCGTGTTCGAACTGCACAGTTGTCGTCTGGCCGGACTCGGGATCGATCCATTCACCGGAATAGCTTCCGGGCGGCAAGTCGAGTGTCACGTCGGCCGGGCCGCTGCCGTCGAGATAGATTGCATACACTTTGCCAGGCGCCGAAAGCACGCGCGCGTAGGCTCCGTTGGCGTGCTTCACTGCACGAGTGTCAGGAGCCAGGTCCGCTAATGGCAGGCTGCGCATGAATTGCGCCAGGATCCCGAGTTGGTTGCGAAAGGTCGCGCTGCCACCGCCGGGACCATTGGGCTCGGTGTCAGATCCATCCTCGTGCCCAACCGAGAATGAATAGTCGAGGCCGTCGAAGGCGCCTCCACCGGAAAGCATGAAGTTCCAGGCCTGACGGCGATAGGCGGCGTCATCGCGGCCGAGGAAGCCGGTTTCATCGTAGGCCAAGAGCTTACCGAGGCCGTAGTTCGCTGAGGCAGCTTCAGGATAGGCGTAGTGAAAGTTGACGATGCTGACACCCTGGATGAGGGTGCTCACTGGAAGTCCGAAATCGCAATAGTTCTGTGCGATGAGGTGTTTATTCGGTAGCGACTCCTCTTCGCTCGCGATCCATTGCGCCACGTATGCCTGCCACGCGATGGATTTGTCGTCGGCGGTCTCAATGGTGTTGGGAAACTGATTGCGGGCGGGCGGAAAGAGATAGGGATTGACGACGCCTTCCAAAACCGGACGATCGGCGAAGGGTTCGTTCTGGAGCTCGAAGATTACGTTGTCGAATGCGTTCACTTCGTGGACGAGCTTGCGTGTGTATCGCTCCTGCCAGGCGAGGATGTTGCCGTTTTCGACGGTGTTGATCAGCTTCCAGTCGATGGCGCCGGTGTTGTTGACGTTGTTGGCCGGATTGAAGGGGCTCAGGGCCCACTGAGCTTCTCCGTATTGCGAAGAGAAAAGGCTGATCTCGACGACGATACCGCGCTTTGCCGCTTCAGAGAGGAAATCGTGCAGGCGCGTGAAGTATTCGGGATTCCATTGAGCAAGGTCGAATTTGTTGCCGCCGCAGGCATATCCGCGTGTGCTGCTTCGCTCCCAAGGAGCGATGAGCCGGCCTTCGGCGGGGGCGAGATCATTGCGGCGGATGCCGAAGGATTTTGCGGGGACTTCGACGTAGCTTCCGGGAAAGAGTCGGGTGTAATTCAGACCGTCGGATTGTAAGGCGTCAAGATATTTGCGGTAGTCGAAGTCGGCGTTGAGCACCGCGCCGTAGTGTTCGCCGCTGGTGATGAGGGCGAGGGTCTTTCCGCGAAAGAGAAAGTAGTGCGGATTCTTGGGATCGAGGCGGATGGGTGGTGATACGTCATTGGGCGGGCCCCCGTACGCTGTGGCGAGCAGCGCGAAGAGCATTGCGGCACAGGTGAGTTTGTGTGCGGCCATCCGTTATCGAACTCCGCCACGGATGATAGCAGGCACGGAACTCAAAGTTGAGCAGGTCGAATTGATGTGGTTATACGCCAACACGGTTGCTGGACGAGGATCATGCGAGTCTGTTTGAATTTCGGGGTGGGTCGGGTGGTGAGCTCATGCGTTTCCAGATTGGCATGCTGCGCTCAACTCGGGGATGGGTGGCCATTGGCGTACTCCTCTGTGCCTTCTGTCTGACTACTGTGTCCCGAACGCAACAGGCGGGTTCCGCAACGCAACAGAACATCATGCTCAAAGATCCGACGCCAAGGCCTCCCGATCTTGAGAAGGTGTATAGCACCGACCCGGCTGAGCAGGCGAGGCTGCAGCAGGCGGCAACGCTGAGGAACGCACAGATCATGGAACAGGTAGTCAAGGAAACCGCGAAATTGACGCAGCTGGCGCAGGAACTGCGGGATGACGTGGCCAGGGGCGGCAAGGATTCGCCTGCGTCTGTTAATGCGGCAAAAGCTGCGCAGATTGAAAAGCTGGCAAAAAGCGTGAAACAAAAAATGCAGATGCAGTAAGGTGATTCAGTGGCGAATCCGGTGATTTTCGAGTCTTTCAAAGTTTGCAGCCCCAGAAAGCAGTTCACTTCAGCCGCCATTTTTGTTCTCGTTCTTTGCGCGCTCCCCACGTGGGCGCAACAAGCGGCCGGAGATCCATCGCAGACATCGCCCGCCCCTGCGCAAGATGGCGCTACCTCGACCGCAGCGCCTGCTGCGCAGAAGCCGGATGCTCCGGGTGCCAAGACGGATGTGGTGGCACCGAAGCCGATGACTCCTGCCGAGGAACGCCAGGCGCAGCTTGTGGCAGACACGAGCAAGCTGTATGAACTGGCGCAGGAACTGCAGGCCGAGGTCGCCAAGAGCAGCAAGAATACTCTTTCGCTCGCAGTGGTGAAGAAGGTTGCTGAGGTGGAAAAGCTTGCCAAGAGCCTGAAGGAGCGGATGAAGACCGAGTAGCGCCCTATGGCTGTGCTGGGGCGTGGGCTCCGGAGATCTTTTGCACGAGGCCCTGAATGGATTCCTTATTCATGGTGCTGGCGGTGGCGAACTCGGCTTTAGCCTCGTCTTTTTTGCCCATCGATTGATACAAGCGGGCCAGTCTCCAGTGGGTGCTGACGTCTTTGGGATCGAGGGCGATCGCTTTTTGCAGTTCGGCGACTGCGTCTGCCTGGCGTCCTGACTCCGCATACACAATGCCGAGGTCCCGGTGCACCATGGCAGAGGATGGATCGGCTGTCGCCGCCTTTTCGAGCTCAGCCTGCGCTTTCGTGTAATCGTGCAACTGGACGTAAGCGTCTCCGAGATAGGCGCGGGCCTGGGTGTGAGTGGGATCGATGTCCAGCTCTGCCTGGAACTCCTGCGCTGCTTCGGCGTACTGGCTCTGCGTCCACAGTAGATAGGCCAGTCCGAAATGGACATCGGGCTCTTTCGGGTTCGCCTTCACAGCAGCGCGAAACTGCTCGACGGCGTGAGTAGAGTCACCCATGGCGTCGGCCGCTTCGCCGGCGAGCATGTCGGCTTCGGCCGACTCAGCGTTGAGGGCGAGGATCTCCTTATAGGTATCGAGGACGCACTGATACTGCTTGCTCCAGAGACAGCTGTGCGCGAGGGTAAGCCGCAGCTGCAGGCTCTGCGGATCTCTTTCAGTGGCCTGCTTCAGGTATGGAATCGCTACCAGGTAGTCGCCCATCCCGTAATGGGCCATGCCCAGCAGAATAGCCAGGCGCGGATCGCCAGGGTGCTTCTCGAGTTCGGCGCTGAAGGCCTTGATTGCGCCCGCGAACTGGTTGGTCTTGAAGAGGGCAAGGCCGAGATTCATTTCGAGGCTGGGCATGGCGGGATTGATCGCGATTGCCTTGCGGTAATTCGAGATGGCTTCGTCGTAGTGTTCCTGGCGAGCCTCGATGAGACCGAGGTGAGCGAAGGCTTCGGCGTTGTGCGGATCGGCCTGGGCGAGGGCGCGCCAGACCTCGGCTGCCTCGGCATTCTTGCCCTGTTGCTCGAGCGCGAGCGCCTCCTGGCGCGTGGCGCCCTGGGCTGTGAGCGCTCGCGTCGCCATCATGCTGTACGCCAGCAGCAGGCCCAATGCAATCTGCGAAAACCGGGTCAATCGCGCCTTTCGAAGAACCTACAGGACATAACGTAACCGCGTGTGCGAAGGGACGGCAACTTGATAGGCCGGATCACGG
>CAVRNK010000122.1:0-95832 GCA_963721995.1 uncultured Acidobacteriaceae bacterium | reverse complement strand
ACGGCCAGCAGCTCATTCCATATCTCCAACACGGCGGCGAGTTCGGTTCCGTACCCTCCGTAATCGTTCCTCACTCTCTTCTACGGCGGCTTCGGGCAGTGTTTGCCTCGACACGATCGCCTCAAGCGCCACGGGCGAGGCCAGAACCTGCGGGCTCTTCCAGGAGACCAGGACACGCCGGATCACTTCAATTCCTTCAGCGACGGTCATTGCGGTTCGCAGATGCTCTTCCTTCAGTGCCTCAAATCCTTTGGGCACCACCGTCTCCGCTGCCATACCTACCTCTTGCCACGCGCTGAAATCGATTGCGACGGCTGGAAGGTTCAGGATGTGATGGCAATAGTCCGCAAAATAATTCTGGAAGGCATTCGCTGCGGCGTATGCACCGCCGCCTACCGCGGGGAAAATGGAACTTATTGACGAAAACAATAGAAAGAAATCCGGATTTTGCCCTTGTAACAGTTCCGCAAGAACTACGCTTCCGTGCACCTTAGGATGCCGAACTCTTGCTGCCGACTCTACATCCTGGGAAGCAACCGAAGCGACATCAGCTATACCTGCTGCATGCAGTACACCGTCGATTTTGCCAAACTGTTTACGTGCCAGCTCAAAAACTTCAGCCATGGCCTTCTTGTCGCAAACGTCCGCACATATAGACTGAAACTCCCCTCCGGCCCGCTCGAGTTCCTGCATGCGCAGGATTCGACGAGAGACAGGGTCTTCTTCACCGTGCGCAGCCGTCCACGCAGCCCACTCCGCTCGCCCAGGGAGCGCAGTTCGCCCAGTGAGGATGACCCGAGCCTGGTAGTTCTGGAGCAGATGACGGGCGACAGTGTATCCAATCCCGCCAATCCCACCGGTAATGAGATAGACACCGCGATTGCGGAAGGGCGTCTCGGAAGTCTCACGCAATGGTGCAGGTATCCAGCTCTTCTGCCAGCGGATTCCTCCCCGATACGCGACAGTTAATCCCCCACCCTCGCCACCAATCTCATCCAGAATTTGAATAGCAGTCCGATCGATCTCATCTGCGGACATCGACACATCGATTGAACGACAGTGCATCCCTGCATATTCTGACGGCAGGACACGTACAAGGCCTAAGATTTCAGCCCGCTGCACCTCCTCAACCAGATCGCCATAGACGTTTTCCAGGTAATCCGACACGATCTCAATCCGGCGGAAGCGCTGACGATACTTACCTGCCGTCTGCAACAGGAGAACAAGACTGTCGTATGTCTGCACCTTCATGCCGCGCATCGTCCAGAGATTGAGAAGTCCGGTGGGGCGCAGGCCGAGTTCTCCAATTCCCTGCCACATTTGGCCGTAGTCGTCGGCACGTGCGGGATTGATCTCAAATCGTGCACCGTTCGCTGCAAATCGGTCGGCTGCACTCACCGCTACGACGACGGCTCCATTCTGTTTCAATCCTGTGAGCAGCGCTTCTCCCAGTCCAGCGTCGTCAAGCAGAACCACCCAGCAGTCAACAGTGGCACTCTCCGGCCGTAATCCGGCAGAGGGGCTCGGTGTGCTTTGCCAGGATGGCGTGTAGAACCAGGAGGAAATGTCAGAGCGCTTTACGAACTCTGTGGTATCCTCCCTCGCCGAGGGGCGATCGTCGCCGGATACCGATTCCGGAGTTATTGCGAGATCTGGAGCTGATGGTTCGATCCAGTAGCGCTGGCGCTCGAAAGGATAGGTTGGTAGCGCAATCCTGTGTCGTTTGACCCCAGGCTGCAACGCGTGCCATGCGAGATTGACCCCGGACTCCCAGGCTTTAGCCGCAGCTTCGAGGAAAACAACGCTGTCGGAATTTCGACGGTTTTCGGCTCCAAGCGAGACCGCGGTTTTACTTCCTGGCATTTGCGGACGGGCAATTCCGATGAGCGCTTCGCCTGGACCGACCTCCAATAGGAATCTGTGACGATCTGCCAATTCCGAAATATTCTGAGTGAATCGAACTCTCGAAAGAATTTGCGATCCCCAATATCGCGGACTCTGCGCCTCGGTTGCCTCTATCCACGTTCCGGTTACGTTTGAAAGCCATGGAACCGTCGGTGCATGGCGCTCGACAGATTCCACCTCCTGGCGGAACGCCTTTGCGGCGTCTGCCATCAACGGGGTATGGAACGCGTCTCTTGAGGCCAGGCGCACACAAGCGATACGGTCGGATGAAAGTCTGCGCTCAAGATGCTCGATCGCCTCTACCAAACCAGAAGCAACCGACATCTTTGGACCATTCTCGGCGGCGAGCCATATATCGCTCTCAATGTAGTTGGCGAGCTTCTCGGGCGGCAACGAGACAGCCAGCATGACGCCGGGTGGCGTTTGCGACATAAGGCGACCCCGAGTCGCGGCAAGCCGCAAGCCATCCTCAAAGGAAAATACTCCGGCGACAGAAGCAGCGGTGAGCTCACCCAGGCTGTGTCCAAGCAACGCAGATGGCTCGACCCCCAAAGATCGCCAGCGCGCAGCAAGCGCGTACTCGATGAGAAAGAGCGAGGGCTGAGCAGCGCCTGTCTCACGGAATCGTTCTTTCAGCTGCGGAGTCTTCTCGCGGCCCGCTATCAATTCGACGATATCGAGATCTAGAATGTCACGGAGGATGCGTGCTCCGTCGTTGATCGTGTCTCGGATCAAGGCATCTGTCCGGTACAACCCTTCCGCCATTCCGATGAATTGCTGGCCTTGCCCCGGGAAGAGAAATACCACATCATGTCGGAGATCCAGCGGAGTTACTTCAGAATTCTTTGGCAGGTTTCGCAGCCTGATAGCCAGGTCAGTGCAGCCGTGCGCTACGACCGCGCGGCGGAAGGAGAAGTCACGTCGGCCCAGCTGCAAGGTCGCCGCCACGTCGTCCGCGATCAGCGACGTATCACCCTCAAGCCGGTCGGCGAGGCGATCACAAGCCGCTGTAAGAGCCGTTGAGGTGCGTGCCGAGATGGGGAAGATGTGAGGAGCCTCCACCCGTGAACTTGAAGGACGTTCCGGCGCGCTACTTAGAACAACGTGCAGATTTGTCCCACCTATTCCAAAGGAGCTGACACCCGCCCATCGATCTCCTTCAATCAGCCATGGCATGGCGGAGGAACTAACGGCAAATGGGCTGTCTTCGAAGTCCAAATGCGGGTTGGCCTGAAGGAAGTTCAATGTAGGTGGGATGATGCCGGACTGAACAGCAAGAGCCGCTTTGATGAGACCGGCGACACCGGATGCCGCGTCGGCGTGACCCATATTCGATTTCACTGCGCCGAGTACACATGAGCCGGTCCGCGCGTTGCTCTGAGAAAAGACTTCTTTCAATGCGGCAAATTCGATTGGGTCTCCCAATTCAGTCGCCGTTCCATGTGTTTCAACATATCCGATGCGATCTGCCGCAACTCCCGCTGCGGCGAGAGCGTGCCGAATAACGGCGGCTTGACCATCGACGCTGGGTACGGTGTAGCCCATTTTTCCAGCTCCATCGTTATTCCAGGCGGAGCCACGAATTACAGCGTAGATAAGGTCTTCATCGGAGATCGCTTCCGATAGACGTTTGAGAACGACGACACCGGCGCCACGACCCGGAACCGTTCCATTGGCCCCAATATCGAACGGCCTGCAGTATCCGTCGGGAGACAGAATCATGCCGGGCATGTAGAGATATCCCGCGCACTGAGGAAATGGAATCGATACACCACCAGCGAGCGCCATGTCGCACTCACCGTTGAGAATGCTCTGGCATGCCTGGTGGACTGCTGCCAGTGAGGTGGAGCATGCTGTCTGAACTGCGACGGCAGGACCACGGAGATTCAACTTGTATGCAACACGCGTCGCTAAATAATCCTTGTCATTCGCCAGCATCAGCTGATATCCGCCTGCACTGGCAAGAACATCAGGGTTTCCCAGCAACTGCAGCATGTAAGTATTCATTCCCACGCCGGCGAAGACACCTACATTCTCTCCATCCCCGGTATAGCCTGCATGCTCCAGCGCTTCCCACGCACATTCAAGAAACACACGTTGTTGGGGATCGATTATTTCCGCTTCCCGCCTGCTAAGCCCGAAAAACTGCGCGTCCAGATAATCAGCTTCGTCAATCGAATTGCCTCTGAGAACGTAGTTGGGGTTGGAAAGCATGGCATCGCTTACACCAGCTTTCCGTAGCTCCTCTTTGCTGAACTCGGAGATCAGAAGTTCGCCGTCAAGCAGACGAGCCCAGAATTCCTGAACACTGCGACAGCGGGGAAAGCGAGCGCTCATGCCGATGATGGCGATGCCGTCGCTCCATGGTCTCTCACTCTGCATGAATTTGTCCGACTGCATCAGAAGTTCGCTCCCGCGGCCACTGTAGATTCGGAAAGACGACGCTCAAGGCTGGCCGCCATAGATTCAATTGTTGGATAGCGGAAAAGGTCGACCACCGGGATGTGCACATCCAGATCCTTCCGTATCCCTGCGTGCACTCGAATCAGAAGGAGCGAGTGTCCGCCCAGGTCAAAGAAATTGTCGCGAATGCCCACACGATCGATGCCAAGGACATCCGACCACAATTTCGCCAGCTGTCTTTCAATCTCGCTGCGCGGGCTGACTGTTGCGGTTGATCTCTCGCGAGCGAACCCGTTGGGCACGGGCAGTCGTTTGCGGTCGACTTTTCCATTCGGGGTCAGCGGCATTTCCTGGATTGGAAGGAACGCCGAAGGAATCATATACTCCGGCAATTGTGTCTGTAGCCACGGCCGAAGCTGCGCGAGGTCTGCCTCATCGGGTAGCCTGACCCAGGCCACGAGTTGCTGATCCGAACCTTCTCCATGCAGCACCACTACTGCCTGAAGCACTTCCGGATGGCGGTTGAGTACCGTCTCAATTTCTTCCAGCTCTATGCGATGTCCGCGCAGCTTGATCTGGTGATCTGTTCGCCCCAGGAGTTGAATCCGTCCGTCTCGCCTGTAGCGCGCGCGATCTCCGGTCCTGTACATTCGGCGACCTGGATTCGTGTCGAACGGATCGGCCATGAATCGAGACGCCGTTAAATCCGGGCGTCTCCAATAGCCGCGCGCCACACCAGCCCCACCGATGTAGAGCTCTCCTGGAACTCCTATCGGGACCGGCTGGGCCTCAGCGTCAAGAATATACATGCGGGTGTTCCCGATCGGTTTACCGATGAGGACTGGGTTCTCGCCACCTCTGACCCGATGAGCGGAAGACCATATCGTCGTTTCTGTTGGACCGTAAAGATTCCACAATTCCCTTCCTCGCGCTAAAAGGTTCTCGGCGAGATTGGAAGACAGTGCTTCTCCACCGCACCACATTCGCAGATTCGTCTGTCCCATCCAACCGCTGTCAACAAGTGATCTCCAAGTCGAAGGCGTTGCCTGCATGATGGTGGCTTCAGAATCTTCTATCAAAGCCGCCAGCGATTCCGGATCGATGACTTGATCCCGGGAGGCCAGCACCACTTTTGCACCGCAGACAAGCGGACCGAATATCTCAAGCGCTGCAATATCGAACGATAGAGTGGTGATCGCAACCAGATTATCAGTGCTCGAGATTCCAGGTTCACGCAACATGGAACTGAGGAGATTGACGAGCGCGCCGTGCGGTATCTCTGTACCCTTCGGATTTCCCGTTGAGCCTGAGGTGTAGATGAGATAGGCCAGATCTTCGGGCTTTGGCTCATCGGCCACCGAGCCCTCAATGTCCTCTCCGTTCAGATCGACCATGTCGATCATCAGGTGCGATGCTTCCGATTCAGGAAGCGCATCGCGCAGGTCGGTGTGCGTGATAATCACACGAACTGCTGAGTCCGCCAGGAGGAATTCAGTTCGTTTTGGAGGAAGCATCGGATCGAGAGGAAGGTACGCGGCGCCCGACTTCAAAATGCCGAGCAGCGCCACAACCATCTCCGGAGAACGCTGCAGATATATGCCGGCGATGGTGCCCCTCCCGATACCCTGGGCGCGCAGAACTGATGCCAGTCTGCTGGATTGCGCATCGAGCTGCGCATAGCTTAGCGTTCTTCGTCCCATCTCAACCGCGGTTGCTTCGGGCGACTTGATTCGTTGTGCAAGAAACCATGCAGGCACCGTTGCATAAGGCTCCAATGGCATCTCCGTGCGGTTCCACTCTTCCAGGAGGTGGCAGCGCTCCTCCTCACTCAGCATCGGCAGCGCATCGATGGGGGTTGTTGGATTTGAGACGGCGACCTGAAGCAGCCGCATATAGTGCTGCAGCATCTGGCGGACGGTCGCCTCTTCGAAGATATCCGTGTTGTATTCGAAGTCGCAGTGATAGTTGCCCTCAAGCGGGTAAATATCGACAGCCAGATCATAGCGAGCGCGAAAGCCCTCGAACTCGAGCGGGGTCATTGCCAGATCGCCCAGACGCAATGGCGGCAACGGAGCGTTTTGGAGCGAAAACATAACCTGGAAGATAGGGCTCCGGTCCAGGCTACGTTCTGGCTGCATTTCCTCCACAAGCTGATCGAAAGGAATGCTCTGGTGCTCAAAGGCCTCCAGTGCCGTCCTCTGAACGCGTCGCAGCAACTCGACGAAGCTGGGATTTCCGCGCAGATCGGTACGGAACACCAGATTATTGACAAAGAAGCCGACGACCCCCTCGAAGTCGCTCTTCAAACGACCGGCCGTAGGAGTGCCTACCAGAATGTCTTCCTGCCGGGAATAACGCCGCAGAAGGACCGTGAACGCTGCGAACAGAATCATATAGAGTGTGGCATTCTGTTCCCTGCTCAGCTTTTGAAGCTGATCAGTAAGCGTGGACGAAAGTTCGCTTGTTACTCGCTGCCCACGAAAAGTCTGGAGTGAGGGCCGCGGATGATCGGTCGGAAGATCCAGTGCCGGTAGGTCGCCGGCCAGCTGTTTTCGCCAGTACTGCATATCTGCACCGGACGATAGCTCGGACTCCTGCTGCTCCCAGGCAACGAAATCACGAAATTGAAATCGTGACGGTTGCAAGGGCAATTCACGGTCCTGTGCCCGAGACTGATAAATGGCTCCGAGTTCCCTTGCCAGGATTCCCAATGACCAGCCATCGGAGATGATGTGGTGCATAACCAACACAAGCACATGCAGGTCCGAGCTTCTTTTTAGCAACGTTGCCCGAAAGAGTGGTCCCCGATCGAGCAGGAATGGCTCCCGGGCTGCCTGCTGGATAAACCCAAGAACTTGCTCCTCCTGCACACCAGGCGAAAGAAGCGAATAGTCCACGAAGTCCGCGTGCCAATCGCGCGCATCCTCGACGACCGCGTACGGGACACCTTCTTTCTGCAGAAAGCGCGTGCGAAGAGCTTCGTGTCTGTCGACAAGAGCTGTTAGTGACTCCTCAAACATCTCTCGTTTGAGCGGTCCATCAACGGCAAGCGCAATTACGATGTTGTAAACGGGATTGCCGGGATCCAGTTGGTTTAGAAACCAGAGCCGCCGCTGCGATCTCGACAACAGGTGCTCCGTTGGGTTCGATGTCTCCTTGCCCTCGGCCGGAATCCTCCATCGCTCAACGTTGGAAATGGGGACCTCTCCGATTCTGAGCGATGGATCGGCTACTGCATGGCGGAGGAAGGCGAGGTAGTCCGATTGAGCCGCTCGGATGGCGCCTTCGTCGAAAATGTCCGTGTTGTACTCAAAATCGCAGCTGTATCCTTCGCCATCCGGCCAGATTTCCACCGAGAGATCCGCGCGTGCAATCCCTGGATCCACCTGTTGAGATTCAACCTTGAGGCCCGGGAGGAGGAGTTCCGTCATCGGCACATTCTGGAGGGTAAACAAGACCTGCACTAGCGGGCTGACACTCAAGCTGCGTTGGCGCTGTAGCTTCTCGACCAGTAGATCGAATGGCACGTCCTGGTGGCCGTAAGCTAATAACGCGCTCTCCTTGATTCTCGTGAACAAATCATAAAAGGCCGGATTACCGCGCAGTTCCGTACGCAAAACCAGATTGTTCACAAAAAATCCGACCAGTGGCGCCACTTCCTGCCTATGCCGATTTGAAGTGGCACTGCCGACCAGAATGTCTTCAACTCCCGTATATCGAGAGAGCAAAGCTTTGAATGCGGCAAGTAATAACATGAACGACGTAGCGCCGACCTGACGGCATAGTTCCCGTACTTGTTCAGCGAGCGGCCGCTCAATGACAACCGCAATTCGTCTTCCGTTAAATGTCTGCATGGCCGGCCGCCGCCGGTTTCCCGCTAAGTCCAGAATGGGTAGCGAACCACCTAGACGCTCAAGCCAGAAGGGCATTTGCCTCTGCGCCGCCTTTTCCCCCTCATCCTGCTCCCACCGGACATAATCTCTGTACTGAAAGGTGATGGCGGGAAGGTCAGGCTGCTGGTCGGCGGCTAGCGCGGCGTAAAGGGCTGCCAATTCTTTCGAGATGACGCCAAGCGACCAGCCATCAGCAACGATGTGATGGACGACGAGCAGGAGCAAGTGGTGCTGCTCCGAAATACGGAATAGGGTGGATCGAAAGAGGGATTCACCCCCCAGATCAAACGGCTTTCGCGCCTCAATGCGAGCCGCTCTTAGTGCTTCGCTTTCAGCCTCCTCTTCAATAACCGATGAGAGGTCAACAAAGGTACTCTTCCATGCGCCTCCATCCAGCACGCGGGCGAGCGGAATTCCGTTTCGCTCATAAAAAGAGGTCCGGAGTGACTCATGCCGTTCCACCAGCGCATACAGCGATCGCTCCAAGGCAGGACGATTTAGCTTTCCGGTGAGGCGGAGGGCAACAACAATGTTGTAAACAGGATTGCGCGAATCCATTTGCGCAAGAAACCAGAGCCTTCGCTGCGAGCGGGAAAGAGGCAGATCGGACAATACGCCATTTTCATCGACTGCAGAATCGGGAGAAGACGCTTCACGCAGGAATGCCAGAATCTCCTGCTTGCGATCGGCGAGTTTCTGCCTGATTTGCGCCGTTATTGCTCCTTTAGGGGCGTTGCAGATCAACCGATCACCATCGAGCGTGAGGATCACACCGAGAGAACGAAGGTCGGACAGCAACTCGATTAGCGAGTTCATATAGCCAGTTCCTCGTACTCGGAGAAGCCCGGTTGCGCTCGAGCGCTTTCGCTGGGGCTGACTAGCCGCGCATTCAGGTACATTGCCGCCATGTCCACAGTCGGATATTCGAAGAAGAAATTCGGAGACAGCGACACGCCCGACTCTTTCTGCAGCGCGTTTTTGAGCTCGAGAGCCATCAACGAGTCGAGCCCCAGTTCCGCCAGTGGTTGATCCTCCCGAAGCCCCGCAGGGTTTTCCAGGCCCAGCACCCTGCCGATTCGATCTCGCAAATATTGCTTGATAATGTCCAGTCGATTCTCATCTGGCGCGTTCACCAGCTGCGAATTCAATGTGTCTGTGAGTTCGCCGGAAGATTGGTTCTTCGACGCCGGCAAGAACTTCTCAAACAACGGCCAGTCTCGTGTCGTTTGACCTGACTCAAGATATATCTGCCAATCGACCGCCATAGCGGAAACTTCCGCTCGCCCGCTGGCGATTGCCTGCTCCAGAAGGTCGATTCCCTTCTCAGGAGAAAAAGCACCCAACCCCAATCGGGCAGCACGGCCCGTATCCTTCAGGCGAGCAGCCGCCCCGATCTCAGACCACGCACCCCATGCCACAGTGGTTGACGGCAGTCCTTCGAGTCGACGTTGATGTGAAAGCGCCTCTAGAAAGGCGTTGGCAGCGCCATGGTTTATTTGTCCCGCCGACCCCAAAACGGAAGCGGCAGAGCCAAACAGAACAAAGAAATCGAGCGCATGCTGCCTGGAGAGCTCATGCAGATGCCAAGCTCCCTGCACTTTGGGCGCGAACACATTTGCGATTTTCCGTGGTGTCTGCTGGCTAAGTATGCCGTCGTCCAAAACACCCGCGGCATGCACGATGCCGCGCAATTCAGGCCCGCTTTCGTCGATCTGTTCAAATATTTCTTCTATATCGCGTCGCTTCGAGATGTCGGCGACCAGGTCGTGAACCCGCACTCCGCGATCTCTTAGTTTCGAGATTTGCTCGCGAATCTCGCTTGACGGCGCGCTGCGGCCGACCATGAAGATGCGGGTGGCTCCGCGTTCCGCCAACCACTGCACAGTACGAAAACCCAATCCGCCATAGGCACCGGTTACCAGATAGGCTGCATCCGCCGCCAACCTGCAAGGCTGCGGATCTCGAGACGCGACCGCGCCGAGAGCAACCAGTCGAGGAATCATGAGCCGCCCTTGACGGATCGCCACTGAAGGCTCCCGTGTCCCCTCACGGATCAAGTGACCGAGCCGAATCCAATCCTTCTCTTCCGGCTTCGACGGAAGATCAACCACACGGATCGACAAGTCGGGATGCTCCAAGCGCGCTGTCCGTGCCATGGCGTCGACAACAGCCGAGGGCAGATTTATGGGCCCATCGTTTTCAATGGCCGCGGCGCCTTTGGTAACAAGCCAGACTGTGCTTCGGGCTGGTTCTCCCTTCGATGCTGCCTGCAGCAGTTGGAGCACCTCGACGGCGTTCTGAAGGGTGAGGTCCGGGATATCGGAGTTTACAGACGCTTCGGCTAGCTCAAGCAGTATGCAGGACGGCTTTGTTTCCGCGCCGAACCGCTGCATCACCGAGGTACGCGGCGCTTCTCCGTTCTTCGGTACGGAAGTGGCCGCGAGGTTAAGTTGGTGAACAACGATGCCCGCAGCTTGGAGCGCAGGCGAAAGAAGATCCGACTTCGCGCTCCCGCGCAGGGCCAGCACAGATGGCGCATTCTCGGGAGTCACGGTTGTGCGGGGCTGTGCGACTAAAATAGTCTGTCGGCTTGTAAGAGCACTGAACGGGCCATCTTCTTCGAGCGCCGCACCTCGAAGGCCGACTTCGGAAAAAAGGGTCAGCCATTGCCGGCGATGCAGCAGAGGATAGCTTTGCCGTCGCGGTGCGTCTGTATACCTCCACCACCCTTCCGTCATCCCCACTGTCAGGTCGCCGAATCTTTGCAGAGCCGTGCATTCGGAGATCAGCATGGTGCCGCCCGGACGCAGAGTCGATTGAAGCCGGTTCAGTGTCTGAGCGAGATCGGAGGTCGCGTGCAGAACATTCGCGGCAACAATGATGTCGACGCCGTGAGCGAGGCCCGACTCACTGCCAAGTTCCTTTTCAAGGTCCAGCGTTGCGTACCGTACAAATGGGAATTTTGCGAACTTGTTTCGAGCCGCGCCTAGAAATGCGGAGGAAACATCCGTAAAGATGTATTCGACGTGCCCTGCGCTGAGTAGCGGCAATATCTCAGAAGTGGCGCTGCCGGTTCCCGCGCCAACCTCCAGCACTCGCACAACCTGGTCCTCCGGATAAGCTTCCACTGATCTTCGCACCACCTCACCCAGAACCCGATTGAACATTCGCGATGCGGGCGCATTCTGGTAGAGCTGCTCAGCCAACTCAAGCGAGCCGTTCGGAAACAATGCTTCCACTGCAGACATTCGTCCCTGCAGAACCTTGGCCAGATTGGACGCCTGGCCAAGGAAATTGAGCTCTGCTGTAAAGAGTGGATATTCGGTTGACAACCGCTCGCTGTCATCAGCCGATTTCCGGCGAGGAATTGTGCCGAAAACCCATCCGTCTCCGTCACGATGAATGATTCCGTCTTCTTCCAGAATCGCGCATAGCCTTTTTATCAGCCGCCGATGTTCCGGTCTGACACCCAGCTTGCCATACACATCAACGAGAGAAAGGCGCGTGCCTTCCCGCAGATTGACACCCAGTTCGTCGAGCGCCTCAAGAATGTAGGTGGTGCAAAGGCCATCAAGTTCAGGGAGAAAATCGCCATACGCCGCAATGACTTTCTGCAATTCCCCTTCGTTATTCATTGCATCGATCGCTTGTGTCGCAGCGCTAAGCAAGCTCTGGGGCGTGGGTGACTTGAAGGCTCGGGCCGAGTTCGGCTGCGCCCGCCATTCTGTTGTGTAAAGCAATGGATCGAAACTCTGCGGGACCACCGGCTTTCTCTCCGAGGACGCGCCGTTCTTCGCAGATTCGACCCAGTAGCGTTGTCGCTGAAAAGGATAATTCGGTAAGGCAAGTTTCCGGACGGACCGGTCTTCGTAGACGCGATTCCATTCGATGTGGACACCCAGCAGGTAAAACTGGCGGACTGTTTCGTACAAGTTCACCCAGGCGTCTTTACCGCGTCGCAGAGAAGCACAAGCCGAAACCGAAGAATACGCTAAGGCAGGCTTCGCCATGCCCAGCAGCACTGGGTCTGGACCCACTTCCAGAAGAGCCGCGGGACGCTGCTCCATCAGAGAGCCAAATCCCTCAGAGAATCGGACTGTACTACGGATGTGCTTCCGCCAATAGGAAGCATCCGGTCGATCCTGAGAAGTATGTAGCTGCCCGCTTACATTGGAAATCAACGGGACAGCAGGTGCGTCGTAGCTTAGCTTCGCAGCCCGTTGTTCAAACTCTTCCAGGATCGGCTCCATCAACACCGAATGAAACGCGTGTGAGACGGTAAGCGGCTGCGCAACCAGCCCCCTTTCGGCAAGCAGATTACGAAGACGTTCGATCTGCGTCGAGTCGCCGGAAACGACGACATTTCGAGAGGCGTTCACCGCGGCGATGTTGACCTGGTTAAATTCGCGAATGATTTCCGCGACTTCTTCTTCCCCCGCCCGAACGGCGAGCATCATGCCGCCTCTGGGGAGAGTGGCCATCAGTCTGCCCCGCTCGTAAGCGAGCGCAAGCGCTGATTCGACCGAAAAGACCTGCGCGACGCACGCGGCGACGTATTCTCCAAGACTGTGGCCCAGTACGACGGAGGGACGCACTCCCCACGAGAGCCACATCAAGGCCAGCGCGTACTCAAACGCGAAGAGCGCGGGCTGCGTCCAATTTGTTTCATGGATCAGATCTGAAGGAACTGTGTCCTCTCCGCATAGAACGTCCGAGAGTCTGTAAGCAAGCTTTCCTTTGAGAACGTCGTCGCAATAATCAATGGCGGAGCGAAAAACAGTGTTCTGTATATAGAGCGCGCGCCCCATACCGGAATACTGGGAGCCTTGACCAGTAAAGAGGAAGCCAATCGACGGCTCTTCATATCCCGCGATGAACCGATATGCAGAGTGATCTTCCACGCGCTGGCCGGCAATCTGTTGCAGTTGATCAGACGCTTCTTTCGTTGAGCTGGCCAGGATTGCGATCCGATGTTGGAAGTGCGATCGTCCCGCGTTCAGTGTGAATGCAAAATCCGCCAGAGAAGTTTGCGGATGTTGTTGCAGATAGTCGGCATATCTGCCGCACAAAGCCGAAAGCGCCTCTGAACTTTTGGCCGAAACAGTTATGACCTCTGATGGAACGAGACAGTGGGCCTCTGTTTGCGCAACCGGAGGTTCCTCTATCACGATATGCGCATTCGTTCCGCTGAAGCCGAAAGAGCTGACGCCAGCGACGCGTGGGCGTTCAGTAACAGGCCACGGAGTCGCACTCAGCGGGATTTTTAGCGGAAGCTGCCGAAGAGCATCGTTTTCATGGCCGCTTGACAAGTGCAAATGAGTCGGAAGAGATCGGTTCTGTAACGCCAGCAGAACCTTGATAACACCTGCAACACCGGCGGCAGCCTCAAGATGGCCAATATTAGTCTTTACTGATCCGATCAGCAGCTTTTCATGGGCATGGTCGTCTTTGCCAAAGCACCCACCGAGCGCCCCTAATTCGATTGCATCGCCGAGGACAGTTCCGGTGCCATGAGCTTCTATGTAGTCCACGTCTCCCGCGGAAAGCCGCGCTTGTTTAAGCGCCGCCTTCACAACAGCTTCCTGAGACGGACCATTTGGCGCCGTCAATCCGCTGCTCCGCCCGTCATGATTGATCGCGCTCGCACGGATCACTCCGAGAATGCGATCCCGGTCGGCCTGGGCGTCTGCCAGCCGTTTCAGCACCAGCATCCCGCAACCCTCCGAACGCACAAAACCGTCCGCCGATTGCGAAAAGGTCTTGCAGCGGCCATCGCTGGCGAGCATGCGGGCTTGCGCCAGCGTAATGGTCACATGAGGCGCGAGAAGCGCGTTGACTCCTCCAGCCAAAGCCACTCTGCATTCATTCTGGCGAAGGCTCTGGCAAGCAAGATGGATAGCCACGGCCGAGGATGAGCATGCCGTATCGATCGACATGTTCGGTCCCTTTAAACCAAGAAAGTAAGAGAGCCGGCCAGCCGCTATCGAACGTGCAATCCCGGAACCGGAATAAGCATCGAGCGCTTTCTCGTCGTTGATGTCCAACAGCGAGGCGTAGTCGTTTGTGCTCATGCCGACGAAAACTCCGGTCAGGCTGCCGTTTAACAGCTCTGCTCGTTCCCCGGCATTTTCCAGGGCTTCCCAGCTGACCTCGAGCAGCATCCTTTGCTGTGGATCCATGCCGATCGCCTCTTTCGGCGCAATGCCGAAAAAAGCTGCATCGAATTCATCGATATGGCTGACGAAACCGCCCCACCTCGTATTTGCCTTGCCGGGCGTGCCGGGTAAGGGAGCGTAAAAAGCCTCAGCATCCCAGCGGCGGGAGGGAATCTCCTCTATCGCATCTCCGCCGCTTGCCAGCAGATCCCAAAACGCATCCAGGGTGTCGATACCGCCAGGCATGCGAAGGCCAACGCCGGTTACAGCAATGGGTTCTGGCGCTGACTCCTGCTGTGTTGCCAAACGCCGCTCCAACTCTGCAGCGAGCAAGGCAAGTCGCCTCGGAGACAGTTTCTGGATGCGTTCAAGGAAATCCGTGAACGTAGATTCAGCTGCCATAGGGGCCATTATTTGACCGTAGCTTACGAATGAAAATCTAGCGATTCCACTTCCTGGTCAGTCATTTGCTCGATCATGTCGAGGATGCCCACGACATGCCGTCCGGTGGCGACTTCTCTACCTGGACTTGCAATCTTCTCGAGGGTCAAGGACTTCATCTCGTTGACCGGCGATGCGCGATCGACGGTGAATAACTCTTGCTCCAAATAATGGGCCAGAGTTCGCAGCGTAGGATGATCAAAAAGAATGGTCGACGGAAATTGACTGTGAAAACGTCCGGAGAGGGTATTGCGCAATTCAATGGCAAGCAAGGAGTCCATCCCGAGTGCGCTGAATGGCAGATCGCGATCGATTTCTTCGTCTTCACTTATTCCGAGAGTCCTGCGAAGTACGTCAGCCACTTTCCGAATCAGAGCGGCATTGCGAGAGACTGCGGGCAATGCACGAATCTCTTCCAGGGCCGAGCTTCCATGCTCAAGGCCTTGCGATTCGTTCCGATAACGGTCCACTGAGATCGAATCCCTCTGCGTGGTGTGCACTCCAGTGCGCAAGTCATATTCAGACGCCAGGCTTTCGTAAAATGAATTGCTGTGCCGCCGCTGCGGCAGATATTGAGGCCAGCGGATTGCTGCAATTGCGATCTGCGCATCAGGAAGGGCCAGTGTGAGACGCAGCGTTTCTAACGCATCTTTCGGCAGCATCGTCTCCATGCCCGAACGCGCCAGTTGGCGTTGTAGTTTGTCGCCCACGGCAGACCCGACATCCGCCCAGGCTCCCCAATTCACGCTCAGGGCCGGCAGTCCATGCGTTCGGCGGAAGTGAGCAAGGCCGTCCAGAAATGCATTGGCTGCGCTGTGATTAATCTGCCCAGGGGCTCCGCCAATTGACGCCCACGAGGAAAACAACACGAAGAACTCCAGCTGCTTCGCAAGAGTCAGGACGTGCAGATTCCACGCACCATCAAGCTTTGGCCTCAAGACGGTCTGAACAATGTCCCACGATTGGCGTTCGAGGGGAGCATTCTCGAGCACACCCGCACCGTGCCATACTCCTCGAAGATTTTCTCCTGCCAATCGAACTGCCTCGCTTGCGACTCGGGGATTGGCGATATCGCCCTGAACAGTCTTGACCGCTACACCTTTCGTTTCAAACCGTGCGATCAAATGACGCGCTGCTTCGTCAGGTGCACGTCGCCCCACCAAAACGAGATCGCGGACTCCATTCTCAACCAGCCACTCTGCCAGACTCAGACCAATACCACGCAAACCGCCCGTGATTAAATGAGATCCTGTAAACCGCTGGTTTGCTTTTCTCTGTACGACAAACCGGCCAATATGTTCTGCTCGGGCCATATAGCGGAAAGCATCCTTCACCTTGCTGGAATCGAAGACCGTGACTGGCAACGCGGGAAGCTTCCCCGTCGCAATTTCCTTAAAAAGGATGGCCAGTCGCTCGCCTACCCAAGGCGCATTGGCGGCAATATGCGGTGTAAGATCTACGGGAAGATATCGAACAGCGGACCATCTCTTTTCCACGGACTCACGATTGCGCAAGTCTGTCTTACCCAGTTCGATGAATCGTCCTCTTGCCCTGAGCAGCGCCAAACCATCGTCGATCGCCTCACCCACCAGCGAATTGAGGACAATGTCAACGCCGTCGGATATTTCTTCGGCGAACTCCCGCGAGCGGGAATCGTACACGCGCTTCACGCCGAGACTTCTCAAGAAGGCACGCTTCCGTTCGCTTCCAGCGGTCGCTAGCAGTTCAGCTCCGGCCCTCATGCACAGATAGACTGCCGCAAGTCCTACCCCGCCGGCGGCTGCATGAATGAGAACACGCTCTCCTCTGCGGACTTCTGCAACTTCGCGCAGGCAGTAATCGGCAGTTAGATAAGCAATGCTCTGTGCAGCTGCGTCCGCAAAGGACAGCGTCTCCGGCTTTCTCACGACGAGCGCTCGTCGCGCGATCGCATGACTTGCGAAGCACCCCGGCGTGATGGCGACTACTTCATCACCCGGCGCAAGGTCGGTAACCGACCTCCCGGTGCGGAGAATGACTCCGGCGCAATCTGTCCCGAGCGGTGAGTCGAGATTCACAAGACCCAGTGACTGCAGCACATCGCGAAAATTGAGCGCAGTTGAATGAACATCGATCTCCACCTCATCTGGCTGCAGCTCTCTTTGCGGAGCCGAGATGTATTCCAGAGCGTCGATTCCGGATCCCGCTCTCAGCTGCACTCGTTCCAAGAGTGCCTCTTTAGTGTTCGATGCCTGCGCTCTCCGGAGCCTTGCGACATAGCGCTTCCCCGATCGCCAACCTACCCATTGATCGTCTCCATCCGAAAGAACTTCGGCAACAACTCGCGCTGCGCCCCGTTTTCCCTCTTCAGCATCGCAATCAAGTCGCGTACAGCGTAACTCCGGTATCTCAGCTGCGATGCCGGACGCAAGACCTATCAGCGGTGTATCTGCGACCTGAATCCTCGGGGACTCAGGCTCAATTGCACAGGCTCCCGCGGTGACAACGTAGAGCCGCGGCGAAGGGTGTGCCTTGTGTGCGATCAACGCCTGTACCGTGGTAAGTAGAGAGCGGATTGAGATCTCAACCCCGCTGGAAGCACCGCCCGCAGGCACTCTATCGAAGTCTTGATGTTGATCTGCCACCCAAACAACAGCTTCCAAAGCAACTGAAGTAAGCAGCGTGTTTGCCAGTTCATTGGCATCTACGGAATCGGCCAGGACATCTCGCTGCCGGAGATGCAGCCTCACTTCGGAGGCCAAATCCCCACTTCCAACGACCAACATTCGCTTCGATTTGAAAAGATCCGTGGCAACGATGAGTTCCTGCCGCCCAAAAATCGAGATCTGATTGGGGGTTCGCGGTAGCGTTACTACCTTCTGAAAGCCTGCACTCTCAAGCAGCGGCTGCCACGCGCAGCTTTTCAGGGTGGGATAGTCAGGGCGGACGTGACAGTCTGTATAACTCCACCATCCATCCAGTAGTCCGACCGTAATGTCTGCCCACCTCTGCTTTCCGGTAACCTCAACGGGAATCAATACACCATCAGCGGCAAGCAGTGGTTTCAGCCGATCGATGGTTGCGGAGAGCTCGGCAGTGGCGTGCAGGACATTCACAGCGATTATGACTGAGAATGTTCCGTTGATGTCCTGGCCGCTCGGCTCTCGCTCCAAGTCAAATACTTTCGCGCGAAAGAACGCATTGTCTCCGAAATTGTTGCCAGTGCGTCTTACCAGGGCGGGCGAAATATCCGTAAACACATAGTCTGAAGGAGTCTTGTTGGTCGATCGAATTGCATCGAGCACATATTGCGTTGTCGCCCCGGTTCCACCACCCACTTCGAGGATGCGAGTGGTCTTATCGACGCGAGCGCCAACAATCCGAGCCACCATCTGAGCCACCATCTGGTTGTAGAGTCGCGCAGGCACAGAGTCCCGGTAAAGCCGACTCATCGCGTCACTCTCACCGCCTGGGAAGAGAAGCTCTCTACCGTCTGCTTTTCCAGTCAAAACTGCAGCGAGAGATTCACCGCAGCGGACGACCAAGTCAACCTCAGTGTTTCCGAATGGAAATCTTCGTCTAAGCTCCGTGATTCGATTTGACCCAATTGCCTTTGCCTCAGATCCAAAGCAAAGACCATCTTCACTGCGATGGACGGCACCGATCTCTACCGCGATCTCGAGCATGCGATGCAGTAGACGCTGATGTTGAGGAATAATCTTCCAGTGCTCCTGCAATGGTTGTTCACTCCAGGAGCGAGAGACGCCCGCTTCCGGCCATCCCAACTGTCGAAAGGCCTGAAGGACATAGTCTGCTGAGAGCTCTTCCAGCTGACTAAAGAAATGGTTGTAGTCTGCAACGGCTTCGGTCTGGCTCCATTGCTCCATCTTCTCTTCAAGTTCAATGACTAGGTCTTGAATTGCAGCTTGTTCCTTCTGGCTCTCCAGCTCCGCCGGCTGCCAATCAAGGCGGTACATCCATGAGGCCAGGTTTTTTTTCTCAGGTGCGTATTTACGGAAGCGGAGGTTGGAGAAGCGGAGCAGTGGGGAGCCGAGGGAGTCGGTGACGGTGAGGTTGGCCGAGAGAGTGTCGGCGTCCAGCCGGCGCAGCGTGACGTGGCTCCAGCTGCGCTCTCCCGGCTGTCCGTAGACCTCCAGCCGCGCGACACTCTGCGGCAGATACAACTCCCGCTGCCGGGCTCCATCGCGCTCCGCCTCTCGATCGAGCGCCAGACCCGTTACCTGCAGGCACGCGTCCAGCCACCACGGCCCCAGCTCCCATCCCTCGGTTTCCATCGCAGGCGCCGCGATCTCTCCCAGCGCCTCGCCGTCCCCCATCCATGCCCGCTGCAATCCGCGAAACCGCTTCCCGAACTCCAACCCGCGCCCGCCCAGCTCCGCGTAGAACCGCTCCACATCCGCTATCGGTTCCAGACGCCCCTGCATCTGCTCCACCGGCACCGGCTCCGGAAGCTGGCTCGCACCCCGCCGCAGCCAGCCCTCCGACACACGCTCCCACTCTCCGCCCGCCTGCTCGGCATATACCCGAACGCGGCTTCGATCCCCCGTCGCCTGCTCCACCACCGTCTGCACACGGCGATCGCCTGCGATCGCCAGCGGAGCCTCGAATACCACATCCTCCAGCTCGCAGCCCGATCCCAGTACTTCCGCTCCCGCCTCCAGCATCAGCTCCACATGCCCGGTCGCCGGAAGCACCGCCCGGCCACTCACGCGGTGCTCGCCGATCCAGCTCGCCTCGCGCAGCTGCGTCTCGTACTGCCCGGCGACTCCGGCCGTTCGCAAGCGACTGCCCAGAAGACCGCGACCCGTACGCTCTCCCCGCTCCCGCTCGACGGGCGCGTCGCCGCTCTCGATCCAGTAGCGCTCCCGTTGAAACGCGTACGTCGGCAGACTCACTCGACGCAGCTTCCGATCTCCCTTGCGCGCCAACCAGTCAATCGACTCGCCCTGCACAAAACCCGCAGCTATCTCGGCGGCGGACGCTTCCCCGCCCAGAACTGCACCCGACGCACGCCGGCCCACACTCACATGACCACCGTGAACTCCAGCCGCGCTGGCCCCGCGCAGCCACTCCCGCAGCTTCTCCGCTGCTTCCGCCTTGCTCCACGCCACCACCGCCAGGCGCTCGCCAAACACCGCCCGGCCCACCACCGCCGTCCAGCAGATCTCACTCCACCCCGACCCGCTCGTCTCAAGAAACGCCGCGTACCGCTCCGCCAGCTCCCGCAGCGCCGCTTCCGTCCGCCCCGTGACGACCAGAACCTCTTCCCGCGGCTCGGACTCCGGCTCCCAGGCACGATCCTCTTCCCAGCTCTCCACCAACACGTGCGCGTTGGTCCCGCTGAAGCCAAACGAACTCACCCCGCCAATCCGACGACCACCGATCGGCTCCCACTTCCGCGGCTCCGTCACCACCTCCAGTGGCAACTCGCTCCAGCGAACATGCTCGCTCGGACCGCTCCAGTGCAGCTGACCGGGGATCACTCCGTGCTGCAAGCCCAGCACCACCTTGATCAGACCCGCCACTCCTGCCGCAGACTCCAAATGACCCACGTTGGTCTTCACCGAGCCGATCAGAAGCTTGCTCCCACCTTCGCCCCGCTCCCCAAACACTGCACCCAGCGCTTCGGCTTCGATCGGGTCGCCCAGCGCCGTTCCCGTTCCGTGCGCCTCCACATACCCCACCTGCCAGGCTTCGATCCCCGCTCGACGGTGAGCCGCACGAAGCAACGACTGCTGCGCCAATCCGTTCGGTACCGTCAAGCCGCTCGACGCTCCGTCCTGGTTCACCGCTGAACCTACAATCAATCCAAATATCCGGTCGCCAGATGCACGCGCCTCCCGCAACCGCTTCAACAACAACACCCCGCAACCCTCACCACGTACAAATCCATCTGCCCCTCTGGAAAATGATCGGCAAATACCTTCTTCGGAAAGCATCCCCGCTTGTGCGAACGCGATGGATGGCTCGGGGGAAAGGATAAGGTTGACGCCTCCGGCGAGCGCTGCATTGCACTCGCCACGACGCAGAGCTTCGCACGCCAGATGCACGGCGACCAAAGAAGAGGAGCATGCAGTGTCAATCGCAAGAGAGGGACCGTTCAACCCCAAGACATAGGAGATGCGCCCTGCGGCAACACTCTGTGCAGCACCCGAAGCAAAGTGAGGATCGATCTTTTCGATTCCGCCAGCCCGCAACTGCAACTGGGCATAATCATGCGAGGAGATGCCTAGGTAAACCCCGGTAGATGACTGGTACACCGAGAATGGATCGATACCCGCGCTCTCCAGCGCCTCCCAGCTCGCTTCCAGCAGAAGCCGCTGCTGCGGATCCATACTGACGGCCTCTCGGGGGGAAATGCCGAAATGCCTCGGATCAAAAAGGTCTACACGCTCCAGCAACGCTGCCCGGCGCGCCGTCAGGGGCAACTGGTTGTCGCGTAACAGGCCAGAGAAGCGCCTCCCTACCCCGTCGCCTACCGCCGACCGCTGTGCTTCCAGGAGCCGCCAATAGCCATCAATTCCATCTTCATCGCCAGGAATACGGCAACCCATCCCAACAATGGCAATCGGCTCCGCCCGACCGTCTTCTAATTCCTGAATGCGGGCCTCTGCGCGTTCCAGAGCGAGAAATGCTCGCTTCAAAGGGGAGAGCGATGGATTGCACTCGTCGAATTTTGCGGCTTCGCTCATCGCCTGCTTAGCCGTTCCTCCAGAAGTTTTTCCACGTCTTCCTCAGACATCGTTTTCAGTTGCTCGGCTGTTACATGTCCCCGTTCCGCTTTCCAAAGACTGGCTTCCTGTTCGCCAGACGCTTTCAACGACAACGGCTTTCCCGTTTGTGACACCAACAGCGCCGCTAACGCACGCACCAACTCCCCGACTGTTCCTGTATCAAAGGCAATGGTCGATGGAATTCTCGTGCCCAACCCCAGGTTCTTCGACAATTCACCTCGGAGTTCAAGAGCAATCAGAGAATCCATTCCAAGATCGCTTAGACGATCCCGATCAGTCAGGTTCTCCGGGCAGATATTCAGTTGAAAGACACCGCAGATTGTCTCTCTTACCAGCTGGGAAACTTGCTGTTCACATTTTTCCTGAGGAAGAGACAGCAACTCCTCCGCGAAAGCGCTTTGCCCGTCTTCCGGTAGAGAGGCCTGCAGCATCGCCGGTCGCACTTCTTGCTGCACTGCGGAAGCCTTCGAGTCGATCTCGCCTTGAGACTGGATTTCGGGCATCCTTCTGCACCTGGCCAGCAAAACGTGCTGTCCGAGACTCGCAGCTGGCGATCCGGAAACCGGAAGCTCCATCATGTCCTCGAATCCCGTGCGCTCCAAAACACCGCGCCATTGCTCGGGGGTAAGCAGCGGATGTTCTCGCCTATCAGAATCCTCGAAGTGTTGCCAGCCTTCGATCAGCCCGGTAGACATATCGAACCATGAGTGATGGTGTGTGGTCTCCAACAAAACCAGCACGCCGTCTGCTGACAGCAGAGCCTTGATCCGGTGGAGAGCCGATTCAAGATTGCGCGCCGCGTGGACGACATTCGCGGCCACTACGGCATCGAACATACCCGGCACGAACCCCTGCTCTTCGATCGAGCGATCGACGTCGAGACGCGCATAATGGACATAGCTGTATTCCTCGAACTTTCGTCGTGCTTTGCTGAGGAAAAGCTCAGAGACGTCGGTGAACCAGTATTCCACTTGCCGCGCCGGCAGCAAGGGGAGCACCGCCGAAGTGGTTCCTCCGGTACCGCCGCCGAGTTCGAGAATGCGCACATTACGCTGTTTTCCCAACCCTTGAACTATTGCTCGAAGAGCGGAAGCGACAATGGGATTGAAGTATCTCGCCTCGACGCTGCTTTCGTAGAGGCCCTCGGCCAAAGCAAACGAACCATCCGGGAATAAAGTTTCGAGGGCGCTCTTACGCCCCGCCAAGACATCGCCGAGTAACATTCCGCAGTGCTTCAAATAGACCAGGGCGCCAGGATCGTCCGCCAACAATCGCGCCACATCCTCCCAATAATGTTCGAGACTCACCGGCTGAAGAGCCTCAACCGACCGAAAGCTTTCATTTGTCTGGACGAGCGTTCCCGCCGCCACGAGACCATACAACCAGCGCCGCACCAGGTTGAGATAGATGGTCTGAAAGCCACACCGCTGGAGCACCTCCTCAGCGGTCAATGACATTCCGTCGGCGAAAGCGCCCGCAGCGACCAGCACATTTTGCGCATGGGCTCGCGTCAGCCGTTCCAAGGCGCTCCATCTCTCGGAGTAACCAGCGGGACTCCAGCCAAGCGGACCTTGCTGGCTTTGCCGTTCCGCCTCCATTCGCAAGGCTTGCCAGGCGGCTTCGCCCTCTCTTTGGCGCTTCAAGCGTGGTGGAGCACCGAACCAAAAGCGCTTGCGCTGAAACGGATATATCGGCAGATCGATCCTGCGCGCCGCATCGGATGATGCCCGCTCTATATGGCGCAATGGCCCGCCCTCGACGAATTCCTTCTGAATCTGCTCCAGCACCCCGTCGTTTTCTGTTGATAGTGCCACCTCTCCGGGTCTGTCCGGCGCACCTGTCATTAGTCCCGCAACCGGATGTCCGGATAGCCATTCTTCAAGCTTCTGTGCGGCATTCTCTGAATTATTTGCCCTGAGTGCGAGACGGTTCGAAAGCTTCGCACGACCTGTCGCGGCTGCGTGACATATGTCTGCGAACCTGTTCTTACTCTGTCGCAAGAATCCGATGTATCGTTCGGCAAGAACGCCTAATGACTCTGCGTTGTCCGCAGAAAGACACAGTAACGATTCTTCCGGAGGACAAGGGCCAACTTCCGATCTGGTTTCGTCGGCTTCAACTGAATCTTGAACCGAACTCAAAATGAGGTGCGCGTTCGTTCCGCTGAAACCGAATGAACTGACTCCCGCATATCGAATAGCACCGTTCCGGCTCCATGGAATCAGCCGCTGAGGCACTTCGAGGTTGCAGTGCTGCCAGTCAATCTGCGGGCTTGGCTGCTTGAAGTGAAGATGGGGCGCAATTCCTCCGGTCGGCTGAATCATCAAGACAACCTTGATCAGACCCGTCAAACCGGCAGCAGCCTCGGTGTGCCCCAGGTTCGTCTTCACCGATCCAATACGGAGCGGAGAATCCGAGCTTCGCCCCGATCCATAAACGGTTCCAATTGCCTGGACCTCCATCGGATCACCGAGTGGCGTTCCAGTGCCGTGCGCCTCAATATAGTCGACCGCATCAGGTTCCAGTTCCGCATCGCGAAGGGCTGCCCTCATCACCGCTTCCTGAGCAGGGCCATTGGGGGCTGTAATTCCGGCGCTGCGTCCGTCTTGGTTCACAGCCGTACCGCGAACACTCGCCATAACCCGATCGCCATCGCGAACTGCATCTGCGAGACGTTTCATAACGATGACGCAACAGCCCTCGGCGCGTACGTAGCCGTCTGCAGACGCATCGAAGGTCTTGCAGCGCCCCTGCGGAGACACCATTCCAGTTCGCGAAAAACAGATATTCATATCCGGAGACAGAATCAGATTCGCCGCCCCCACAATCGCAAGGTCCGTTTCTCCTCGCCGAAGATTTTGAACAGCTTGATGCACAGCCACCAACGAGGAGGAGCAGGCCGTGTCGACGACCATCGCAGGGCCGTGAGTTCCCAGGAAATAGGCAATGCGCCCTGCGGCGATGCTGGCTGCTGCTCCCACCCCTGTGTAGCCGTCGATTTCGGCAGTGTGTTCAGTCAGCAGCCGAGCGTAATCGGCGTTACTCAGTCCGAGATAGATTCCCGTCTGCGTATTCATAAGGCTGCGAGGATCGATCATCGCCCGTTCCAGGGCTTCCCAGGTCAGTTCCAGCAAAATGCGCTGCTGCGGATCCATGCTCGCCGCCTCGCGCGAATGTATTCCAAAGAAGTCGGCGTCAAAGGCATCGATATCGGATAAGAAGCCTCCGTGAATGTCGTACATCGTACCCGGCAGTTGTGCATCCGAGCTCCAATATGCCCGAGCATCCCATCGTTCCGGCGGGATGGTGGTGACGAGATCCTCTCCTTCGGCTAACGCCTTCCAGAAGCGTTCGGGGCTCGTCACTCCGCCCGGCAGCCGCACTGCCATTCCTATGATGGCTACCGGCTCAGCGTGACCGCGCCGGGATGCATCCAGTTCTGCGCGTAGCCTGCGGATCTCAACGAGCGCACGCTTGACCGAAGAGAGTTCATCTACTCCCTGCCTTGCCGATGGCAGTGAATTATTGGCCTGCGCCATAGCCTCGTTCTCCAAGTTCCGCCAGTAATAAGGTTTCTGCCTCAGAGTCGCTCATTGCGCTTATGTCCTCTGAGACGCTGTCTGCGGCATTCGAGGGCTTCCGACCTTCTGAGATCTTCGCCAGCAAGAAATCTGTCAGCGTGCGCAATGTCGGGTAATCCAGCACCATTGTCGGAGATAGTTGCCTGCGCAAGGACGTCATTAAGGCGTTCCGCAATTCGACAGCCATCAGCGAATCCAATCCCAGGTCGTGGAGAGCTTCATCGTGATCGATCTTGACGTGTGGGGGGAGGGACAGGATCTGCACGGTTTGCTGCCGCAAATGTTCCATCAGCATTGTCCGGCGCTCTTCGGCGGCTGCACTCAACAGAGCCTGGCAGAAGTCCTGATGGTTGTCCTCTCTATCTCCCGTCGGCGGGTGATTATCTGTTTCCGCTAACATGCTGAACAAGGCTGACGTGCCCGCGGGCCTGGTATCGATGAGTCTGTTCCATGACAGAACGGGTAATACCGCGGCCACTGTTTCTTCACTGGTAAGCAATGTCTCCAGCGCGGCAAAGCCGTCGGCAGGCTCAATGCGCCCCAATCCAATATCCGCTGGCTCGGTCTTAAGCTTCTCGGTCATTCCCGCAGAGCGCCACGGGCCCCATTGGATACTCAGCGCCGGCAGGTCAAGACTGCGCCGATAGGTCGCCAGCGCATCCAGCATTGCATTCGCAATGGCATAGTTTGCCTGGCCGGGCGAACCCAGCGTCACAGCGGCTGAAGAGAACAGTACGAAGAAGTCGAGGTCGTAATGACTCGTCAGCCTGTGAAGATTCCACGCTCCCAGCCATTTCGGCTGCATGACCCTATGAAGGGTGACGGAATTTTGCTCCAGCAGACTGTGATCTTCGAGCACGCCTGCAACATGCAGCACTCCCTTGACAGGTTTCGCAGCCGAAATGTTTTGAAAGACACATTCCATCGCGTCTCGGTTACTCACATCAGATCTATTTAACTTGACGTCCGCACCGCGGCCCCGCATTCGCTCGATCGCTTCCTGTGCAACGGCGCTTGGTTTGTTTCGTCCGATCAAGACAAGATGATGCGCACCACGATCTACCAGCATTTCGGCGAAGAGCAGTCCGAGACCACCGTAGCCACCTGTGATCAGATAGGTGGCGTCACGGTTCAGTCTCAAGGGTCTGGTTGTACTGGCTGTATCTTTCCGCGAGACAACGACCTTTCCTATGTGGTGAGCCTGCGCCATATAGCGAAAAGCTTCTTTGGGATCGCTGAACTCTGTCACAGGTAGCGGCGACATTTCTCCTGTCGTCATCGATTCCAACATCTCTTTGAGCAAAGCTGGAACTAGGGAAGAATCGGTCGCGGCCACCTGTCCGAAGTCATAGACGAAATGACGAACGTCCGGACGTACACGCCTAACTACATCAGCCGCAAGAGTGTTTCGCTTACCGACCTCCAGAAAGCAGCCGCCCTTCGATACGATCGACAGTGTCTTCTCCGCCAGAACCCCCGTCAGCGAATTCAGAACAATGTCTACGCCGAGCCCCTTAGTCAGACGCATCACTTCATCGGCAAACTCCTCTGTACGCGAAGGCAATACATATTGAACTCCGAGCGACCGCAGGTAGGCGCGCTTTTCTTCGCTCCCTGCGGTCGCGTATATCTCCGCGCCCCGTGCCTTGGCTACGTTGACGGCAGCTAGTCCCAAGCCTCCTGCGGCGGAATGAATCAGTACTCTATCGCCTTGTTGTAGATTCGCAAGGCGATCCAGCCCGTAGAGTGCCGTAAGGTACGCAACCGGCAGCGCCGCCGCCTGCTCCATGCTCATCCCCCCGGGCACTTCCATAACATTCGAACTTCGCACTGTTACGAATTTCCTGAAGCTGGCCGGCGCAAAGGCAAAGACACGCGCGCCAGGCGTAAATCCACTCAATGATCCGGCATTCACTACAACCCCCGCGCATTCGCCTCCCAATCGCTGCACCGTCCCCGGCAACATTCCCAACGAATTCATAACGTCACGAAAATTTATCCCGTGGGCGTGGACTCCAATTTCTACCTCATTGTCCTTAGGCGCCTGGCGTTCCGTGGAAATAATCCTGAGATCTTCGATTAGACCGCTCTCCGCAGGAACAAGTTCAACATTCTTTTCGCCCGAAGATGAAGCTGCGGGTCGTTCTCTAAGCCGGGGAACGAACAGGCGATCGCGACGCAATATGACTTCGGGGTCATTCACCAGGGCTAGAGTGTGCAGTAGGTCCATCGCTTGTGTTTGCTGGTCGAGGTCGAGATGCTGTATCGCGATTTCTGGAAACTCCAGCACCGCGGTACGTCGCAGTGCCTGGACCGCACACCCTCCTACCGACACCGAAAGATCCCTTGTTTCTCGTGCTTGTCGTGTAATCAGCCTCAGGCCTCGCACGGGATGGATCTGTTCCAGGAGAAGAGCCTGAAGCAGAGAAAGGCAGCTATCAAGCGCCAGCGGATTATGCCGTTCATCGCTCTCTGATTCCAGCAGGGTAAGATTTACTGCTCCGGCTAAACGCAGATCGAGAACACCTTCGATTTCTCCGTGCATGCTGACGATGTTGCGCAGAGCGTCACGACATCTTCTCACTTCGCTGACGTTCAGAGGTGAAAGCAAGGAACAGCCGGCTCCTCTTTTCTCGAGCTGCCTACAGACCTCTGCGCCAAAATCGTCTCCGGATACGATCACCCAATGTCCTTGAAATGGCACCGAATCTGTTACATGTGCTGCTTCGATCCAATCGATTCCGTAAATGGCCAGGTTTTTTTTCTCTGCTTTGTATTTACGGAAGCGGAGGTTGGAAAAGCGGAGCAGTGGGGAGCCGAGGGAGTCGGTGACGGTGAGGTTCGCCGAGAGGGTGTCGGCATCCAGCCGGCGCAGCGTGACGTGGCTCCAGCTGCGTTCTCCCGGATGTCCGTAGACCTCCAGCCGCGCCACACTCTGCGGCAGATACAGCTCCCGCTGGCCGGCTCCCTCGCCCTCCGCCTCTCGATCCAGCGCCAGACCCGCCACCTGCATGCAGGCGTCCAGCCACCACGGCGACAGCTCCCATCCTTCGGTTTCCGTCGCAGGCGCCGCGATTTCGCCCAGCGCCTCGCCACCGCCCATCCACGCCCGCTGCAAGCCGCGAAACCGCTCCCCGAACTCCAGCCCACGCCCGCCCAGCTCCGCGTAGAACCGCTCCACATCCGCTACCGGTTCGAGACGCCCCTGCATCTGCTCCACCGGCACCGGCTCCGGAAGCTGGCTCGCACCCCGCCGCAGCCAGCCCTCCGACACACGCTCCCACTCTCCACCCGACTGCTCGGCATACACCCGTACCCGGCTTCGATCGCCGGTCGCCTGCTCCACCACCGTCTGCACACGGCGATCGCCTGCGATCGTCAGTGGAGCCTCGAACACCACATCCTCCAACTCACAGCCCGATCCCAGTACTTCCGCTCCCGCCTCCAGCATCAGCTCCACATGCCCGGTCGCCGGAAGCACCGCCCGGCCACTCACGCGGTGCTCGCCGATCCAGCTCGCCTCGCGCAGCTGCGTCTCGTACTGCCCGGCGACTCCGGCCGTTCGCAAGCGACTGCCCAGAAGACCGCGACCCGTACGCTCTCCCCGCTCCCGCTCGACGGGCGCGTCGCCGCTCTCGATCCAGTAGCGCTCCCGTTGAAACGCGTACGTCGGCAGACTCACTCGACGCAGCTTCCGATCTCCCTTGCGCGCCAACCAGTCAATCGACTCGCCCTGCACAAAACCCGCAGCTATCTCGGCGGCGGACGCTTCCCCGCCCAGAACTGCACCCGACGCACGCCGGCCCACACTCACATGACCACCGTGAACTCCAGCCGCGCTGGCCCCGCGCAGCCACTCCCGCAGCTTCTCCGCTGCTTCCGCCTTGCTCCACGCCACCACCGCCAGGCGCTCGCCAAACACCGCCCGGCCCACCACCGCCGTCCAGCAGATCTCACTCCACCCCGACCCGCTCGTCTCAAGAAACGCCGCGTACCGCTCCGCCAGCTCCCGCAGCGCCGCTTCCGTCCGCCCCGTGACGACCAGAACCTCTTCCCGCGGCTCGGACTCCGGCTCCCAGGCACGATCCTCTTCCCAGCTCTCCACCAACACGTGCGCGTTGGTCCCGCTGAAGCCAAACGAACTCACCCCGCCAATCCGACGACCACCGATCGGCTCCCACTTCCGCGGCTCCGTCACCACCTCCAGTGGCAACTCGCTCCAGCGAACATGCTCGCTCGGACCGCTCCAGTGCAGCTGACCGGGGATCACTCCGTGCTGCAAGCCCAGCACCACCTTGATCAGACCCGCCACTCCTGCCGCAGACTCCAAATGACCCACGTTGGTCTTCACCGAGCCGATCAGAAGCTTGCTCCCACCTTCGCCCCGCTCCCCAAACACCGCACCCAGCGCTTCGGCTTCGATCGGGTCGCCCAGCGCCGTTCCCGTTCCGTGCGCCTCCACATACCCCACCTGCCAGGCTTCGATCCCCGCTCGACGGTGAGCCGCACGAAGCAACGACTGCTGCGCCAATCCGTTCGGTACCGTCAAGCCGCTCGACGCTCCGTCCTGGTTCACCGCCGAACCTACAATCAATCCAAATATCCGGTCGCCAGATGCACGCGCCTCCCGCAACCGCTTCAACAACAACACCCCGCAACCCTCACCACGTACAAATCCATCCGCTCCACTGGAAAATGATCGGCACTGGCCGGAGGGAGACAGCATGCCCCATTGCGAAGCAATGATCAGCGATTCGGGAGAAACCAGGATGTTCACTCCGGCGGCAATCGCAAGCCTCGTTTCGCCTTCACGCAAGCTTCGGCACGCGCGGTCGACTGCTACCAAAGAAGAAGAGCATGCGGTGTCAATCGCCAGAGATGGACCGTTCAACCCGTAGAAGTATGAGAGACGCCCAGCCGCCGCATTGAGGGCCGAACCCTGCAGCACATGGGCACCCAATTCCTCACGTGGTCTGATCCTCTGCAGAAGCTGTGCGTATTCCGAAGTGCTAATGCCGACGAATACTCCTGCATCCTCTCCAGCGAGACCTTTCGGATCGATGCCCGCGCTCTCCAGCGCCTCCCAGCTCGCTTCCAGTAGAAGCCGATGCTGTGGATCCATGCTGACGGCCTCCCGTGGAGAAATGCCGAAGAATTCGGGATCAAAATCTCCCGGCGAATCCAGCATTCCAGCCGAGCGGCCATATGTTTTCCCGGGAGTCTGCGGGTTGGAATCGAAAATCGCATCCAATGCCATCCGTTGACTTGAAATCTCGCTGACCGCATGCCGTTTATGTTCCAGCAGATCCCAGTAGTCGTCAGGCGTATTCACGCCACCAGGGAAACGACAAGCCATTCCCACAATCGCAATCGGCTCACGAGCCGCGGCTTCCAGTTCTTCAACGCGCTGCCGAAGCGCTCGCATTGCCAGCAGCGTCGCTTTTTCGACCGATAAGGCCCTCGCATCCTTAAGCATCTTCAAAATGCTCCAAGCTTCTGCTGAATCGCGGCAAGTTCAGCAGCGATCGCAGCATTGGTTTCTGATTCATTCATTTCGGCAACCGAAGTGGAGAACTTATCTTTTTTTTCAGAGGGCATTTCCTCTTCGCTCTCGGCAGCGGGGGATGGAAACAATGTTTCTTCCAGGAATACCGCAATCGCCTCAATCGTCGGATGAGTGAAAGTAAGGGTTCCCGGTAGCCGCAAACCTGTCCTTGCTTCGAGGCCCCGCTTCAGGCTTACGCTCATCAGAGAATTCATGCCTGATTGAAAGAGCCCACGACTATCATCCAGAGGATCTTCGGACGCCATGCCGAAGACCTTTCGAACTTCTTCACCCACAAAATCAAGAAGACGAAGCTTTCGCTCCCGAACAGGCAACTCTCCCAATTCATCCAACCATGCCGGAATTATTCGAAGCGTCGTCGGCTCCGGCTGTGAAATATGCGGAGCGATCAAGTCGTCTACGAGCGCCTGTCCTCCCCTTAGCTCGAGAGCGGGACCCAATATGCTCCAATCGATATCGGCAACAAGGCTCGATGTCTGGCGGGAAGCAATCAGTCCACCCAACAGGCCTAACGCTTTGGCAGCTTTCATCGCAACAAATCCGGAGCGTTCCACGAGTTCCAGCTGCCCGTGCCGGGGAGACTCCCATGAACCCCACTCCACACAAAGGGCTGGAACGCCCGACTTTCGCCTGTCAACCACGATCGAATCGAGACAGCCGTTGGCCGCTGCGTACAGGGACCCATCCCGCAGTCCAATCGTGGCTGCAGCCGAGCCGAAGAGAACAAAGAAATCGAGCTCGCTCTGACGCGTGCAGCGATCCAGCACCTGAGCTCCCTCAACTTTGGCACGAAACGCGAGCTCCACATCCTCCCTTGAGGCGTTCACGATTGAAGCGAAGCGTACGCCGGCCGCGGCATGAATTAAGCCGGCAAGAGATCGCCCATCCTCAATCCTGGAGAGCAACTTGCGCACCTGCAATTCATCCGACACGTCGCAGGCATCGGCAATCAGAGTGACGCCCTGCTCCCTCCAGTTTTCAAGCTGCCTCATTAGCTCGGCACTGCCAATCTCAACGGGATCTCTACGGCCAACAAGCACTAGATAACGAGCTCCGCTAAGAACCAGCCACGAGGCAATCTCCATCCCTAGCCGACCGAAGGCGCCGGTAACGAGGTAGCTTCTGTCCGCCTTGAGTTTCAGGGACTTGGCGTCTGCCGCAAGATCGTCACGGCGTAGCCTGGCTACAAGTCGTCTACCCTGCCGCAACGAGACCCTGTCCTCTCCCGTTGCTCGCATGATCTCGTCACGTACTGCGCTCGCGTATGAAACGCTGTCCGCGTCTACCTCAATCACTGCGCCGGAGTGTTCAGGATGTTCCAGGCCCAACACGCGACTAAATCCACGAATGGCAGCTTGCGACGAACGGAATGTGACTTCGGCATCCACATTCGCCTTGGCGCTCTGCGTGACAAACCAAAGTCTGAGCGGAGCGCCGCTCGCAATCACAGCTTGGGCTAATTCCATGGCTTGTGCGACCGTATCAGTTGCGCTCTGATCGCCGGCAACATACACCGCGTGCTGCGGTCTTATCCCCGCATCTGTCGGCTCGGCAAACAAATGATTCAGACTGTCCGTAAAGCCTTTTCCAGACACGGCGGCATCGGTCGCCAGCCATGAGAAATCCTTTCCACGTCGAACCTCGACGACGGTGTCGCTGCGTTGCCGACCGGCCTCCGCAAGCCTTTCGGCGAAGCGTTCTCCGGAGTGAACGAGAAGCCAGGTGATTGGCTTTAACGCCTGATTGGGTGGAAGCGGGCTTAAGGACTTCTCTCTCCAGTCGATCGAGTACAGCCAATCTTTTGGAAACAGATCGGCACTTTCACCTGGGACGCTCTTTGCCGAACTTAACCAATATCGAGATCCCTGGAAAGGATACGGCGGCAAATCGACAACACTACAGCCATTTGCAAAAGCGAAGCTCCAATCCACGGCCGCGCCTGCTTCCCACGCACGCATAGTTTGTTCCAGATCCCGCGGTCCATTTCCTGTTCTGCCGCTGCGGCCGTATTCGATGGTTTGTTTGGAAGACTGTGCTTCTGTCCACTCGGCGACTCGTCGTCGCAACTCCAAACCAATCTTCTTTGCCCGCGATCCTGCCACAGCAATACGGTGTGCGTGATGCGTTCTTCGCACTGCGCTGGTGTAGCAAACGTTCGCCAACTGCGATTCTTCCGCATGTTCCAGTCGATCTGCATAGGCTGCGCCGAGAATCCGTAGTGCGTCCGGCGACTGCGCAGAGAGCACCAACGGCCATACTTCTTCTGACACGACTGGCTCACTTGCCGCCGGCGCTTCTTCCAGCACAACATGCACATTTGTACCGCTCCAGCCGAAGGAACTCACACCCGCCAGCCTGCGCTCAGCAGTCCACTGGCGGCCCTGATGCGGAATGCTCAGCACTCTGTCATCGATTGCAAGGTGGGGATTAAGCTGCTTCAAGTTGGTCACTGGTGGCAGCCAGCGATTCCGTAGAACCAGTACAGTCTTGATCAGTCCGGCAATCCCCGCCGCCCCCTCAAGATGTCCTATGTTGGCCTTCACCGCTCCAAGAGTGCAGGGTACGTCCCTCCTACCTCGCTCTCCCAGCACATCGGAGAGAGCTTCCGCTTCAATTGGATCGCCCAGAGAGGTGCCAGTACCATGAGCCTCAACGTAGCCAATTTCCCGTGGCTCGACTCCGGCATTCCTGATGGCGCGCGCTAACACTTGCCGCTGAGATAATCCATTGGGAGCAGTCAGACCGTTCGTGCTTCCGTCTTGATTCACAGCCGAACCACGAATAATTGCCAGTACCCGGTCGCCGTCGCGCCGGGCCCCTTCAAGCTTTTTCAGTACCACGATCCCGCAACCTTCACCACGGCCCATTCCATCCGCTCGTGCATCGAAAGGCTTGCAGCGACCGTCGGGAGATAGCAGTTGAAGCTGTGCAGCGGCGACCGTGGATCCGCGCGTAAGCAGCAGGTTGATGCCGCCGGCAAGAGCCACAGTGCAGTCGCCAACACGCAGGCTTTGACAAGCGAGGTGTGTGGCCAGCAGCGAGGACGAACAAGCCGTGTTCACAGCGACGGCAGGACCGTGAAGATCGAGCCAGTACGCCAGCCGACCAGCTATCATGTCGTGGGCAGTTCCTGTAGCGGAATACGCATCCACTGACGCCAGATCTTCAAACTGCATCGCCTGATAGTCCACACTCTGGCTGTGCACGCCGACAAAAACTCCGGTATCGGTGCCGGCAAGCCCCGCCTTGGGCAAGCCGGCATCTTCCAGAGCATGCCACGCTGTCTCGAGAAAGATCCGCTGTTGAGGATCCATGCGGATCGCCTCGCGTGGTGTTATGTCAAAGAAAGCCGCGTCGAATCGTCTCACGTCGTCTAAAAAAGCGGCGTGGCGGGTATTGATTTTTCCGCGAACACCGGGTTCAGAAGCATAATGCGCATCGCGATCCCATCGATCCGGTGGGATGCCTTTCACTGCGTCTCGGCCTTCCACAATCATTCGCCAGAATTGATGGATATCGGAACCACAACCAGGGAAACGTATGCCCATACCGATGACTGCGATTGGTTCTGGCCGATTTGCGGCTTCGGCAGCGCGCAGCTTCTCTCTCAGCTCCCGAATCGTCTTTCGAGCTCGTTCGAACAGCTCATGCTGTGGATTCAGGGTCATCTCCAGCCCTCAGAAGGCGCATGGAGACTTTCTATATCCATCAGTTCAGCCTCCAGCATTTCAGCGGCGGACTGTCCGTCAGAGTCTGTCTCCTCAGCTACAAAGGGCTTCGTTTCAACTCCTATTGAACTGTCGGCTTTGGCTCCTGTTTCTGCGGGATGCGTTGTAGACAGCCGATTTTCCAGATGGGCCGCCAGCGCCGATATTGTCGGATAATTCCACACCAGAGTTGCGGAGAGCTTCAGCCGCAGATGCCGCTCCAGCCGGTTGCGAAGCTCCAGAGCCATTAGGGAATCCAGCCCAAGCGAGCGAAGCGCTTTATTCTCAGGCACGCGCTCCACGCTGAGACGCAGCACCGCAGCCACCTGCTCGCGCAGCCATGCGGTCAATGTGTGACGAAGTTCCTCTCCGCCTAAGAGACTGAGACTTGTCAGAAAGTCTCCACCCTCTCGCGCCGAAGTTGCGGATTTCTCCATCAAATTCGCGAGCAGGCCGGAGCGAGCCGCCGCAGGATTCGAGGCGCACCATTGTTCCCCGTCCAAATGCATGGCCGCGACTTGCGTGGGCTCTCTTCTTAAGATTTCTATTAGTAATTCCGCACCCTCTTCGGGAGAAAGGGGCTTCAACCCGCGAGAGGCTATCCTCGCCCCGCGGATATCCTTCGCTGCAGCCAGGCCTACCTTGCTCCACGCCCCCCAGTCGATGCTGATTGCCGGAATCCCTCGCGCGCGCTGGTTATGGGCGAGGGCATCCAACATTGCATTCGCAGCGGCGTAGTTGGCTTGACCTGGACTGCCCAGGACTCCCGCGACGGAGGAGTAATACACAAGAAAGTCGAGATCAAAACCCTTCAACCGCGCATCCATCGCCAACGCACCGCCTACCTTGGCCGCCATGACGCTCTCAAACTTACTCAGAGAAAGATGAGAGACCACAGCATCGTCCAGAATTCCTGCCGCATGAACGATGCCTCTCAGGGGCGGCATTGTCGCAGCGATTTCTTCCAGAAGGGCTCCCACGTCCGCATCCGCACTCATGTCGGCCTGCCGGGTCTCGATTGTTACGCCGCTCTCCTTCAGCGCGGCGATGACCTGCAAAGCCTCGTCCGATGCTGCGTACCGCGACGTCAATACCAGGTGACGAGCTCCGTGTTGCGCCAAAGCCTGCGTGGTCACGAGGCCCAGACCACCTAATCCTCCGGTAATCAGATATGTTGCTTCCTTGGCGAGCCTGCTCTTGTCGCGTCGGATCATCGCCGCTTCATCCCGCATATTGAGAACGATTTTTCCGATATGACCTCCCGACGACATCAGCTGAAATGCATCTGCCGCCGAGGAAACCGGGAACACAGTGGTCGGAACAGATGCAATCGACCCGTCCTCCAACAACTTCATGACCTCGCGGAACATCGCACCTACCATCTCGCGCCGGTCCTCGACCGCCTGTGCAAGATCAACGGCAAACAGCGACAGATTCTTCAGGAAAGGCTGCAGGCCGATTTTGCTGTTCTCCCAGAGGTCCCGCTTGCCTATTTCAATAAATCTGCCGTACGGCGCGAGTGTTTCGAGTCCAGCCGCGATGGCCGGACCGGCAAGCGAGTTGAGCACGACGTCTACCCCTTCTCCATTCGTCTGCTCAAGCACCTCGCGCGTAAAGTCCAGCTTCCGGGAGTGCATGATCTGACTGATCCCCAGGCTCCACAGATGCCCACGCTTCTCCTCCGAGCCCACAGTTGCGTAGATCTCAGCGCCAATCCATTTCGCTATTTGAATTGCTGCCAGACCTACCCCGCCGGCGGCAGCATGGATCAGAATTCGTTCGCCCTTTTGCAGCCGAGCCAGCTTCACCAGGGCGTACCACGCGGTCAAAAAAACGCACGGTATGCCGGCGGCCTGAGCGAAACTGATGTTCTCCGGTTTCTCCACGACAAGCAACTCAGGAACCCTTACACGCGTGGCAAACATGCCTGTTTCCTGAAACGAAGGCGAGATGGCGAGAACTGCGTCGCCGGGGCGAAAGCCCACAACTTTTTCCCCAACCCGCGTTACTGTGCCCGAACACTCACCACCTATTCGTGATCCCTTCAGAGCCTCGTGGACTCCCATCGTAACCAGAACATCCCTGAAGTTAATTCCTGCGACCTGAACGGCGATCTCGACCTCTTCGTCCTTTGGAGGCTCGCTCCATGCCGCAACTAATTCGAGACCGTCGAGTGAGCCGGTAATGGCTTGAGAAAGTTCGAAACCCTCGGATTCTCCTGGTTCAGTAGAAAGAAGTTGCCCTGCTGGGATTTTCTGGAAGCTCCCGGCGTCCGATTCAAACGAGCGTAGCCTCGCTCCAAAATTTCCTTCCGTCCTCAGGGCAATCTGGCCGTCCTTTCGATCATCGAGTAGCAGATCTGCCAGCCGAACCATCTCGTTCTCAACAGGCGCCGAAGGAAGGTCTGCGCAAACGGTTTTTAGTGACGAGTATTCATTGGCCACCGACCCAAACAACCCCCACACGCCCGCGCCCAAGACATTTGTTATGGGCTCGCCAGTCACCGTCTGGGTGCCCCGCGTGACCATGCATATCTGTGTCGGAGCGAAAGCATCGGTCGAGTCCGTCAGCTTCGATACAAGCGCTGCGCCGTCGGCGAGCAGCTGTTGAATCTCTGCCAGAGTGGAGTGGGAATCGAAGTCCAGCGGCGTCAACCACACCACACCATGAACAGCATTGTGTCTTGCGATATCTCCGTGCAGAATCTCTGCCGGCTGCACAACCTCGATTGACGCTCCTCGAAGCTCTAGGGCCCTGCCAAGCTCTCTCGCCATGCCGGAACCATCGGCAATCAACACCCAGTGACCTGCGGTTGTCTTTACATGGGTGTCTGCGGTGTCCAACTTTTCCCATTTGATTTCGTACAGCAACTCGCTGATAGGCTCCGAGGCCTTGTCCATTGGACTGAAAGCCAGACCGCGAATTGCCACCACCGGTCTGCCCGCGGCATCGAACACGTCCACCTCACCTGCAAGCGTGCCTGAGTGCACCGTCCCGCGCGCATAGAGTACGCTTCCGTCTACCGATAGACCTTTCCATTCCACCTTTTCGATGGCAACAGGCAAGAGTGTCTTACGTTCGCCTCTTTCGATCAAGATGCGCCCGAGCAACTGCAAAGCCGCGTCCAAGGCCGCCGGATGCAACAAATATCGCTCGCCCCGCAATTCGCCGGGCAGATCAATCCGCGCGAGCCCGCTTTCCTTTTGAAGTGCGATCCAGTCAACCCGGCAGAAGCTCGGACCAAAGTCATATCCCAGTTCACACATCGTCGCGGCGTGCTGTCCGCCGCTCATCGTTTCTTGAGAAAACTCCACGTCTTCCCACAGAGTCAGATCGGCTTGATTAAGGTTTTCCTGCGCAGCCCGGAGAAGAACGCACTCCGCGGCCTGTGTCCATTCGGTACCGGACTCTCGCCAGAAAAACTTCGCCGAGTAGCGATCCAGAGATTCGGACGTTGCCACGATTTGCAACTCACAGGAGCTTCCTGGCGGCAACGCAGATGCGCGTAATAGCCGCAGCTTTTCCACCCGCGCCGGTTCCCCCCCGAAAATCATGGTCGCGGCTGTCCCAGCCAATTCGATATAGGCACTCGCAGGCAGAAGCGCCGTGCCTTGCACGGCATGATCCTTCAGCCAGTTGTGCATTTCAGCAGATAGTTTGGCGGTCCAAATCCACTCGCCTTGAGCTGTCTGAATGGCCTCACCAATCAAGGGATGACCCGTTTCGGCGAGGATACCGACACGTTTGGTCCCCGAGGATTCGATCCAGAACCGTTCGCGCTGCCAAGGGTAAGCAGGCAGTTTCACCAAATTTCCGCTCAGATAGATTCTCTGCCAATCCACTTCCCCGCCTGCCGTGGAAAGCTGGCCAAGCGCCGCAAGCAGTGTTACCGTCTCCGGCTCCTCCCGTCGAAGCGATCCCACCGCCAAGGCCTGCCGCCCGGCGTGTGCCGCTGTCTGCTCCACAAATGGAACCAGTGTCGGATGCGGACTCATCTCCAGAAACGTGTCGAAGCCCTGTCGCATCAACTCCTCGACAGCGTTCGCGAATAGCACGGGCTGCCGTAGATTCGCAACCCAGTAACTTCCATTCATCTCGCTACCGTTCGAGATTCCGGGCCTGACAGTCGAACACATCGGAATCGATCCGGCGCGCGCCTGTACGTCCGCCAGCGCAGCCGACAAATCGTCGACCAGCAAGTCCATCTGTGGGCTGTGCGATGCTACATCCACTCGGACCCACCGGCAGAAGATATCCTGATTCTCAAGTCCCTCGACTAATTCGTTAAGCGTCGCCGGATCGCCTGCCAAAACCGTCGAGCGCGGGCCATTGCAGACTGCAACCGACACTTTGTCTTCCAGCCCTGCAAGGAGCTGCTGCGCTTCAGCAGGAGCCAGATCCACGACTGCCATCGCGCCGGCGCCTGCCACTCGCATCAACAGCGCGCTTCTTCGACATATGATCGCCGCGGCATCCTTCAGCGATAAAATCCCGGCGATATGCGCCGCAGCCACTTCTCCCATGCTGTGCCCGACCACTGCTTCGGGAACGACTCCCCAGGAATTCCATAACCTGGCCAACGCAACTTCCATTGCGAAAAGAGTTGGTTGCACTACATCGATTCGCGCCAGACACTGTTCGCTTGATGGTTCTTCCAATTGCCGCAGAACCGACCATCCCGTCTCCAGCGCAATTGCTCGATCGATCTCTTCTATGGCGCTGCGAAAGACAAGCTGAGTACGCAACAGATCACGTCCCATCCCAACCCACTGGGAACCCTGTCCGGGAAATACAAAAGCAATTTTTGGCGTTCGTTCTTGAGTAACTGCGCCGGCAGCCGTGAACGCCGACTCCGCCCCCCTGGCGAAATCTTCGAGCCTTTCTGCAAGTTCTGCCGCGGAGACTCCCGCCACTGCAACCCGATGAGCCAGGTGATTCCGGCGAAACGAAGCTGTGTAGCAAAAATCTGTCAGCGCACCCGTCGCCTCTTCCTGATCCTGAAGTGCATTGAGGGATGCAGCAACGTCCTTTGCCCGCTGCCTCAGCGCAGCACTGGAAGCTGCGGAGAGCGGCAGCAAATAGGCATTCCGGGGCTCTGTTTTGCCTCCTTGAGCCTGCGGAAACTCCTCCAGTACCACATGGACATTCGTTCCTGTGAGACCCAGGCCGTTAACTGACGCTCTCCTGGGTGTGCCCTTCTGCTTCTGCCACGCTGATCCCTCGAGCTCTAATGCCACACCGACTGTCTCCCAGTCGATCGCCGGATTGGGCTCATTTACGTGGAGCGTTGCAGGGAATCTCCGGTGGCGTAGGGCCTGCACTGTCCTGATGATGCTTGCTACACCAGCCGCAGACTCGGTATGGCCAATATTCGATTTCACTGACGCAATTCGACACGGTTGCATCGCTGACCCTGAACGCCCAAACACGGATGCAATGGCGGAGATTTCAATCGGATCGCCTGTACGGGTCCCTGTTCCGTGAGCTTCCACAAGATCCACAGTCATCGGGTCGATGCCCGCGTCTGCCAGAGCATCGAGCATGGCTTGTCTCTGCCCAGCCGCGCTCGGTGTGGCGAGCAATCCACTGCCCCGACCATCATTGGCCATCGCTGTTCCGCGAATCACGGCCAGGACATGGTCGTCATCTCGTTGCGCATCCGACAGCCGTTTCAGCACGAGCATCCCGGCGCCGTCGCTGCGAACGAAGCCATCCGCGCCGGCATCACCGAACTTGCAGCGCCCGTCACGCGACAACATCTGAGACCGGCTGAACGCCTGCGTGATCTCACGTCGCACGATTACGTTTACGCCGCCGGCGAGGGCCACCGAACACTCCCCGGACCGAAGCGACCGAGTCGCGAGGTGTACCGCCGCCAGCGAGGACCCGCAGGCCGCGTTGACGGAAATATCCGGACCGCGCAAATCAAATTGGAAAGCAAGTCTGCTTGAAGTTCCATACAAAGGGCCGCCGGTGACGAGGAAAAACTCCGCTACGGGCGCCGTTGCTGCCGCATGCCGTTCATATTCGTTGCTCCAGACACCAACAAATACACCGGTCTTCTTGCGTGCCAGTACGTTCAGGGGAATGCCCGCATCCTCCAGCGTTTCCCATGTAACTTCCAGCAACAATCTCTGTTGAGGATCCAGCCATTCGGCTTCGCGAGGCGACAATTCGAAAAAGGGTGCATCAAATTTGTCGATCTCTGGCAGAAAGCCGCCTCGATTGGAGACGGGGCCGTCGAAAAGGCCCAGCCTTCGGTAGAACGCATCGAGTTCAGGCGTGCGTCCGCCGGGATACTCAGTCACACCCTCGCGGCGGTCGAGCACCATCTTCCATAGAGATTCGTAGTCGCTTGCTCCGGGCAAACGACACCCCATTCCAACAATGGCGATCGGCTCCTGCGCATGACTCCCCATGTGATCCCTAATCACCTCTCGTGATCGATACCCAGCAACGTTTGTCGGACATTAGTAATCAGCTCTTCTCGTGCGCTTTGAAGAAAAAGGTGCTCCTCGTCAAGAATGACTCGGGTAAAGGAGCCGGTCGTTTGTTCGCTCCATCCGGCAATGTGCTCCATGGGAACGGTCTGGTCGCGAATCCCGCCGAACGCTGTGATTGGGCAGGAAAGCGGATGTGGCGCTCGCCTTTCATAGGCTTCCAGCATGCCAATATCTGCTCGAAGAGTTGGCACCACGGCGGCCAAAAACTCGTCGTCCAGCATCACTTGTGAGGGAATTCCCCCATATCGCTCGGAAATCTCGCGGACCAACTCCTGGTCGCCCAAATTACCCATGGGGGGCAGCGGCGGCGGTATGTGCGGAGCACCTGTGGCAGAAACGAAAAGATGCGCCGCTCGACGCCCGGTACGCCGCTGGATCTCGTGCAAGGTCTGGAAAGAGATCAATCCACCCAGGCTGTTCCCGAAGAACGCGAATCTTTGGCCATCGGCCAAATAGGGCAACATCGCTTCTGTGAGGTCGTTTGCCAGGCCTTCGATCCGCTGGTAGGGCTCCTCACGGAAACGGCCTTCTCTGCCAGGTAGCTGAATAACGATTACTTCAACTTCTGGCCTCAACTGCTCCTTCCAACCGCGGAACGCCGATGGGCCAACGCCAGCGTGCGGAACACAGAAAAGCCGGATCGTCTGTGGGTTCGGAGATGGAGCAATTTGAAACAAAGATGTCATGAGATCGAGGTGGCAGAAAGAAATTGCAAATAAATGCGATCTTATTGGATTCTCCGGCCCGGCCCCTATACCACTTGCGTGGTGTCTCAACCTCCGTCATGCCTCGGCAATGACGGCGCTGATGAGCGAGATCTTCACCGCCATGGGCCTGATCCTCCGAACCTGTAAGGTGCCTGGTTACAGCGCTTTTTCAAACGCCATTCATAGCGGGGTTACTACTGCGAAAGTGATATTGCAATTTGTTGACGAGCGAAGCAGCATGTCCCTTGGAAGATCTATCTGCGCTCGCCGCGGCTGGCATACCACTTTGTAGTGCACTCGGTGCAGGCGTTGTAAATTTGCTCATGTAACTGTCCAAAAGTCACCAAGGAGCCGACTTCGATTGATCCGACCCACACCACGAGAGGCAAATCTGAAGGTCGCAGTGACTGCGGCCGAAGGAACCGAGGTCGACGCTGAGTTCTTTAAGGGCCTTGAGTACTGGAAGCAGCAGCTTACCCCGCAACCCGAATTGCTCAATCTTCCCACCGACCATGTGCGTCCAACGGAGCGCACCTTCGTCGTCGCTCGGGTGGCGATTGATTTACCCGGCGATCTGGCTTTGTTACTGCGTGTGAGCCGCGGCTACCATGGACTGTTCGTAACATTGCTCGCAGGATGCCAGACCCTGCTATGGCGGTTGAGCGGAAATCCCGATCCGGTTACGTTGATTCCGCCGCACCTGGAACTCGAAGGGCAAAACGACCTTTTCGCTTACCGTGGCGGCAGTGGGCTGCTACCTATTCGAGCGGCTATCGATCCGGCTATGCGTGCGCAAGACTACCTGGCCACAGTCGAGAGGGTAGTTTTTGAGGCCTACCAACACCGAAACATGAGTGACGACATAACCGTGCTGGATTTGGCGATGCCAGCGCAGGGTGGGCGACTGACATGGAGTGAGGTCCAGTTCAGCCTGGAGAGGGGAAGAGCCGTTGAAGACCGCAAGGAAGTGGCGCGCGCAACCGAAAGCCAGTCGGCCAAATCGGATCTGTCTCTGAATATTGTGGCGGCAACGACGAGCTTTCATCTCGAATGCGATTACAACGCCTCTCTTTTTAAGGAGGAGACCATCCGGCTGTGGCTGAATTGCTATTGCACGCTGCTGTCGGCGATGTTGACCGACCCCTCACAGAGTGTTGGAGCGCTGCCACTGCTGGATCGGGAAAAATCTCAGCATTTATTGATAGATAGCAACGTCACAGCTGCCGGACCTTTGCCGAAGGAGAGCATTCCCAAACTTTTGGCCGATGCTTTCGCCGCGATGCCGACACAACCGGCTGCAGAATTTTATGGACTCATATACAGCCGTCTTCGGCTCACAGAGCGAAGTGATCGACTGGCTTCATGGCTGATGCGTCACGGCATACGCCCGGGATCTCTGGTTGGTATCTATATGGATCGGTCGCTGGAGATGCTGGTGGCCGTTCTCGCGATATTAAAGGCGGGAGCCGCATATGTTCCCCTGGATCCGAAATTTCCTCGCAAACGCCTGGAACAGATCACAGACGAGACCAGGATTGCGATTCTGCTCACGTTGGCGCGCCATTTTGAAGATTTGCCCAAGTTCGATGGACAAGTCCTCTGTGTCGATCGCGAAGCCGCCGCATTGATGACCGAACCTCTTCGGGCATTTCCGAATATTTCGCGCGAGATGCGAGCATACGTCATTTTTACTTCGGGCTCCACGGGCCGGCCAAAGGGCGTCGAAGTTACACACGGATCGGTGGTCAACTTACTAACTGACGTGAAACGACGTCTGGATGTCGGTCCTGACGACCGCCTGCTTGCGATCACGACGCTAGCTTTTGATATCTCGGTTCTGGAGCTACTGTTGCCCTTGATTTCCGGAGGGACGGTCGTGATTGCAACTCAGGACGACGCTGCTGACGGCCTTCAACTCATGGACCTGCTGACGGCGACCCAGGCTACCGTACTGCAAGCTACGCCCTTTACATGGCGGACGCTGCTCGAGCTTGGATATCAACCACCGCCGCAATTGAAAATGCTGTGTGGCGGAGAAGCGTGGCTGCCTGCGATGGGAGAGGAACTTCTTGCCGGGGGCGGTCGGCTATGGAACATGTATGGCCCCACCGAGACGACAGTGTGGTCGTCCGTCACCGAGGTCCAACCCGGCACGACGCGAGTGACAATTGGTCCTCCGATCGCGAATACACGCTTCTACGTGCTGGACGAGCGCCTGCAGCCAGTGCCCCCGGGCATCCCGGGGGAATTGATGATTGCGGGAGCGGGTGTGGCCCGAGGCTACTTCGAGCGGAAGGAATTAACTACAGAAAAATTTCTCGCTGACCCCTATGCTGCCGGGGAACGAATGTATCGGACAGGCGATGAGGTGCGGCAACTCCCGGATGGTCGAATCGAATTTCTCAGACGCCTTGACCAGCAGGTTAAATTGCGAGGCTTCCGTGTTGAGTTAGGTGAAATCGAAGCCGCGATGCTTGCGTTCCCAAAACTCCGCGGTGCGATCATCATGCTGCAGAAAGACACCGCGGGCGAAGACATGTTGGCTGGTTACTACACCGCAGACGGAGACCTCTCTTGCGCATCGCTGAGAGAGTGGCTGCTAGAACGCTTGCCGACCTATATGGTTCCAAAGCTGCTCCGACAGCTCGACGCGTTCCCATTGACCCCTAACGGAAAAATAGATCGCCGCGCACTTCAGGAACTGCAGGAAACTCGACCAAACTCTGCCGACTCGATCGAAGAGATGTATTCGTTTGAGGTAACGGACGTAGAATCACAGACCCAAAGGCAGATGTTTCGAATATGGCGAAAGATTTTTGAAGGTGCCGAGATACAGTGCGGCTCGAACTTCTTCGATCTCGGAGGAGACTCGCTTCTATTGGTAAGACTACAGTCCATGGTCACCAGTGAGTTCGGAGTTCATTTGACCATGGCTGATATTACCCATCATTTGACTCTCGGAGCGCTTTCCACATGGGTCGATGAGATGCGATTGCAACCCGACGCTCATTGGATGACGCGCCCCACGAATCCGCGCGTATTACCGGTTCATTCACGAGAGGCAGGACGTCCAATCTTTCTGATACCCCAAATGACGATCTTCTGGACTTTGGCCGAGCTGCTGGGTGTGAATCAGCCCGTTTACGCCCTTCAGATGCTTGACGAAGACGTGCCTCCTTCCATGGATTCAGCGAATCTTGAACAGCTTGCGATGCTGTACTGCAATTTGATTCGAGAGGTACAGCCCGAGGGCCCATATCGACTTGGTGGCTGGTGTTTATGGGGATTGCTGGCCTACGAGGTGGCGCGCCTGCTCGAAAAAGAGGGCGCCGAAATTGAGCTACTGATGATCATAGATACCTGGGCTCCAAATCGGAGGCTCGGGCAAATATCCATGCGCACGTTCTTGCTGAACATTGCTCATTCCGCACATCGCCTAAATTGGATCGCGAATCGCTTACGACATAGCTCGATGGAAAAACGGAAGCAGGACGTACTGCGCCGCGTCCGCAATACTGCCACCACCATGGCTCGATTCCTGCCACAACAAATGCGGGCCAAAGCCGGGATTGCAGAGGTAAGCCGCATCGAGCGGCTGGTGTCCAATGCCGCGGCCGTCTACCAGCCGGGGCAGGTCAAAGGCAATGTGCTTCTTTTCAAGGGAGAGCAGCAGCCGACTGGCCGGTTCGTTGGTGAAGACATGGGCTGGGCGCAGGTCTTGAGGCGGCAAGTGCAAATTGATACTCTGCCAGGTAATCATTCCGAGATATTTGACCTTCCCGGCGCCAGCATCATGGCGGCACGCGTTCGTGAAGCTCTCAATCTGGAACTCGCATGATGGCGTCTTCGGTCTTGCTAAAGCCATGGCTGCGGGGCACCAATTCGTGCAGACCGGTAGTCGAGCCAAATCGATATCACTACCAAGTTTCGTTTCGGCTCTACTCACATTGAATGCCCGATGAACAAGCTAACGAATTCACAGTTCCTGGAGCTTCTATTCCGAAAGAATATACGTATCCATTCGAAAGATGGACGTCTACAGATCAGCGCACCTACAGGAGCGATTGACTTACAGATGCATACAGAACTTGTGCGTCGAAAGTCAGAACTATTGACGCTGCTTGAAAAGACTGAAAGCCCCGGTCAACCTCTTTCGGCTCGTCCTAAGGATGGGCAAAGAATTCCTCAAACCCCCGCCCAGCAGGGACTCTGGCTCGTCGAACATCACGAGCCAGGGAATGTGGCCTACAACATTCCCGAGGCATTCCTGATAAACACGCACGTCGAACTCATTGCACTTCAGGAAGCCGTCAATCGATTGCTCATGCGACATGAGATGTTACGAACCAGCTTTCACGAGGACGATGGCGATTTGTTTCAGTCCGTCTCCGCTGAAGCGAGAGCCGATGCAGGATTTACGGATCTATCTTTTCTACCGGAAGCGAATCGCGATCAGATGCTCCGAAGGCTGATTCGAGACCATGCGCGACAGCCATTTGACCTGCGACGCCCCCCGCTCGCCCGATTTCACCTGTTCCGCCTCGGTGAACAGAAGCACGTACTCTTCCTGAACATTCACCACATCATCTCCGACCGCAAATCCGTGGACATCATTCGTGAAGAGTTGGTTGCGTTGTACCAGGAAACAACCAGCAATGAACCAGCAAATCTGCCCGAGCTTCCTGTACAGTTCGCGGACTATGCCATCTGGATGACCAAACAGATGGATGGCAAGGCGATTGAACGGCAAATTAGCTATTGGAAGCGGAAGCTGGCGGGAGCTCCGCCGTTCCTCGAATTGCCTCACAAGCATCCTTACCCCAAAAAACGGACATCGTGGGGAGCTACACTGCCCGTAACAATCCCAGTATCTCTTCGAGACTTCCTGAATAGAGTCGCGACGGAGGAAAACGCAACTCCCTTCATGACATATCTGGCCGCACTCGCGTTGCTCCTGCATCTATATTCCGGATCCGAAGACTTCTGTATTGGCTCGCCCATAACGGACCGTAGACACGTGACAACCGAGCGAATGGTAGGGCTGTTCTTGAACATGCTGACCTTTCGATGCCAGCTTACCCAGGAATACAGCTTTCGTGAGGTCCTAAGGCGGGTTCGCGAGACTGCTCTCGAGGCCTACGATAATAGTGATGTGCCGTTCCAGAAGCTTGTGCGAGCGCTCAAGCCGGACCGAAGATTTCAACGATCTCCCATCTTTCAGGTCACTTTTGGCTTTGAATCTCACCTCCACACGAGGATAGACCTCTTGCAAATCCACACTGAACCGGGCACCGCCAGATACGATCTGACGTTGAATCTTGTAGAAAATAGAGAGGGTATTTCCGGTTCATTCGAGTACTGTACAGATCTATTCGATGAGAGTGACATCGTAAAGTTAGCCCAGGGACTTGAGATCGTCCAGGAGGCTGCTCGAGAACCGGACCAGTCAATTTTGGAAGCCATAAGTCGATCTTGCGTTCAAGACAAACAAGTAGCGTCGACGATTTCACCATCGCCGCAGTAGGCCGAAATCAGGCTGCGCGGACGAGCCGAGACCGCCTTACCGAACTGCGGATCCGGCTGTGAGCCAATCTCCAGTACGAATACGCCTCCTCCGGCAATTTCCTTGTGGCTGAACCAGGATTGCGGATATGGCTTTCCATTCAGCGATACCCCGCTCACATAGATGCTTGCAGGGGTAGACCGGCGAGCCCCAACGATGAGCTTCTTTCCGCCAGCCAGGGTCAATGTGCTGTGATCGAAGAGCGGAGTTCCGAATACATAATGCGTACTCACCGGGTCGACTGGGTAGAAGCCGATCGCGCTTAGGATTAACCACGCTGACATCTGGCCGCAGTCTTCATTTCCCGCCATACCATCAGGATCGTTGTGGTACATGGTCGTATTGAGGAAGTGAATCCGCTCCTGCGTCTTGGCAGGCTCGCCGGCATACGAATATAGATACGCAATGTGGTGGCTCGGCTCATTGCCATGGGCATACTGGCCCACCATGCCGGCGATGTCCGGCGGTGCATCTGGCGGCAAGGTCGACGGCTGATTGAACAGCTCATCGAGCTTAGCGATGAATGCCTTGTCGCCTCCCATCGTCTCGATGTAGGCGGTCACATCGTGCTGAATGCCGAAGGTAGTTTGCCACGCATTCGATTCGGTGTAGTCGCGCCATTTCTTCGAGTGGCCCATGGCGATGGGATCGAAGGGCATGGCCCACGATCCGTCCTGCAGTTTCGGGCGCAGAAATCCTGTTTCGGGGTCCCAGTAATGTCGATAGTTGCGGGAGCGCTCACGCAGTAGCGTCGCCGTCGCGGGATCGCCGAGCTTCTCGGCGAGATGCGCAATCGCCCAGTCGTCGTAATCGTACTCGAGCGTCTTCGAAACTGACTCCTCCTCGAGGTCGGCCGGGATGTAGCCCATCGCGCGATACCACTCCAGTCCGCGATAGTTATCCACCAGTGCGCGCTTCTTCAGCGCTTCAAGGCCGGCCGGGTAGTCGATGCCCGTGAACCCCTTCATGCACGCCTCGGCGATCACTGCCGAAGAATGGTAACCGGTCATGCAGCCGGTTTCCTTGCCCTGAAGCGGCCAGACTGGCACACCGGCGGGGCTCTGCTCAGCCATGCGGATAAGACTGTTGACCATGTCGGGCACGCGGTCTGACTGGATAAGCGTGAAGAGCGGTTGTTCCGCGCGATAGGTATCCCACAGCGAGAACGTGGTGTAGTTCCGCTGCCCGTTGGTTAGTTTGTGCACCTCCCCATCCATGCCGCGGTATGAGCCATCCACATCGTCGAAGAGGGTGGGCGCGAGCATGGTGTGGTAAAGCGCGGTATAGAAGATCGTTTTGCGGTCGTTGTCCCCCGTCTCGATCTGAATCTTGCTCAACTCGCGGCGCCAGCGATCCTGGGCGACGTGGCAGACTTTGTCGAAGTCCCAATCGGGCAATTCTGCAGCAAGATTCTTCCTCGCGCCTTCGGCCGAAACGCCGGACAGTCCAGCCTTAATCAGAATTTGCTCGTCCGCCCTCGTCTTGAAGTAGGCGACCGCCTTCAGATTCTTGCCCCGTAACTGCGTCGAAGATGCGGCCACCGGCTTGTCGTCAACATAAAATTCCAGGCGGTCGAAGGGACGGGAGAACTCGAGCGCAATGTACATCTCGCGGCCCGGGCCCCACGCATTGGTCGCGTGGCCGGCAAGAATTGCGCGTTCATTCGCCTGGCTCAAAGCACACCAGACGATGTCCTTCCCGGCCTCGCCGTAGGCATGGCTCAGATCGAGAAGGATGTGACTTGGGTCGCTGGCCGGGAAGGTGTAGCGATGGAAGCCCGCATGTTCGGTTGCTGTCAGCTCGGCGCGCACCCCTGCGTCATCCAGCAGCACCGCATAATACCCGGGGTGCGCATGCTCGTTGGCACGGGAGAACCGCGAGCGATAGCCCGTTCCAGGTTGCTTCCGGTCGCCGGGAACCAGGCGAACCTCTCCTGTGCGCGGAAACCACAAGGAAGTCGAGCAAGTCGCCGCAGCCCGTACCGCTCAGGTGGGTGTGGCTGAATCCCATGATCGATTCATCGGAGATGTGGTAGCCGGAGCACCAGTCCCAATCATTGTTGTAGGTATCGGGGCTCAACTGCACCATGCCGAACGGCACCGTCGCGCCGGGATACATGTGTCCATGGCCGCCCGTGCCGATCATGACGTTGACAAACTTCAGCAGGTCTACGTCGCTGCCTGTTTGCTCGCCGGACTGAGCAAACCCCAGAGTCCCCGGAGCGCTTGCGGCTGTCACACCCAAGGCCGCCAGACCACGCATCAACTCACGCCGCGTCCACAATGTGGATCCGGATAAAGACTGCATCATTTCTCCTTCGTGTTTGATCTTCAAATATTTCGACCTGCTCTTGGGGCAGAACGTCACCGTGGATCGCACATGTCAGTCCCACACTGTTCTCAGGATTGCAGGCCGAGTCTCCGCCAGTCTGCAAATCAACTCGCCCAATAGCGTGTTCGCCCACGCGAACCACGGTCTGGTGAACTGCGTCGGATCGTCCTTGTCGAAGGACTCATGCATGAACCCAGTGCCTGCCGTCGTATCGCGCAACCAGCGCAGGCATTGGCGGATCTCCGCATCGTCCTGCGATGTGAAAGCGCGCAGGATGATCGACATAGGCCAGATCATGTTCAGGCCGGCATGAGGCCCACCGATGCCCTCTGCCGGGCTACCGCGAAAGAAATAGGGATTGTCCCCACTGAGGGTGAAGCTGCGCGTGCGACGGTACAGCGGATCGTCTAACGCACAACACCCTAGATAAGCGAGGCTGAGCAATCCCGGCGCATTGGCATCATCCATCTTGAGCGTGTTTCCATATCCGTCGACTTCATACGCCCAAATGGTCCCCAGCTTTTCATCCTGCGCTTTTCCATAGCGATCGAGTGCCTGACTCACCTCGGAGGACAGACTGTCTGCCTCTGCGGCGAGTTTCGTGTCGTGCAGCACGGCAGTGGCGATCGCCATCAGCTGCCGCAGGCTCGCGACCGCGAACAGGTTCGCCGGAACAAACAGCGGGTAGGTGCACGCATCGTCCGACGGACGAAACATGGAGAAGATCATTCCCACCGGCCGCGCCGGATTGCCAAAGCCACCCAGCGCGCAGGTTTCGGTTGGAATCGCCGACACCCGCTCGAACGAGTACGGCCCCTTCCCATCTTTCCGCTGCTGCACACGCATGGTTCGCACGATAGTCCATGCGGCTTCTTTCCATTGAGCGTCGAACGGCCTCGTATCACCGGTTGCCTGCCAGTATCCGTGGGCCAAGCGAATGGGGTAGCACAGTGAATCCAGCTCCCACTTGCGCTCACCCACACCGGCGTGATGTTCCGTCTTGTCCGCCACGGCCCACGAAAGCGGCGGATCGGTTGGACTGCGCAGAAAGGCATTGGCATAGGGATCCAGCAATATCATGCGCGCCTGACGCCGGATCACGCCTTCGAGCAGCTCGCGCAGCCTCACGTCTTGACGGGCCAGGGGCAAATACGGCCACACCTGCGCTGAGGAATCCCGCAGCCACATGGCGTCGATGTCGCCAGTCACGACGAACGTATCCGGCTTCCCTTCGAATGCCCCTGGAGTGACGGTCGTGTCCAGCGTGTTCGGAAAGCAATTCATGAAGATGGTGGCGAGAGCAGGATCGGCGATCATTCGTCGAACCAACTGAATGCGCTCTTCCACCGCTTCGCTGCGAAAACGCCGCTCGCTAACCGCAGGCCGCGCATTCGGCAGATCGATGTTCCGGCTCGACGCAAATGACTCGGCAAACGGGGCCGCCAGCAGCCAACTCGCCGCTCCCTTGATCCAGGTGCGCCGGGTTATTCCCTCCATTTCGATTTTTCCTTTTCCTGTTCGAACGGGTTGTAGCGGTTTCGAGCTGTTGCGATCAGCCATGCGTGCCGCGCAAACGCCATAAAGGAGGCGGGCGTCCGGTAATGTCCACGTGTACTAATTTCAAGTCCGGCTCAAATCTCGTCTATTGTGCTTTCATCTCGTTGTTGCTGCGGTTGTCATCGGGCAGCTGATGATCAGGATCCACGAGGACGGAAGAGATCGGAGTCTTCTTGTTAAGCGTCCAGGTGTATGTTCCTTTTGACATCCATGTTTCGACGGGTAGCTTCGTTCGCGTCTTCGTTCCGTCCTGGAAGGTGACTTCGACCGTGGTCGGCAGCACGAGCTGGCCGCGATTGCTGATCGTTACCGCCGATCCCTCAATCTTGTCGACAGCGACATCGTACTTCCAGTTATTGAGATACCAGCCACGCCAAAACCAGCCCAAGTCTTCACCACCTTCGCTATCCATCTCCCGGAAGAAGTCGGACGGCGAAGGATGTTTGTAGGCCCAATCGCGGATGTACTTGCGAAAGGCCCAGTCAAAACGATCGGGGCCGAGTATTTGCTCGCGCAGCAGCACCATGCCATAGGCTCCCTTGAAATAACTGACAGGATGCCCGAGTGCAAAACCGTAGGAATCGGCAGGCGCCATCAGGGTCGGCGCGTCGGGATTGTCGAGGACCTTCAGAATCATGTCTGGAGGCTCGCCGCCCGCGGAGTATTCGGAATCGCGCTTCGGACCGAACTTTCCGTTGGCATATGTTGCAGACTCGTCGATGTCGATGAAGGTGTTGAAGCCTTCGTCCATAAAGGCGTGGCGGCGCTCGTTTGATCCGACAATCATCGGGAACCAGTCGTGTCCGATCTCGTGCGCGGTGACCCAGAACAGAAACGGTCCGTGATCCGGGATGCCATCAAAGACAATGCCTGGATATTCCATTCCGGTCGAGAATCCGGCAGCGTTGATTGCCGCAGGCCAGGGATAGGGATACCACTGCTTGGAGAAGTGCTCCACCGTATCCTTCACGTATTCGGTGGACTTGTCCCAGGCATCGGGCCCGACGCTCTCTGGTGGATAAAAGCTCATCGCGAGCGATGTCTTGCCATCCGGAAGATTGATGCGGGCCGCATCCCAGACAAAGACCGGCGAGGCGCTCCAGGAGACGTCCCGAGTGTGGTCCATGTGGAAGTGCCAGGTCAGCGTACCGTCTTGCCTGGGACGGCTTGCCGGATTCGTCACTTCATCTGGCCTGCGGATATAGACCGTCTTGTCGCTGTTGCGGGCCTGGTCCAGACGTTCGATCTCTGTCCTCGTAAGAACGTCCTTCGGGTTAACGAGTTCCCCGGAGCCTGCAACGAGCATATTCGCCGGAACGGTGAGGAAGTAGTCGAAGTTTCCGTACTCAAGATAAAATTCGCTCCCGATATAGGGCAGCGTGTCCCATCCGCGCAGATCGTCATAAACAGCCATGCGCGGGTACCACTGCGCCATGTCATAAATCTCGCCCTGCTTTGACATACCCCACGAGGTGCGGCCTCCCCATACTCCAGGAATCTGGTAGTGGTACTTGATGTGGATTTTGAGCTGGCCACCACGAGGTCGGAGCGGCTGCGCAAGCCGGATCTGCATGCGCGTGTCGCTCACAAGGTAATCGGCCTTCGCCGTCTGCTTGCCGGATTCGATCTCGATGGAATCGAAAACAAAGCCGTCGGTAGACGTGCTCTCTGGTGTGGCGTTGGTGGTGGGGTTGTCTCGGCGTCTGCGCATGAAGCTGCCAAAGAGCACCTGCCCGCGCGAATCTTTGCGATAGATATTTTGCTCAAGCTGAATCCAAAGGCTCGGCAATGTGTCAGGGCTGTTGTTCGTGTAGGTAATGATTTCGGTTGCCCGCAACTGTTTAGCGGCAGGGTCGAGTTCCGCATGCAGTTCGTAGCTGGCTTCGTTTTGCCAATAACTCGGGCCAGGCGCTCCGTTGCTGGAGCGATAGGCGTTAACAGGGTCAGGAAGTGTCAACGGCGCGAAGGTTAGACGGGGATCGTAGATCGGAGGAGTGTTCTGTGCCAAGGTGGTCGTACTGGCCGTAACAACAATCGTCAACAGGAAAATCAGGCGCAGGCTGCGTACATAACCCGGCAGGAATGCCATGGGAGACCCTCTCAATCGAAAGCAAATAAGTTGCGGGACTGCGTTGTACGGGAAAATCCGGAACTGCGCTTGCGGGAACTTGCCGTTCCCTCTTGGTGTGGTGAACAATCAGTAAAAACTACAATCCTATGAATTGCAGATTGCCACAGCGGAACGGCGTGACGCAAATCAGACGGCACACATTTGGTGCGGTAGGCACAGTTGCGCCTTTCATCAATCTGACATCAGCGATCGTTGTCGCTGCGCAGCGCGACACTCGTCCATGTCTCCTGAAGGCGAGTGCGTCCACGGCACCAGTGGGACAGCCTCGCTCAACTTAATTTCGATACCTCGGTTGTCAGCCGCGCATTGTTGCGCATATGTTTCTGTTTTGCGTGCGACTCAGGCAGGAATGAGGAAGCATGGACTTGTACAACCCGGTGTGGAGCTAGTCTAGTAGGACAAGGCATCAACGGCCGCCACTTAGGAAATGAACAAGTGATCGGGTTTATTGCCGGACGTAGGCTCGAAATCCAGCACTGCAACGAGAAAAGCTGTAGCCAGGCTGTGTGCACCGCAAAAGAGGCGCTGTGAAGGTTCGCAAATTTATCAGTCTTCTTTGTTTATTGTCTGCAAATCTGGCCGCACAAACGAAGGGGCCTTCACCTCAGTTCCCAACCTATATGGGCAACGGCTTCGACTACGCTGCGTTCACTCGATTCGATGCAACGGCTCCTCCCAAGGGTCTGATCTACCAATCCAATGGATTCATGGCCCTGCAGGAGTCGGGATTCGGGGGGCAAAGAGTCCTCGTTCCTGTGGCCGGTCCGACAGCTCCTGTCAACCAAGGAGAACGCCTTGAAGCTCTGGATATCGCGACCCCGGTGTTTGTGGATGAATCCGGCCAGAGTCTCAGTCTCAGCGACAATTCGGCAAAACATAGTCTGACCTATTTTGCGGACCGTACCGTCTATCGAGCGACATTCGACAATGGTTTAGAAGTCTCGCTGACGGTCTATCCCGTTTATGGAAAGCCGGCGGCCGTTTTGCGAATCGTCGTTATGCACGCGCCCAAACGAGTTCGGATGATGGTTCAACCTCGAGGACTCGGCTTTCAACTTGTTCCCGGTTCGCAATCGAACTGTCTGACTTATGGCGACTCGAAGTGGCCCTACCGCCTGATACTTGCAGCAGATTCGCAAGCTACCATTGAGAACGATCATGTCCAATGGCAACTCAGCACCGGCGGTTCCGCCGCGGTGATGATTACTTTGGGTGGAGACGAACACGAGGCTGAAACGAGCCTCGCTGACCTGCGCGCGTCTCCAGATCTTCTTGATGAGGAAACTCACCGCCTGTGGAATGAGTACTTGGCATCGGTGCCTCTGGTAGCTCCGGCTGAACCGATTCGGTTCACAATTCCCACACTGAATAAAGAGGAAAGCATCGCGCCCGCGGAACTGGTTCGCAGTGAACTCTGGTTCTGGCGCGGGCTTTTGAATACTACCTGCCAGGTTCGCTACTTACCGGCCTGTCCCATGATGATTGCAGACTGCAATGATTTCATGGGTATGTGGAGTAACGACGGGATCGCTGAAGCTGTCGCCATGGCTGGCACCAACCGACGAGATCTGGCGCGTGCTTCCATCCTCAACTGGTCCCGTTACGCGGTGAACGCCAAGGGAGATGGCACGTGTCCCTGGACGATTTTCCCATCAGGGAAGAACACATTTCAGGCGACAGGTCCTGAACGCGATACGCAGGGCGTTCCTGTACAGGCGACGCTCGTAGGTGAATATGTCCGCCTCACCGGCGATACGAGCATTCTTCGCGAAAAACCGGGCGGAGTTGCGGGAGATCGCACCGTGTGGCAAGCGCTGCTGGCTTATCAGCGGAGCCTTCTCAAGATACGGGATGCAAACCACGATCATCTTATCGACTGGCTTCATACCTATGAAACCGGTTGGGACGACAAGGACTCGCCGTTTGTCGATCTCAAGGGAGACGCCACCAGCGCAATGAATGAGCAGGTATTTAATCTTTGGAGTCTGCAGGAAATGACTTATCTCGCACGCATTCAGGGAGACGACCCGCTACCGTGGGAACATGAGTTCGACCTGGCGCTTCAGGCTGTGCGCGAGAAGCTTTGGGATCCGGCCACACAGCGCTATTGGGATCTGGACGTAAAGACGGGGAAGCTTTGGACCCAGGGGGAAAACCTCGATGCCTACTATTTCCTCTATTTTGAAACGGACCACGATCGCATTGCAGCGATGATGCAACGGCTCAACGATCCAGCCAAGTTTAACGGTGCGCTGTTACCTACCTTAGCCTTCGACACCCCGAAGTGGGGCGGTTACTGGCGCGGGCCGGCATGGCCCCGAATTTTTGGCTATGTAGGGATGGGGCTCACGCGACGCGGCCAGGGGCTCCAAGGATTCAAGTGGCTCTCTCGGGCAATCAATTCGAATCTTGGGCCACTCTTGCCGGAAAATGTCGATTCGAAAGCCTATCCTCCGGGAGAACACGCCTTCGGCACAGTTCGTATCATGGGGCACGATACTCTCGACACGCTTCAGTTTCTCGACGTCGCAGGCATGCGCACTTGGGGAGGAGAAGACCTGACCGTCTTGGCAAATTCGGCGCTTGGCAAGGTGTTTGTGCACAACCAGAAATGGATGGGGGATAGTTACGATGCTCTATTTGAGCCTGGGCATCCAACAATGATCTGGCGCAACGGAGAGGCGTTGCCCCTGTTGGCGCCAGACAAAACCTGGTATGCGCGTAAGCACGGCGAAAAAGTGTCGTTTGAAGTGAGCCGGGAGCACAAGTAAGTAGAACTGCGCTCTACCCTGGCCGCGTTTCAGGTGAACAATCTGCCGGTCGTCGCCATAGCAAAAAGCAACAAGCGTAATGTTATCTGGCTGCCGGAGGCGCCTGGAAGCTCAAGATGCACATCAGAGTATTTTCCAATCCCTTCGAAATGGCTCAGGAAGCAGCAAGCCTCGCAGCTTCTTCTATCCGATCCCGCCTCGCTGTTCAACGCACCGTTGTGCTTGTGGCGGCCACCGGTACATCCCAAATTGACTTTCTTCAGAATCTCACGCGCGATCGGTCCATCGACTGGTCGCGGGTGGAACTTTTTCATCTTGACGAATACATCGGCTTAGGAATCGAACATCCGGCCAGTTTTGCCCGATATATTCGCGACAGGCTTATTCAACCCACGGAAATCAGCAACTGTCACCTGCTCGATGGAGCGCGGGATCCTCACGTGGTGAGGGGTAAGGCCAATATGGAAATCAGTTCCCGTCTGGTGGACATTGCTTTCGTAGGCATTGGCGAAAATGGCCATATAGCTTTCAATGACCCGCCAGCCGACTTCGAGGCCGAAGACCCTTTTCTTATTGTGAATCTGGACGCTCGTTGTCGACGTCAACAAGTCAACGAAGGCTGGTTCGCAGCCTTGGATGAGGTTCCCCAACAGGCGATTTCGATGTCGGTTACGCAAATTCTCAAATCCAGAGAAATCATTGCGATCGTTCCCGATAAGCGAAAGAGCGCCGCGGTCAAACATAGTATCGAAGGCCCTATCGTTCCCTCCGTCCCGGCTTCGATTCTGCAAAGACATGCAAACCTAACCATCTTCCTGGATAAAGATTCCGCTTCCCTCCTGGAGAGAAATCTCTGAACCCAGCGATCATTCGGTCGATACTCGAGACAGTTCGTAGGCGCATCTCGGAACAACGCTAATTAATCGCCGGTCCAGCTTCGCGGTCATTGCTTCTCCGCTGGCTCCAACTGGATGACATTAATTACCCATAGTGGGTCGACTCCTGAGGTTGCAAACTTTAAGCAGAGATCATGCCCTCCTTGCAGGGGTGGTAGTGATGCATGGAGCCAGGTGACGTTACGATGGCCGACCGCGGGTTCCAGGGGCAGGGTTGCCACAACAGGTCCGCCGCAGGTGTCCATGTGCACTTGCAGTTCGCCGCTTAGTGAGGGATTCTGCGGCGGCTTGCTGCGCCGGTCGTGGAATACATACGGCAATGAGTCAACCTGCGCCGAGATTCCTTTGATTCCTGTAAATTCCGCATCAGTATAGATCCAGCACGGATTCTGGTAGTTTGCCAGCATCACCGGTCTGCCGGGAACTGGCGGATCTGGTTCCATCTGGATAGATGGATCATTCACACACAATTTCAAATCCTGGCTGAATCGCCGGCGCACAGTCACGGCATTCAGTTCTCGATCGATTACGCTTCCAGGAATCTCACCATGGTGAAAGGCTGCTGCTCGCAGGCGTGACGGGAGAGATAGATCAAACGACTTTTCGTATAGCGGAGACGATGCCGTTACAGCGGACCCATCGACTGTATATCGAATTTCACCAAAACCCGTTTGATTATGCAGTTCTACCGACACCCGAGTCTGCTCGGGATTCAAACGCTCAATGCTCCTCACGCGGAATGCGCCCGGTGCATCGTGAATACCAAGAGCTTCGTAACGCTTTTTCTCTGCCACAAGTCGGTCGAGAAAGTCGTTCCAGTTTCTCTTCGCTGACGGGAGCCACGCCACCTCCGCGAGTGCCGCCATCCGCGGAAACAGCATCCACTGCACACGATCCTCGGTGATTACATATTCAGTCCACAGGTTTGCCTGGATGCCAAGGATATGCTTCCTCTCCTCCGCAGTCAGCGCTGCAGGTGCGGTATCGACGTGATAGACATCGGAGAGCGTGTTGAGCGCAAATCGCCCCGGAGCTTCGTCGGCAGCGTCGCTCTGCCGATAGTTGAAGTAGAGAGGACGAGTCGGCGTCAAAATCGCGTCGTGCCCCTGCTTCGCAGCGGCAATACCGCCTTGCATGCCGCGCCAAGACATGACAGTTGCATTGGGCGCGAGGCCGCCCTCCAAAATCTCATCCCATCCCAGTGTGCGGCGCCCGTGCCCTGTGAGGAAGGCATCGATGCGTTTGACGAAATAGCTTTGTAACTGATCCTCATCCTTAATGCCGAGCGCCCGCATCTTCGCCTGAATCTGCGGTGACGCCTTCCATTGATCCTTGACTGCTTCATCTCCGCCAACATGGATATACGTACTTGGAAAGAGCTGCATCACCTCCGTCAGAATATTTTCGAGGAATGTAAACGTTTCTTCGTTCACGTTGTAGAGATTCGGAAAGATACCGTATTCACTTACCGGCGCGGAAAGGGGCACGTCCGACGATCCGAATTGGGGATATGCGGCCAGCGCCGCGGACGCATGTCCGGGCATCTCGATCTCTGGCACGATAGTGATATTTCTTTGCGCTGCATAGGCTACGAGTCGACGAACTTGCTCCTGAGAGTAATAGCCTCCATATCGATAGGAGTCGGCTTTGCCAGCTACCGATGGTAGTTCACGCCAGCCGCCGATCTTCGTCAGCTTCGGATATTGCTTGATCTCCAGCCTCCATCCCTGGTCGTCTGTCAGGTGCCAATGGAGAATATTCAGCTTGTGCAGTGCCATCCAGTCGATCAACTGTTGGATGAATTCAACAGACTGCATGTGCCGTGCGGAGTCGAGCATAATACCTCGCCACGGAAGTTCCGGAGCGTCAGAAATGCTGGCGCAGTTCAACACGGCGTCACCGTCCCGAGCAGCATCCGCCGTCAACAAGCCCCAGAGCGTTACCGCACCGTAAAGTAATCCCCCGCGATCTGCCGCTGCGATTTGGACGTCCTCGGGCAAAATCTGGAGATCATAGCTGTCTTTCCTCATCGCGCCCACAGAAGACTTGCGACGGAAGACTATCAATGCGGCGTTCGGAGCTCGGCCGTTCTCCGGGCGCGGCGTGAGCTTGATTCCCCGGGTACGCTGCACAACGCCCGCCAGGAATTGAGCCGCGAATCCAGCGTCCGCGTCGCCAGATGGAAAAGAGATGACGGCTCCATCGGACACTTTCAAAGTGCCCGTTGTTGCCCTGAACGAAAGAGGCGCGGGGATGATCGCGGGCGTCTTCGATTGCGCTCGCGCAGATTTGAATGAAAATGGGACCACAAAAGTCAGGGCGAACATGAGGTCGATTGACTTCCGACAAATCACGCCTACTCTCCTCTTCAATCCTGCTCCAGGGGTATCTTGGCGAACACCCTGCGAACGAGAAATCTCGACAAATTATTGGATTTCATACGGACTCTACTGAACAAGGATGTCCAGGAACGTGCTTGACTGGCTGCCCCCCAGGGATTCGAACCCCGATATGCTGATCCAGAGTCAGCTGTCCTACCATTGAACGAGGGGGCAGTAAACAGAAAGATGGGATGGCCGCTGGACGGCCACTCCATTCATCATAAAAGGGGTTGGCAGATACGGTCAATGGTTTGCTACGCTTCTTGTCCTGGTAAGTCTCGAATTTCGAGAGTGGTCAGGCAGCCTTCGCCTCGTTAGAGCCTTCGAAGTAAGGTTTGGATGGCACCGTGAACGATTGCCCGTGAGCGGCCCGGCCCTTGAAACAAGCCTAATCTCTGGCGGGCCCTGGTTGAGTGACCCTCCTTCCTCCGAATTGATCGGATACAATTCAAACTATCGTGGAGTTGCTCTTCAATCTGCTGTGGGTAGGTCTGTCTATCGGACTCATTGGGTTATGGCTGCTTAGCCGGCGCCGATGGCAAGACGATGCATTGCGTCCCGGCAGCCACATTCAGATCGCTGCTCTTGCGATTGTGATCGTTATCCTGCTTCCGGTTGTCTCGCTCACCGACGATTTGCTAGCCTGCACCGCGCCTGCAGAAGTGGAACACCTGGTGCGGCGCGACCTTCTCGATCACGTCGACAACGATCTCCAGGCAGCTTCGATCGTGGCCGCGGCGTTAGTTTCTCTTCAGAACGCTTCCGAGCTGCAGACGATTTCGAAATTGAGGCCTTCCATCGAGATCGGAACTCCACGCGAGGAGTCTCTCAGCATCATAGGGAACCGGCCGCCACCCCGCGGCTAACACTGCTCCCGTTTCTTCCATTCTTCACACGCTTCCCTTCTCCAGCCGCTACTTTGAGAGTGGTGCTTATGAAATGTTTTCGACTTAGGGGCCTCGGCCTCCCGTTAATCCTGTTATGGCTGTCTGTCACAGCCGGGGGACAGACGATTGCCGCACCCTTGACGCTCCAACAGGCAATTGACATGGCACGGGCCAAGAATCCGAGCCTGCTCTCAGGCCAGCAGCATGTGATCGCTACCAAGGCCAACGAGACTACGGCGGGGCTGCGTCAGAACCCCAACTTTACGCTCTCCGGCACTGATGTCTCCCTATCTGCCAGTAATCCGGCCAGCCCCTATAGCTATGCGGCGAATGTCACGCGGCTTTTCGAACGTGGACAGAAGCGCCGCTGGAGGCTCGATATCGCACACGGGACCACCGATGTTACGCAAAGTCAATATAAGGATAGCGAGCGCCAGACGATTCTTCAGGTGAAGCAAGCTTTCACCAATATGCTGGCAGCCAAGGCGGCTTTGAAGATAGCCGACGACAACCTGAGCAGCTACCGCAAGACAGTCGACCTCAGTAAGGCACGACGTGATGCCGGTGACATCAGCGAAACCGACTTCGAGCGGATCGATCTACAGTTAGTCGAGTTTGAATCGGACTACGACAACGCGAAGCTGGACCTCACCCAGGGTAGCGACCAATTGCAACTGCTGCTTGGTGTTCAAAGGCCCACTGACTCGTTCGACATTACCGGCACGCTCGACCCGCCCACCTTTACTGAAACGCTGCCGCAGATCGAACAACAGGCGCTGACTGCTCGCCCTGACTACCAGGCTGCCCTGCAATCGGTGCGCGTGGCTGACGCAAATGTGAAGCTGGCTGACGCCGATGGCACGACGGATCCAACCATTGGCGGCGAATACGAGCGCTCAGCCACCTACAATACCGCGGGCTTTCAGGTATCGATTCCTCTGCGGATCTTCGACCGTAACCAGGGTGAAAAACAACGGACACGTTATGAGGCGGAATCCAGCCGATTTGCGGAAATCGCAGCACGTAACCAGGTGGTGAGTGATGTCGATCAGGCCTGGGCGGGGTATGAAGCGGCGACACATCTCGCCGCCCGTTACAACGGGCATTATCTGTCAGAGGCCGAGCACGTCCGCGACAACCTGGAATTCAGCTACCGGCACGGCGGTAGCACCCTGCTCGACTATCTCGACGCGCTGCGCGACTACCGTCAGACCAATCTCGACGCGCTGAATGCCAACCAACAGGTGTGGCTCAGCATTCACCAACTCAGCTTTGCCGCTGCCACGGAGATTCTCCCATGAAACGGCGCACTTTTATCGCCGCTGTTCCCTTCTCACTCCTGCTGCTGACCAGCTGCAAGCACGAGGAGCCGACGACGGCTCCCTCCAATGCTCAAGCACAGAGCGTGATTCAGACAATCACGGTGCATCCACAGCAGGTTGCGAATCAGCTGTCACTGGCAGCGCGGGTAATGCCTAACCCCACTTCGATTGTCCATATTTATCCGCTGATCAGCGGACGGGTGCTCTCGCTCAAAGTGCTTCCGGGCCAGGAGCTAACGAAGGGACAACAGATCGGAACTCTGCAAAGCAGCGATGCAGCGCAGGCACGCTCCGATTTTGAGAAAGCAAAGATTGAAGCCGTTCGCGCCGATCTGCAATTGCAACGGGCCAAGGAATTGCTGCAGCACGAAGTGATGGCTCAACGCGACTACGACGACGTGAAGGCGTTAGACGATTCCGACCACGCGGAGTTAGAGCGCGCCCGCCAGGCTCTGCATATGCTGGGCTTCAAGGAAAATGACACTTCCGATGTCGTCCCCATCGTCTCGCCCATATCGGGCGTTGTACTCGATGTGAATACAGGGCCCGGTGAGCTACAGCGCTCGCTCGATAATGCGAATGCGATCGCGACGATCGCCGACATTAATCCGATATGGGTGGTCGGAGATTTGTACCCGCGTGACGTGGCATTAGTGAAGACCGGGCAGCCGGTGGATATTACAGTGGCAGGTTATCCTGGCGAGGTTTTTCACGGCGCAATCAGCAACATCTCGGATGCGGTCGATCCGACGTCACTGACACTCAAGGTGCGCGTTGTCCTTCAGAACCCGGAGCACAAGTTGAAGCCGCAGATGTACGCCACGATCGTAGTTACAAATCAACGCGGAACGGCAATCGTGGTTCCTTCGACCGCCGTGATTCAGAACGGCAAGGATGCCTTTGTGTTTGTCGAAACATCGCCGGCCAAGTATGCGCGCCGCAACGTGACGCTCGGCGCAACGCATGACAAATCCGACGAAATTACGCAGGGTCTAGAGGACGGGGACAAGGTCGTTTCCTCGGGTGCCGAGTTGCTGCGCGAAGCAGAGGATTAAATCGATGCAGGGAATGATTGGCATTCTTCTTCGCTTCCGCAACGTCGTGTTAATTATTTTTATCGCGTCGCTCGCGGTGGGCGCCGTCGCATTCCTCCAGCTGGATATTGAGGCCTATCCGGATCCGTCACCGCCCATGGTCGAGTTCATTACGCAGAACCCATCGTGGTCCGCCGAGGAGATGGAACAGCAGGTGACGGTGCCGCTGGAAGCAGGGCTGAACGGCACGCCAAAACTTGAGCAGATTCGCTCGATCAGTATTTTCGGGCTGAGCGACGTGAAGATGTACTTCTCCTTCGACAGCGATTACTTTATTGACCGTCAGGAGGCGCTCAACCGGCTCCAACAGGTCAACCTGCCGAACAATCTGCAACCGCAATTGTCGCCGGAGTCTCCGATCGGCGAGATCTATCGCTATCAACTCACCGGGCCTGGCTACTCGCTGAACGAGCTGAAGGCAACGCAGGATTGGTTCGTCGTGCGCGAAATGAAGCAGGTGCCAGGCATCATCGACGTGGCCACCTTTGGCGGGACGACACGGCAATACCAGGCGGAGATTGATCCCCATAAACTGCTGGGAATGGGCGTGACGATGACCCAGGTGGTCAACGCAGTCCAGAACAGCAACGCCAACGCCGGCGGCAACTACCTGACGCTCGGCAGCCAAAGCGTGAACGTGCGCGGCATCGGGCTGCTGCACTCACTTACGGACATGAGCAACATTGTGGTGGCCGAGCGTAACGGCACTCCTGTGCTGCTCAGCGACGTGGCCACGGTACGCGAGGGCCATCAGCCACGCCTGGGCAAAGTGGGGCGAGACGAAAATCCGGATATCGTCGAAGGCATCGTGCTGCTACAGAAGGGCGGCAATTCCCTTCCGGCACTCGCCGGCATCCGCCAGAAAATCCACGATCTGAATACCGGGAATCTGTTGCCTCCCGGTATGAAGATTAAGACGATCTACGATCGAACCAAGCTCATTAACACCACCACGACGACGGTGCGGCACATCATTATCACTGGGCTGATCCTGGTGACGCTGGTGCTGCTCGTCATGTTGGGTGATCTGCGCCTGACCTTCATCGCGGCAATCACTATTCCTTTCGCTGTACTGTTTGCCTTCGCAATGATGGTGCTGACGAATCACTCGGCTAACCTCATTTCGATTGGCGCGATTGACTTCGGCATTCTCGTGGATGCTTCGATCGTGGTGTTGGAAAGCGTGTATCGCAAGATTTCGCGTCGGGTGGAGGGTGAAGATGTCCGCGAACTGATCATGGAAGGCGTCAGCGATGCGGCCAAGCCCGTGCTGTTCGCGACACTGATCATCCTGGTGGCCTTTATTCCGCTGTTCACCATGCAGGGGGTACCCGGCAAGATCTTTGCTCCGATGTCTGTGACCTACGGCTTTGCGCTGACGGGCGCCCTGATCTTTGCGTTGGTATTCGCTCCCGTGCTGGGATCCTTCGCGGTCCCCAAGCGGATCAAGCATGAGGCAACCGAGACCTGGTTGAGCGGGTTTCTCCGGCGTCATTATGACGGTGCGCTGAAGCGGGCCCTCCGCTTCAGTAAGCTCACCTGGGCGATCGCGCTTGCATCGCTGGTGGCGGCGGTGTTGCTGTTCCGGCTGGTAGGCGGTGAGTTTATGCCTGCCCTCGAAGAGGGCAATCTCTGGATCCGCGCGACGATGCAGCAGGACATCTCGTTCGAGCAGTCGGAGAAGTTGACCGATGACATTCGGGAGGCCCTGCGGCAGTATCCGGAGATTACGCAGGTGGTTTCACAGTTGGGACGCCCGGATGATGGCACGGACGTGAGCACCTTCAACAATGCCGAGTTTCTCGCCGACTTGAAGCCTTCGGGGCAGTGGCGGCCGCGATTCCACGGCAATAAGGATGAGCTGATCGCGGCTATCCAGAACGACTTCAAGCGGTTTCCGGGAATCGACTTCAACTTCTCGCAGAACATTCAGGACAACGTCGAAGAGGCGATGTCGGGTGTGAAGGGCGAGAACTCGCTTAAACTTTTCGGCAACGATTTCGATGAGCTCACGCGAATTGCGAATCAGATCGAGGGGATCATGCATGGGGTGTCGGGTATTACCGACGTCGGCGTCTTCGACGTGACCGGGCAGCCCAGCCTGCTGGTGTCGATCGACCGGACCAAGGCCGCCCGGTATGGGTTGCAGCCGCAGGACGTCAACAACATCGTGCAGGCGGCGGTAGGCGGGGCGCCCGTAACGACCATCATCGATGGGGACCGGAGGTTCGACTTCGCCGTGCGCTATGCGCCGGAGTTCCGCGATACGCCGGAGGCGATCGGCAAGATCCTGGTGCCTACGCCGGACGGGACGCAGGTCCCGTTGAGCTCTGTGGCCGACGTGACACTGCGCAACGGGGCGTTCATGATCTACCACGAGGGCGGGCGGCGGTACATCCCCATCAAGTTCAGCGTGCGCGGGCGCGATCTGGCCAGCGCCATCCAGGACCTGCAGGGGCAGATCACGAACAAGGTGAAGCTGCCTTCGGGATACAACTACACATGGGCGGGCGAGTTCGACAGCCTGCGCAAGGAGCAGCAGCGGTTGGCGCTGATTATCCCGGTGAGCGTGCTCCTCATTCTGCTCCTCCTCTATATCCAGTTCCGGACGTGGAAGGATGCGTTCATCATTGTGGGCATGCTGCCATTTGCCTGGATCGGCGGCATAGTCACGTTGTTCCTTACGCATACTTCGTTCAGTATTTCGGCGGCGGTCGGCTTCACGTCGCTTACTGGCGTGGCGACGCTGGGCGCGGTGGTTTTTCTTTCGGGCATCCGCCGGGCGGAACGCGAGGATGGCCCTCAGCGGGGGCTGATCAAGGGCTGTCTCGACGAGATGCGGCCGGTGGTCATGGCGTGCATGGCGGCGGCTTTCGGGCTGCTGCCGGCTTCGGTCGCTACGGAGATCGGGTCGCAGACGCAGAAGCCGCTCGCGCGGGTGGTTGTGGGCGGCATGGTGACTACGCTGCTCGCCATCCTGTTCGTGATTCCGCTGATGGCGCGGCAGACGAGCCGAAACGGCGAGGACAACAACGATAGTGAAGTCGGAGCGAGCGAAGTGGGGGCGGACTGATATACCCCCTCCCCCCTTTTTTTTGCTATCTCTGTAACCGGTTCATTCTAAATCGGATAGCGGGGATGGTTTGTAACCGGTTCATTCCAGACGGCTAAGCCGGGACTTATTCATTCCAAAGGGCTTATGCCGGCAAATTCCGAACCATCCCGTAACCGTTTCATTCTAAAGCACTCGACTGAGACTGCTTCATTCCAAACAACTTAAACTCGGCATGCCGGCAAATGCAAAAGCCCCGCGTTGCGCACTGGCAATCGGGGCTTTTGCTACCTATTTATATTCTAGCCGCTGGCGAAAATATGTCCGCCAATTAATATCGCGATCAGGCTGCCTGGAACTGGGCGCGGATCGACTCGACGTGGGGCTGGAGGAAGGTTTCGCGGTCGATCTTGCCGTAGTTGAGAGCGGCTGCTCCGCCCGCGGAGATGAATTTCACCTCGGTGACTCCGAGGAAGCCGAAGACCGTACGCAGATAGGGCTCAACGAAGTTAAACGAGGCCATGACGGTGGCAGGATCGTAGACCCCACCGGAAGCTACGAGGAAAGTGGCTTTCTTTCCCTTGAGCAGACCTTCGGGAGCCCCGCTGGCATAAGAAAACGTCTTGCCGGTGCGGGAGATCTGGTCGATCCAGAGCTTGAGCACCGAGGGGATGCCGAAGTTGTGCATGGGAACGCCGAAGACGTACTCGTCAGCGGCCTCGAGCTCCGCGATGAGGGAGTCGGATACGGCCAAAAGCTCGCGTTGAGCGGGAGTGCGGGCGTCTTCGGGGGTGTAAGCTGAGCCGACCCAAGCGCCGGTAACGGGCTGAAGGCTGGTGGTGGAAAGATCGCGGGTGATGACTGTGCCATTCGGGTTGGCCTTCTTCCAGTTGCGGACAAACTCGCTGGAAAGATGGCGCGAGATGGAGGCTTCACCCAGAGGGCTGGAATCGACTTGGAGCAGGGTAGGCATGACGTTGAATCTCCTTCACAGCAGTTGATGTTTAACCGACTACTGTCGATTCAAAGAAAACGACGAACGTCGTTTTGCCGCCTGCTGAATCTAATAAGCTGTAAGAGGGACAATCATGTTTGGAACAACGGAAGCACCGGTCGACCCCCGCATTCGGCGGACCCGCCACCTGCTGCAGCAGGCGCTGGAGAAACTGCTGGAAAGCAAGGAGTTCGAGGACATATCGGTCCAGGACATTGCCGAGGCGGCGACGGTTAACCGGGCGACTTTCTACGATCACTACACGGACAAGTTCGCGCTGCTGGAGTGCATGGTAGCGCGGCAATTCCTGGGGATGCTGGGGGAGCGGGGCGTGACGTTCGACGGCACCTGCCCGTCGGCGATCCGGGGCATCGTGCTGGGAGTGTGCGACTATATTGCGGGCATGTCCTCGTGCAGCGAACGACAGCTACAAATGGAGCCACATCTCGAGGCAGCGGTGGTCGCCGTGGTGCGGCACATGATTCTTGATGGATTGAAGCAGAATCCACCGGAGCGGAAGGCGTGCCCGGAGATGATCGCGGCGACGGCAAGCTGGGCGATTTACGGCGCGGCGAAGGAGTGGGCCAGGATGCCGGAGCGGGTTCAGTCAGAGGAGATCGCGGATACGATCATGACGCTGGTTCTGCCGATTTTCGGCGCGGAGTATTCAGAGTTTCTGAAGCATGCCGAGGCGAGGACTGGTTGATCTTACCCCGGACGGAGTAACCCGGAGGCATTAAAGTCGGGACGATTTTCTTGCTGTACTCTTAGTTTCCGATACGTTGAGCAGGTCTTTCAATTGGAATACTATGCCGGGTTCTCCATCACCTTATTCCGCGTACAACTTTGTTCTCTACCTCGAGAATTCCGAGGGTGATCAAGAGCCGTTCGGCGGCTTCGAGGAAGTCAGCAAACTGCCGCGGCATCCGCCCGGGTGCCATAAGGCGGATCTGGCACTGAGGCGCGGCGTATGCAATGCAAAGAGTCTGTGGGATTGGTTTCAGGCGGAGCGAGGCCAGTCGGGAGCGCGATGGCGGAGCGCGATGCTGACGCAAGGGAGGGCCGCCGGCACTGCGATGAAGTCATGGCGCCTGGAGAGTGCGACCCCGAAGAGATATAAAGGACCGACGCCGGAAGGTATCGCCGGAGATGTGGCGCTTCAGGAACTGGTTCTGTCGGTGGAATATATCGAGGTCAGGCCGAGGCGCCAGTAGCAGATTTCCGTGGTGCTACGGCGTGGCTTCAACGAGACAGGTTCCGATGCCTCGATTGCGACAGTAAGGGTGAGAGGATCCAACTGCACCTACTATGTGAGCTGCTCCACGAATCCAGCAGAAGACCCGAAATCCGAAATCAGGACACTTCCAGATATTCGGTGATGGGGCAGTTTAAGTTGCTACCAAATTGTAAGTAGCGACAACCCCGTTTTTCGCGAACGACGCTTTAGCTATTATCTTCACATCACTGGAAACCACACATTGTGAACATCTCAGTTTCTCCCACCCACACGCGGCATCGCGGCTTCGATCTCTTACGCGTCATCGCGATTTACATGGTCATGCAGATTCACACGGGTGAGTTTGAATACATAGCAACAGACGGAACTGTGCTGCACACCGCCGGGGCCTGGGCGGTGGGATGGACAAACTCCCTCTTTCGCGTCTGCGTGCCGCTCTTCGTCATGATCAGTGGATTCTTCCTTTTCCCCATCGATGATGAGCGCAAATTCTTCCGGAAGCGCTTTACCCGAGTGTTGATTCCCTTCATCGTCTGGTGCGTGGTCTACGCCTTCTATTACTACGCGCAAGGAACGGTTTCTCTTCGCACCACTTTGCTCAATATCGCCAAAATCCCTGTCAATTACGGCACCGAAGTTGGCCATCTGTGGTTTGTATATATGCTGATGGCAATCTATCTCATCGCGCCTGTGCTCTCGCCGTGGATCATTTCGGCAAGCCGGAAGAGCATGGAACGCTTCCTGTTGCTGTGGGGTTTGACTCTGTTGCTGCCCTTCATTCACCTCGTCTTCCCAGAGGTGTGGGGCGAGGCTTTTTGGAATCCAACGCCAACCCTCTACTACTTCTCAGGCTTCATTGGCTATGTCGTATTAGCCTTTTACATCAAGCGATTCCTCATGGCGCCTTCATTGCGTCTCGATTGGTTCGCAATCGCCTTGGTTGTTGCGGGTTACGCCTTTACCGTTGCAGGATTTCTCTACAGACTTCGTTACGTGCACCAGATAAAGAGCCTCGAGTTGACGTGGAATTACGCCTCGCTGAACGTTGCGGTCATGACCGCAGGACTATTCCTCCTCTTCCGTAATATTCCTGCGGATCGCGGGAATAGTCTTTTATGGCGACTTATCGAGGATCTTTCGCGAATGAGCTATGGCATGTATCTGGCGCACATCATCGTGCTCAACGCGATTCACTCCCTCGTGGCTCCCACACTTGAGAATGCGTTTTTGCGCATACCAACGATCGCAGTCGTTACCTTCGTGATTACTTATCTCGCGATCAAGCTGCTTTCGCTGTTGCCGGGGAGCAAATATCTCATCGGTTAAAGCCCTACCGAAGGCGCGGCCTATCGACGAGCTTCAGTAACTCCGATCAATCGTTCGATCAGAGTACTGCAACTCTCCAAAGGTCGTCATTTCGATATCTTCACTGCCAGATCATTACCGAGCCATTACCAGATATTCCGACCCAGTTGAATCTCTCATTTAGTTGTGGTATAATACTAAAGACACATTTGTTCAAATTCCCTTCTATCCAAGGAGTTTTTAGTGGAACACACGACACAATCTATCGAGGATTTTCTTCGAGCTTTCGAACACACCGAAAACCATCTGGAGGTCAACGCACTTGTCTCCCAATTCGCTGACACCTTTCTCGTCGCCGGCCCAGATGGAGCAAGGGTGGTGTAGGCGAGCGATTTCGCGCTGGTGCTGCCCAAACGTCAACAGATGTTCGAGCAAATGGGCCATCGGTCGACGAAGCTCGAATCTGCTGTCGTTACCGAGCTGGATGACCGCTACGTAATGGCTGAGACGAAGTGGCGCATGACGTTTGCGCACGGTGAAGGGCAGCTCAGCGATGTGGTGGTGGGATCGACGTACCTGCTGGATACGAAGGCTGAGCTGGAGATTCTGCTCTACCTGATGCACCAGGACATAACTACGGTGTTGCGGGAGCGGGGAATCCTGCAGGGCTGAAGTTTATTTACGTTTGATAACCACGGCGGTGAGGTCGTCGTCCTGGGCGGTGCCGCCGGAAAATTCGATCACCGCCTTGTAGAGAGCGGAGATGATTTCAGCCGGCGGCTTTTCTTTCGACGCGCGGATTACGTCTTCCATGCGCTCTTCGCCGAACTGCTCCTCTTGCGCGTTGGCCCATTCGAAGAAGCCGTCGGTGGTGATTACGAGCAGGTCGCCGGAATTGAATTCAAGGACCTTTGGCGGATCGGAGCCCAGATCCGGCATCAGCCCGAGCGGCAGACCCTGAGCAGGCATGGCATCGAAGCGATCATCGCGCAGCCAGTAGAGAAACAGCGGCCCGTGTCCGGCGGAAAGCAACTCCACGCGCGAACTGCCCGGAGTACAAATTGTCGCAACGAAGGTTACGAATCGTCTCGGGCCCACATCCTGATTGAGCGCTGCGTTGACACGCTGCATGGCGGTCAACATGTCGAGTTCGGGTGTGAATGTTGCGCGGACGTAGGCGCGACACACGGAAGAGAGCAGAGCGGGACCGATTCCGTGGCCGGTTGCATCGCCGAGGACGACCAGCAACTTGCCGTTGGGAAGAAAGTGCCAATCGTAGTAGTCGCCGCCGGTCTGATCTGCGGGCAGGTTCCAGCCTGCGATTTCAAAGCCCTCGATCTCAGGCGCGCCGGCAGGAAGCAAGGACTGCTGGATTGAGCGGGCGATCTCCAGATCATGCCTGAGGCGTTCTACCTGGCGCTGCGTTTCCGCTTCGCGGAGAGCTGCTTCCACCTGCTTGCGTATCTCGGCGGCGACGGCGCCCGCGATAAATCCGGCGACGACCGCCGCAATCGCAAAGCCGCCTACGGCGCGTTCAGGAGTAAGCAACGTTGTTCCGCCGAGCAGCCTGGGCACCCAGCCAAGATACGCAGCCGCGAGAAGATAAGTACCCGCGGCAACGATTCCGGAGATTCGGGACACGTTGGGATCGAGGCGCAGTGTGGAAAGGATGATGAAGATGAAGTAGAAGAGGACTGCCGGATTCGCGAGCGGTTTGTATGCCGCCTCGATGGTTCCTTCAGAAAAAAACACGAGCGCCAGGGCCGGCAGGCACATTTCAACGAGGATGTTCGTGACCCAGGCGGCGCGGGGCAGATCGCCGTTGCTCTGTATCGACCGGTTTACCGCGCGCAGCATCAGCAGTTCATAGATCGCGAAGACGGCCAGGAAAAGGCTGGTAATCGCCAACGAGCGCCAGCTCTCGTGGCTGAAGATGAGTGCTGTTCGAAGGATTCGTATGAAGAAGACCGCAGCGATCGCGGCAATGATGATGCGGAGACGGAGGCGTTCACTCTGGAGCAGCGCCTTGCGGAATGCCGGTGAAGACTTGCTTATTTCCTGGACGGAATCGTTCATCGGCAACGGACGGGTGCGGGCCACGCAGCTTCACCGAATCTGAGGCGAAGCCTGCGGGGACCGACGTCCTCTCCTTACAGAAAGCTACTGATGGTTGCTGTTTGGGACGGCGATTGTCAACTGCTTAATCCCTCACTTACGGCGCGGGCTGAAGCAAGTAGCCGGGGGTGGAACGGGCGATGGCTAGCTCTTCCTCGTTCATGTCGACGGCGATGTCGGCGAAGAGAGGGGTACTCAGATAACGCTCGCCGGTGTCGGGCAGCATGCAGAGGATGGTCGATCCCTTGGGAGCTTCCGCGGCAACCTGCAGCGCGGCGGAGAAGGTAGCTCCGGAGGTGATGCCGACGAAGATGCCTTCCTTACGCGCGAGTTCCCTGCTCCAGCGCATGGCGTCGGCATTTTTGATCCGCAGGACCTGGCTGATGACCTTCATGTCAACGGCGTCTCCGGCGAGTTTGGGAATGAAGTCCGGGCTCCAGCCCTGCTGCGGATGCGGGTGCCACGCGGGATGGCTCCCGGCGCCCGATCCGTCGGGGTTGCGTTCCTGCGGGATGCCGCTCGAGAGCATGGCCGCGTCGTCGGGCTCGCCAACGATGATTTTCGTTTCCGGCCGCTCTTTGGCAAGCACGCGGGATACGCCCTTCAGAGTGCCGCCGGTGCCGAATCCCGTCACCCAGTAGTCGAGCCGCTCGCCTTTGAAGTCGTCGAGGATCTCAACGGCCGTCGTTTTTGAGTGGAAGTCGGCGTTGGCTTCGTTCTCGAACTGGCGCGTGAGGAACCAGCCGTGCGCTTCGGCGAGCTCGATGGCTTTGGCAACCATTCCGAGGCCGCGGCCGGCGGCTGGGGTGACGACGACTTTCGCTCCGAGAAAGCGCATCAGCCGGCGGCGCTCGACGCTGAAGGTCTCGGCCATGGTCACGACGAGCGGATAGCCCTTCTGCGCGCACACCATGGCGAGGCCGATGCCGGTGTTGCCGCTGGTGGCCTCGATCACGGTCTGGCCGGGCTTGAGCTTGCCGGTGCGCTCGGCATCTTCGATCACACCGAGGGCGAGGCGGTCTTTGACGGAGCCGAGCGGGTTGAAGGCTTCGATCTTGACGTAGAGATTGATGTCGGGCGGGGCGAGCTTGTTGATGCGGACGACGGGAGTGTGGCCGACGGTCTCAAGGATGTTGGCGTATCTGTGTCCCATTCATTGCTCCTTCAGATGTGGGGTGATCGCGGGAAGATTACTTCGCGCTGGCAGGTGGCACGATGCCGTTCATGCGGAGGTAGACGACGAGCTGTCCATAGTGATCCCAGCAGTGGGAGATGCCGAAGCTGGCGAGCGTGGCGCGTGTCTGGAAGCCGGGCTCGGGCGACTTGATCACTTCAAAGGCGTTGGCAGCCGTGAGAGTGGCGATGGCCTTGTGAGCGAACGCGAACGAGCCGGCGAGTGCGGCGACGACGTCTTCCTTCTTGGTGAGCTTTTCGATGCCCTTAACATCGACGTCGGGCTTGAGTCCGCTGACGACGTTGTAGAAGAAATAGTTGGCCTCGGCGACGTGAGTGGCCTGCTGGGCGAAGGTGCGAACCTTGTCGAACTCGGTCTTCTGGCCGGGGACGAAGATGGCGGAACTGGGGGCGAATGCGTACTTGTCGGCGGGCATGGCTTTCACCGCGCCCATCATCTCTTCTTCGATGAGGCTCAGCTGCGAGTCGAAGGCCTGGGCGGGCGTGGCGGTGGTTCCGGGCGCAGGCGAATCGGCGCTGCCTCCCATCTGCGCGGCTGCCGCGAGTGAACAGAGGCCCAGGACACACAATGCCGATAGCTGCCGTAGACGCATCGAAACCTCCCCGTGCAGAAACGCATACAGGCTAACAGATTGGCGGTGAGCGGGGTCGCAATCACCAGCCCATCTGGCGCATTCTCCCGAGAATAATGCCGGTGTAACGATTCATGCGCTCCGGCCGCCGCTTCAAGGGAGCGGGCAGGATTGCGGCGAGCCGCGCGGCCTGATCCTTGTCGATGTTGGCGGCGCTGGTGCGATACCAGGCATGGGAGGCAGCCTCCGCACCGTAGATTCCGGGACCCCATTCGACGACGTTGAGGTAGAGCTCCAGAATGCGGCGCTTGCCGAGAACAAATTCGGCGACCGGCACCAGGGTAAACTCGGCGCCCTTGCGCAGGATGGAGCGGCCGGTTCCGAAGAAGAGATTCTTGACGAGTTGCTGCGTGAGCGTGGACCCTCCGCGAATGCGACCGCCTTCCATGTCGTCTTCGGCTGCGAGCTGGATGGCGTGCCAGTCGAAGCCGTGGTGCTGGTAGAAGCGCGCGTCTTCGGCGGCGATGACGGCGTGCTGGAGATTGAGCGATATCCGGGCGAGAGGAATGAACTCGTAACGTTCGCGATAGGGAGTGCCGTGGACCAACGCCTGCATGCGGCGCTCCATGTGCACGGCGGTTGTTGGCGGGTCGATCCAGCGGAGAGCTACGAGCGTCAGCGCGGCCAGCAGCCAGAGGAGAACCAGGCCGATGCCGAGCCAGCGAAGCCCGAAGAAGAGAAATCTCCGGGAGATGAGATCGTCCTTTCGGAATCGGCGCCAGCGAAGGGCGGCTGGCAGTGTGGCGGGTGTTTCGGGCACGTCTAAGAATAATTAATGCGCACTTCGCCTTCGGCAGAGAGGTACGATCCTCGGACCGGGCCTCCTTTCCCCTGGGCTAAAGCCCGGGGCTTCTGCCGGGCCCGCGGGGCAAGGCTGGAGGTGTTAGCCGGCAAAAGTGCGGGGCCGAGGCGAGGCGTTGGTAGAAGAGCGGGGCTTTAGCCCCGCGTGGCGCGCTGAATACGCGGAGGGCCTTCAGGCCCGGATTTCGCTCACCAGATGACAGGGGGCGAGATCGACCTCGACGGCATTGCAGGCTGATGAATAAGGATAGTCTACGGCGGTTGCGCACAAGCCAGCCCGAACAGGGTTCTGGTGAATGTAGTTGAGATGTGCCTCGAAGTCGCTGCCATCCTCGATACGACGAAGAGAGAAACTTGGCTGCCACACGCTGAGTCTGGATTTCAGCGGGAAGGAGAATCCACCCTTGATGTATTGCATAGCTTTTTCGAGCGAGATCGTTTCCGCAGGCGTGAGGAGAAGGTGGATGTGATCGGGCATCAGGACGAAGGCATGAAGGCGATAACGGCCTTTTGCGCGATCTTCGCGAAGAACGTTAAGGAGAAGTTCAGCGTTTGATTCGACCTGAAAGAGCCTTCGACGGCCGGCAGTGTTGGTGGTGACGAAGAATGTCCTGATTTCCTGGGGAGCGAAAGGCATTTGGCGAGTGTAACGGGGGAGACGGGTTCGCGCCGCATGCCCTTCGTAACCTGAGAATCGCCGGGCCTAAAGGCCCTGTGTTTCAGCACTCGTGACGCGGGGCTGAAGCCCCGCTCTTCTACCGTGCCTCGCGTTGCGAGGCTGGAGGAACCTGCTTCTACCGGCTCATGCTATCGGACGAGCCCGTGACGCTGAAGCCCCGCTCTTCTACCGGGTCTCGCGTTGCGAGGCTGGAGGAACTTACTTCTGCCGGCTCATGCTGTCGGACGTGGCCGTGACGCGGGGCTGAAGCCCCGCTCTTCTACCGGGCCTTGCGTTGCGAGGCTGGAGGAATTTCTACCAGCCCATGCTGTCGGACGTGGCGGGCTTTGTGCTTGCCACCGTTTCAGGTCGAAATCTTAAAGAGCTTCAGCGTTTCGGGGTTGAGGGCGGTCCAGCGCCGAGTCAAAAAGCGTAGCCCCCACATCATTCGTTGCGGAGCAGAATCATCGGGTCGACGGCGAGAGCACGCCGGGCGGGGATCAAGGCAGCGACAATGCCGACGCAGAGCATGGTGAGAATGACTCCACCGAGGATGAGTGGGTCCTTTGGCGTGGCCTGATACACGATGGATGAAAGAACGCGGGTAGCTAGGACACCGAGGATCAGGCCGGCTACAGAGCCCATGGCGAGCAGCCGGAAAGTGCGCCCCAGGGCTGCGCTGAGCAGCTTGCGCTGATCGGCTCCGAGCGCAATGCGGATGCCGAGCTCGCGGAATCGCTTGCTGACGGTGTAGGAGGCCATGCCGAAGATGCCGGTAATGGCAAGCATTGCGCCCAGCAGTCCGAGCACGCCGAGTGAGACCGTGGCCACGCGGGCGGCGAAGAGAGCTGAATCCAATTCGCTGTTCCAGGTCTTGATCTCGAGTGGCAGCGCAGGATCGAGACCACGCATCGAGCGCTGCAAAGCGGAGGCGATCTCCTGCGGATCGCGCTGTGAGCGGACGATCAGCCAAGTGTTGCTAGACACATGTTGCAGGAAGGGAAAGAACATCGCCGGCTTCTGATCTTCGGTGAGGGTCTGGTACTTGCCGTCTTCCACCACGCCTACGACTTCTGCTCGTTGGCCGCCCCAGAACTTGAAGTGCCCTCCAATTGCTTTATCGACGGACCCGAAGACCTTGCGGGCAAATTCGCGATTGACGATGGCCACAACGGGAGCCTTGTCCTGGTCGTGCATGGTCAGGTTCCGGCCGGCGAGAAGCGCAGTTCCGGCGGCGCGGAAGTAGTCCGGCGAAACGCCGAAATTCTCAGCATCGGCCGCCGCATTCGTGGGCCGGAAGTCGGTGGTTGAGTCGGCGAATACGTCGGAGTCGTTGCCGCCGATACTGAGTGGAAGCCGATCGGCATATCCTACCGCAGTGACGCCGGGGATCGCTGCCGCGGCATCGAGCATGCGCTTCTGCATCTGCAGACGCTGCTCGCCACTATATCCTGCCATCTGCAGGTCGGTCTTTACGAGCATCACTCCCCTGGGCTGAACACCGTAGTTGCTTTCAAGCGAACGCGCCAGTCCGCGCACAGCGACGAGCGAAGCGGTCACCAGAACAGCGCAAATGGCGATTTGCAGACCCAGCAGCACGTCGCGCACCGTAAAGCGGCGTGCGCCGCCCAGGTCAGCAGCGCCGGAGCGAATGATCTGCCAGGGATCGGAGCGGAGCACCTGGCGCACTGGAACCATGCCGAAGAAGACGCCGCTGAAGACGGCCAGCAGAAGGGCGAGAGCATAGGTCGCCACGTCCGGATTTACCGGCACATTGATGGGGATATCGGGAATCGGTCGCCAGCTGCTCAGCAGGCGCAGGATGGCCACGGCTCCCGCCATGCCCACAACACCCCCGGCCAGCGAAAGCACAAGGGCCTCGGTGAGGAGCTGACGGACGATGAGCTGGCGGCGCGATCCAAGAGCCATGCGGACGGCGATCTCGCGAGAGCGGTCGGCCGCGCGGGCGGCGAAGAGACTGCCCAGATTCGCGCACGCGGCGAGCAGGATGAGGCCGGCCAGAAGCATGAGGCCAGCCATGAACGCGCGGGTGGGCTTGGCGAGGGTATTTCCGGCGAGTCCGGGCCGGGATAAGGAGAATTTCAGGCCGTCATCCGATTTGGGATACGTCTTGGCCAGAGAAGCCGCGATAGTGTTCAGGTCCGCTGTGGCCGCCGCCGGCGTCACTCCAGGCTTAAGGTGGCCGGCAACCCAGGCCGAATGATTGCCGCGTTCTTCCAGCGAATACCAGTCGAGAATTTGGGGCGTATTGACGAGGGGAACCCACATATCGGGCGCGAAGAAGAGTTCAGTGCCGCGGAAGTCCGGCGGCGCAACGCCCACGATCGTGAAGGGGTGTTTATTGATCTGGACGGTGCGGCCCACAGCGGCGCGATCACCGTTGAAGTAACTGTGCCAGAGGGCGTAGCTCAAAACGATCTCCGGCATGCTGTTCTTTCCATGTTCTTCGGAAGCATGGATGAGCCGGCCAAGATAAGGCTGAATGCCGAGCGCATCGAAGTAATTGCCGCTCACCATGTAGGGCCAGACCACGGCTGGGTTTCCGCTGCCGGTATCGAGCCCGATGCCGCCCGTGATGTTATAAGTAACCAGCGAATCGAAGCTGTGGTTCCTGTCGCGCAGGTCGAGGTAATCCGGATACGATTGCGACGGCGTGGTTTCTGACAAGTAGTTGCGCTCCACCATGAACAAATTGTCGGAGTGCGGCACATGAAGCGGATGCAGAACCAGCGCATTCAGCACGCTGAAGACAACGGCATTGGCGCCTATAGCGAGTGCCAGCGTCAGCACAGCGGTCAGGGCAAATCCAGGCGCTTTTCTCAGCTGCCGTAAGGCAAGTCGCAAATCGGCATTCATACTTCCCCCTGATTACGAAGGGCGAGATTGTTCCTCGCGTGCTCGAGCTTGTATCAGCGTGTACGCTCGGAAGCGAGGCGGGGTTCCATTTGAAAATTGAGTTCGGGGCTGCGGCACCGCCGCGTTGGACTATCGGGGTGTAATATCCCTCCGTGAAGCACCGTCAAAGGGGAGCGGCTGTACGGACCGCCCTGCTCGTCTTCCTTTGTCTGTTGTCCTGCGCGACCAGCACCCAAGCGCAAGGTGATTCATCGCCGAAGCTCAGCATGGTTGAGATTCGACCGGAGTCTGCTCCGGGTGTCTATTCGGAAGGTGCGGCGCTATCGACTGATGGCGAACAAGTTGCAGCAGCCTTTAGCCGAATGGGCCCGGCCCCCACCAGAGAGATCGTGATCAGTGTTCAACTCTGGAGTGTCGGCACCAATGAGCCCATCGTCTCAAAGGACTTGTCTTCCGGTGAGAAGACCAGTCCACGGGACTGGCTGAGCCGCGGGAGCGGCTTTGTGCAATATTGCGACAACGGTTCGGGCGTTATGGTGGCCGCCCGCGGCACTCTCTACTATTTGAATCCGCAGACGCTGGCAGTATTGCATGCAACGGCCACGAACATCGGTGATCATCCAGCCCCGAAGCAGGTACTCTGTGCAGCGAAGAGTCCGCGTGCCGTGGTCGCGCGGTTCGCCGGGGCCTACTGCTGCCTGGTAAGGGTGTACGACCTGACTTCAGGAGCACTTCTCCGGGAGTGGGATATGACGAAAGGCCGCTATCCCTTTGGGGACGTCGCGATTTCGCCAAGCGGTAATCAAATTGCCGTCTCTCATGTGCCTGAGAATTCTCTGGGCCGGTCGAAGGCCGTAGAAAACCTGGAACTGTTCGATGTGAACACCGGGAAGGTGAGCCTCAAGTTGAAGACCGGACAATTGCCCGGCCGGATCAGCTTCGCTGGAGAAACGCGAGCCGCTACGGACGATACGCTTGAGCCTCAGCCCTTATTGCCACTTCCCGAGATAAAACTCTGGGACTTGAGCGACGGGAAGCTTCTAAGGGCATTTGGCGACCCGAAGGTCGGAGCGCGCCGTTTCGTCGGAGCTTCAGGTGACGGCAACGTCATCCTCGGTTACATCCCAAAGGAGACCCTGCATAGCGGTGGTGGCATCGAAGGCGGCACCTGGAATCAAACACTGGAGCAGCGATTCCGGTTGTGGGATGCCGCTACGGGAGAGATCATTGCGACCTCTCCGCCTTTGCTTCCGATCGAGAGCTCCACCATTGAAGGCTTCGATCCCAGCCTGCAAGTAAGTGGCAACGGGCGCGCTGTGATCGTCTTCTGGGAATCGCTGCGGGCACCGCAGGAGATTCTTCCACTCTACGTCTTCTCGATGGCGCGACCCACATCGTCGCAGCCGCACTGAAATTTTGGCTTCTCCTCCTCGCTGTTGGCTACGCGTCGGCCTGAATCAGCAGGGCGCGGGGCTGGCCAGCGCTTCTTCTTCGCCTCGTGGGATAAGTTGCACTTAAGGAAAAGCCACAGGAGTGTCCAGGTTATAGACTTGACGATCAGGAGAGAATGAGTGCCTGGAAGTTCAGAAGCAAACCAACCGCCGCCTCAGCAGTCCGCTTCGCTGGCAGAGCGAGCGAAGCGCTATCAAGAAGAGGTCGAAAAGATTGTTCACAATGTAGGTGAACATCCTCTAGTTTGAGCTAAAAAGGTGCTGCAATCTTGCCGATCTTTCAGAAAAGATCGAGTTCATTAAAGACGTCCAGGCAATCGCAACTTCCCAGATCGAAGTTGAGAAATACCTCGTGATTGGTGCGGACGAGGCGAATCGACAATTCGTCTCAGTCCCGAATCCAACCGATTTCGACGATGCACGGCTACGTCAATTGTTCGAGAAATATCTTTACCCTACGCCTCAATTTGAATTGTTTTCGTTGCAGAGCTCTGACGGTCACGCATTTGTGCTTCTAGTATTCGGGAGACAAAAGACCCGGCGCATTCTCGCCAAAGCGACGGTTTATTCGACCGATGTGAAACCGAAACTTCTCATTCGTGAAGGCGACCTTTGGACCAAGGGTGATTCCACTGGCAAGAGACTCGCCAAACCCGAAGACTGGGATGGAATATTTCAGGATTACATTGAGAGAGAAGTTGAAACTCAAACACGAAAGCGAGTCGATCACATTGTTCAAAATGTCAGAGCAGATGAGCGACTGCGCGATTTATCCGGTCGTTCTCTGTCAGCCCTTCCAGCATATCTTAGTGACGACGAGTTCACGACTGTTGTCGAGGGCATTTGCGCAGATGGAGACAGGAGCCGGCTTGACATATTACTGGAACGATTTAGAGACGAATTGATTGTGGGATGGCATTCATGTGTGGCACTCGAAGGCGCGGTCGTTACTCAAGAAGCCATCTCAGCTATCCGTGGCTATCGCGATAGCCGGTTTCTACCAACCGTGCGGCGCTTAACTTTGCTGGGATTACTCATTGTCAAAAACAATGGGTCTCTCGTGTTGTTCAGCGACGTAATGGCCTTAATTCAAGACACCTACGAATCCGCGCATAAGATGGACGCGCTCAATTCAACAGCCGTAGCAATGCAGCAACTGCGCGCTTACCAAAGAATGCAAGGAAATGTAAGTACCTCGGAGTCCAATGAAGAAGAACATCTCAGCCCAACTCTTCTCGCGCTCCACAGCTTGATAAGCACGTCAATTATAGGAGCGTACATTGCAAAAAGAAGGCGCTTTGGATACTTGGGCTCGCTCTTGAACAGATTTGTAAGCGTGGCGGGGCCCCTTGATCTTGACCGGAAGAATCAGCCGATTGCGATGTGGCCTCTGCATAAGGGTTGGGGAGAGCCCAGAAGCCTCGGTACTCGCGCTGGCCGTATTGAACTCTGTCGTTCGACAATCATGGCTGATCCTGCCTTGTCGGCTCTGTTTGGCAATGAAGAACGAGGCGTAGAGGCATTGGTACAGTTTGACTTCCTTGTGGAGTGGAACTCGTATCTTGTACTTGGTCCGGAAACAAAGCCGGAAGTAGCGTCCTATTTGAAGAGACAATATCCGGGTATCGATTTTTCGTTTTGGCCAAGCCTAATAGCATTTGACCTAAAATACCTGACGAGTCTCGCGGTTGAGATGTTTGTGAAAATCAAAGAAATGTCCCAAGAATATCTCATAGAAACCTTATTGGATAAAACTGTTGCCCCTATTCTTGGTAACGATACGCTTGAGGTATTTCTCCAATGTCTGCGGTCTCTTGAGGATGACCACGAGCGACTGATGAATCAGTTCGGCCGCTTTGGGTTTCTAACGAACTGGCCCAAGCAACTAGATGCTGCGTTAGAGGGACTGCCTCCTCGCAAGCGGCAACATTGAATAATAGTCGGTCAATGCCTAGATAGACTCCCATTAGTCGACACCACACCTACAAATATCTAGTCGGCTTCGGGGATATTGAAGAGTTTCAAGATTTCACCTGTGATGCTCTGTTTCGTTTTCTGCAGGTCCTTCCAGGGATCGCGGCCGAGGCGGGGTTTCCAGTCGTCGAAATCAGTGACGTGGAAGACGGGGAGCTCCGGGAGCTTGAGGTCGGTCCAGGGGATGGGCATGGAGACGGCGGCTCCGGGGCGCGAGCGCGGCGAGTAGGGCGCGACGGCGGTAGCTTCGCGCTGGTTGCGCAGGTAGTCGAGGAAGATGCGTCCGGTGCGGGCGGCCTTGGTCATCTTGGTCAGATAGAGGCGGGGATCGCGCTTCTCCATCTCAAGGACAAAGGCATGGGTGAATTGCTTGATGACGGTCCAGTCGAGCTCTGGCTCAATAGGCACCACGACGTGGAGGCCCTTGCCTCCGGTGGTCTTCAGCCAGCTTTCGAGACCGATGCTCTTGAACTGCTTGCGAACATCGGCGGCGCTGGCGGCGAGCGTTTCCCAGGAGATGGCAGCGTCAGGATCGAGGTCGATGACGAGGCGGTCGGCGAGCTCGATGTTGTCGTTGCGAGAGCCCCAGGGGTGGATCTCGAGGACGCCTAGCTGGGCCAAGCCGGCCAGTGTCTCGGGCGTGGAGAGCGTGATGTAGGGCTCGACCTTGCCGGTCTTGCGGTCACGAACAGGGACTGACTCGGTGTCCGGCGGCAGGGTGTTGTTCACGTGCTTCTGGAAGAAGCAGGGGTGACCGCTGCCGTCGGGGCAGCGGACGAGCGAGAGCGGGCGGTTGGCGATATGCGGCAGCATGTGCGGAGCAATGGCCCAGTAGTAGTCGGCGAGCTGCTGCTTGGTGAGGCCGGATTCGGCGTCGAGGACTTTGTCCGGATGGGTGAGGCGGACAGGGGCGTGCTCGGTTTGTGACGGATTTGCCGATTTTTTCGCGGGTGAGTTCTTAGGCGCCGCAGGCGCGGGTGCGGAGTGGGCGGCGTGCTTCGCGGCGTGCTTTGATTTGCCTGCCGACGGAGGTGTGGTTGGCTCTTCGCGGCGGACCTCACTGGCAGGCTTGTCTTCGCGCAGGCCCTGGAATGCGGCCTGGCGGACGAGGTTGTCGGCGGTCCAGGTGGCGAAGTTAACCTGAGCTACGAGCTCGGGCTTGACCCAGATCGAGTCGCGGCGCGCATCGGGCGGCACGCTTTCGAAGGGCATCGTCTCACGGCGGAGCTTGTCGAGGCGGGCGCGCAGGTCCGCATGGATTTTGCGGGTGAAGCCGGTGCCGGTGCGTCCTGCGTAGATGAGCTTCCCGTTCTGGTAATAGCCGAGGAGCAGGGCGCCGACACCATAAATATCATTCGAGGGCAGTGTGAAACCGCCGATCACAAATTCCTGCTCGTGAATGCATTTGAGTTTGCGCCAGTCGCTGGTGCGGCTGGAAATATATTTGCCGTCGGCGCGCTTGGAGATGATGCCCTCGGCGTGCAGCTCGCAAGCCTTCTTGAAGACGAGGTCGCCGGGCGCATCGACGTGCTCGCTGTAGCGCAGCGCTCCGTCGGGGTCCTGGAAGAGGAGCGAGAGTAGAGCCTTGCGGTCGACGAGGGGCAGGTCGCGAAGGTTGTGTCCGTTGAGGTGAAGGAGGTCGAAGGCGAAGTAGGTAAGGGGATGTTTCGCTCCGTCCTGAAAAGCGGCCTGAAGATCGGCAAAGCTGGTGGTGCCGCTGGGCGAGAGGACGACGACTTCGCCGTCGATGATGGCGGAGTCGGCGGGCAACTCGGCGATTTCGGCGGCGAGAGACTTCATGCGGTGCGTCCAGTCGAGGCCGGTGCGGGTGAGGAGCTGGACACGATCACCGTCTTTGCGAGCCTGAATGCGATAACCGTCGAGTTTGAGTTCGTGAACCCAGCCAGGGCCGCGGGGGGCTTCCGATGCCTGGGTGGCGAGTTGGGGAGGGATGAAGGCGGGGAGATGTTCTTTCGGCGCGTGGCTGAGGGCAGAGCCGAAGGAGATTTTTCGCGGAGGCGAGCGCTTGCGGGCGGCGGCCTTTGCAGGTGCCGAGTCGGCGGCCTTGTCGCTGCGATGCCAGGCTTTGCCGGTCGCGGTGTCCTTGGAGTTCCAGACGTGGGTTTCGGCGCGGGCGATTTCGTCCATGCTGCGTCCGGTGACGGCAGAGTTCGGCGCTTCGTCGGTGATGGCCGGGTCGGATTCGGCGCGCTCGTACTCGTCGTGCTCCTTGATGAGGAGCCAGTTGTTCTTCTTGTCACCGGGCCGGGGCTTCATGCGGATGAGCGCCCATTTTCCGTGCAGCTTGGTGCCGTGGAGGATGAACTTGAGCGAGCCGTCGCGCAGGCCGGCGTCGACGTCGGTGTGGCCGGGCTGCGGCTCCCATGAACCCTGGTCCCAGACCATGACGGTGCCGCCTCCATACTGACCCTTGGGGATGATGCCCTCGAAGCCGCCGTACTCCATGGGGTGGTCTTCGACCTCGACGGCGAGCCGCTTGTCTCCCACGTAAAAGCTGGGGCCCTTGGTGACAGCCCAGCTCTTGAGGACGCCGTTCCAGCCAAGGCGGAAGTCGTAGTGCAGGCGCGTGGCGGCGTGCTTCTGAATGACGAAGGGCTGCTGGCCGGCGGGGATGTCGAATTTGGATTTGCCCCGGGATTTTCCGGAGGGCTCGGCGGTGACGGAGAAGTCGCGCATCGAGCGATAGCGCCCGAGTTGCTCGTCTACAAGATCAGCGGGAAGGTCGGCGCGCGCACCTGCTGGACTCGTGCTGCCCGCTTTGCGACGGGGTGCCATCACTATGTGTTATGCCGATTTGCGGCGCTTCGATGCCTTGGGCGGCTTAACCAGTGCAATTCCCTCGTCGGACGGCGTGGACTGAGAGGGCTTCTTGACGGCAGGCTTCTGGCCTTCGGAGATGCTCTTGCGGAGCGCATCCATGAGATTGATGACCTTGGCCGTCTTGGGCGCGGGCTCTTCCTGTGGAATTGGCGCGTGGCGGACCTTGGCGTCGACTAGCTCGCGAAGTGCGACTTCGTACTGGTCCTTGAATTTCGAGGGGTCGAATTTGGCGGTCTTGCGCTTGATGAGCTCCTCGGCAAGCGAGAGCTGATCTTCCTCGACGGTGGCCTTCTTGATGTTGCCGAAGAATTCAGCGGGATTGCGCAGCTCGTCGGCGTAGCGGAGAACGTAGGCCATCATGCCCGGCAGGTCGTCGTCGGGATAAGGAGCGACGGCGACGATGTGCTCGCGGCCGCTGAAGGAGATTTTGCCGAGGGCGATTTTTCCTGTCTCCTGCAGAGCTTTGCGGACGACGGCGAAGGCCTCGGACTGGACGTCGTCGGAGGGGGCAACGAAGTAGGGCTTCTCGAAGAACTCGGGATTGATCTCCTTGGCGTCGACGAACTGGGCGACCTCGATGGCCTTGCGGGTAGGCAGGCGGAGGTGCTCGATCTCTTCGGGCTCGATGGTGACGTACTGGCCCTTGGCGTATTCGTAGCCCTTGACGATGTCGGAGTTTTCAACCGGACCCTCTTCGGAGGAGACCTTCTGGTGGCGAATACGCTCGCCGGTCTTGCGGCTGATCTGATGGAAGCGGATATCGCTTTTCGAGTCGGTCGCCGTGAAGAGGCTGACGCCGAAGGAGACGAGCGAGATCTGAATTTGTCCGGACCAGTAAGGGCGCATCGGTTTGCAGTCCTCCAGGAACGATTCCAGAAACGATTCGAAAAGGCATTTCTGCCAAGGGGTTCCATTCTCAAGGATTTGAGGATGGGATTGCAAGCATTACATTTATGGGATGGCCCGGGTTAGTTACGGGGTTGGCGTGGCTGCGGCGCGGTGCGGAGCGGCCGGGGCGGGCTTCTCAATGACGACGTGAGAGAAGACGGCCACGTCGGATTTGTCAGGAAGGTTGGAACAGAATCCGATGCCCACGTAAAACGGGCCATTCATGTGAAGGATGAGGGGCGGACCGAAGATGTGCATGGGCTCGCCCTGCATGCTGACCAGGAGCATTACTGTGTCGCCATATTTTTCGATGCCGATGCGCTTCGGCATAAGGACTGCGGAGACATTACGGGCGGGAGGGACGGCGGGAGCTTCCCTGCTCCAGACGCGATAATCCATATCTGTGCGGCGCGCGCCATTTTTCGGGCGCTGACCGAGCCTGAATAGACCGTTTCCATAAATCGCCGCGAGTGCCTCCTTGGAGTCGTCGTCGAGACCCTGGCGGATTACGAGCACCGCCTTGCGGCCGTCGTAGCCGTGCGGATTGGGGAAGGAGATGTCGGCAGTAAGCGAGATGTCCCCGGAAGCTTTTTTCCAGAGATAACGGAACTGGTCGCGGGTGTAGACAGTGTTATAGCCGCCGGAGTTTATGGTGTAGTTCCCGGTTGCTTCGTCGTAACGGGCCTCGCTCGGGATATGCGGGCTTCCAATGTCGGACTGGCCGTCAAAAAGTCCGATTGGGACGAGTCCGATCGGGACATCTGCGCTTTTGGCGGCCTGGCTTTGGTCCGATTGAGGCTGTGTGGCGGAATTGGCTTGCGAATATGAGGCTTTCCCCGAAGTCTGCGCTGATCCAACCGGAGACGCAGCGACGAGAGCGGCAGCAAGCAATGGGACGGCCAGCGAAGACATGCAGGGGAGCTTCATTTAAGGGCCAGTTTTTACCCATGCCCATAGTACGTGCTTCAGGGACGAGGCCGGTAACACGAAGGGGGCAAGGAGCATTGGGAGGATTGGGTGAGGGGTTGCCACACAAATACTTAAGTATGTACTTGACAATCGCTGAATCACGGCACGATAGTTAAGCAACTGCTTAACTGACCGGAGATGAATGCTCCGGTTCGGTTGCACCGAAAAGGAGAAGGACATGCGGAAACTGATTGTGTTCAACCACGTTTCACTGGATGGGTACTTCGTTGATGCGAATGACAGCATGAGCTGGGCAAAGACGCGCAAGGACGACGCGGAATGGAACGCGTTCGTTGCCGGGAATGCGAGCGGGGAGGGTCCGCTGCTGTTCGGGCGGAAGACCTATGAGCTGATGATCCAATACTGGCCGACTCCGATGGCCAAGCAGCACGATGCAGCGGTTGCGGATCGGATGAACAAGCTGCCCAAGGTGGTGTTTTCGAAGACGCTGAACGATGTTGCATGGAGCAATACGAAGCTGGTGAAGGGCGATCTGGCAGAGCAGGTTCAGCGGATGAAGGAGGAGTCGGGCGACGGCGTCACGATTCTGGGCAGCGGGATGCTGGTTGCGCAGTTGACGGATGCGGGCCTGATCGACGAGTACCATATCGTGATCAATCCCGTAGTACTGGGCCAAGGCAGGACGATGTTCGAGGGGATCAAAGACAAGCTCGAGCTGAAACCAGTGAAAAGCCGGACTTTCGGCAATGGCTGCGTCTATCTCGTGTACGAGCCGGGAGTGAAAGCCGCATTGCGTGCGGCCTGACAAGGAGAACGATGAAGGAAAGATCCGTAAGTCACGCCACTTTTGAGATTGAACGCAGCTATCCGGTGCCGCCCGCGCGCGTGTTCGCCGCCTTTGCCGATCCGGTGAAGAAGCGGCGCTGGTTCAGGGAGGAGGACCCCTCGGAGACTTTGGAATTCGAGATGGATTTTCGCGTAGGCGGACGAGAGCGCTCGCGCTTTCGTATCAAGGGTGGCCCAGTCGACGGGATGATCTGCACGAATGAGAGCATCTATCTGGATATCGTGGCGGACTCGCGGCTTGTGCTCGCCTACTCCATGGCGATTGGCGAGAACCCCTTCTCGGCGTCACTGGCCACGTTTGAAATGATGCCGTCGGAGGCAGGCACGCGGTTCATCTTTACCGAGCAGGGGGCGTTTTTCGAGGGAGCCGACGGTCCGGAAATGCGCAAAGAGGGATGGCGGCTGCTGCTCGAGCGGCTGGCGAGTGAGCTGAAGAGTCAGGAAAGGCAGTAATCCATGCATAGTCAGAGGGTGAGCGTCGACGGCGTATTTCACGCGCTGGGAGATCCGACGCGAAGGGCGATTCTGGAGCGGGTGAGCGAAGGGCCGATTTCGGTGTCGAGTCTTGCGAAGCCGCTGCGCATCACGCTGGCCGCGACTGTGCAGCACGTGCAGGTATTGGAGAAGAGCGGGCTGGTGAACACGACGAAAGTCGGCCGGGTGCGGACGTGCCGGATGGAGCCGAAGGGCCTGTCGGTGGTCGAGCAGTGGATTAACGCGCGGCGCTCGTTGTGGGAGAAGCGGTTCGACCGGCTGGGTGATCTGCTGACGGAGGAGGAGAAGTAAGGCTGCGGGCTGAAGTGGCGGCCGGTGAATCGTGTATCCGGGATTCAGAATCGAATAGGGCATGCACACGGTCCATCAATCGCAGCTGCCTTTCGTGGGGATGTCGTACGAGTTCGTGGGTGCGGCGCAGAGCGGCGTAGCCATCTCCTTCTTCCTGGTGAATGGTGAACCTGGCCGGGGAACGAAGCTGCACAAGCACGACTACGATGAGGTGGTTTATGTGATTGAGGGGCGGTCGACGTGGACGGTAAATGGTCAGGAACGGGAAGCTCACGCCGGGGATGTTCTCGTAGTGCATGCGGGCGAGCCGCACAAATTCGTCAACAGCGGCGACGGCGTCCTGCGGCAGATTGATATCCACCTGAATCCGGAATTTAAAACGACGTGGCTGGAAGAATAGCCGGAGAGAATCAGCGATGGCGATTTAGAGTATGGCGGTTTGCGGTGCGGATTCCGGCTCGGCGGAGTTGGCGGCGGCGACCGAGCGAACGTGCATCCGCATGATGGCGAAGGCCGTTCGGCAGAGGCCGTAGGCCAGGAGAACTCCGAAGGCCAGAGCGGCGAGGCTGGCACAAGCTAACATCAGTAAATTGATCGCGTCCTGCATGGGATTCTAGTTCTGATCCTGTTCTGGCCTTAAAGGGTTGTACTGCGTCTGCGGTTCACGTCGTTGCCTGTCGGGCGTGCTGACCGGAGGACGCTCATGCATTGTACGATGCCATTGTTACGAAAACGGGAAGCATTGAGCAATCGTTTGACCCCTGTTTCTATTGACGAATAAGATACTGATGAAGGCATTTCCGAAATTCCTGTATCCCGTGGGAACCGTCCCAGGTCGCCGCGCACCGTTGTTCGCGTCGACTTTCGATCTGCGGATTCGGGACACAGCGATTCCGAAAATGCCTTAGGGGAATGGTGCGAGCGTAACTACTTGTACCCCTGGTCTATTACGCGATCGCAAGCGGAATACCACCGGTCGCGCATTCTTCACAGAAAAGTCTAATGTCGATTACACACATCTCGGTGCGGGGTGCGCGGCAGCACAATCTGCGCGACATCAACGTGCAGATTCCGCGGAACACGCTTACCGTGGTCACCGGCCTTTCCGGTTCGGGTAAGTCGTCGCTCGCCTTCGACACCATCTACGCTGAAGGGCAGCGGCGCTATGTGGAGACTTTATCGGCATACGCGCGGCAATTCTTAGATCAAATTGAGCGGCCGGATGTGGATTCGATCGAGGGGCTGAGCCCCGCTATTTCGATTGAGCAAAAAACGACGAGCCGGAGTCCGCGATCGACGGTGGGCACGATCACGGAGATTTACGACTACCTGCGCCTGCTGTATGCGTCGGTGGGTGTGCCGCATTGTCCCAATTGCGGACGTCAGATTTCGCGGCAGAGCGCTGAGCAGATCGTGGAACGCATCCTGGCGCTGGGGCAGGGCGAGCGCGTGACGATCTATGCGCCGGTGGTGCGCGGACGCAAGGGCGAATTCAAGGACTTGCTGGACAAGCTGGATCAGCAGGGGTTTCGGGCGCGTGTTGATGGCGAAGTAAGAGACCTGGCCGAGCCGGTTGAACTGGAGAAGCGGAAGAACCACACCATCGAGGCGGTAGTGTATCGCGCGGTGCTGAAGCCGGGGATAGAAAAAGCTCTGGAATCGTCGGTGCAAAAGGCGCTGCAGATGGCGAACGGGCTGGTGCTGGTGGGTACTGCAAACGACGAGCAGCTTTATTCGTCGTCGATGTCGTGCCCCGATTGCGGGCTGGATGTGCCGAAGCTTGAGCCGCGCAGCTTCTCGTTCAACAGCACGTACGGCGCGTGTCCCGAGTGCCATGGGCTCGGGAGCATCTACGACTTCGATCCGGCGAAGATCATCAACGACTGGTCGAAGCCACTGCTGGATGGCGGCCTGGGGCCCGGATCGGCGTCGCAATATCTGCTGAAGCTGATCAAGCTGGCGGCGGACCGTTACAAGATCGACTTGAAGAAGCCCTTTGAGAAGCTGCCGCCGAAGCAGCAGGAGCTGCTGCTGTACGGGCCTCCAAAGGGAGAAGCGCCGCGAACGGGATTTCACGGGATACTGGCCTATCTGCGCGATGCGTTGGAGGAGTCGAAGTCGGAAGCGTATCGCGACTGGATGATGAACTACATGTCGGCGTCGGTTTGTCCGGCATGCAAGGGCAAACGGCTGCGGCCGGAGTCGCTGGCGGTGAAGGTCGGCGGGCGATCGATTGCGGACTTCACAGCGCTTCCGCTGGGGCGCGCGCTGGACGCGGCGCGGGCAATTCCCTTCTCGGCGCGCGAGGCGCTGATTGCGGAGCGGCTGCGGCGCGAGGTGGTGGAGCGGCTGGAGTTTCTGACAGCGGTGGGGCTGGGGTATTTGTCGCTGAATCGGAATGCGGCGACGCTCTCGGGCGGCGAGGGACAGCGGATTCGGCTGGCGACGCAAATCGGGTCGCGGCTGCGGGGCGTGCTGTATGTGCTCGATGAGCCCTCGATCGGGCTGCATCAGCGCGATAATCAGCGGCTGTTGACGGCGCTCGAGTCACTGCGCAACCTGGGCAACACGGTGCTGGTGGTGGAGCATGACGAGGAGACGATTCGTCATGCCGATTATGTGCTGGACCTGGGACCGGGCGCGGGCAAGCTGGGCGGGCATGTCGTCGCGGAGGGGACGCCGGCGGAGATCATGCAAGCTCCGGGGTCGCTGACGGGCAAGTATCTTTCCGGTGAGCAAGGAATCATGCACCGGATGGCTCCGCGGGAGCTGACGGGCAAGTGGATTACGGTTGAAGGCGCGAAGAGCCACAACCTGCGCGATGTGACGGCGCGGTTTCCGCTGGGCGTGATGACAGTGGTGACAGGCGTGTCGGGATCAGGCAAGAGCACGCTGGTGAACGACATTCTGTATCGCGCTCTGGCGAAGGAGCTGTACGGATCGCGCGAGGAGCCGGGCGAGTACACAAAAATTCGCGGCTTCGAGAATATCGATAAGGCGATACGGATTGACCAGTCGCCGATCGGAAGGACGCCGCGGTCAAATCCCGCAACGTATACGGGCGTGTTCACCGCGATACGGGACTTGTTTGCGATGCTGCCGGAGTCGCGCGAGCGCGGATACAAGGCGGGACGGTTCTCGTTCAACGTGGCGGGTGGTCGCTGCGAGGCCTGCCAGGGCGACGGGCAGCGGCGCATCGAGATGAATTTTCTGCCCGACGTGTACGTGCAGTGTGAAGTATGTAACGGCCGCCGTTACAATCAGGAGACCCTGGCGGTGAAGTTCAACGGGTATTCGATTGCGGATGTGCTGGATCTGGCGATCGAAGATGCGCTGCCGGTGCTGGCAGACATTCCGATGGTCAGGCAGCGGCTGGAGACGCTGGTGGATGTAGGTCTGGGCTATATTCACCTGGGACAGGCGGCGACGACGCTTTCCGGCGGCGAGGCGCAGCGGATGAAGCTGGCGCGCGAGCTGAGCAAGCGGCAGACGGGACGGACGCTGTATCTGCTGGACGAGCCGACGACGGGACTGCACTTTGACGATGTCCGGAAGCTGCTGGAAGTGCTGCACCGGCTGACGGACCTGGGAAACACGGTGATCATTATCGAGCACAATCTGGATGTGGTGCGGAATGCGGACTGGATTATCGATCTCGGTCCGGAGGGCGGCGAGGACGGAGGCCGGATTGTGGCTGAGGGTACTCCGGAGCAGATTGCCGGCGTGAAGGGTTCATATACGGGCGAGTTTTTGAGGCGGTTCTACGAGACCGCACAGGGGCAGGCGAGCATTGCGCCGGTGGAGACATTCGCACTGACCCCGAATGGAAGCGGAACAGACCGGAGAACGGGGCGCCGCAAGAGCGCAAAGAAAGACTGGGTGCAATGACGCCAGAGCCGCCTGAGCGCGAGGAATTTGACCCGGTAGAGTTTGCGGCGGAGCTGGAGCGAGCGCGGGAAAACGCTGCCGCGCGCGGAGATGGCTCGGGGGATAACGGTTTTCAGGGAGCGCCGCAAGCTGAACGCCGCCAAGACCCGACCGCGGAAGACTGGACTCCGCAGGAACTCTACTGCGTGTATGAGCCGGCGTTTCCGCAGCTGGTTCCCCGGCTGATTCCGCACCTGGGGCACGTGATTTTGTTTTTCGTGCTGGCCCTCGTGGCGCTGGCGGTGGGGCAGGTGCTGGGCGTGTACGGGCTGGAGCACCTGCATGTGATGGGTCACAAGTCGTTCAACGCCCTGGCAGAGCTTGCGGACAGTGACGCGCGGCTGAGTATTCCGATCCAGGCGCTTTCTTATGGATTGATCGCCGTGGTAGTGATCCCGGTGTTTTCGCTGCTGTGGAATGAGCCTTTCGGGAAAGGCGTGCACTGGAGCGGTGGGACGGCAAAGCAGCGATTTCTGTTACTCGCGCTTCTGGGGCTGGCCACGGGATTCGGCATCAACCTTTTCGGGGCGTTTCTGCCGATGCCGAAGGATCCGCCGATTATGCAGGCGATGCTGAAGTCGCCGCTGGGGGCGTGGATGTTGCTGATTTTCGGCGTGACGGCGGCTCCGATGATTGAAGAGCTGGCGTTCCGGGGATTTCTACTGCCGGGGCTGATCAACTGCTTCCGCTGGCTGGCACGGAAGGGCGCGATATCGGAGCATACGGTCCGTTGGGTCGGCGTGCCGGTGTCGATCCTGCTGACCAGCTTTGGATTTGCGCTGATGCATTCGGCGCAGGTGTCCCATGCGTGGGGACCTCTTGTCCTGATCGGGACGGTGAGCGTGGTGCTGTGCATTGTCCGGCTGACGATGAACTCGGTGGCGGCGGGTGTGATCGTGCATGCGGCGTATAACCTGACGCTGTTTGCGGCGGTTGTGGTGGAGACAGGCGGGTTCCGGCATCTGGAAAAGCTGACGGTGTAAGAGGCGACCGCTGCGCCCCTTTTATTCCGTGCGAAGGGCTTCGGTCGGACTGACTGAGGCTGCCTTTCGTGCAGGCAGGCTGACCGCCAGCGCGGCGATGACAAACAGAATGACGGCTGTGAGGCAGGCAGAGAGCGGGTCCGCTGCGCTGGTGTTAAAAAGCAAAGCACTCAGCAGATGGGCGCCGGCAAAGGCTATGGCCAGACCGACTCCAATTCCAGCCAGGGCGAATTTGGCAGTCTGGCTCAGGACCATGCGGAGAATGTCTTCTCGTTTCGCTCCGACCGCCATGCGAACGCCGATTTCCCGCGTGCGCTGCGTAATGGAATAGGCAAGCACGCCGTAGATTCCAACCGCTGCGAGCGAGAGCGCCACCAGCGAAAAGATGCCGAGCAGCGTGGCTGTCATTTTCTGGCGAGCGAGCGAATCGGAAAGAACCTCTTCGACGGTCTGGACGTGGTAGACGGGCAGGCTGGGGTCCGACTGGTGGACGGCGTTCAGAACCAGCGGCACTGCGGCGCTCGGGTCGAGGACCGTGCGGACGAGCAGCACTTCATGCAATCCAAAGCCGGGCAGGTAGATCTCCGGCTGGGGGTCGGTTTGAACTCCGAGGTCGTGCGCATTCGAGACAACTCCGATCACGGGGATCTTTGCCGGATGCGGACTTAGCACGCCGAGGAGGATATTGGCGCCGAGTGGATTCCTTCCGGCGAGATAGCGCTGGGCAAATGCCTGATTGACGATGAAGAAGCCGGTTGGGTCGTTGATGTCCTTCTGCTCGAACAAGCGACCCTGCTGCAGGCCAAGTCCCATGGTGTGGAAGAAGGCCGGACTGACATACCGGATCTGCGCCGCTGGAAATGCACCGGGTGCGAGCGGCGGGGCTCCTTCGATGAGGAATCGCGTCATCACCTTGGAAGGAGTGAGAGGGAGCTGAGTTGTGCTTCCGGCAGAGATGACGCCCGGAGACTGCGCGATCCGGTCAAGAAGCTGTTCGAAAAAGCAATTCGTCTCAGGGCCATTGTCGCTGTAGCGCGGCGTGGGCAGAGTGATCTCGAGGCTGAGGAGATGATCGGTGCGAAAACCGGGATCGACGGCGAGAAGTTTCTGAAAGCTGCGGATGACCAATGTGCTGAGGAAAAGCACAACAACGGCGATGGCGATCTCTCCGGCGATCAGCAAACCTCTGCTCAGGCCATGCCTGCCTGTGCTTCCGCGATCTCCGGGACGGAGGGAATCGGCGAGGCTGGTTGAAGTCTTCAAGACGGGGAGCAGTCCGAACAGGATGGCAGTGAGTGTGCACGTGCCCAGCGTGAACAGTAGCACGGGAATGCTGAGCTGGATGGACTGGACCATGAACAGGTCGACGCCGACGGTGTGGGCAAGAGCAAGGCGCAACAGAGGCAATGCGAAGGCGGCGAGCATCGTCCCGAATGCGCCTCCGAGCAGACAGAGGATCAAAGTCTGGGAGAGAAATTGCGAAAACAGCCGAATACGGTCTGCGCCCAGCGCCTGACGAACAGCAACCTCTCGCCGGTTCGCCGTGGCGCGCACCATAAGAAGGCTCGCGACATTTGCGCAGGCGATGAGCAGCACCAGAACGACCGATCCCATGAGGCTGAGAACCGCGGGCCGCAGTGCGCCGACCAGTTGCTCGCGCAGCGGCGAGAGCAGCACGCCGACATTGCGGTTTGTCGCCGGATAGGCCGAGGCGAGCCGCGCCGCGATGGTCTGCATATCGGCTTTGGCGTCGGCTAATTCGACGCCGGGACGCAGGCGGCCGATGACATTGACGGAGTGCCACACGCGGGAAGACTGCGTGGGCTGATCCAGCAGAGAAAGTGGCAGCCAGACTTCACCCTGAGCGGGAAAGGCAGCGCCGGGCTGGAGAACTCCGATGATGGTGTAGCTGGCTCCGTTGATGTCCATGCGACGCCCCACAACGCCGGGGTCTCGGCCGAAATATTGCTGCCACGCCCCCGCGCTCAGCACGGCGACGTGATTCGCTCCGGGGGTTTCGTCCTGTTCGCTGAAGGTGCGGCCAATTTGAGGAGAAGCTCCGAGCAGCGAGAAGAAGTTGTCGGAGGCGAGCACCCTGTGTACCTGCGCGGGAAGGCCGCTCGTGGCGAGGGAGACGGTATCCGGGTTCAGAGTCGAATACGCGGCAAGCTGCTCAAAGCTCTTTTGCTGGGTCTGCCAATCCTGATAGTCGGGATAGGTAACCTCGAGTCCTCCTGGCACCTGGGGGTGGGTTTCAACGATGCTTACGATGCGCGCTGCGTCATGGAAAGGAAGCGATTGAAGCAGAAGCCGGTAGACGACGCTGAAAATAGCGGTGTTCGCTCCAATGCCAAGAGCGAGCGTGACGACTGCAGTAATCGTAAAGCCGGGAGACTTGTGTAACTGGCGCACGGCGTAGCGGATATCGCGCAGCACGGTGTGCATCGCTTGCACCTCGCAGGGCGGGGATGGTCGTTGAGTGATATTGTCACGCATCTCTCGAATCTGAGAGACGCATTATGTGTCGAAGGTGCGGATTTCCGGGGCGAGTCAGCGTCTACAATTTTGGTAATGGCTACGGACAATCGTACTTCCCTGCTGCATCTGCTTTCGCGCATCAGTTTCAAGCTCGGCGATTTCACGTTGTCTTCAGGCGCCAAGAGCGACTACTACATCGATTGCCGCACGACGACTCTGCATGCCGAGGGCGGACGGCTGACGGGGGTGGCAATTCTGGACATGCTGCACGAACAGAAGCTGAAGCCGGCGGCGGTAGGCGGCCTGACGATGGGTGCTGACCCGATCGTGTCGAATGTGGCGACCGCCAGCGCGTGGTATGCGAAGAGGCATCCCGGAGCAGCGCTGATTCATGGCTTTCTGGTGCGGAAGGCGGAGAAGACGCACGGCACGGGGCGGCGGATCGAAGGGTTTCTCGAAAAGGCCGCGCCGGTGATCATCGTGGATGATGTGTGCACGACAGGCGGTTCGACGATCACCGCGATTGAAGCCGCGAAGGAAGCCGGGATGAAGGTGATCGCGGCGATCTGCCTGGTGGAACGCGAGGAGGCGAAGGGACGGCCTGCGGTGGAAGCGGCCTGCGAAGGCGCTCCTTTTCTGCGGCTCTTCACGGCTCACGATGTGCGCGAAGCGCATGTAGCGCAGATGGCGATGTGAAAGGGCAGCCATTAGCCAACAGCCATTAGCCATCAAGGGTTGGAGATTGGAAGCTGCTTCCGGCGCTTGTTTCTCAGCAAGAGCAGAGAGACAAAAAGAGAGGGCAGATGTGGAGTGTCTGCCCTCTTCAGCGTTTCTATTGCCCGTCTTTGTCCCCCCACAGAGTCTCAGGGCTGTTACTCGTGGCTCCGTTACTGGTGTTGTGCGGGAGTAGAGAGTTCGCTGGTCTGCGGACCAGTAGGCTGCTGTCCGGTCACGTTCGAGAGCAGCTGGATTTCGACGCGGCGGTTCTGGGCGCGTCCGGCAGCGGTAGAGTTGGACGCGACTTCCTGGTCCTTGCCGATTCCGATGAGATAGAACTTGTGGGCCGGGACGTTGTGCTGTGCGGCGAGGTATTGAACGACGCTGCGGGCGCGGCGCTGGCTGAGGTCGTAGTTGTAAGCGGCCGAGCCTGCCGAGTCGGTTCCGCCTGTGACCTCAAGGATGTAGCTCTTGGTTTCGGCGAGCTGGGTGGCAAACAGATCGAGCTTCGCCCGGTCGGCCTTGGTGAGCTCGGCCTTGTCGAAGGCGAAATTCACAGAAACTTCGGTGACCTGCTTGTAGTTGTCGAGGTTTGAGACGACGCTGGCAAGCGAGTCA
>CAVRNK010000121.1:0-15374 GCA_963721995.1 uncultured Acidobacteriaceae bacterium | reverse complement strand
CGCCGGAGGCTGCGAAGTAAGCGAAGCGGCCGCCAGCAATGCCGTGAATCCCAGCCCGATCTCGGCTTCGCTGAAACGCCGCAGCCGTAACAAAACCGGCGTAGCTTCAGATCGGGTCTCCCGCACCAGCCAGAAATTGCTCGCTCCGAGCGTCAGCGCAAGCAGGAGGAGATAAGCCTTGGCCAGCAACATCAGGCCGTAGGACGTGCCGTATATCTCGCTCCAGGTACCTATATAGAACTTCGCCATGACGATGCCGGCAAGCACCAGCACCGCCACGCTCACGATCGCCATCGTCGAGAAGCGCCGCGCCATCGCGTGAATATTTCGCGCGTCCTGGCTGGCGCGTATGGCAACCAGCAGACTGCCCAGGCCGCCGATCCACGCAGCCGCGCCTAGATGGTGAGCCGCGGTCAGCAACAGCAATAGCGGCCGGTGATCGACTCGCGAGGCAGCATGACTCAACGCGGTTGAAGACGAAACGATCGCGAGTCCGGCAAGAGATATGGCCCAGGTTTGCCTCGGGCAGAACCGCAGTAAAAAGAACATTGCCAGCGCCGCGAGCGCCAGAATGCAATCTGAGCGAAAGAATGAGGCCGATACCACGTCCCGGAAGGCCACGCCCGGCGTGCCTGGACCGTTCCCGCCCATCAGCATCAATGCGCTCTCAGCCGCTGTTAGAACCAGGGTGATCGCCAGAGCCAGGCTGAATCCCGCGATGAATCGGCAGACGCGGTTCCGCGCCCCCGGTTCGGCGGATCCGGCTCGTGCCACGAACAGCAGCACGAACACTCCCCCGACCGTCACCGCTTCAAGGGAAAGCCCCAGGGCGCGCAGCAGCACCGATAAGAGATCGAAATCCTGAATCAGCCAGATCACGGTTGCGGGAAGCCTGTCCTACTCCACCGTGAAGGGAACTTCACCACGCGTGATGTGACCGTCAGTCGCCAGCGCCGTCCAGCGCAGCGTGTACTTGCCGGGGCCAAGTTGAGCGTGTGCGCCCAGTTCATTCGGCGCAGTCTGCTTCTCGAGCGCGAGAGGCTGCACGGCTCCGCTCGGCATCACCAGACTCAGGCTGGACCGCGTGCCGTCTACGCGCGAATTGTACTTCAGGTCCATATCAATCGCCGGTCCATGCATGACCCCGTGAATTTTCGGGGTCGACGAAATCAGGACCGCGTGCGCAAAAGCAAGCTGAGACGTCGCAACCAGGCACATCACAGCCAGCAACGCACCCAAGAAATTTTTCTTCATCACCCTATGATTCTCCACAAAAGGACTCAATACCTTTCCTGATTCAAAAAACCAGACCACGCAGACTTCGCGACCTCTCGGGATAGAGGTTCGCGGATAGATTCAGTTTACGACCGATTGGATTGCGATGCCGCACGCTCCGATGCGCCGGTGATTGCAGCGGCTCGCGACTCTGCATACGCCGCCGCCCCCATCAACGCGGCGCGGCTCTCGAGAATAATGCGCACCGGAGTGTGTATCAGCAGCTCGCTCAGGCGCCCCTTGTCGGTAAAGGCGTTCATGAACGTACCGTCCTTCATCTTATCCAGGATCTTCGGAGCAATCCCCCCGCCCAGATACAACCCGCCTGCTGCGAGCACCTTGAGAGCCAGGTTCCCGGCTTCAGCGCCGTAAGCCGAAACAAACATATTCAGCGTCTTCGCACACAGTTCGTTGGTTCCCGCCTCACCCACTTCCCCGATCACAGCGTTCGGGTCCTCAAGGGCCATTCGCTCCTTCAGCCACTTCGGTTCTTCAAGGCCTTTTTCATCGCGGAGGAACGTGTAGATATTCTTTAGGCCTATGCCGGATACCACCCGCTCGAAACTCACCCGCCCCTTCAGCTGCCGTTGCAGATAGCGCAGCAGGTCAATCTCAAGATCATTGCGGGCGGAAAAGTCGCAATGCCCGCCTTCGGAAGCGATGGGAACGTGAATTCTTCCGTTCCACACCAGGATAGCTTCGCCCAGTCCTGTGCCCGCAGACACCAGTCCGCGATTGCCGATTGCCCCGGAATCGCCGGCACTCAACTGGAAAATCTGATCGGACGAGAGCTCGGGAATACCGTAGCCGTTCGCTTCAAGGTCGTTGATGAGAAAGAGATGCTCGATCTTCAGCTCGTGGGACAGGTCGCGGCAATCGAGTATCCAGGGCAGGTTCGTCAGCTTCAGCCGGCCGCCCCGCACCGGGCCAGGCACGCCGAAACACGCGGCCGTCACATGGGGATCGCCGCTGTCAGCAAGAAACTTCTGTGCGATCTGCTCCAGGCCCTCAAAATCTTTGGCATGAAACTTCTCATCTCGCACATGGCTGAGCCGTCCTTCGCTGAAGCCGTACAGTGCCAGATGAACCTTCGTGCCGCCTACGTCCCCGGCCAGAATCATCGTTCAATCTCCAGTCGCCCCACTCCATTGGCATCTGGCGGAGGCAACAGCGCCGCTGCGTCTCTGTCAAGGAGATATAGCAGCCTGCCGTTCTTCGGCTGAATCAATTGCGAAGGCAGTGTCTCTGGATCGTAGGGCCCCTGAAGTACGCGATGCAATGGATCGGCCTTATCCTTGCCGCCGATCAGAAAGAACACGTCCGCTGCCTCAACGATCACCGGCCACGTCAGTGTCACTCGCCACGATTCCTTCTGCTGCGGTACGTGATTCGCAACAGCGACTCGCACCAGCTCGTGAAGAGCGGCCGTATGTGGAAACAGCGAAGCGGTGTGCCCATCATCCCCCATGCCCAGAGCCAGCACATCGAATCGAGGCATCTCTGCGCCTTCCAGCCGAAACTGCCCGCGGACCGCGCTCTCGTACCGCGCCGCCGCCTCGTCCGGCTCGAACTCGCCCTCGATCCGAAAGACCTTCTCCGGCTTCAGGGGAACCTTGCTTAACATCGCCTCGCGCGTCATCCGGTAATTGCTGTCCGGATGATCCGGAGGCACGCAGCGCTCGTCCACCCAGTCGAGTTCCATCTGCTCCCACGGCATGGCCTTCAAATAGCGCTCCGCAGGATTCGCCAGCAGTTCGAAGGTTCGCTTGGGAGTACTCCCACCCGAGATCGCAATCCGCGCTTTTCCGCGCGCCGCGACCGCAGCCTGTGCCGTTTCAAGAAAATGCTCAGCCGCCGCTCTGCTCAAGGCGTCGGCGCCATCGTATACCCGATATTCAACTGAAGTCTTTCTTCCCATGCGCCCGCTTCTCTGAGTTCAAATCCTATGCCACTGACGCCCATCGCGCCCAATCAACCCATCGGCTGCCTTCGGTCCCCACGAGCCGCTCCTGTAATTGGGGAAATCCTTCGGCTTCGCCTTCGCCCACTCTTCCAGCACGGGCGTGTACAGCGACCAGGTCGCCTCCACACCATCGCGATGAGCAAACAATGTCTGATCGCCGAGCATCGCGTCCAGCAGCAGCCGTTCATAGCCGTTCGCGGAATTCACCCCGAACGCTGTCGCATATCGAAAATCCATCACTACCGGGCAGACATTCGTATCCGGCCCAGGCACCTTTGCCCCGAATCGCAGCGAAATACCTTCGTCCGGCTGGATCCTCATGGTCAGGATGTTCGGTTGAATCTCATTGCACGGTCCCGAAGCCAGACGCTCGAAAAGTAACAGCGGCGGTTGCTTAAACTGGATCATGATCTCGGTGACCCGTTTTGCCATCCGTTTGCCGGCGCGCAAATAGAACGGCACACCTGCCCATCGCCAGTTTTCAATCTCCAGCTTCAACGCCGCAAACGTTTCAGTCGCGGACTGAGGATCCACGCGATCTTCTTCGCGATAGCCCTGCACCTGCTGCCCATCCTCCATTCCCAGCGAGTACTGACCGCGCACGGTGTTGTCGATCGAGATGGGTTTGATCGCGCGCCACACCTTCACCTTTTCACCGCGCACAGAAGCAGCCTCAAACGACACCGGCGGCTCCATCGCAACGAACGACAGCAGTTCCATCATGTGGTTCTGCACCACGTCGCGCAACGCGCCCGCCTTCTCATAGAACGGCCCGCGGCCTTCGATCCCGATGCTCTCCGCCGCTGTGATCTGTACATGGTCGATAAAGTTACGGTTCCAGATCGGCTCAAAGATGCCGTTGGCAAATCGAAACACCAATATGTTCTGCACCGTCTCCTTGCCGAGGTAATGGTCGATGCGGAAGATCTGCTCTTCATCGAAAACCTTGTTGACTTCGGCATTCAGCTCTCGCGCCGATTGCAGATCATGCCCGAACGGCTTCTCGATAATCACCCGCGCATGCCCCTTTTCCGGATGAGCCATCCCATGCGCCCCGAGGTGATCGATAATGTCCGAAAAGTATTCCGGAGCAACCGCGAGATAGAACAGCCGATTGCCCTTCGTGCCACGCTCCTTGTCAATCCGCTCGAGCAAGGCGTTAAGCTCGATGTAGCCCTTGTCATCGTCAAAGTTCATCGCGTGGTAATCCACTTTTTCGATGAACTCGTCGAGCACCTTATCGCCTTTTTCTCCGCCGCCATATCGCAGAATGCCGTCCTTCATGTCATCCGCAAAGCTGGCCTTCAAATCACGGCGCGCCACACCGACAATGGCAAATTCTTTTGGCAGCAAGCCTTGTTGTTCAAGATGAAAGAGCGCAGGCAGGAGCTTGCGCTTGGTCAGGTCGCCGGATGCGCCGAAGATCACAACGACACCTGGTTCGGGCACGCGCTCGCTGGGTTTCGATGCTGCCTGTATGTTCTCCGGGGCAATCTTTACTTCGGTCGTCGCCATAGGATCCTCCTTGCGGCCTGTTGATCTCTCTGAAGAGTCTAGTCTGTCGTGCGTGTCGCCACCGTCACGTCATCCACCCTGCGGACTTCAAACCACTTGTGCTTCTATCCCCAGCGCCGCCAGCTCCCGTTCAAGCTGCGCCGTCCCCTCGTAACGGATCGCGTGTATCCCCAGCGCCGCCGCCGCCTCTGCATTGCCGGCGCGGTCGTCAATGAACACCACCTCATCCGGCTCGCATTGCAAAACATCCAGCGCCAGCCGGTAGATCTGCTCGCTCGGCTTGCGCAACCCCACATAGCAGGAGCTGAAGAAGAAGTCGAAGTAGCCGCGCAGACCGAACGTCTCAATCCGGTAATCGTTCAATTCGCGCGCCTCGTTGTTCAGCATTCCCAGGTCAACATCTGCGCTCGCTGCCAGGTTTTCCAGCACTCCCAGCGCGGTATTGTCCAGCACCCGCGATTCAGCCTTCATCGCTTCAAGAAACTCAACGGGTGTGAACTTGCGCGACTCCCAGAAGACGGTTCGATGCAAATACTCCTCGACCGTGATCAGGCCCTTCTCCCAGGCGTCGTTGGCTTCCGGATGCCTCTCTTCAAACTCAGCCTTGTCCACGTTGAAGTGCGCCAGCACATCCGCGCGCCCGCCATGATCCCAGCCATTGGTCAGCAGAACCCCACCCACATCCCAAAGAACCGTGCTGATATCTGTCATCGCTGTTCTCGTCCGTTCCGGGTTTCCTGGAGGGTTCCCTTCAGGCGTCTTGCTTCACTGCTTCCGGCATATAACGCGCTTCAATTGCTTTGACCTTGTTCAATCGCCGCACAAAACGATCTTCCTGCTTCTGGAAATGGGCATGCAGAAAACTTGCCACCAGATCGAATGCCAGCGCGGGGCCGATGATCCGGGCACCCATCACCAGCACATTCATATCGTCGTGCTCCACGCCCTGGTGCGCCGAATACGTGTCGTGGCACATGCATGCGCGGACGCCCGGCAGCTTGTTCGCCGCTACATTCACCCCCACGCCGCTGCCGCAGATCAGGATGCCCCGGTCGGCTCGTCTGGCCATCAGCACCCGTCCCAACGCCTCGGCGAAGTCTGGATAGTCGGAGGGCTCGGCATTGTAGGCGCCGACATCGATCACCTCGTAACCGAGCCGCTCCAGATAACCGCGCACCTCCTCCTTCAAGGGAAAGCCCGCGTGATCCGCTCCAATCACCAGCTTCATCGCTTATTTCTCCGCCAATGCGCCTTCGGACTTGCGTACCCGGTTCACCAGCGCCTTGCTGCGCTTCACGATGCTGTCCACGCCGAAGCCAAGGTTTTCAAGTGCTATCTTGCCCGGCGATGAAGCTCCAAACCGCTCCAGGCCAATCACATCTCCATGCCGGCCCACGAACTTCCACCAGCCCAGCGGCGCACCCGCTTCGACCGCCAGTTTAGGAAGATGATCCGGGAAGATCGAAGCCTGGTACTCTTCGCTCTGTTCCTCAAAGATCTTCCAGCTGGGCATTGAAACCACCCGGGTCTTGATCCCTTCCTTGCCCAGTTCGGCCGCTGCATTCAACACTGCCCACACCTCCGCGCCCGTGGCCACGATCAGCAGGTCCGGCGAATCGCCGCCCTTCTCGACAATGTAGGCGCCATGCTTCACGCTGTCATAGATCGCGTTCTTCTCCGGATCGAAAACCGGAAGGTCTTGCCGCGAGAGCGCCATGAAGCACGGGCTCTTGCGCTCCAGGGCCAGCCTCCATGCCGCAACCGTCTCGTTCGCGTCCGCGGGGCGAAAATCCGTCAGGAACGGTACCGCGCGCAGCATCATCAGGTGCTCGATCGGCTGGTGCGTCGGCCCGTCTTCGCCAAGGGCAATCGAATCGTGCGTGAAGATGAACAGCGAATGGGCGTGCATGATCGCCGCCATGCGGATGGCAGACTTGCAGTAGTCGGAGAAGGTAAAGAACGTCGATCCATACGGAATCAGCCCACCGTGGGCCCACATGCCGTTCACCGCTGCGCACATGCCGAACTCGCGCACGCCGAACCAGATGTTTCTGCCCTTGGGATCGACGTGAAAATTCCCCCCGTCCTTCAGGATTGTCTTAGTCGATGCCGTCAGATCAGCCGCTCCGCCAATCAGCTCCGGCACATCCTTCGCAAACGCGTTCATGATTGCATTGCCGGCGTTACGCGTTGCCATTCCCTTGCCGCCCGCCGGGAAGGAAGGCAGCGACTTCTCCCAACCATCCTTCAGTCTTCCGGCCTGCGTCCGCTCAAACTCGGCCGCCAGCTCGGGATACTTAGCCTTGTACTTGGCGAAGAGATCCTTCCATTCCTTCTCGTACTGCGCGCCGCGATCGATAATCGTCGACCAGTTCTTCTGCGCCTCCTCGGGAACATAGAAGAACTTGTCTTCCGGCCATCCCAGATTTTTCTTGGTCTCCTTCGCCTCATCCGGCTTCAGAGCCTCGCCGTGCACCTTGTTGGTGCCTGCGATGGGGCTGCCATAGCCGATCACCGTGCGCACCGCGATGATCGAAGGCTTGTCGGTTACCGCTTTGGCCGCTTCGATGGCCGCCGAGATGGCATCCAGATCATTGCCGTCGGCCACGCGCTGCACATGCCAGTGATACGCCTCGAAGCGCTTCTCGACATTCTCGGTAAACGACAGCTCCGTCGGGCCGTCAAGCGAGATCAGGTTGTCATCGTAGAGAAAGATCAGCTTGCCCAGGCCCAGCGTACCGGCCAGCGAAGCCGCCTCATGGGAAATGCCTTCCATCAGGTCGCCATCGCCGCAGATTCCGTAGGTGTAGTGATCGACGATGTCGAATCCCGGCTGGTTATAGACCGCCGCCAGATGCTTTTCCGCAATGGCCAGGCCTACAGACATCGCCAGCCCCTGTCCCAGCGGGCCGGTCGTAACCTCGACCCCGTCCGTGTCGCCGCGCTCCGGATGTCCCGGAGTTTTCGACCCAAACTGCCGGAACTGCTGGAGGTCTTCGATTGTCACGTCGTAGCCGGAGAGATGGAGCGCACCGTAAAGCAGCGCTGAGGCATGCCCGTTCGAAAGCACAAACCGGTCACGGTTGGGCCAGTGCGAGTTCTTCGGGTTGTGCCGCATGTACTTGTGAAAGAGCAAATACGCAATCGGGGAATCGCCCAGTGGCGCGCCCGGATGCCCGCTGTTGGCCTTGTCGACCGCATCTACGGCAAGAAATCTGAGTGCATTAATTGAAAGCAGGTCTATATCGCTCATAAAAACCTCGTTTCAGAGTTGATCTCGCGTTACTCGGGCGCCTCAATCGTCACATCGAAATTACGGCCTTCCCAGCGATTTTCCATCGGCCAGAAAAGAGTAAATGAAAGCATGCCGGTCTGCTCGGGGCCTGTTTGAAGATCGGCAAATGACCCGGCATGACCTAACGTCGCGCTTTCCGTCGAGGTCACCGTCTGCCAATTGTCCAACGTCCAGATCACACGAAAATGATTCTGGGCAATAATGCGCAAACGGTACCCGGCGCATATGCTCTTCACCGGCCTGCGCAGCTTGAAGACTTCCAGCTTACAGCGTTCCCGCCCATTCGCATAACGCTGCTCGACGGGCGCAATCCGGTCGAAGACCCGGCCGTCATAAACAGAACGCAACAGCTTGAGATACTCCGCATGCGCCCACACCAGAGGCATCGCCGACCCTGCAGGGCCGCCGAAGACGAGCCCGTTCCTGTCCGGCTCGTCCCAGATCTGCTCGGGCATCATGCCGCCCTCGGAAGCAAATTTCTCGTAGGTCTCAATCAGCGAGCTTATGTCACGTCCGGCAGCCAGCTCATAATGCGCTCGCTCCCCGGTCAGCAGCGGCCACGCCCGCCCTTGTCCACACCCCTGAAAGGGGCCGCCGTCATGCCTCTGCCCGTAACCGTCATGGTTGTAGCGCCTCCAGCAGGGTCCTTGCGGCGCATCGATCTTCAGCACATGATCGATTACTTTCAGGGTGTCCACGATCACCGGATCATCTGCCCGCCTCACCCCGTATCGGACAAGCTCCAGAAACCCGCCGTCGACGACCTCGCGCGCTTCAAACTCCGCCTTCTCGCCCGGGCAGCGATTCGCGATGTGGATCATCTCCTTCCCGCAACCTTCGCGGGCATAGGGCTCGCCGCATTCCGGTGGGCGAATCCGCATGTAGTGCCGCTTCACCTCCGGCAGCAGAACGCCGTCATTCGTTACCGTCCAGTCTTCCAGGTGGCCCTCGATCCAGTCCGCCTGCTCGCAAAGGAACTGCGCCAGCTCAGGAGAGCCGTGTGCCTCGGCCAGCTCGGCTGCGCAAACCAGCCCTGAAATCACGGCCGCCAGGGTCGAAGGCGAATAGCCCGGGCATTCTTCCCAGCGCTCCTGCTGCGTTACCGGTGCATAGCGCACCAGAAATCCCGCCGCGCGCTCGACAAAGGGAAAGACGTCCCAATCGCCCAGCCCGTCCAGCTTCCACAGCCGCCACGCCAGAATAATCGGAAACGCCACTTCATCCAGCTGAATCCCCGTCCAGTAAGGCGTTCCGTCAATCCAGAAGTTCTGCGCAAATCCCCCATCGGGCCGCTGTGTACAGGCAAGATAGGTCAGCGCGCGCCGTGCAGTATCGACCCGGCCGGCGGCCAGCAAAGCGGTTGCGCTCTGCACCATGTCCCGTGTCCACACCAGGTGATATCCGCCCAGGTCGTCGTCTCCCTTGGCGTAGCCCCATGGAATCGACGCCGAGGCGATGAACGCCCCTCCGAAGGTCTTGTCCTCGTGAGCCAGCACAACGTTGTGACTCACCTGCAACAGCCTGCCGCCATCCTTCGAGTTGACTGCCCATTCCCGCGGGCTCGCCGCGCGGTGCCACTGCTCGATAAACCGCCTTAAGTGCTTCTCAAACGGATTCGCCAGAGCTCCCGCCGTTGCCGCCAGCGCTGCATGGTGCCCTTCGCCGAAGCCGATCGCCACCGTGAACTCGCGCATGCGGCGCGGATCGATCTGCCCCATCACCGAGATGTTGCCGTTGAGTGCCGACCCGAACTGCCAGTCCATCGTCAGGTTGTGCTTCAGGTCCTGCCAGCCATCGCTTTTGCCCACGTAGCCGCAGCTGGCCCGGCTGAATCCGCCAGTGGTCGCCAGCACCAGCGAGGTGTGATTCTTCCACGCCACCACCGCCAGTTCGCCCGCCGCGATGAGCGTGCGCGCAGAATTTCCCGCTCCTCCACCTTCAATGTGCGGAGACAGCAGCGCGTATACCTGCAGGCGCGACAGAAAATCCTTGTCGCCCTCGAGCTTCACGCGAATCAGCACTACCGGATAATGCGGATCGTTGATGATCTCTTTCACCAGCGTATAGCGGCCGTCACAGTCGCGCGACGTGATCCGCACTCCCAGCGCATCTGAGTCGATATAAGCAAATTCGTGCTTGAGATCGCGCTTGTCCTCATGAAAAAAGGTCTCGCCATCCATGATCAGAAACCCCATGTCGCGGATCTGCGGCCGGTCGATCGTCGGGTAATAAATCTCGTTCAGAATTCCGTGGGAGACGGTATACCAGGCCCGGCTCGACGACGAATAAGCCGTGCCGACCGCATCCTTCGCCGCCGACGTCCACCGTGGCTCCATGCCCGGCGCGCCAAACGCAAGCCCTTGACCCTCTACCCACGTGTACTGCGGTACCAGCTCCGTCATCCACTAACTCCCTACAATTACAGCCTTCCCGTGAAATACCTCAGGGTCAGAACTCTACTGCACATAGATGAATCTTCCAAGAACGGGTTACATTTATCGTCGTTTTGCTCACAGAACCTGAGTATTTGCATCCGGATCAGGATGGAACTGAACCTCGTTCATGGCATGCACAATCTCGCGGTTTTTCATGAAGTACTGCCAGGCGAAGCCGGTACGCAGATTCTCCGCCATCAGCACGCTGATCCCCTGGTCAATCCCCAGAATATCCCCGGCATACCAGTTCGACTTTGGATTGGCATTAAACGCGTCCACGAAACCATACTTGGTCCAGACCCTGTCTCCCATCTTCTCCCGCATGCTCAAAAGCACGTGCGAGCACTCCGCTGGAAGAAACGGCAAAGATCCCGCCGCCGCACACGGAACCAGTGTGCCATCGAGAGGCCCCATCGGCGGAGGACCGCCCCAAACGCGATATCCGGCGCGCGAATCCGACGCCGTGATCCCCCACATATCCTGGTCGATCCACGGATAGCTCCTGCCCAGTGTCAGGCACCACAACTGATGCGTCCGCGTCGCCGCGATCGAATTCGTAAAGTAATTCGCGTGCAGGTCCCTGATGTCGCGATAGTCGCACCACGCGTGCGCGTATTGGTGGATGAACAGCGGCGCCACGCCGCTGATGTAGTTAATGCCTCCGAAGTCGATGACCGGCCGCTGCAGCGCATTCCACGTGTCGGGTGAAATCGGATGGGTCGGTGACCCGATCGCCATCAGGTACATCGTCATCAGCTCGGAATAAATATCCCAGCGGTGACTCAGAAATCCCTGGTCCGGCAGCCAGCCCATCGAGAGCGTCATTCCCCCGTTCAGCATCCATAGCCAGTCGATACGCCTGTAGAACGTCGTCGCCAGCGCCGCAATCCTCGTGTTCCCCGAGAAATACTCCCGGCATAGCAGCACGCCGCAAAGCAACAGGGCGGTGTCAATCGACGAGAGCTCGCTGCCGAACATCCGCTGCCCGCTCTCCATGTCGATAAAGTGATAGAGAAATCCGTGCTCGTGCGGGCACTCTTCCAGCAAAAACGCCAGCGTTTTTTCCACTCTGGCTTCGCAGTCGCTGGGCCGCAGATAGTTCCGCTTGGCCGCGATGCACAGCGCACTCAATCCGAATCCCGTCGCCGCAATGCTGGCCACCCGGCTCAACGAGCGCCCCGCTGACGGCGCGCGGTCACGAACCAGCCCGCTCTTCGGACTGGCTTCGTTGTAGAAAAAATCGCAGCCCCGGGCTTCGAGATCATCCAGCAGCGCATCCGCCGCCTTTGACACCTGCGTGAGCGGCCGATTGATGAACTCGCCCAGTTGCTGCGGATACTTCTGTGCCGCCTGTGATTCCGGCTGAGGCTCCTGGCTCGGCTTCACTTTCGGCTGCTGCGGTTGATTCTGAAAGCCTTCAGCTACCGCAACCGCGGGCGCGCCCAGGGCGAGCACACCCGAAGCCCCTGCCGTCCGAAGCAGTTGCCGCCGAGTTATCTTTGAACGAGCCAAGGCGACGTCAATTTCTTAATGGATGTCGATACGGTCAGAACAGCAGCCCCAACCCGCAGTGTAACCAACAAACAAGCTCTCTCTCCACTTCGCCGCCTGCGTCCGATGAACACATGTGCAACCGCACACCGCGCGCCATTGATTCGCTTCGGCCCACGGAGCTTGTCAAGAGATAGACGTCCGGGAAGTACTTAAGTGGTTCATTCCACGAGCCGCGAATACAAAATTACCTGGCCGGTAATTTCCCCTCCGCTGGCTATAATGGAAGTAGAAACCAGATAAGGCTCGGCCGCATTGGCGCGTCCGGGCCTTTCGTTTTTCTGGGAGAAGCAATCTGCCCTCTCTCATCATCGCAGTTCATCGCTTAAGAATCCGGCTCGGGCTGATCTCACTCACCCGGCCTGCAAAAAAGTACTTGTCGCTCCCTTCTTCGCGGAGCCTAATGGACGTTTTAGCACCCGTTGCCGCCTCCCCATCTCAGAGTATGCAGTTTCGGTCGGCCCCGAGCGCTGTTCATTGGCCCGCGCCGATCTGTCGTACCCTTTGATTCCTTGCGTGAGGTAAGAATGAACTTTATCGGACAAACTGTGGCGCTCAGCTCCGCTGCTGTGAATGCTGCCGCGACAGCACTCAACGTTCCACTGCCCAACATCTGGGCCGTCCTGCATGTCGAAACCACCGGTTGTGGATTTCTCCCCGACCGCCGCCCCGTCATTCGCTTCGAGCGCTACAGGTTTCACGTGCATACCGGTGGAATCTACGACCGGACGAACCCCGACATCAGCAGCCCGTCCGCCGGAAACGTCGCCGCTGATGGCGCACCCCAATACACCCTTCTGGAGAAGGCCCTGGCTCTCAACACGCAGGCCGCCCTCCAGAGCACCTCATGGGGACTCGCCCAGATCCTCGGCGAAAACTGCATTCTGGCCGGCTTCACAGACGTCGACTCCATGATCGCTGCCATGACTGAATCCGAGGACGCGCAGCTCGACGCGTTTCGTTCCTTCCTCCAGTCCGCCCATCTCGCCGGTCACCTGCAGGCGCAGAACTGGGCCGCCTTCGCCCGGGGATACAACGGAGCTGACTTTCAACGGAATCACTACGACACGCAGCTGGCTGCCGCTTTCAAGACCTTCAACTCGGGTCAGATACCCGACCTCGACGTTCGCGCCGCGCAGCTCTACCTGACTCTGAGGGGCTTCTCACCGGGCGGTATCGACGGCCAGCTGGGAGCGAATACCATGGACGCCCTGCGCGCCTTTCAGGCCAGCGTCGGCCTGCCCCAGACCGGACAGCCCGACAGCCAGACCATGGCCGCCCTCACCCCGGCCGCGAACTAAGCCATCAGCTAATAGCCAACAGCCATTAGCCGACCGGGGTGCGAATGGGGACCACGATCAGCGTCCCGGAAGTTTGCTGCATCTACAAATACGGCCCCTCCGACTAAGCCCAGGGCAGACTCTGGTGGAGCGGGCACAACAGCCAATGAATCCCTAATGGCTAATGGCTAATGGCTGTTGGCTGTTGGCTATTGGCTTCGCTACACCCTACACCCTAGCCCCTACACCCTAGCCTTTGCACCTCTCCATCACTCTGCCGCATCCAGTATGATCGAGGACGCGCCCGTCGGGTCCCTGCGGACCCCGCGCGAGGATTCAGGGCAAGCATCTAACAGAGTGAAGGAGAAACGCTTTGGCTTACGAAGTTCCACCTCTTCCCTACGACTACGCCGCGCTCGAGCCTTACATCGACGAGCAGACCATGCATCTCCACCACGACAAGCATCATCAGGCCTACGTCACCAACCTCAACGGCGCCATCGAGAAGCATCCTGAGCTCGGCAAACACACCGCCGAGGATCTCCTCCGCAACATCAACAGCATCCCCGAGGACATCCGCACAACCGTGCGCAACAACGGGGGCGGTCACGTCAACCACAGCATGTTCTGGAACATCATGAAGCCCGGCGGTGGCGGCGAGCCCACCGGCAAAATCGCCGAGCACATCCGCAAGGACTTCGGCGACTTCGAGGCCTTCAAAAAGCAGTTCAATGAGACCACCGCCAAGCAGTTCGGCTCCGGCTGGGGCTGGCTCCTCTGGGATGGTGGCAAGCTGACCATCGCCACCACGGGTAATCAGGACAGCCCGCTGCTGCAGGGAAAATACCCCATCCTCGGAAACGACGTGTGGGAGCACGCCTACTACCTGAAGTACCAGAACCGCCGGCCCGAATACCTCGCCGCCTGGTGGAATACCGTCAACTGGGATGAGATCAACAAGCGCTTCGATCAGGCCCAGAAGTAAGGGCAGCCAATAGCCAACAGCCATTAGTGATCAGTCAGCAGACTGAAATGCGTCAGCCGATCTGGTAGTGCATTCACTAATGGCTATCGGCTTTTCTTTGGCTATCGGCCCACCCCTGTTGGCTAATGGCTGTTGGCTAATGGCTAATGGCTGTTGGCTGCTTTGCCGCATCTTCTTCCCCGAAATTGTGTCTGAAGGAAGTAGAGGTACTGACTTGAATGCTCCCGTTTCCTGCTTCCCGGTCTCTCGGTATATTGCTGTCCTTGCTGCTGCCCGTCGCCGCGCACGCCCAGAATCTCACCGCCGGCTCCGCTAACTACTCCGTCTATCAGGGAGACAAAGTCGTCGGGTCAGCGGACTACGATATCCAGCCTGTCTCAACCGGATACACGGTCACCTCGCACGGCAAGCTCAACCTGACCAAGTTCAGTTATAGCTTCACCAATACCCAGCATCTGGACGGGAGTCGCAATCTGGTGAGCGATCAACTCACCGGCACGGTCAACGGAAGCGCCGTCACCTTTACCGTGACATCCGATCCGACTGGTCGCCAGTTCCAGATCAGCATCAATGCCAACGGCAAACAGACGCAGAACACGGTCGACCGGCATCAGCATCTCGTCCTGCTACCCGATCTGGATCCCGCTGCTTACATGCTTCTGACCCGGGTGGTCATGGATAACCCGCCCAGCTCGTGGATCCTCATCCCCAAGCAGGACGGGATCCTTGTGCCATCCATCATCACGCGCGGCACCAGCGTGCATGGGCGGCTGAACGGCTCGCTCATGGATGTCCAGTACGCCACCGTTTCGATGAACTCTGAGAACCCTATTAACGTCGATCTCTTCTACACCTCGGACGGCAGCGTCCTCGAGGCCGACCTGGCTCAGCAGAACTTCTTCGTAGTTCGCGATGGCTTCAAGCTGGTCGACCGGCCAAAACCATCGGCCTCTGCCAACCCTCCGCCATCGAGCCAGCAGCCTCCTCAGCAGTCAAGCCCCCAGCCGAACGGCAGCGCGCCGCAATACCCGGCTCCTCAGGGAGGCTACCCACAGATGAAGCAGCAATGAGCTCA
>CAVRNK010000120.1:0-16237 GCA_963721995.1 uncultured Acidobacteriaceae bacterium | reverse complement strand
GGATGGACTGGCGAACGGCCGCATGATCCGCATCCTCAGTGTGGTTGATGCGTTCACCCGCGAGTGCCTGGTGCTGGAGGCTGACACGAGCCTGGGCAGCAGTCGCGTGACACGGGCTCTCGATCGGCTGATCGAACAGCGCGGCCAGCCGGAACACGTCCGTTCTGATAACGGACCGGAGTTCACCTCGCGACGCATGCTTGGCTGGGCGGAAGAACACAAGATCAATTTGATTCATATCCAGCCGGGAAGACCGATGCAGAACGGACACGTCGAGAGCTTCCATGGACGGCTACGCGACGAATGTCTCAACGCAAACTGGTTCCGCACGCTGAACGACGTGCGGAAAACCTTGGACAACTGGCGTCAGGAATACAACTGCGAACGACCGCATAGCTCGCTTGCCTACAGAACACCTGCTGAGTTCAGCAGCCCCTTGGGCTATGGAGATGTGGAAAGCAAACAGCGCTTCCCACATCCCCACAGCCCCGACTACGACGCGGCGAGATATACTCGCCCACAAACTTGAATCGAGAAACTCCAGCTACAGCTGGCTGAGAAAAACGGGGCAGGTCAGAGGCGGACGATTATCCAAACTTCAGCATTTGCGGGCTGCCATTCTTCCTCAGCGGAGAGACTCCGGACTGGCGCTCATTGGCTCACCGGACAGAATTTCCTGGCATTGATTTGATACCGAATCACACAGCCGAGGCCATTGATCCGATGCGCAAGGCAGTGACCATATGTGACGCAAACGGCAAAAAACGTGAGTTGAGCTATGACAAGCTGCTCATCGGTACTGGTGCGCGTCCGGTCCATCCCGATATCGAAGGATTAGACCTGCCTGGCGTATTTCCATTACACACGATGGAGGACAGCTTCGCGTTCCACCGCTTTCTGGAACAGCACGAGTCCAAGTCAGCCATCATCGTTGGAGCCGGGTATATCGGCCTTGAGATGGCCGATGCCCTCGTGCATCGCGGTTCCAAGTGACTCTCGCCAGCCGTACGGAGGCTGTATTAGCGACAGTCGATTCCTCCATTGGCAAACGAGTAGAGACAGAGCTGCGAAACCATCGAGTCGAGGTCTGTAACCGAGTCGAGGCGCGCTCCATTGGGCGCGACGGCGACCGCCTCGTGGTCGCTGGTTCTCAGAATTTCCTGGTAGCCGCTGATCTCGTTCTCGTAGCAGTAGGAGTACAGCCCAATAGCGAACTAGGGGCCTCTGCAGGCATCGCGACAGGTATCAAGGGAGCGCTTCGTGTGAATCGCTCCATGCAAACTAACGTTGCCGATATTTATGCCGCGGGTGATTGCGTGGAGACTTGGCACCGCCTGTCGAATCATTACGCCTACCTGCCACTTGGAACAACATCGCACAAGCAGGGCCGGATAGTTGCTGAGAACATCGTTGGCGGCCAGCGCGAGTTCGCAGGTTCGCTTGGAACCCAGGTGGTGAAGATCTTTGATCTGGTTGCTGCTCGCACCGGATTACGAGACACCGAAGCTCGCGAAGCTGGATTCTGTCCTCTTACAGCCGAAAAGACGGTTTGGGATCACAAAGCCTACTATCCGGGAGCCCGCGAACTACACCTCCGGATTACCGGTGATAGCAAAAGCGGGCAATTGGTCGGAGCGCAGTTGCTAGGGCACAAGGATTCTGAGGTATCGAAGCGAATAGATATTCTTGCCGCAGCGCTCTTTCACGGCATGAAGATCGAATCATTGAATGATCTCGACCTTAGTTATACTCCGCCTCTTTCTAGCCCTTGGGACCCCGTACAAATGGGTGCACAGGTGTGGGCTCAGGTATTGGACGCCAGCGACGGGCACCTCAAAATCAGTTGTCCCCAATAAAATTAAACCCATGATTCGACCTGCAACAGCCGATGATGCTGCACAGATTTGCGATATCTACAATCACTACGTCACGCACACGGCGATAACGTTCGAAGAGAGCCCAGTCACACCTGAAGACATGGCGCAACGAATCGCAGAAATTCTGGAAGCGCTGCCTTGGCTCGTTTGCGAAGAGGGCGGAAGACTTTGGGGTTTCGCCTATGCCAGCAAATGAAAAGGACGGTGCGCCTACCGCCATTCAGTCGAATCCACGGTGTATGTAGATCCAGTTGCAACCACCAAAGGAATCGGTTCGCAATTGTATCAATTGCTTCTTGCTGAACTACGTGAACGGGAAATGCACACTGTCATAGGCGGTATCTCTCTTCCGAATGACGCAAGCGTAGCCCTCCACGAAAAATTCGGGTTCCAGAAGGTGGCGTACTTTAAGGAAGTTGGCTGGAAGTTCGACAAATGGATCGACGTCGGGTATTGGCAGTTAGTTCTCTAAGCGCAGTGTAGGAAATCAATTTTTTACCGGGGGTGATTTATGGTCCAATCTTGATCCAGTCGGGGCCAATGTCCCATTACCGAAACGTTGCGGCGGCAGTAAGCTCACTCAACCGAAAGATCACAAATCGATGAACCGGCGAGGGTTTGATTCGGAACAGCTCTCCGCAATGCTTTGCCCATCCGTGTGTACGAGAAGCCGACCAATGATCCATGTGGAGCAATTAGCGACTGTGCTCTCCCTTACCCAGATGAGAGATCGTCCTTGGACGATCTTCGTGAAGTTCATGGTGCAATTCGTCTACTTTTACCTTTGCTTTTTCCAAAGCTCTCTTTCCCGCTTTGGTTAGTTTGTAGACTCTTCGTCTTCGTCCGCTGACGTTCATCAATTCCGAAACCAGAAGTCCGTTGCGTTCCATGCCATGGAGGAGTGGATAAAGAGTTCCCGGTCCAATCCGGTAGCCGTGATGCTTCAGCTCTTCCATCATCGCCAGGCCAAATAGAGGCTCATGAGCGGCATGAACCAGTACATGGATGCGAATGAGTCCGGTAAAGAGTTCCCGTTGATGTGATAGCACAGCCACAACAATACGCTTCCATCGACGCCTTAAATCATAGTATCGAATTTCGATGATATGATTTGGGCGATTGGGGATAGCTGTCCTGACCTGGAGTGCAGGTTCCTTCCATGCGTAGATATTCATTGGTCCTCTGCAGCGCGATATGCCTACTCTTCTTCGCGTTACCGGCAGTACCCGTCAACTCACTTGCCCAAACAACCGGGAAAAACGGACCCACAGCCATGACGTTGGAACAGGTGATCGAAACCGCAAGCGCTAACTACCCCTCTATCAGGGCATCCCAGGCCCAACAGAGGGCCGCGCAGGGAGCTATTGGGGTCGCCAAGACCGCCTATTTGCCCCACTCCGACATCCTCTGGCAGACCGATCGAGCAACCGCAAACAACATCCTCGGACTCTTGCTGCCACAGGCTACCATTCCCAGTGTGACCGGGGAAGTGCTCCCAGCTGATCCGACGCGAAGCGCGTGGAACAGTGCGGGAGGTGCATTGGTTAGCTGGCAACCCTTCGACTTCGGAGCGCGAAGCGCTAAGGTCGAGGTGGCTCGACAAGGGAGTGAGGCAGCAAGGCAGGCCGCATTCCTTACGCAATTGCAAGTGAGCGCGAACGCGGGAAGCGCGTTCTTTGATCTTTCTGCTGCAGAGCAACTCGTGACAGTTGCGAAGGCGAATGTTCAACGCTATGAGTCCTTCGACAAGGTAGTTCATGTTCTGGTCGACAACACACTCCGTCCTGGCGCGGATGCTTCCCAAGCCGACGCGCAACTGGCGCTGGCTCGCAATCAACTGATTCAAGTCGAGACTCAGGTTGCGATCAAGCGCGCCGCGCTCGCTGAGTATCTGCAGACAAAACAAGAGCAGGCTGAAGTGGACGTTTCAGGTCTTCTCGTCGAACCACCTATGAGTGATCTTTCCGTTACCACGGCGGTGAGGCACCCGGCAGTACTTGAAGAGCATGCGCTGAACCTTCAGCAGGAGGCTCAGAAGCGATTTCTTGACCGCAGTTATGTCCCGGTCTTCAGCACTTCTGGAGTGGTCTTCGGAAGAGGCGCAGGGACAAATGCCAGCGGAGTGTTTCCCGGTGGCACCGCAGGGCTCGCGCCAGACACGCTCAACTGGGCGGCAGGCATCCAAGTCTCCTTTGCAGCCCTCGACTTTTTCAACATCCGCGATCAACGTCGCGTTCAGGAAGCGAACATCGAGGCCGAGCATGCGCGCCTGGATCAAGCCGTCAGCGACGTAACGACAGCGGTCGAACAGGCGCAGGCGAACCTAGCCGGAGCTCGCCAACTGAGGGCAAACACCCCGATCGAGCTTGCGGCTGCGCAAGCAAGCGAACAACAGCAACAGGCCCGATACCGATCTGGTTTAGCGACCGTGGTGGACGTCTCCGCAGCAGAGGGAGTTCTTGCGCAAGCGGAAGGTGATGACGCGATTGCTCGCCTGGGAGTCTGGCGAGCCGAACTTGGGCTTGCCGTGGCCCAAGGCCACATCCTGCCATTTCTGCAGTTGCTGCAGAGCCAGGCGAAAGGGAAATAGCATCCATGTGGCTTATTCGTATCGCCCTACGGCGTCCCATCACCATCATCGTCCTTGTTGTCGCTCTCGCATTCTCGTCTGTGCTGGCGATCATGCGGACCCGCGTGGACATCTTTCCGAACCTCGACCTGCCGGTCATCTATGTGGCGCAGCCGTACGGCGGCATGAGTCCGCAGCAGATGGAAGGATTCGTCTCGTACTACTATGAGTACCATTTCCTCTACATCAATGGGATTGAGAGCGTGGAGGCGAAGTCCATCCAGGGCACTGCGCTCCTTCGGCTAACCTTCCATCCCGGAACAAACATGAGCGAAGCGCTCGCGCAGACGATTTCGTATGTGAATCGCGCCCGAGCCTTCATGCCTCCCGGAACGGTTTCACCCTTCGTCATTCGTTATGACGCTGGGACGCTGCCGGTAGGATATATGGTCTTTTCCAGCCCGTCGCGAACGCTCGCTGAAATTCAGGACCTCGCACTGAATCGCGTTCGCCCCGTCTTTGCAACGCTGCCTGGAGTTTCGTCCCCTCCGCCATTCGGAGGCAATCAGAGGACGATCGTCATCAACGTTGATCCGCAGAAGTTGCAGGCGTATGGGCTCTCGCCTGAAAAGGTCGTTCAGGCGCTGACAAGCGGCAACAGCATTCAGCCGGCAGGTAATGCCGATATCGGGACGACACATACGCTGGTGACAACCGACTCCACGGTGACGCAGATCAACGATCTTCTCACCATTCCCCTCAAGCTGGGCTCGGGAGCGTCGGGCTATATCCGCGATGTTGGGAGTGTCTCCGACTCTTCCGATCTTCTCGCAGGCTATGCACTGCTAAATGGGAAGCGCACCATCTACATTCCGGTCACAAAGAGGCCGGATGCCTCTACGCTGACAGTTGTAAAAGAGGTCCGGCAGAATCTCGGGCGCTTCCAGTCGCTCGTTCCCGAAGACATCAAAATCACCTATGAGTTTGATCAGTCTGCGTATGTCCGGGGCGCCCTCATGTCGGTTCTGCGTGAAGCCATCATCGGCGCGCTGCTCACCGGGCTGACGTTGCTGCTCTTCCTGCGGGACTGGCGATCATCTCTGATTGTGGTTATCACGATTCCGTTCGCGCTCTTGACGGCAGTGGTACTGCTCAAGCTGTCGGGACAGACGATCAACATTATGACCCTCGGCGGGCTCGCCCTCTCGGTCGGAGTTCTCGTAGACGAGGGAACCGTCCTTCTCGAAAACATCCATGTTCATCTGGATAACGGAGAAAACACGGCGAGGGCGGTTCTCCTTGCGAGTCGCGAGGTGGCCGTACCTCGACTTCTCGCGATGCTCTGCGTCATGGCCGTATTCATCCCGTCCTTCTTCATGACCGGACCTGCCCAATCTCTCTTCCTGCCTCTATCGCTCGCGGTTGGTTTCGCGATGGGTGCCTCGTATCTGCTCTCCAGTTCACTCGTTCCAGTCCTGACCAATTGGATGTTGAAGTCCAAGTCTGAAACCGAAAGGCAGAAGCCGCACACCGAAGGCAGATTTGATCGTTTCCGTCGCCGATTCGAACGAGCGCTCCAAAAAGCGATGAGCATCCCCACGATTCTTCTGAGTGCTTACGGCATCGTCGCTCTTCTCGTACTACTTTTCATCACGCCTCATATAGCCGAGGAAATATTCCCGTCTGCCGCGTCGACTCAGTTCCGTCTTCGCGTGGACGCACCGGATGGAACCCGCGTAGCCGTAACGGAGCAGCTGGTGAAACGAGTTCTCGCTTCGATTCGTGAGACAGCAGGCGACAAGAATCTGGATCTAAGCCTGGGCTACGTCGGAACTCAGGGATCTTCGTATCCGATCAACGCTGTCTTTCTCTGGACGAGCGGCCCGCAGCAGGCCATCATCAACGTCGGGCTCAAACCAGAGAGCTCTCTCCAACTCGCAGATCTCGAGAAACAACTGCGGAAGAAGTTGCCGCAGCACTTTCCTGAGGCAAAGTTCTCGTTCGACCCCGGCGACCTCATCAGCCAGATTCTGAGCTTTGGCTCTTCATCTTTGGCGGAAGTGACCATTGCAGGTCCGCAGTACGCGGACGTTGCGGGTTATGCGGAGCACATTCGTCAAAAGTTGGCTGCTGTGCCCGAACTCCGGGACCTCGAATATGAGGAGCCCCTGCACTACCCAACTGTCGACATCAAGGTCAATCGCACGATGGCAGGGCAACTAGGAGCAACGGCGGATTCGGTCGGTTCTGCGGTCGTTTCAGCCACAGCTTCGAGTCGCTTCGTAGCGCCCAGTTACTGGCGTGACCCAAGGTCGGGCGTCAGCTATCAGGTTCAGGTGCAGGTTCCGCAACCCAAGATGACATCGCTCGCAGACATTGGGAACATCCCAGTCGGCAGCACAACCGGAGGTCAGCCTCTTTTGAACCAGCTTGCCGACTTGAGATCGAGTACAGTTCCGGGTGAGCTGGATCGCCAGAATGGTCAGTGGATGTTGGCGCTTTCCGCCAACCTCGGCGGCCGTGATCTGCGACGGGCAAACAACGCGATTGAGAAAGCGGTAATCGACGCCGGTGCGCCTCCGCGCGGCGTGACAACCGCGGTTCGCGGACAGGTGAGCGCCTTACAACAGATTTTTGGCGAACTCGCTATTGGGCTGTTGGCCGCGATCGGCGTGATCCTTCTGCTGCTCACGGCAAACTTTCAATCCCTCAAACTCGCGCTGGTGGTGCTCTCAACGGCTCCGGCCGTCCTTGCCGGCTCCGTGCTCATGCTGTTGCTCACTGGAACGACGTTGAATCTGGAGAGTTTCATGGGAACCATCATGGCAATTGGTGTTGCGGTTGCGAACGCGATTCTGCTTGTCAGTTTTGCAGAACAGAATCGCTTGAAGGGCGCGAGCGCCCCAGAGGCAGCGCGCGCTGCGGCTACAGAGCGGCTGCGTCCAGTGTTGATGACGAGTCTTGCCATGATTGCGGGAATGATCCCTATGGCGCTCGCCTTCGGTCAAGGAAGCGAAGAGACGGCTCCTCTGGGGCGCGCTGTGATCGGTGGTCTTGCAGTTGCGACTGTCGCAACGCTCTTTCTTCTGCCAATGGTTTTCGGTCTGGCGCAGCGCAACGCACCGACGGCATCGCGCTCACTGGATCCTGAAGACCCCAATAGCAGATGGTTTGAACGATCCTCGGAGGTTGGACGATGAGGAGCCCGCTCTTAGCTTCTTCGGTGTTGATGATTACGGTTTTGGGCTGCAGCTCTGCCACCTCAGATAAGAACGGAGCAACACCTGCTCCTTCTGCGCCGAATGCACCCACCACCGTTAGTACGGTCGCAATCGTATCGAAGAAGTTGCAGACAACGATTGGGTTGCCCGCGCAACTCGCACCGTATGAGCAGGTCGATATCTATCCGAAGGTGACCGGCTTCGTAGAAACTGTGACCGTTGATCGAGGGTCGCATGTGCATCGGGGACAATTGCTGGTCAAGCTCACTGCTCCTGAACTCGTGAGTCAGCGTTCCCAGGCCGAGGCTGCGGTCAGGGCGGCTCAATCGCAACTTGCGACAGCACAGGCGAAGCTAGCCTCGGACAATGGCACGTATCTCCACATGGTGGAGGCCGCCAAGACGCCCGGCGTGCTCGCAGAGAACGATGTGCTTGTCGCCGGACAAACGGTCTCTGCTGACAAAGGGCAGGTCGATGCTGCAACCCAGAATGTAGAAGCAACGAAAGAAGCGCTGCGCAGCGTTAGCCAGACAGAGTCCTATCTCACGATCACTGCCCCGTTTGACGGTGTCGTAACAACCCGCAATCTCCATCCGGGCGCACTCATCGGTCCCGCTTCCGGCGCAGGAGGAGCACAGCCCATTCTTCAGATCGTGGACGACAGGCGTCTCCGTCTGGTTGTGCCGATTCCGGAGGCGCAGGTTGGGGATATGAAGGCGAGCCAACTTGTCTCCTTCAGTGTCCCCGCCTATCCTGGGCAGACTTTCAAAGCTCCCATTCAACGAATCTCTCGCGAAGTCGATGAAAAATCGCGCACGATGCCGGTGGAATTGGATGTCAAGAATCCCGATGGACGGCTCGCACCCGGCAGCTTCACGACCGTCTCATGGCCGCTGGAGCGTGGATATCCAACTCTCTTTGTTCCCGCGAACGCAGTTACCAGCGATCAGCAGCACACCTTTGTGATTCGGGTGCGCAATGGCAAGGCTGAATGGGTGACGGTTCAAACCGGTCAGAACGTCAACGGCGAGATCGAAGTGTTTGGAGATCTGAGTGCCGGAGATCAGGTTGTGAAGACTGCATCAGACGCCGTTCATTCTGGAGATCCAGTCCGCGTTCAAAATCAGGCTTCTGCCACCAGATGAGTCGTATGCCATGCCGGAGCGAAACGAATCGAGCCTCTCAAGACGGGAGAGTTATCTCATCAAAACTTCCTAGAGAGTGCAGGAAAGGTTGCGGGTGTATGCCCCTTTTTTCACATAAGAGATGAATTCCGGCACTAACCCGGTGAGGCGGAGACATGTTAAGACTCCAGTTGGCCGTGTAACGTCAGTACTCTATCGGAGCTGCTCCGCGGGATCAGGCGTGTGCAGTGGATGGAGCTAGAGCGGAGCAGGTCGGATAGAGCGGTTTGAAGGAAGGCGCTGGTGCGGTCGGGGAAGGATGCTGGCTATGGGTTTTTCATGCTCTGAGATGTGCCGAGGCAATCAGAAGAGAGCTGCAGAGTGGAGTGGAAGTTCTCTGCAGCCATGCGCAACGGATGGCGAAGAGGAAGAGGGACCCGGCGTTGGATAGATGGAAAGCGCCGTTTTCAGGCCTGAGGCGCATCTCCAGTGAGCATGCTGCGAAGCATACGGGGAAGGCCGTTTTGCTCTGGCAGCTAAGAGGAGTCAAGCAGGTATACCTCGTTTCGTTCAGCGAAGAAGAGTTGTGCGACCGAGACAGGTGTTCGGCTTCTGCGCGGCGCCTGAAGAAAGGGCTTCTGTGCGGCTGAGCCGCCAGGAGCTCCAGCCAGATCATGACTTAGACCTAGCTGCTACCTACCTGCCGCAATCGAGTGTACAAATCCCAAGCGGCTTATAATGCCGGCATGCCCGGTCGAGTTGCGCGGGTCGTAATTTCGCCGCAGCTTGCCTGTTGGCTGAAAAGCCGCGGGTTATCGCGCGCCGGTTCTGACGATGCAGCGATCGTGTTCGGGAGGACAGAACCGTGTGGTGGATCAGCTATCGGGGTGAATCGGGGCACGGCGTCGACAACATCGGCGTCTTCGAGGACGACGGCTCCCCGCGCAAGATGCATCCGCTGCTCCTCGATCCGTCGCCGGCCGCGCACCCATTGCATATCGCACGCGGCTTCGCATTGGTGGGCGACGACCTCTACATCGCGAACGCGTGGCGCAAGGACAGCCACATTGCGTGCTACCACCGGCACGGCGACACCTTCCGCTTCAAGGAGGTGCTCGCGAAGACCGAGCAAGTTGCGGCGATGGTGCACCCCTTTGACGTGGAGCTGGGGGACGATGGTCGCATCTACATCTCCTGCCAGGACACCAACACCGTGGTCTCGTTCGTGCCGGAGACCCGCAAACCCGCACCAGTGGCCGCGCACCTCCGCAAGCATTATCCCAAGGGGAAATTTCTCCCTGGCACGCTCGTCGCATCCAGCAAGGGGAGTCTTCCCGAGTACGGGGTCCGCACGTCTCTCGATGTGCCATCGCCTCTCGGCCTCAAGGTGGTGCTCGACAAGCGCGGCAAGCCACGGCACTCGGTGCGTGGCATTGTCGTGCACCGGAAGCATCTGTATGTGGCGGACGAAGCCGGCGACGCGGTGAAGGTCTTCAATGTGAGGTCCGGGGAATTGATGGCCCACATCGCGGGGCGGGAGCTCGAGGCGCCTGTGCACCTGATCCTGCACGGCGAGACGCTCTATATCGGCGCCTCGGGCACCGGCAGCATCCTCGCGCTGGAACTAACGTCCACGCCGCCGAGCGGCAAACTGAAGGCGCGCGTGGTAATCGACGGAAAGCTCGACTCCCCCTCTGGCTTCGCCGTCGGCCCTGATGGCGATCTTTACGTAGCCGAGCGGAAGAAGCAGCGGGTGCGGCGCTTTTCCTTCAAGGGGAAGAGCAAGGGGACGTTCATTGATGACCTTCCGGACATGCCGGAGTTCCTCCTCTATGTTCCTGAGAAATCCCAAAGCGGTAATATTCTCTCCTCGTCGTAGGACGATGCCGACGACGGTACCGGTCTTTGGAAAACTCCAATCGCATTCCCAATATGACCGCTCCGGCCACTGGAGACGTGCATGAAAAGCCAATTCTCATAGTCTGGATCGGTTATTCGGAGCGAGGACAATCAAGGGTTTAAGTTACGCAGAAGGCCACACCCATTTAAGGCTGAACTTTATTTTGATACGCCGGAGTGCGAATGAGCGACAATGCGTTGCGTCACTGCAATAGTTGTTCAAAAATCGCCGAGTCTCCAATTGTGACGGATAAGTGGGCTGGCGTAAGCATCAGCCCGTCGTGAACTGCCTGCAATGTCGCGGATGGCTGCGAGCGAATATCACACACCTCCTTACTTCGGAGCCTTCGGGGGAGAGTGCGCGTCATAGATCGCCTGCATCCGCTTCAGCCTGAGGACTCCGTAGAACACCATAATCACCATAGCGATAACCAGGACTCCGCTGAACTGCCTTTCCAGCATGTACTTGCCCTCGCGATAGGCGACATAACGGGCGATGATCAAGCAGAGAGTGCCGGTGTTGATGATCCAGTTCACCGCCTTCGGCACGACGAAGTGCAGCGTACCAAAGCCAGCCAGCTGGTAAAGCATAAACGGCAGGATCGCTACCATCGGCAACAGCTCGGAAGCACCCAGCGCGACATCGACAGCGGCGGGCTCTCTGGCGTGCAGCAGTGCACTGTGTGCCAGTTCATGGAAGAGCGCCGGTAGCGCGGCTGAGAATGGCACCACGGCGAGCAGTTCAAGGACGAGGGACCCGCTCCAGGTGCTGACCTTCGACGAAGGATCGGCGCCCGCACCCGATGATTCCGTGCCAATATACAGTCCGCCGACGATGGCGGCTGCGCTGGACAGCATCAGCAACTCGACAGTGATTCCGAAGCTGGCCGGTTCACCGGCCTTGATCAACAGCAGGCCCATGAAACCCGGAAGGTAAAACATGATGCGCACCAGTCGCGCCCAAACGCGCGCATCTCGTTCCGGTGGCAGAATCGGGAGCGGGAGTCCGTCGATTCCGATCGTTGCCCTATCTTTAGCCATTTGAGTGTCCTAAAAGCGCTGGCAACTTGGCTTGACTACAACTTGGTCGACCTGCGGTGCGTCAGGCCTCCTTGGTCTTGTTAACGGACAGCATAAGATTAGGTTTGCCAGACACGTAACTGTCTCTTGCGACAGGGGTCCTTCCAAAAGCCATGAGCCCTGCACCACTCTCGGGATAAAAGTACCAATTCCGGATCAAGTCAAAGTGGTTCAACGCTTACCACTCCCGACGACGACAGTCTGAGACGACTGATCGCGAGCTCAGGCTCCGCAGTACACGGCGAAGGCAACCGATCTGATGTTGGTACAGATCATTGGGTAATCGTTACGTAGTCGTCGCGCCAGTAGTAGGGATAAAGCTCGATGACTTGGCCGTCCTTGACTTCCACCGCAAAGCAGATTTCGGGGGTCGCACATGGAATCGCCGTCTTGCAGCCCATAGTAGGCGACAGAAATAGCAGGCAGGCCGCGGGCCTGTACCTACATGGCCTGCTTTCCGGAAGAACACTTGACACCTCTCGAAGATGCCGCTCGGAGATGCCGAAGGTAAGCAGCTGCTTCTGCGTGAACTTCCTGCGAACAAGCACCTCGCCTGCTCGACCGAGTGCAACCATGTGAAAGGTTGTCTTGCCCAAATCGATGCCAATCGAACGTATCTCCATCGCGATGATCCTCCTCTTCCGTTCCTGCCTCTACGATGTACCTGCTCTCGCTGGTTCATCAAACGGCGGACCATCTCATTAGTCGCTAGCCTTCATCGGAAGCGCCTCGAGAAATAAGCCCCGGGGGAGGCTCGACGATGATTCGAGGCGGTTTCGATAAGGGGACTTGAAGGAAGGCGCAGGCGTTTTAAGCGGACGCGGTGATCTGCCTGGGATCTATGGATATTGAATAAGGCTCGGGGACCGGTTGCAGTGTTCTGTGGTGCAAGAATCGGTAGCGATGTTGATGAAAGCTGGTGTGTCCATAGATGAGTTGTCGCTGGTCGAGGGCTTGCTTTGGATATAGAAGGGCGATGGCCTGAGCGCAGGGGATGGGTTGGAGACACGAATGGGTCGGCGCGCCGGGAGCAAGTCGAGGGTCCGGCTTTGCGTGGAGCATCATGACGAATCGATATGTGTTGATAGGGATAGCTCGGCGGCTGTCAGACTCCGCGCCACACCCATGGGACCGCCGCATCGGGGACAGTGCCAGAGCGGAGCGTTAGCGGCTGGAGTTTTAGGTGGCGGAAGCGGATCGCGGCCATCGCGCGCCAGCAGCCTTCGGGCCAGCAGGAGGCTGCGGCTTCGAAAGCGGTTGGAGAGCAGTCCGAAGTGGCGGATGCGCACGAAGCCCTTTGGCAGCACGTGGAGGAAGAAGCGGCGCAGGAACTCGGTGGCATCGAGAGTCATGATGCGCTGCTTGCCGCCATGGGCATAGTCCTTCCAGCGAAAGCTGACGCGCTCTCCGTCGAAGGCCAGCAGGCGGTGATTGGAAATGGCCATGCGATGGGTATAGCGGCCCAGGTAGCGGAGCACATGTGCGGGTCCGCCGAAGGGCGGCTTGGCATACACGATCCACCTCTTGCGCTGCAATCGCTCCATCAGTTCGGTAAACAGTTCCCGCTCCTGAAACGCAGCAGCGGGACCACTGCAGTCGAGCGATCCGTTGCTGTAGAGGTGCTTCAGTGCGAAGAGGAACTTGTCGCGAAAGACGCGGCGGAGCACGGGGATGGGCAGCAGGAAGCGCGGATGGGTATGGATCCAGCGCTGGTGGTCGGGGGAGAATCCTCCGGCGGGGACGACACAGTGGACATGCGGGTGGAGCAGGAGGTTCGAACCCCAGCTGTGCAGGATGGAGAGGAAGCCGATCTCGGCGCCGAGGCGTTTTGGATCGGCTGCGACCTCCAATAAGGTCTGGGAACTGGCCGCGAACAGCAGGTCGTAAAAGAGGGCCGGGCTGTTGCGTGCTAGCGGGTTGAGTTCGTGAGGCACGGTGAACACGACGTGGAAGTAGCCGGTCTCGAGCAATTCCTGTTGCCGTGCCTCGAGCCATCGTTCGCGAGCCTGCGCCTGGCACTTCGGGCAACTGCGATTTCGACAGGAGTTATAAGAGATACCCTGTTCATGACCGCACTTGAGGCAGACATCGATGTGTCCGCCGAGGGCGGCAGTGCGGCACCGCAGAATGGCCCGGAATGCCTTCAGCTGCTGATAGCTGAAGCTGGACTGATAGTGTTCCAGGAACGGGTGGCCCTGCGCACGGAGGATGTCGGCCACCTCCATGGCGGGCCTGCTCATGGGTTCTCGGGACGCCGGAAGGCGCGGCGGCTGGTCACATCAGAGTAGTTGCGGCGCTGGAGTGCCTCCAGCATGATCCTGCGTAAATGGGTCACAAGAATCTCCTTGTGACCCACACCTTATACCGGCAGAAAGACTACTCGGAGGCCCACGCCGCAGCGTCCGCGGCGCCTGCGGCTTCGTTCAAGTCGGCTAGGCTCCGGTAATTGGACGACGCGACCGCGGCCAGGCTCTCCGCCATCGAGCGCAAGATCGCGAGCTGAAGTTGCAGGTTACGCTGAGCGCAGCTAAAAATATGTGCGAAAGAGTCGGAGCGAAATTTAGGTCCGAAAGGACGACCTGTCGATCAAGGAATCGTCTCCGTGGAATCAGCCTCTGCATCGATCGACGAAAAAATTAAGCAACTTGGGGACTGGCGCGGGAAGACCCTCGCTCATCTCCGTCAGCTCATCCACGATGCCGACCCCGGCATCCAGGAGGAATGGAAATGGGCGAAGCCTGCGTCGCCCGGCACTCCCGTCTGGTCTCATGACGGCATCGTCTGCACGGGAGAGACGTACAAGCAGGTCGTGAAGCTCACCTTTGCTCGCGGAGCCTCCATCGAGGACCCGAAGAACTCTTCAATTCCAGCCTCGAAGGGAACGTGCGGCGTGCGATCGACCTCCGCGAAGGGGAGAAGATCGACGAAGCTGCCTTCAGGCAACTCATTCGCGCCGCGGTGGCGGCCAACTCCGCAGCGCTCGCCCAACGGGCAGCCAAAAGAAGTAAGCCCGGCAGTTGCAGGAGAAACGAAGATGTCGGAGCGATCCGGAACCCCCGCTGACAATCCGTTCAACGATCCCTTCAGTGGCCGGAGCCCAACCAGTCACGAACGGATGACGGGCAAGCCTTGGGATGCGTCCTACAGCGACGGCCCCGCACACTGGGACATTGGCCGGCCGCAGCCGGCAATCGTGCGTCTGGCCTCCAAAGGGGGGTTCGCCGGAGCAGTGCTCGACGCGGGCTGCGGAACCGGCGAACACGCTCTTCTCATCGCCTCGCTGGGATTGCCGGTTCTGGGTGTTGACGTGGCTGAGACGGCATTGGCGACCGCCCGCGAGAAAGCCGCGAGAATGAAGGCCGCCCAAAAGAAGACTAACGACGGTGGAGTCGTCGAGTTCGCCACCGCCGACGCGCTCCATATGGAGCGTCTGGGGCGCAGGTTTGACACGGTGCTGGACTGCGGACTGTTCCACACCTTCGACGACGACGAGCGGCCACGATACGTGGCCAGTCTGGCGTCAGTAACCGAGCGCGACGGAACCGTGTATGTGTTGTGTTTCAGTGACGATGGTCCTGACACTGTCCGCACCCCGTCAGTCAGGAAACGCTGAGAGCGGCGTTCAGCCCCGGCAGTGGATGGAACCTCCTTGCCCTCGAACCTGACCGGATTCACACGAGATTCCACCGCGACGGCGCACCGGCGTGGTTCGTGACCATCAAGCGGATCTAGACTGCGAGACTGGTAAACCGGCGGCGACCTGATTCGGGACCCATGAGATGAGAAGTCGCTGAACCGGCGAAATACTTGGCCGACGATTTCTCCCGATCTCATAAAATAGAAATAGAGATGAAAAAAGCCCGCAATCATTGGCGGGCTTTCTAGTCTGACAGACTGCTACCTAATTGAAAAGAAAGAAGAAGACCACAAGTATCCTTGAATCAAACGGTTACAGAGATGATTATGCACTTGACACAGATGCACAATATTTGGTGCAATTACAGTGCCGTGACAGGGGTTAAAACAACAAAGGCAGCCCTGAAAATAGGCTGCCTTTGGACTTGTTATTGAGATCTTCTACATGGGTGATCAGCAGTTCGGCGTTTGTGCGCCGAAACATTCGTCCGGAGATTCTGAATCATTTCATCGCAGAACTGCGCTGCGAGCTGAGAGGCAGAAGCAGGATGAGAGTGATACCCCTGTTCTACCCTAGCCGGTCTGTGTTCCGCCTGAAGCCTCATAGATGGCTTGCGAGATTTGACTTTGGGAGCGCGCATAGTAAAGTTCCTCTTGGAGCGTCTTTCTTAACGCATCCGAATCGTATTTGACCGACTTTAAATAGTCAATATCGGCGGAAACGATTCAATTTCGTGCCCTGTATTGTTTAAGACCATACAAGACACATTTTTGTTGTCCGCAAATTTGCGGTTAATTCTTAAAAAAGTTGAGATGGAGTCGCTGTGCATC
>CAVRNK010000119.1:0-36674 GCA_963721995.1 uncultured Acidobacteriaceae bacterium | reverse complement strand
GTCGCTAGCCTTCATCGGAAGCGCCTCGAGAAATAAGCCCCGGGGGAGGCTCGACGATGATTCGAGGCGGTTTCGATAAGGGGACTTGAAGGAAGGCGCAGGCGTTTTAAGCGGACGCGGTGATCTGCCTTTTATCTATGGATTTGAATAAGGCTCGGGGACCGGTTGCAGTGTTCTGTGGTGCAAGAATCGGTAGCGATGTTGATGAAAGCTGGTGTGTCCATAGATGAGTTGTCGCTGGTCGAGGGCTTGCTTTGGATATAGAAGGGCGATGGCCTGAGCGCAGGGGATGGGTTGGAGACACGAATGGGTCGGCGTGCCGGGAGCAAGTCGAGGGTCCGGGCTTTGTGTGGAGCATCATGACGAATCGATATGTGTTGATAGGGATAGCTCGGCGGCTGTCAGACTCCGCGCCACACCCATGGGACCGCCGCATCGGGGACAGTGCCAGAGCGGAGCGTTAGCGGCTGGAGTTTTAGGTGGCGGAAGCGGATCGCGGCCATCGCGCGCCAGCAGCCTTCGGGCCAGCAGGAGGCTGCGGCTTCGAAAGCGGTTGGAGAACAGTCCGAAGTGGCGGATGCGCACGAAGCCCTTTGGCAGCACGTGGAGGAAGAAGCGGCGCAGGAACTCGGTGGCATCGAGAGCCATGATGCGCTGCTTGCCGCCATGGGCATAGTCCTTCCAGCGAAAGCTGACGCGCTCTCCGTCGAAGGCCAGCAGGCGGTGATTGGAAATGGCCATGCGATGGGTATAGCGGCCCAGGGAGCGGAGCACATGTGCGGGTCCGCCGAAGGGCGGCTTGGCATACACGATCCACCTCTTGCGCTGCAATCGCTCCATCAGTTCGGTAACAGTTCCGCTCCTGAAACGCAGCAGCGGGACCACTGCAGTCGAGCGATCCGTTGCTGTAGAGGTGCTTCAGTGCGAAGAGGAACTTGTCGCGAAAGACGCGGCGGAGCACGGGGATGGGCAGCAGGAAGCGCGGATGGTATGGATCGAGCGCTGGTGGTCGGGGGAGAATCCTCCGGCGGGGACGACACAGTGGACATGCGGGTGGAGCAGGAGGTTCGAACCCCAGCTGTGCAGGATGGAGAGGAAGCCGATCTCGGCGCCGAGGCGTTTTGGATCGGCTGCGACCTCCAATAAGGTCTGGGACTGGCCGCGAACAGCAGGTCGTAAAAGAGGGCCGGGCTGTTGCGTGCTAGCGGGTTGAGTTCGTGAGGCACGGTGAACACGACGTGGAAGTAGCCGGTCTCGAGCAATTCCTGTTGCCGTGCCTCGAGCCATCGTTCGCGAGCCTGCGCTTGGCACTTCGGGCAACTGCGATTTCGACAGGAGTTATAAGAGATACCCTGTTCATGACCGCACTTGAGGCAGACATCGATGTGTCCGCCGAGGGCGGCAGTGCGGCACCGCAGAATGGCCCGGAATGCCTTCAGCTGCTGATAGCTGAAGCTGGACTGAGAGTGTTCCAGGAACGGGTGGCCCTGCGCACGGAGGATGTCGGCCACCTCCATGGCGGGCCTGCTCATGGGTTCTCGGGACGCCGGAAGGCGCGGCGGCTGGTCACATCAGAGTAGTTGCGGCGCTGGAGTGCCTCCAGCATGATCCTGCGTAAATGGGTCACAAGAATCTCCTTGTGACCCACACCTTATACCGGCAGAAAGACTACTCGGAGGCCCACGCCGCAGCGTCCGGGGCGCCTGCGGCTTCGTTCAAGTCGGCTAGGCTCCGGTAATTGGACGACGCGACCGCGGCCAGGCTCTCCGCCATCGAGCGCAAGATCGCGAGCTGAAGTTGCAGGTTACGCTGAGCGCAGCTAAAAATATGTGCGAAAGAGTTGGAGCAAAATTCAGGTCCGAAAGGACGACCTGTCGATGAAAGGAATCGTCTCCGTGGAATCAGCCTCTGCATCGATCGACGAAAAAATTAAGCAACTTGGGGACTGGCGCGGGAAGACCCTCGCTCATCTCCGTCAGCTCATCCACGATGCCGACCCCGGCATCCAGGAGGAATCGAACGGGCGAAGCCTGCGTCGCCCGGCACTCCCGTCTGGTCTCATGATGACTTCGTTGCACGGGAGAGACGTACAAGCAGGTCGTGAAGCTCACCTTTGCTGCGGAGCCTCCATCGAAGACCCGAAGAAGCTCTTCAATTCCAGCCTCGAAGGGAACGTGCGGCGTGCGATCGACCTCCGCGAAGGGGAGAAGATCGACGAAGCTGCCTTCAGGCAACTCATTCGCGCCGCGGTGGCGGCCAACTCCGCAGCGCTCGCCCAATGGGCAGCCAAAAAGAAGTAAGCCCGGCAGTTGCAGGAGAAACGAAGATGTCGGAGCTATCCGAACCCCCGCTGACAATCCGTTCAACGATCCCTTCAGTGGCCGGAGCCCAACCAGTCACGAACGGATGACGGGCAAGCCTTGGGATGCGTCTTACAGCGACGGCCCCGCGCCCTGGGACATTGGCCGGCCGCAGCCGGGAATCGTGCGTCTGGCCTCCAAAGGGGGTTCGCCGGAGCAGTGCTCGACGCGGGCTGCGGAACCGGCGAACACGCTCTTCTCATCGCCTCGCTGGGATTGCCGGTTCTGGGTGTTGACGTGGCTGAGACGGCATTGGCTACCGCCCGCGAGAAAGCCGCGAGAATGAAGGCCGCCCAAAAGAAGACTAACGACGGTGGAGTCGTCGAGTTCGCCACCGCCGACGCGCTCCATATGGAGCGTCTGGGGCGCAGGTTTGACACGGTGCTGGACTGCGGACTGTTCCACACCTTCGACGACGACGAGCGGCCACGATACGTGGCCAGTCTGGCGTCAGTAACCGAGCGCGACGGAACCGGGTATGTGGTGTGTTTCAGCGACGATGGTCCTGACACGGGTCCGCACCCCGTCAGTCAGGAAACGCTGAGAGCGGCGTTCAGCCCCGGCAGTGGATGGAACCTCCTTGCCCTCGAACCTGACCGGATTCACACGAGATTCCACCGCGACGGCGCACCGGCGTGGTTCGTGACCATCAAGCGGATCTAGACTGCGAGACTGGTAAACCGGCGGACGACCTGATTCGGGACCCATGAGATGAGAAGTCGCTCAACCGGCGAAATACTTGGCCGACGATTTCTCCCGATCTCATAAAATAGAAATAGAGATGAAAAAAGCCCGCAATCATTGGCGGGCTTTCTAGTCTGACAGACTGCTACCTAATTGAAAAGAAAGAAGAAGACCACAAGTATCCTTGAATCAAACGGTTACAGAGATGATTATGCACTTGACACAGATGCACAATATTTGGTGCAATTACAGTGCCGTGACAGGGGTTAAAACAACAAAGGCAGCCCTGAAAATAGGCTGCCTTTGGACTTGTTATTGAGATCTTCTACATGGGTCGATCAGCAGTTCGACGTTTTTGTGCCGAAACATTCGTCCGGAGATTCTGAATCATTTCATCGCAGAACTGCGCTGCGAGCTGAGAGGCAGAAGCAGGATGAGACTGATATCCCTGTTCTACCCTAGCCGGTCTGTGTTCCGCCTGAAGCCTCATAGATGGCTTGCGAGATTTGACCTTGGGAGCGCGCATAATAAAGTTCCTCTTGGAGCGTCTTTCTTACGCATCCGAATCGTATTTGACCGACTTTAAATAGTCAATATCGGCGGCAAACGATCTAATTTCGTGCCCTGTATTGTTTAAGACCATACAAGACACATTTTTGTTGTCCGCAAATTTGCGGTTAATTCTTAAAAAAGTTGAGATGGAGTCGCTGTGCATCCTCAAATGAGCGTCAATTGCAACAGTCCTTCCCTCTACCAGCGCTCGGGGGATGACTCCTTGCATATACGCCTCAACTGGGTGCCGGTGTACAAAGATTATCGCAACTTTACACCCAAATTGCAATGATTTCTCGACCCTTTTCTTAGAAGAACCCCAACTGTTAAAGTTGCCGTCGAAAATAATTCCAGCGTCTATGAAGTCTCCGTTTGCTCGGATCGATGACGTTTTCCCTGCTCCAGTTCCGCCTGCTGTAAAAAGAACGGCGCTACCTTTCTTCTCCGCCAGCATCTGGTCAAATACTAAATCTGCGAGAGCTGCTGCTGAACGCTGTACGGCGGCAGCAAAACGAAGGCGACTCCCTAGGTCGACAGCATAGTCGGGAAAAAGCTCTCGGGCAAAATCAGTCCCGACCACAATCCCAAACTTGGAACGGTATTCCGCGACCAATTCTGCGGAGTGGTCTTTAAACAATTGAATTGCTCGGGATTCGACCTCTACCTCTTCTGGTCCCAATCCCTCCATTTTGATGATGGACACACGGCCCCCAACGATGCAACAATTTACAATTAGAAATCGGAGGGCGGGAGAATCGAACTCCATTCCGTCCAGGGAATTGCTACGGGGTATAAATCCCGACACTGTCACCAGACAGGCACCCTCCACGTAAGGAAGCTCACCACGGCCTGATCCGACACTCGGCCAAGAGAAACCGGATCAGGCCTTACTGTTTGTGCCCATCGCCACGGTGAACGTGATGACAACAGGCTGGACTCTTCTGATCATAATGAGACCTCTGGAACCATAGAATCACGGATCGAGGTTAATTGCAAGAGTATGCGAGAATAACTTCTTACTCCATCTTGACTCTGTGGTACTCAGACTATACTCTTGGTTTGGAGGTAGAGGAGATGGCGACACATCGGAGTCCCAATTGCCCGCAAATTAGTTTTTCGGAGGCCGTTGAAAAGGGACGCAAGGTATATGCAAAAGAGCACACCCACCCTGCCCCCAAGGCGGCGGTGGCAGAGGACTTGGGGTATTCCAGTATGAGCGGGAGGGCGCTAAGTATTATTGGTGCTTTGCGCCAATATGGCATCCTAGAAGGGCCTGGCCAAGCAATGCGGATCACCGAAGATGCTGTAGTCTTTTACGAACTTGAGGATGGGACTGAAAGGAATGAGGCGCTTCGTCGGATGATCTTCGCTCCCCCCTTCTTCGAGTCGCTTCGGCAGCAGTTCGGAGAATCACTGCCAAGCGAGAGCACCCTAAAACACCATCTCATAAAGGAAGGCTTCCTGCCCAAGGCAGCGGACGAGGTAATCAGTGTTTACAGGGAGAACATAGAGCTTGTTAAAAACATGCCTAAACGCTACACTGAGACTGTTCTAGTACCGGAGCAACCACCTATGGCAGCAGCCCCTATACCCGTTGCTTATTCTGCTGCACCTGCACTGCCCCCTTCAACTCCCGCTGGAGGCGTTTTGTCGTATTCGTTTCCACTTTCGATGGAGGCTACCGCAGATCTTCACATCCGGGGAAAAGTCAGCATAGATGAGCTGGACATGCTTCGCGATCATATCGAGCTAACCATCAAGGCGCTGAAGCGCAAGCAGGTAGCGCCTACTAGTCAGCCGGAGGTACCATCTGGAGATGCAGGTTGAAAAGGAACCGTTCGACGATCTTCTCCGCAAGATGTTAGACCAGAAGCCAGAAAAGACCTCCACGATAAAAGGTAAACGGGGGAACCTGGAGCCGATAGTCCCGCCTAAAAAGGCCCCTCGGTCTGAGCCTTCGGGACAGCAATAAGCTCGACGTAGGGCATCGGCGGGATGCCAAGCATACGGCGCAGCGTATCGCTGAAGCGGTCGTTAGCCTTGCGAACGTTGAAGCGGAACTCAAATTCACTCAAATAGCGGTGAAGGTGCTTTATCGAGACACGATGAAAGCTCCCTATCAGGCCGCGCTTTAAGAGCGAGAATGACGACTCTACTGTGTTCGTGTGAATGTCGGTTCCCGGCACGATCCACTGGACGTTGTGATTCACAGCCTGATGCTGGGGCGAAAGCGATGATGCAGAGCGAAGTTGTACACTGCCGCACCATCGGTAATGATCCGCTTCACCTTTGGGTCGATGTGCTTGTCTACGGCGCTCCCGATGCTGGCCGCTTTGCCGTCTGGAATGTGAACGAACTTCACGCGGCCTTTGCGCTCGCGCATTGAGCTGACCATATCGAACTTCTCATTGCGAGGCTTCTGGTTCCGTGCGGTCCCACCACGGCGCTTTGATTTGCCGCCGATGTATGTCTCATCGACTTCAACGATTCCCTTCAGGCCAGCACCGCCGTTGTCTTCCATTGCCTTACGAATGCGGTGCGCCATGTACCACGCGGTGCGATAAGAGCCGATGCCAAGGTGTTCCTTCAACTGGTTAGCGCTCATGCCCTTCTTCGCGTCTACGACGATTGCAAGGGCCATGAACCACTTGTTCAAGGGAAGGTGCGAGTCATTGAAGATCGTGCCGGACGTGGCTGAGAACTGCTGCTTGCAGGTGGGTTCAAGGCATTGATAGAGGCTCTTGCGGACATTCTTTGTGTCGCTCTTGCGCTCGATCCGGCTGATACGGTTATTCCCGCAAGTCGGGCACCGCACGCCATTTGGCCAGCGCATAGCCTCAAGGTAGGCCAAGCATTGCTCATCGGTACCGAACTGTTTGGTTACGTCTATCAGGTTCATGATCTTGCCTCGACATAAACATCCTCTCAGAAATGTCCTTCTGTGTCAAGTGCATAATCATCGTTACAGAGCACCCATATCCTAAGCCAACCGAAATCAAACGGTTACAGAATTAGGGGGGAAAGGGGGTAGGTCTAGCTCGAGGCCCTCCGCGACCTGATCGGCATCGCCGGAACCCCAGCCACCGTCGCCCCCGGCGGCACATCCCTGGTAACCACAGCATTCGCGCCCACCGTCGCCCCATCGCCGATCGTTACCCCGCCAAGCACCGTGACCCCACGCCCGATCCACACCTCGCGGCCGATCACGATCGGCCTGGCCGTGTGCCCCGACTGCCGGATGGTCGTTTCCTCGCTGCGCTGGTGGTTCGCATCGCGAATGCTCGAGTACTCGCCGATCATGCTGCCCGCGCCAATGGTGACCCCGGCCATGGCCACGATGTGAACGCCGCGCGAAATCACCACATCGTCCCCAATATCGATCCGCGCATCATGCTGCGTTTCGAGATGCAGCCCCGCATACAGCAGCACGTTCTCACCGAATCGGATATTGCGCGTGCCATCGACGAACGCTCGCCCCTCGATCACCAGCGATGCCGGCGCCCCCCCAGCCACATCCGCCGACAGCCCCGCATGGGCATAGAGCCGCGTCAGGTTTTTTCGCACCCCGCGCGTCGCCCTCAGCACCGACGCCAGCGCCCTGCTCAGCGGTCGCTTCAGCCCCCTGCTCATTACCACGGCCTCGGCGGCGAAACCCGCCCGCCCTGCGTGTCGCTCCACGCCTGCTCCATCAGCGCAATCAGCTTGCGATGTTCCCGCGCCCGGGCCTGACGCCGCTCGTCCCTGCTGAAGCTGTTGCGCAGCACCACCAGCTGATAAAGCCCGATTTCCAGCATCTTCTCCCACCACGCGCCCCATCCGTGATGCTTGCGGTAGTAGAGCAACGTGCTGCGCATGCGCCACAGCACCAGTTGCGCACCGGCCTTCGACATCTCCAGCGACTTCACCTGCCGCGACGACTCGCCGCCGATGTGCGTCACCACGATGTCTGGCCAGTACATCGATCCTGTACCCCGCATCCTTGATACGCCGGCACAGGTCTACTTCTTCCGAGTAGAGGAAGAACTCCGGATCGAACAGCCCGGCCTTCTTGAGCGCCTCCGCCCGGATGATCGGGAAGGCCCCCGGCACCCAGTCGCACTCGCACGCCACCATCGGATCCGCCCACGTCCGATCAAACCTGCCGAACAGCCGCGACTTGGGAAACTTGCCTGCCAGCCCCGTCATGACGAAGAAATCGGTCAGCAGCGAAGGAAACATCCGTGCCGACGGCTGCCACGCATCATCGCGTCCCACCGGCTGGGCCCCCGCCAACCCCACCGAAGGATTCTCATCCATGTACTGCACCGCCAGCGCGAGCGCACCGGCGCGAAGGAAGGCATCCGAGTTCAGAAGCACCGGGTACCGCCCCCGGACCACTTCCAGCGCCACATTGTTGGCTGAAGCGAAGCCCAGGTTTACCTCGCTGCGAAAAAGCCGCACCTGCGGAAATTCGCGCTCGATCATCTCCGGCGAGGCCATCGGAAGAGTGGTTATCGACGACCCATCCCTTTACGCGCAGCCCCGCCGATTCCCGCTCCACCGACTTCAGGCATTCGCGCAGCACATCGCGCGTATTGAACGAGACGATCACAATCGAGACGTCAAAGGTATCGGCAGAAATATTGTGACTAGAGTCGAGGATGGTCATGGACCCCGCGGCTTCTATGACGGAAGCAGGTTTCGAAAGTAGACGCCAGCACCTTCAGATTATCAGCCAGGTTGTAGCGCTCCATCACGCGAGCCCTTGCCGAGGCGCCCAGCCGCGCCCGCAGATCTCCATCAACCAGGAGCGACTCGATTGCGCTGGCCATAGACTCGACCGACGAAGCAGGAACCAGAAAGCCGTCTACATCGTCGCGAATCAGCTCCGGAATGCCGGCCACATTCGTGCTCACACACGGAATCGCCATCGCCATAGCTTCCATAAGAGCTACCGGGATGCCCTCGGCGAAGCTCGCCAGGGCGAAAATATCGGCCTGCTGCAGTTGCTGTCTTGTCTGATCATGGTTGAGCGCGCCGCAAAAGATAGTGCTCTCCGATCCCGTTCGCGGCCGCTTCGCGCTTGAGGCTTTCCATGTCCGGGCCGCTGCCTACGAGATCAGTCGCCCCGCGTGGCCCTTGGCGTGCAAAAGCGAGAATGCTCGCAGCAAAATATGTTGCCCCTTTGCGGGAACCAAACGCCCCACGCAGACGATCTGTGCGGGTTGGGCGAACTCTCGCGAAGTGGGCTTGAACTCTTCAACGTCAACGCCCAGCCGAACTACATGCATCTTGGCCCAGTGAGCTGGGTCACAGTACTTCATCAGCTGGCTTTGGCAAAAGTCGCTGATGCAAAAGATAAACTTGGCCCATTCGATCTTGCGGGGAAGATAACAGTAGTCAACTTCGTAGAATTCTTCGGGCCCATGAATCGTAAGTGAGTAGTCGAACTTCCAGATCTCAGCGGCCACCATCGCCACCGTAGCCACTGAACCACCAAAGTGAACATGAAGATGACGCAAGCGGCGCTTCTTCATCCAGCGACCGAGAAGAAATGCCTCAACCGTGTAAAAGAGCGCGTAAATTTTACGAATTAGGTCCCAGCCACCCATCGTGAGCGCAACTCTGGCGCCGCGAACAAACACCGCCGGGTATACGAAGATCATAGTTACTACTAAGCAAATAGCTTCCCAGATGGTCGTTCGTTTAAGGCAATAGGTGCTCGCAGCTTCCTGTGCTTCCACAGGAGGTAGTTCAGACACTGTCCGGTCGGGTGGGTTGACGGACGCAACCTCAATCTCAAAACCAAGCCGTCGTAGACCAAGAATCTCTTTTAGAAAAAACGTGTGAGAGATAGCTGGATATTGGCTCAGAAAGTAAGCCATGCGTTTTTTTTCAGATTGCAAGGTCGTTTTCTCTGGTAATGGTTTAAAGTAATAAAAAGCACAAAAATTAGTTACTTTCAGCTCATCCCTGAGCCGTTGTCTGCCGATTACCAAAATTACAGACTGCTAATCTGAGCGGAGAAAAAACGGCACGAGATAAAGGGTTCATCTGTGGAATCGGGTGATGTATGTATACTCACCCACACAAGTCCCGCAAAGCAGTAACTAAAAACACCTAAAACTAATAGTTCTTTCCCCGTTCATTTGCACGGTTGTCATATAACGGAGGTAATTCATGCGCTCGTGGTCCCCAAACATACAGTCGCAGTATGTCATTTTCCTTTTCCTCTTGCTACTCGCCGGCCTGACATCTGAGATGCGCGCGGGCGCCCAAACCGTCACCATGACTGACTCGGCAGTGATTGGCAGCAATGCCCGGCCCGGTCTTAACCTCGGACAGCCGTCCGGCTCGTATCCCTTTTTCAAAAATTATCTGGCTTTCGGCAATCCCGGCTTTGAGCCGATGATCGATCAGCAGATTTACCAGTTCCAGGCCCCGCAGGCGGTTTCGTCGCCCACAAGTTTTCAGTGGAACGTGAACAACACTCAATACTCGAGCTACGACGCCAACCAGTGGGCAGGTGCTACCTTCACCGTCATTCAGGGCTCGTATGCGAGCGGAAATTCGGATCCCGCCCTCGGCTGCACTGGCACAATCAAGTCGAGCGCCAATCAAAGTGGCGCAGGCCCCATCTTTGTCGTCAACCCTGCGACCAACCAGGGATCCAGCGGTTGCGCGGGTAATCTTGGTGCTCCCGGCCAGGTCATTGTCGTCTCTACCAACAACAACATGCCCAACGTCTACCCGACGCCGGCCAGCATTTGGCAGGCGGGCGCCAACGGACTCCTCGCAGCTCCCTCATTGAGCGGCGGCGCAACCCTGTCTTCCGAGACAACCGACCTTTGCGCAACCTGCGGAACGCAGTCTCTTCTCTTCACTGTTCCTGCCGGAGGTGCCGCATCCCTCAGCACGGGCAACCTGCTCAACACGGCCAGCGAAAAGACTGTGGTACTCAACGGAGCGTATACCGTCTCCTTCTGGGCCAAGTCGAACGCCGCTGTTGCACCGAAACTCAGCATCTCCGCAGTCCCCCGCGCCGGATCGGCATGCTCTCAGACTTACAGCGGCACAACCAGTCCGGCTATCAATTCCGCATGGACGGAATACAGCTTCACCTGCAACTTCACCGAGAGCGCAACCAGCGGCGGACCCTACCCGTTCTTCATCACTTTCACCGTTACGCCGGCGACCTCGGCGGCAACCAGCCTCGAATTCGATAACTGGTCCTTCACACGCAATGAAGACACCAATCCCACCGCTTACTCCGACGCGTACGTGAATGCGCTTCAGGCCTGGTGCCAGAGCTCAAGCAACACCACTGGACCTGCCTGCACGCTGCGTTACGGTCCGGCGCCCGACTCGGAAGTCATGTCGAACTGGGTAAAGCCTCAGTTTGAGCACCGCCCGTCGATCGAACAGTTCTCATCCATCTCCAACGCCTACAGCACCGACAAGACCGGCATCTCCGACTTCCTGAATCTCTGCGCTTATGTCGGCGCAACACCCGTGCTCATCTTCCCCATCACGATGACCACCACAGATGCCGCGAACCTCGTTGACTTCCTGGAGGGGTCCACGTCCACGCAGTACGGCGAGATTCGCGCCAGTCTTGGCCAGGCAACTCCCTGGATCGGAGCCTCGGGCTCTCCTTTTTCGACCATCTATCTGGAGTTCGGCAACGAGAACTGGAACGGCGCTTTCCTCGGACATACGCTGGGCTACAACTCCTCCTCTACTAGTTACTACGAGGACTACTCGCTTCGCGCGAAGGCGGTATTCGCTGCAGCACGCGCCCGTCAGTCCTCCGAGGGTTACAGCGAGTCCGGCACAAAATGGGTTCTCAACGCTCAGACCGCGGGAGGCGGTGATGGCGGTGCTGCGTCCGTTGCACAGGCCGACGTTGTCGAGATCAACGGCTATACCGCTGCCAACATCAACAACGTAAGCACGTCGGGCTGCATGACCAGCGGATCAACCAACGCTACCTGCCCGCTCTACGGTCCCACCCTGACTGAGCCTTATTCGAACATTCACGATCCCAAGTCGCTGAGCGGCTTCGCTCTGGCGGTCTCGAGAATCGAGAGCGAAACCGGTTGCGGTCCGAATGGCAAGACGAACTGCCAGGTGATGGTCTACGAGCAAAATACCGGCACGTTTAACGCCAGCACAGCCGGACCATTCACTCAGGCAGTCTCCGACTCGTTCATTCAAGCCGCAGTTCAGGGAATCGTAGCCGCCGATCAGATGGGCGAAAACGACGCTGCTGGTGTCATCAATCAGAACGAATACCAGGCCCTCCAGTACTACTTCGGTGAGGGAGGCGTCAACGTTCACATGTGGGGCACGATGCTCGACACCGGGGGAGACTGCTCCAACTACAACTCCTCGACCTTTGGTGGCAGCTACTGCCCGCGCCCGCAGATGCTCGGAGCGCAGGTCTACAACTGGTGCAAGATCGGACCGATGGTTCAGACCTCGTGGACCTCGAATCCGACCTATAACCTTCCCGCCAACAACAACAGCGTCAACGCAATCAGCGGGGTACCGGTCCTGCGCAGCTATGCCTTCGCGCAGGGCAATCAGCGCTGCATGGTCATCGTGAACGCTGACGTATACAGCGCCCATAATGTAACATTCGCCGGCACAAATGCGCCCGCCGGCGGCGTCACTACCTATCAGTTCGCTCCCGGCGCACTGAACACGGTGAACGAGGCCAGCGCCCTCACCGCCACTTCCACCCTGGACACTCCGATGGGCAACACCACCACCCCTGGGGTCAACGTCGCCTCCGGCTATTCGTTGCCTGCCCACAGCGTGACTGCCTTCATGTGGCAGACCAACGGCACCGGCAGCACAGCAACGGCGGCCACTCCCAGCTTCTCTCCGGCGGGAGGCACCTTCAGCTCGGCACAAACGGTCACGCTCTATTCCTCTACCTCAGGCGCGGCCATTTACTACACCACCAACGGAACCACTCCCTCCACTTCGTCAACGAAGTACACCGGCCCGATCACCGTAAGCGCGACCGAGACGATACACGCCATCGCCGTACTCTCGGGCGACAACAACAGCGCGGTGGGCTCGGCAGCTTACACCATCAATGACCCCGTCGCCGCCGCGCCGACGTTCAGTCTCGCGCCTGGAACGTACTCTCCGGGACAGTCGGTATCGCTTAGCGATGCCACCGCTGGCGCGACGATCTACTACACCACCAACGGAACCACCCCCGGCACTTCATCAACGAAATACACGGGAACCATCACGGTCAGCGCAACGGAAACAATCGAGGCGATTGCCGTGGCCACCGGCTACAGCAACAGTGCCGTCTCCTCCGCGACGTACACGATGTACCCCAAAACCGCGACACCTGTGCTGAGCCTTGCCTCCGGCACCTACAGCTCCGCGCAGACTCTCACCATCGCTGACGCAACTTCAGGGGCCGTCATCTACTACACAACCAACGGATCGACACCTTCCTCTTCGTCCGCAAGATACACCGGCCCCATCACGGTCAGCGCGACGGAGACGGTTCAGGCCGTCGCCCTCGCAACCGGCTACGTCACGAGCCCGCTAGCCAGCGCCACCTTCACCATCACCTCTGGAAGTACCGGGTCCACTTCCGGGTCCGGGACTCTGCCCGCTCCGAAATTTAGCGTCCCCGCCGGAACCTACACCTCTGCACAAACGGTATCCATCACCGATGCGACGGCGGGCGCAACCGTCTACTACACCACCAACGGAACGACGCCAGGCACTTCGTCTACCAGGTACACCGGGCCTCTGACGGTGAGCACGACCGAAATGATCGAGGCTATCGCAGTGGCGTCGGGCTACACCAACAGCTCCGTTGCCGCGGCGTCCTACTTCGTGTCGACTGGATCCGGGACATCAACTGCTCCAACCGGAGGCGTATTCACCCTTAACAGCTTCGCTGGCTCTTCATCCGTGGTCGATCTCAATGGAAATGCAAAGCTGGACGGCGCAAAGCTACAGTTGACGAACGGCTCTGAGTTCGAAAACAGCTCAGCCTGGTATGCCACTCCCGTCAGCGTGAAAACCTTCACGACGGATATCACCTTCCAGCTCACCAATGCCGTAGGCGATGGGTTCACCTTTGCCATTCAGAGTGTGGGCCCCCACGCCCTGGGCTCGGGCGGCGCTGGGCTGGGCTACGCCAACCTGCCGCTGAGTGTCGGTTTGAAGATCGACCTGCACAACAACGCGGGTGAAGGTGCGGAATCCACCGGCCTCTATACGAACGGCGCTGTGCCGATGGGCACCACAGGTTCTGTGAGCCTGACCTCATCCGGCATCGACATCCACAGCGGAGATCCGATGACGCTGCATCTGGTCTACAACGGCACCACACTCACGATGAGCCTGACCGACACGGTGACCAACGTATCGTTCACCCACGCTTTCACGGTCAACATTCCCTCAATTGTGGGCAGCAGCACCGCGTATGTCGGATTCACCGGCGCCAGCGGTGGACTTGGAGCCAACCAGGAGATCCTCAACTGGAGCTACTCCAACTAAGGGCAGCCCCAACCAATCACTAGTCTCTTAAAGCAGGCCGGACGAGGAGCAAACCAGTTCCTCTTCCGGCCTTCGTTTTTTTCGTCCTATGGAACCGCTGCTCCGTTGAACACGCCGAACTCCCGAATCCCTGCCTGGCCGGAAATTTCGAGAATTTTCAGCCGAACTGCGGTCGCCGTCACCGGATCAAAAATGTCGATCTTCTTGTGGCCGATCGCGTAGGCATGCGCCACCTGCTTCCACTTGCCTTGGAACATCACTTCGACCGAGTATTCTTCGACATGTTGACCGTCGCTCAGCCTCTCCAACGTCATCACGCGATCGAAGGTGACCGCATGAGGGAACGTCACCGTCACCGTAGGCACACTCCCGTCCGCCACCGGCGACCAGAATGTATCTCCATCGCCATCGAGGGCGCGCTCTTCGTCCCTGCTTACCGGTTGGTGATGAAGGGCCAGATTGTTCCCGTACACCGCCTTCACTCGGGCCCCGAACTCCGCCAGCCGCGCCACGTCCGCCGCGGGAATTCTTCCCGTCCGATCCGGCGCCAGCCCCAGCATCAATTGAGCGCCTCGCCCTACCGTGTTGTTGTACTCATCCATCAGCTCATCGACACTCTTCAGCGTCGTGTCCGCATTCGGATGCCAGAACCACTGCTCCCGGTGCAGCGGCGTATCTGCCTCCACCGGCCGCCAGCGCAGATACCCTGCGCGATCCACCACATTCCAGTTTTCAAACGGAACCTTGCCGCCCTCCGTCCCGACCCAGCGCAGATCGGCGAACTTGTAGAGCGCCACATCGGCAAAGACCATGGTGTTTGGCTGATACGTCCGCAGGTGCTCGATGATGGTGTCGAAGTCGTATGTCCGCCCCGCACTCCCCGCGCCATCCAGCCAGAACTCCTCCAGCGGCCCGTACCCTGTCGAAAGCTCCTCAAGCTGGGCCAGGTAGTATTTGTCATACTCTGCCGGATTGGCATAGCGCGGCTCATGCCGATCCCAGGGCGACAGGTACACTCCAAATCGCAGCCCCGCCTTTCGCGCCGACTCGCTGGCCATTCGGACCAGGTCGCCCTTCCCTCCCAGCCACGGACTGCTCTTGACTCCATACTCGGTCTGCGCGCTCGGCCACAGCGTAAAACCGTCATGGTGTTTCGCGACCAGCACCACGTAGCGGATTCCGGCCGACTTTGCTGCCTCCATCCACTGGTCTGTATCCACGTTCTGGGGATTGAAAACCTGCGGCGAAGCCGTGCCGTCACCCCACTCGCGATCAAGAAACGTATTCGTCCCGAAGTGGATGATGGCGCCCATCTCCAGATCCTGCCAGTCAAGCTGCTGGGGACTCGGCTTCACATCGGTGGCATTCTGGGCACGACTAGAGGACGGAAGAAGCGAAATCAACGCGAGAAGGATCAGAACAGAAAAACGTCGCAAGCAAGCCTCCAACACCGACAGCTTACTCGATCGAACTCGCTCGGCGAACTCGTCTCACTTCAGCTTCACGCCCGGCTTCGCCTTAAGCTCCGAGAGGTTGCTCTTGGCCAGCACCACTTCCACGCTCTTGAGATGTCGCCGCATCGCCGCCCGCGCACCCAACGCATCGTGCGTCGACAAGGCAGTGAAAATCGCCTTGTGCTCCGCCAGTGTCCGCTCCTGATTCGCCATGTGTCCCGTAAGCTCGCTCAGCTTGTGAAACATCGGTGAGAACATCCCATGCCATAACCGGGCGACCAGGTCCGCAAGAACGCTGTTGCCCGCGACATTCGCAATCAGTACGTGAAACGCCTGGTCGGCCTCCCGGGCATGAGCCCCTGCCGCCACGATCTTTTCCATGTCATGGATCGTCCCCTCGATCGCAGCCAGATCGCTGTCGGTAGCGCGAACCGCCGCCTCCGCCGCGACTTCTCCCTCGATCAGCAGCCGGGCATGCAGCAGCTCGAATGGACCCGGCCCGGCATCCATCATCGGGAAGAGCAGTTTGCCGCGGTCCCGGATGTACGTGCCCGAGCCGGTTCGAATCTCTACCAGCCCTGCAATCTCCAGCGCGATGAGCGCCTCCCGCACCACCGGACGGCTTACCCCCAGCTGCAGCGCCAGGTCCTTTTCCGCCGGCAGACGGTCGCCCGCCGAGATGCTGCCCGCTTGAATCTGCTGCTTGATGCGCTCAGCCACCTGTTGATAGAGGCGTCTGCTTACGATCGGGTCCAGCGCCATTCCATCCACGTCCATTTCTGGGAGTAGGTCTCTATCGTATGTCACGTCGCCTTTTCCAATTCGCATCTCCGGACAAGCAGGAGCGGGATCCGCAAGTCGGCCGCTGAAGGACGCCAAGCTGCCTGACAGGTTTACTCCGATATAGGAGCGGCGTCAACTGGCGTACCTGCGTCATCATGCTTCGGACGTCCGGTTAATGGTTTTAGTTTCAGAGCCGGCGCCGCTGAATTACCCCCTTGCCGCTCTGGCCACCGTAACCAACGGGGAGCGCCTCCGGGATTCCATGGAGAAAATCTGTCTTACAGCTGTTCGTAGCAAATGAAAATGTCCGGTTTTGTTAGCAGGTGAAATGTCCGGTTTATATTTCATCCAGCCGCCGCCGTCGTAGCTGTTGGAAAGTGGGAATCCCGCGCCGTTTGCGGGATTTCCAAGCGAGGTGGAAAAGTCGGCTTTTGGACTTTCCCACGGAGCGGCTTTTCAACAGCTTGCTTAATTGCCGTCTGCGTGATCGGTGTGCCCTGGCTGGAGTAGCGTCCGAGGCGGCGTGGCCCGTGGGTCATGCTGAGAGTGCCGTCCAGATGCTGGTGCACGATGACGTTGCAGTCGGCGAGGGTGCCGCGCCAGCTTACCTTGTCGATCTGCAAGGCCAGGTTCTGGAAGCTGACGGTGTTGTCGCGACTGACCGTACGCTCGAACTGGAGCGAGAAGATCAAGTCGAGGTCGCGGCGCGGGCAGGCGGTGAAGGCGGTGCCGCGCTGCGCCGCAGGCACCTGGAAGCGGCGGTTGAACTCGTCCACGTAGTGCTCGCGCAGAAAGCGGTTGGCTTCCGCAAGGGTGCTGATCCCGTGCAACCGGAGCTCCTGCGGCAGCCGTCCCTGCCAGGTCCCGAAGTTGCGTTCCGAGCGGCCCCGCGCCTGAGGCGAGTAAGCCGGAATCATCTGCACGCCCAGATCGCGCAGCGCACGGCCCACCTGGGTCAAACGATGCGGGTCCACCTTGCCGCCAGCCTTCGGTGTCAGCCAGAAATGACTGCCTCGATCCGAGTACAAGGCGCAGAACAGCCCCTTGCGCTCGATGACTTCTCGCAGCGCGGCCATCACCGTAATCGTCGATTCTTCTTCCACCAACTGGGCGTAATAGATTTCACTGGTAGCGTCGTCCAGAATCACGATCAGGTCATACCAGCGCTCATCCTGAAACCACTGGTGGCGGCTGCCGTCGATGTGCAGCAACATGCCCGGCAGCGGGCGCCGTTCGCGCCGCTTGCGGTGTATGCCGCGCTTGCGGGCCTTGGCCACCAATCCCGCTCCCTGCAAGGCCAACTTTACCCAGGTATAGCTCAGATGGATCCCGTGCTCGGCGCCGAGCTTCTCGTGAAAATGGCGCACGTTCAGGTCAAAGTACTTCTCCCGGTAAAGCCCCAGCACCTGCTCGGCCTGCGCCAGTGGCACACGCTTTTGGCTTGGCCGGCCGCGCCGCCGGTCGATCAGTCCGTCGTAGCCGTGTTCTTCATAGCGCTCTCGCCAACGCCGCATCTGTCGCTCGCTGATGCCGATGATCTCCGCCGCCTGCCACCAGTTGATCTTCTTCCCCATCGCTCGCAAGATTACTTCCTGCACCTTCATCGCCCGCTCCACTGCGGCCCTCGGATACGTACCCACGCTCTCTCGCATGGACATATCCTCGCCGCCCGCTAAGCGGACATTTCACCTGCTAACTTCACTGGACATATCATGTGCTAACGACAAAATCTGTCTTACAGCTTGACAAGTCTAGCCAGGCCCAACTAACGTGCGCCGTGGCCGAAATTTCTTTCCGCTGACCGGCATTCAGGGTTACCAACACCCCCATGGACTTCAAAGACGCGCCGTTCTTGTATCGCAAATAAGCACGCGCGGAAAAACTCGAACCATTTTTCGGAGGAAGTGATGACGAACAAATCCACAAATGCAGTGCACAGGACTGCAATCTCACCCGCCAGCTTACTCAGAACCCTGGCAGCCGCCCTTCTTCTGGCGCTGCTGCCGGTGCTGATCGCCTCCCTCGCCACGTTACAAGCCCATGCGCAGGCCGTTTCCGCAACCCTCGTAGGGACGGTCACCGACTCGACCGGCGCCAGCGTGCCGGGCGCAAAAATCACCATCCAGGAGTTAAGCACCGGAATCAGTCGCGATACAGTCTCGAATGAGAGCGGCAACTACACCTTCCCCGACCTCACACCCGGCACCTACTCGGTTGTTGTCGTAGCCAACGGCTTCAAGAAGGAAACCCGCCCCAGTATCGATGTGGTCGTCAACACCACCACCCGTGTTGACCTCGCCCTCCAACCGGGCAGCGCTACCGAAACTGTGACTGTCACCGCCGCGCCTGCCATTTTGCAGACCGACCGCGCCGACGTGAGCACCAACCTTGAATCTCACACTCTCCAGACCATGCCGGTCGCCGTCAATCAGAACTTCCAGACCCTGCTCACGCTCGTCCCGGGAGTCGGACCTCCGGTCTTCCAGCACTCGCAGTTCTTTAATGCTGCGAGCTCCATCCAGACCGAGGTCAACGGCCAGCCGCGTGAGGGAAACAGCTATCAGATCGAAGGCATCGACGACGATGAGCGGACCGGGCTTCTACAGATTCTGATTCCGCCGATACAAGCCATCCAGACCGTCGACGTCTCCACCAGCAACTATGACGCCGAGCTCGGCCGCGCCATCGGCACCGTCAGCAACGTGATCATCAACTCCGGAACCAACAAGTTCCACGGCATGGTCACCGAGTACCTGCAGAACAGCGCTCTCAACGCGCGCGCCTACTTCAACAAGAGCGTCGGACACCTCGCCTACAACTACTTCGGCGGCGGCCTCGGTGGTCCCATCCTCAAAGACAGGCTCTTCTTCTACGGAGACTACTTCCGCTCTCCCGATCATGAGGCCAACTCGAACATCCTCAACATCCCTCCGCCCCAGTGGTACACCCCCAACGCGGCGGGCAATATCGACCTCAGTGGCCCGCTGGGGGCCAATGGCAAAGGACAGATCTACGATCCGGCGACCGGCAATCCCAACGGCACCGGACGCACTCCGTTCCCCAACAATCAGATTCCCTACAACCGCGTGAATCCCGTATCCATCAATCTCATGAAGCTTTTGCCTGCGCCCAATGCGAATCTTGGGACCGCAACGACCACAGCGGCGAATGACTACTCTGTAAATCTCCCCTTCCAGAAAACAACCGAGCGTTACGACATCAAGATCGACTATCAGATCACGCAGAAGGATCACCTGAGCGGCCGCTACAATCGCCAGAACATCAATACCTTCCAGGCTCCGGCCTTCGGCGCCGCGGGCGGGGGACCTGCTCAGGGAGCATTTGCCGGAACCGGCACGCAGGGCACCTACAGCACCGGCCTCAACTATGACCGCGCATTCTCAAGCACCCTCCTTACCCAGGCACGCGTCGGCGTAGCCCACTACAGCAATAGCGCCACGCCCACTGGCTACGGAACCGACTATGCAACGCAGACCGGCATTCCCGGCGTGAATATCAGTCAGTTCACCAGCGGTCAGGTGGGCATATTGATGAGCGATTTCAGCACCAACCCGCTCATCGGCTACTCCGCCTCACTCCCCTGGATCCGCACCGAAACCAACGTCGACGTAGTCAACCACTGGACCAAGATCGTCCGCAATCACACCTTCAAATTCGGCGTCGATCTCCGCCGCATTCATGACGACCTGCTCCAGGACCAGACCTTCAGCCCGCGCGGACTCTTCACCTTCTCTGAAACCAATACATCGGTAAATCAGACGGGCGTCGCAACCAATATCGCCAACCAGATGGCCAGCTTCCTTCTGGATGAGCCTTCGCAAACCGGCCGGGACATCAACACCTACTTCCCCGCCTTTCGCGCCTGGTGGTTCTTCGCCTTCGCCGGGGACAAGTGGCAGGTCACGCCGAAACTGACCCTGGACCTTGGACTTCGCTGGGAGTTCTATCCGCCCGCAACTCCCGCAAAATCCGGAGGCTTCTCCAACTACAGTCCGTCTACGCATTCTCTGGTCATCGCAGGCCTCGGGTCGAACCCTTCCAACCTTGGTCTTGACACCAGATACACCTACTTTGCCCCCCGCGTCGGCTTTGCCTACCGCGTAACCGAGCAGACCGTCATTCGTGGAGGATTCGGCATCAGCTATACCCCCTTCGAGGACAATACCTACGCGTACAACTATCCGGTGCGCGCGAACAACAGCTACCAGGCGCCGAACAGCTATCAGCCTGCTGTTCTGGCCGATGGCGTCACGGCCGCCACCTTCCAGGCGGGCTTTCCGGCGCCAGTCCCGGTCGTGATTCCCGACAATGGGATACTCGACGTAACGTCAAGCAAGTCCCTTCTCAGCCAGTCCTATGTCGAAATTCCCAAAAGCTATCACAACCCCTATGTGGAATCATGGAACGTTGCCGTGCAGCAGGCGTTGCCCGGACAGTTCAACTTTACGCTGGCCTACGTAGCCAATCACGGCGTTCACATCGGCTCGTCTCAGAACGTCAACCTTGCGCCGGCGCTCGGCCTGGGTGCCGCGGGCTACCCGGAAAACATCGCCTTCGGGCGCACCGCTGCGACCAACGTCTATTTTGTGGGTTACTCCTCCAACTACCAGTCCTTGCAGGCTCAGCTGAATCGCCGTTTCGCCAACAGTCTGGGCATGATTACCTCATTCACCTGGGGCAAGGGTCTGGGCTACCAGACAGGCGACGACGCAGCCCTCTTGTTCTGGCTCGATCAGCGCCATAACTACGCGCCCAACGACTATGACCATCGCCTCAATTTCGAGGAAAGTCTCACTTACGAACTTCCCTTCGGCAAAGGCAAGCGCTGGGTAACTTCCGGTGTCGCGTCCTATGTGATCGGCGGCTGGAAGCTCGGGGCTATCGTTTCCATCTACTCCGGGCTGCCGTTCAACGTCGAGGCCAGCGGCGCAAACATCAACACTTCGGGCGAGCAGCAGATGGCGAATCTCGTGGGCGGCTACCACGTCCTTCACCACATCGGCACGGGACAGCAGTGGTTTGATCCCTCCGCCTTTGCTCAACCTCAAGGTTGTCCCAAGACAGGTGCCTGCCCCATCGAATACGGCACCACGATAGGCAACGTCGGCCGCAACGCGTATTACGGTCCCGGTTACATTCAGGACAACGTCTCGCTCTTCAAGACCTTCCCGATCAAGGAGAGCCTCGGCTTCGAGTTCCGTGCTGATGCCTTCCAGCTCAGCAACACCCCTCAATTCAACAGTCCGAACAGCACGTATGGCAGCACTACGTTCGGACAAGTAACCAGCACGATCGGCAGCGGCACAGGAGTCAATGGAATCGGAGGCGGCCGCGCATTGCAATTCTCGGGAACCATCCGCTTCTAGGGCTTTTGGCCTGCGGTTCCAGGTGCCTCCCGCTTTCGGAACCGTGCAGCCTTGATTCACTGATTGCTTCCTCCCGGCCTTCGCTGGTTCGTCCTCATCCGACGCATCCGGCGAAGGCCGCCATCTCATCTATCCTTGTTAAGTAATCCCTCACACGGAGGAGTGATGTCCGCATCGCGTCGCGATTTTCTGATCGGCCTCGCTGCCGCAGGCGCAGCCGCCGCATTCCAGGCCACCAATGCCCAGGCAGCTTCGCAAACTTCATCCTGCCCATTCCGCCTCGCTGTCATCAACGACGAGATCACCGAAGACTTCGATCGCGCCTGCCAGATCGCTTCACAGGACTTCGGCCTGCAGTGGATCGAGCTCCGCGGTATGTGGGGTAAGAACATCACCGAGCTCGACGCAAAGCAGATCGACGACGCACGCGCGATCCTCCAAAAGTACAAGCTCCGCGTTACCGACATTGCCAGCCCGCTCTTCAAGACCGATTGGCCCGGCGCGCCCCTCTCCAAACACAGTCCGAAGCACGACCAGTTCCACGCCGATTTCGACTTCAAACAACAGGACATACTTCTCCAGCACTGCATCGAGCTGACCAAGGCCTTCAACACCGACCGCATCCGCTGCTTCGACTTCTGGCGTCTCGACGACGTTAAGCCCTATCGCGAAGCCATCAATAACAAGCTCACCGAGGCAGCAGAAATCTGCGAGAAGCACGGCGTTATCCTGCTGCTCGAAAACGAAATGGCCTGCAACACCGGCACCGGAGAAGAAGCGGCCGCCGTCCTCGCCGCCATCCCCAACAAGAACTTCATGCTCAACTGGGACCCCGGCAACGCCGGCACTTTCCCCGGCAATATCCCCTACCCCAACGGCTACGACGCTCTGCCTAAAGACCGCATCGGCCACTGCCACTGCAAAGACGTGAAGCGCGACGCCAACGGCAACTTCGAGTGGGAACCGGTCGGCGGAGGCATCATCGACTGGGTCGGCCAGTTCCGCGCCCTGAAAGCTCAGGGCTACCACTACGCCGTAAGCCTCGAAACCCACTGGCGCGGCGCAGGCACACCCGAAGCCTCCACCCGGATCAGCATGAAGGGCCTCAAAGACGCCCTGCAAAAGGCCGGCATTACATGCTGGCTGACGATGCACGGCGCGGTGACCCCTCTTCCTTCGGCGGGATAGAAAGAGGATGCGCTTGCTGTCCGGCGTCCAGGTCAGCACCTCGTTGTGGATACCCATGCGGTCGTTGAGCGGCTGAGCGCTGCCTTGGTAGAAGGTCAGCTGGCGTGGCTGGCCTCCTTCGGAGCTCATCACGTAGACATTGAAATTGCCATCGTACTGGCCGGTGAAAGCGATCCACTTGCCGTCAGGCGAAAACTTAGGAAAGAGCTCGAGACCGGGATGGGTGGTGATGCGATGAGCCGCGCCGCCGGCTCCGGTCGCTTACTGGATCGGTATCTTCGAAAGAATTATCTTTGCGCGCATCAAATATGATGCAATAATCATTCAGAAATGGAGAACGATTCATGGCAGCTTCGTTAGTGCTTCCCAACGTTCCCGGCTACAGATCTGAATCCTCCGCTGACCTGTCCGATGCCGCAACCCGCCGCCGCCTCAGCCCCGCAGCCGTCACAGGCTTCCTGGCCATCATGGACAAGTGGGATCTGCGCGATCCTGATGCGCGCCAGCTTCTCGGCGGTATGTCCACGGGCTCGTACTACGGGCTCAAGAAGGCCCCCAAGGGCCGCACCCTCGATCAGGACACGCTCACACGCATTTCCCTGATCGTCGGCATCTTCAAAGCGCTGAACATCCTCTACAGCCCCAAGCTCGCCGACGCCTGGATGACGCTGCCCAACAGCAATCCGATCTTCCGTGGGCTCACGCCCGTCGCCTACATCATCCAGCGCGGCCAGCCCGGCATGATCAGCGTCCGCCAGCTCCTCGACGCCCGACGCGGAGGCCAATAGCGCGAGACCATGCCTCTCCCCCCGGCCCCCAGACTCCGCATCCCCGTCACCGCCGTCGACCTCGAGGACACGCACCGTCTCATCCCCGCGAAGTACAGCAGGGGCGGTACTGTCCTCTCGCGTCTAACCGACAGCGAGCAAATGCTCGACGAGCTCCTCGAACTGGACGGCGCCACCAACGACCGCCTCCTCGGCGAAGAAGGCCTGCTTCCCGGCATCGGCGTGCATGAGCTGGTTTACGGAATCGATTACGCCCACATCGTCAACGCTGCCTTCACACATGCCGCGCCCGACGGAGGCCGCTTCAACTCCAGCGATCGCGGCGCGTGGTACGCCGGCCTGGAGCGCGAGACGTCGCTCGCCGAAGTTGCCTTCCACAAGCAGCGCCAGCTTGAAGAAGTCGCATGGCCAGAAGACGAAATTGCTGTCTTTGACGATTACCTCGCCAACTTCACCATGCCCGCGCACGATCTCACATCGGGCCGCCCGCAGTTGCGCAAATATCTTCGCCCCGAGCCGATCCCGGAGTGCTACGTCGAATCGCAAACCCTCGCCTCGAAACTGATGGCGCGCCCGTCGAATGGAATCCTCTACCCCAGCACCCGCCGCCCCGCCGGCCGCTGCCTGGTCTGCTTCCGCCCCGCGCTCGTCTATAACGTCCGCCGCGGCAAGCGTCTGCAGTTTACCCTGCGTGCCGGTCAGCCATTCCGCGAGCCCAGCGCCCGCGAGATTCCCATTAGAGAAAATAGGTAGCAGCTACTGGCCGGGACGCCACGCTCCGGTGGCCGACCCATCCGGACTCGCAACCACCACGACGTACCCATCCGGGTCCCGCATCCAGCACTCCCAGTGATTTGGGCCGCCATCGCCTTCAGGAGGATTGCGATGCCGCGCCAGAACGACCTCCACGCCCATTTCAGCAGAGCGCTGCATGACCGCGTCGAAATCCTCCACTTCGAACCACAGCAGCACGCCGTTCCCGTACGGCTTGTCGTCACGATTGCCGATCCGGCCGTGATGATGTTCCACTGCAAAGCTGTGCAATTGAAGGACGAGCTGGCCATTCGAAACCAGCCGCTCGTATTGCGGGCCTCCGTGATCGCTGCGCAGGCCGAGCAGGCGTTGATACCACCGGCTGCTCGCTTCCACATCGGTCACCGCGATCAGAGGCTGAGGGCGCATCGCGATTCAGTATAGTCCCGGGCTGTGCGCCCAGCTTCGCGCAGGGAAAGCGGAATTTACTCCCCCTTGTACTTTTGGAACAGCTCCGGAAATTCCTTCTTCAGCGCGTCAATCTTCGGGCGGTCGCACACGTAGATGTAAGGATTGTTGGGATTCTTCAACGCGTAATCCTGGTGATAGTCCTCCGCTGCATAAAACCCCTTCAGCGGAACCACCTGGGTCACAATCGGCTTCGCGAAGACGTGCGCCGCGTCGAGCTGCGCGATATACGCCGTCGCAACCCGCTTCTGCTCATCGTTTCCGTAGAAGATCACCGACCGGTACGAAGTACCAACATCGTTGCCCTGCCTGTTCAGCTGCGTCGGATCGTGCGCGACAGAAAAGAAAATTCGCAGCAGCTGCCCATACGTAATCTTCGACGGATCATAGACCACGCGCACGCTCTCGGCATGCCCCGTCGTCTCCGTCGTTACGTCGTCATAATGCGCCGTCGATGCCGAGCCGCCCGAATATCCCGCGGTCGTATCCACAACGCCCTTCACCCGCTCGAAGACCGCCTGCGTACCCCAGAAGCACCCGCCCGCAAACACCGCCGTCTCGTGCGACGAAGCCTTCGCCAGCGGTACGTCGCTCGCCGCGGCCGGAACCGGCGCATTGTTGGCCGCCTGGCAACTCACCATCGGCAAGATAGCGGGCAACCCTGCAGCCAGCACCACGATCACTCGCGCAATTGTCTTGAACATCGAAAACTCTCCCCGCTCATTGGAGCACGCTGGAGACCAAAAAGTTACGGATTGATAGTCCTGACTTCGACGACGCTTCAATCCCTCCGCGAGATCCGGTGCCACACCTGCCTGCGCGCCTCCACAAAGCCCATCTTCAGATAAAGCTCAATCGCGTTCGTATTGCCCGCGCTCACGTGCAGCCAGGAGATCAGCCCATCGCGCCGATGATCACGTATCACCCGCCACATCAGCGCGGCAGCCAAGCCCTTGCCGCGATGCTCAGGATGTGTGCAGACCCCGCTGACCTCCGGATACTCCTCCAGCATGATTCGCTCGCCGCTCATCGAAACCAGTTCGCCACCCGATCGAATGCCGTAGTAACTGCCCATCTCGCAGGTCTTCACGCGGAAAAAGCCCGGGAAAGCCAGATCCGTCAGCGCCACCATCGCCGGCGCGTCCTCGCAGGATAGCGTCAGGATGCCGTTCGCCTCCGCGGGCACCCCAACATCCTCCGGCAGCACCATCTGCAGGCACTCGAGCGACGTCTCCCAGACCAGCTCCGGCCACTCGGGAAACTTCGCGTCCGCAATCCACACCTTTTCGTCCGGGACGAGCAGCGAGTGCACCGCCTTCAGCGCGTCCAGCGTCGGCTCTCCGACCGCTACAAAAGGCGCGACATCCGCGGGATAGCGCCGCGCCTGCCCGGTGGAAATAGCAAAATGGCGATGCCTCGTCTCAAGAGCATGCCACACAGGATTGGCAAAGAGATTCTCCGGCAGTGCGGTCATTTCTAATGGATGCGCGACCGGCTTCTAGGATGTTCCTTCGGTGAGCGTCATGTGATTCACAATGCGCTGGATCAGCACAATGTGCACGCTCACCCGCTTCGCCACATCGGGCAGAAACTCGGAGATCACGTTATCAATGGGCGCCGAAGCAATCGAGATCGCCGAGGTCTCGACTATCGGCCAGAAGCCCTGCTTCCTTCCCGGCACATAAATATCCGCCAGTGCGACCGCTGCCGGAACGCCAAGCAGCATCCCGTAGTTGGGCATATGGCCCCCCTTGTCGCTCCGCGCCCACACCGGCTGCACGATCACATTTTCGATGCGCCGTGGAATCGAGGCATCCGGCATCCGGTAATAGCGCGGATCCTGGTGGGTCAGCGACGGGATGGCGTACGTGACAAAAAACGAACCGGTCATGTCTTCAGTCAGCAGGGTCAAAGAGTTCTTCCCCCAGCCCTTCAATCCCGGCCCATAGCCACTTCGAGGATTACTGCCCACAGTGATCGCCGCCGTCGCCGCGATGGTAAGCAGGTTGAAAGGGTCCACCACATCGCTCGCCGCAATACGCAACTTGTCCGTTGATGTCAGCGGTTGCCCATGCGCGGGCGGCTTGCCCAGGGGATAAAGGAAATCAAACTTCTGTCGGCAACCGGATGCGGAACTTTTTGATGGCACGTCCGCGCCCGCCGCGCCTCCCAGTCCCTGGCCAGCTTGTTTTACGGGTGGACACTTCTTCGCGGGACCAGTCGATGGCGCATCTGTTGCCTTAGGCGAGCTTTGTGCCTGCGGAGCATCCGGCAATGCGGCAAGTTCTTCAGACTCAGAGATCTGCTGCGCGTCGGCCCATCGGCAATTTCCCGCCAGCAGCACCGCCACCACCATCCGCAGCAACCACGGGTGTCGATTGCCGCGGAATCCAGATCTCGCCGTGATACGCAACACCACTATTTCGACGCATAAAAGCTGTACTTTGCCGCATACGCGACCCGAAGTTCACCGCTCGTGCAGGCCTCTTTCGGAGCGGCCCCACCCTTCGTCTCCGTCCGGCGAATATAAGCAACCGCTGCAAATTTGCCGCTTTCGCTGCCCGGCACCGCTCCCACCAGCAGCCACGCAATCGACTTCCCATCCGGCGCCGGCTGACTGGCGATCAGCTTCCCCTTTACCTCGCTGCCTTCACTCAGCCGCCACGTCGGACCCGCAAAATGAGTGCCGATCACCTGGCCGCCGGCGTCAAGCAGTTTCGCATCCGGAGCCTTGAGGATCCACTGTGAATTCGTGCAGGTGTAGACCTGCGCGCCCTCACCCCGCGCCTCCAGAAGCAGGCGCGCTCCCGGCGGAGCTTCAATGGAAGGGGCAACCTGTTGAGTAAATGCGGCTGTGCAGGCAGCCACGGCGGCGAAAAAGACCAGGTTTTTCATGCCGCCAGTCTACGACGTTTCCGTTAAGAAGCTGTCCGAGCCGCGTCTTTTCTCTGTCGTCTGAATTCAGTCTTCTTCAGCACAGCATTTTCATCTCGCTCGAGGTGCCTCCGGCCGCCGGCACATAGCACTTCTGCGTGTAGTCCATCACCATGCGGTCGGCGTTGAAACGCCAGCCCAGTGTGCGGATCGTCCGCTTCATTCGTTTGATCCATCCCCGCGGCAATCCGTCCTGATCGCGCTGATAGTAAAGCGGAATCAACTCATCGTGCAGGACACGATATAGGTCCTCGCCATCACGCTTGTCATGCATCTGCATGTTGGAGTGTGTTCTGCCCGTGCCGATCGCGAAGCCGTTCAACCCGTCGTACGCCTCCGCCCACCAGCCGTCCAGCACCGACAGATTCAGCCCACCGTTCAGCACTACCTTCTGCCCGCTCGTGCCCGAAGCCTCCAGCGGCCTCCGCGGATTGTTCAGCCACACATCCACACCCTGCACCAGATAGCGCCCCACATTGATGTCGTAGTCCTCGATGAACACCAGCTTGTCACCCAACTTCGAGTCGCGCATCTTCTCCGCAATCTCCTGCAATACCCGCTTGCCCGGCTCATCATGAGGATGCGCCTTGCCCGCAAACAGGAGTTGCACCGGCCGCTTGGGATCGTTTACCAGCGATACCAGCCTCTCGATGTCGGCCAGGATCAGATTCGCCCGCTTGTAAGTGGCAAAGCGACGCGCAAAGCCAATCGTCAGCGCATCGGAAGAAAGCACTCTGCTCAATCTCTGCAGCGTCTCCGGCGATTCGCCGCGACGTTCAGCCTGCTCGCAGGCACGTCGCCGCACGAAATCAAGCAATTGCGATTTGAGGCTGAGATGTGTCTCCCACAACTCGCCATCGTCGACATTTTCGATCTCCTCCCAGGTTCGCGCCATTCCGCTGCGATGTTGCCAGCCGATTCCAAGATGACGGTCGTAGAGACGGCACATCTGCGGAGCGAGCCATGAAGGCACATGAACGCCATTCGTAACATGGCCGATAGGGATCGCGTCTTCTGGTGTGCGCGGATACAGCTTCCTCCACATTGCCCGCGAGACCTCGCCATGCAAAGAAGAGACGGCATTTGCGCGGCGAGAGAGCTTGAGACCCAGTACGGTCATGCAGAACGTCTCCGTCTGGTCGGTGGGATATTCCCGGCCGAAGCCCATCAGGTTTTCCTCGGTAAGCCCCAGGTGCTTGCGCAAGGGTCCGAGGTGCTCCTCAATCAGTTCGGCATCGAAGCGGTCATGCCCGGCAGGCACAGGCGTGTGCGTCGTGAAAACGACTTCGCGCGTGACCTGGCTCGCGGCAGTGTTGAAGTCCATGCCCTCTTCTTCCATGCCGGTACGGATGGCCTCGAAGACGGCGAAGGCGCTGTGCCCCTCGTTCAGGTGAAGAACGCCCGGTGTGATGCCCATCGCCCTGAGTGCGCGATATCCGCCAACGCCGAGCAGCAGCTCCTGCCGGATCCGCGTGCGTCCATCGCCACCATAGAGCCGTGAAGTAAGCTCAAGATCCTCGGGGGCATTGCCGGCCACGTTCGAATCGAGCAGTAGCAGATCGCAACGGCCTACCTTCACGCGCCAGACCTTCGCTCGGATCGAGCCGCCACGGGTCTGGATCTCCACCACCACCGGCTCGCCGTTCGTGCCGATCGCAGGCTGCATGGGAAGTTGGTTGATGTCGGTCGCGAGATACTCCTCCCGCTGCCAGCCTTTCTGGTCAAGCCGCTGCAGGAAATAACCCTGACCGTAAAAGAGCCCGACCCCCACCAGCGGAATATCCAAATCCGACGCACTCTTGATGTGGTCCCCGGCGAGCACGCCCAGGCCGCCGGAATAGATCGGCAGCGATTCGTGCAGGCCGAATTCCGCAGAGAAGTAGGCTACCGGCCTTGGCCGAAGCACTCCCGCATTCGTCGCTCCCCACGTGCGGTCGGCGTTCAGATATTCCTGCTGGCGGCGGTAGACATAGTTGATGCGGCTGTGCAGCGCCAGTTCCGCGGAGCGGCGCTCAATCTCTTCCAGCGGAATTTCACTCAGCATCGCCACCGGATTCTGATTCAATTGCCGCCAGCGCGTGGGATTCAGATCCCGGAACAGGCTCACGCAGTCGTGGTCCCAGCTCCACCAGAGATTCCGTGCCAGCGACCACAGCTTCTCCTGCGCCGGAGCAATAAAGCGGTCCAGCGTGCGCGCCTCGCTGACCACCGGCGCGACTTCATTCGCCGCATCCACCAGCATGCGGATCTCTGGCTCCCGAAAGACTCGAGGCTCCTTGGTCTGCACAATCAGCACGCCCTGCAGAATCCCGCGATCGATCAGCGGCACACCAAGGAAGGAGTGGTACGCCTCCTCACCCGATTCCTTGAAGTACTTAAACCTCGGGTGGCTGCTCACATCTGCTACCGCCACCGGAAGCACCTTCTCCGCTACCATTCCCGCCAGCCCCTCGCTCAGCGGCATGCGCAGCGTGCCGATGCACTTCGGATGCAGCCCCAGCGTCGCCGCCAGCACCAGGTTCGACCGGTCGGGCTCGAGCAGATACGCCGAGCACACATCCGTCCTGAAGCGCGTCGCTATCAGCGCGACTACATTCATCAGGGTATCGATCGGCTTACCGCCCTCTTGAGTGAGGCTGGAGATCTCCTCCCGCGTCAGAACCAGATTCATCTCCGAGCTGGTTTCGTAAGATTGGGCCATCGGTTGCATTTCGCCTTTCTCCCGGTTCCGGGAGCTGTTCTGACTCCGCCCGACCCCCAAAAAAGAGGAACACCCGGCCTAGACTCTCGCATCAGTTGGCTGCCTGCTGAAAGGAGCAAAAACGTGCCCAGGTTGTCGTTCGCGGATCGGGAGAAGCCATGATACCTTCTGGCACTCTTCCCCCGCGACACAATTCTTTGTCAGCACTGAAAAGGGTGCATCGCTCTTGCTGGCTTTTCAGCTTCAAACAGTGCTAGGATTCGGCACGCATTCGACCCCTTGCGCCCGTTCGGGAGACGTCTAATAGAGTGACGGGCATGAGGGGATGGGCCGAGGAGGAACCAGCTATGATTCGCCTGATCACAGTGGAGCGGGAATACGGCAGCCGGGGCGCGGAGTTCGCTCATCACCTTGCCAGGCATCTGGGCTGGAAGCTCATCGACGAGTGCCTCATCGAAGAAATCGCGCAGAAAGCCGGCATCAGCAAAAAGCTCGCCCAGCGCTGCGATGAACGCCTCGACCCCTGGTACTACCGCTACGGCAAGGCATTCTGGCACGGCTCGCTCGAGCGCCTTCCCGCACTGCCCGAATCTGAGGTTTTTGACAGCCAGCGCATGGTCGAGTTTGTGCGGGAGTATCTGTTGAAAGTCGCCGAAGAAGGACACGCCGTGATCGTCGGGCGCGGCGCAGCCTGTGTGCTCGCGAAAGCGCCTTATTGCTTCCACGTCTTCGTCTACGCCTCACAATGGCGGAAGGTGAAGTGGTTCGAGGAGCACTTCCCCGAGCACGCGAAAGACGCCGAGCAGGAATTGTCCGCCACTGACAGGCGGCGCGCGGAATACATCCGCAGCTACTACGACCATGACTGGACTGACCGCCGTCTCTACCACATGATGATCAACTCCTGTATGGGCTTCGATGCCATGGTCCGTGCCACGGTCGATGGCGCCGGACTGCAGTTGCCTGAAGCGGTCGCTTCCTAGCTGAACCCACAAGAGCATTTCGGTTGTTACGCGGGACAACCATTTCCCGTGCCGTAACCTCTATCCTTCTGTCGCGTAAGTCCTCCGTGCAGATTCGAATCGCTAAAAGCTGAGCACGAAGGGTCCTGCCGCAGGAGACAACTATGCTTCTTATTATTTTGATTGTGCTGCTCTTGCTCTTTGGATTTGGCGGCTATCGTATGGGCCCCGGTATCGGTTACTACGGCGGCGGCGGCATCAGCCTGATCTTGCTCATTCTCATCATTCTGTTACTCCTCCGCGTGATTTAATGTCGCGAGCAGATTCGAAACTGTTTCTCCACGCGCAAGAGAGGCTGGCGCCACACGGGCCGGCCTTTTCTCTTTGGGAGAGAGCGTCGCCTTCAGGAGGCCGACCCACGTGCCGATGGTCGGCGCATTGATGCGCTGAGAGAAGGGAATCCGGAAGTGAAAAAGGTGCCCATCGAAGTTCAGGTGCGGTCAACGAATGACTGGTTCGGACGCTTTGCCGCGCGGGCCTCTGCATGGCTCGGGTCCCGATGGGCATTTGCCGGCGCCGCCGCGGTGATCGTGATCTGGGCGGTAACCGGGCCGCTCTTTCACTTTTCGGACACCTGGCAGCTGGTGATTAATACCGGCACAACCATTGTCACGTTTCTCATGGTCTTCCTCATTCAGAACACGCAGAACCGCGACGCGCGCGCCATCAATCTCAAGCTGAACGAACTGATCCGGGCCGTGGACAAGGCACACGATCAGATGATCGACATTGAGAACCTCAGCGATCTCGAACTTGATGAATTGCAGGCAAGATACGAACAGATAAAGGCGGCGTTCATGGCCCGTCAGAGCAAGTCGGCGCGGACGCACGTCTGAAGCATCGCCTCCCACCAGTAGATAAAACCTCTTCACAACTGCGACTTCTTGGAATAGCGTCTTTCACTTGGGAAAATTCATTCCCAAAAGCTGCGCTTACCTGAAGGAGTAGCCGTGTTCAACAATGCGTCCCATCCCTCCCTCGTTCGCATTCTGATCTTCGCTCTGTTTTCCGTTGTCGCCGTCCAGACATCAACTGTCGCCGCCACCACTCCGTCTTCAAGCCAGATCTCCGACGAGCAGGTCCACGCCCGCGTCGCCGCGCTCCTCCAGCAAATGAGCCTCGAAGAAAAAATCGGTCAGCTCAGCCAGCAATTCGTGTTTGGCAAACCCGACGAGGTGGAAGGGCCGGTCGCCAAAGGCCAGCTCGGATCGCTGCTCTTCGTTACCGATCCCGCCGTGATCAACCACCTCCAGCACATCGCGGTCGAGAAGACGCGCCTGCACATCCCCCTCATCTTCGGCTTCGACGTCATCCACGGCTTCCGCACCATCTTTCCGGTTCCCATCGCCATGGCCGCATCCTGGGACCCTACGGTTGAAGAAAAGGCCCAGACCAGCGCTGCGCGGGAGGCCAGCGCCGTCGGCATCGACTGGGCCTTCGCGCCCATGCTCGACATCGCCCGCGATCCCCGCTGGGGACGCATCGTCGAGGGCGCAGGCGAAGACCCCTACCTCGGCTCCGCGATGGCGGCCGCGCAGGTTCGCGGCTTTCAGGGCCCATACATCGGCGCGCCCGAACATGTTCTCGCCTGCATGAAGCACTTCGCCGGATACGGCGCCGCCGAAGGCGGACGCGACTATGATGCTTCCTACATTCCAGAAGACCAGATGTGGAACGTCTACCTCCCGCCCTTCCACGCCGCAGTCAAAGCCGGTGTGGGCTCCGCCATGTCCGCCTACATGGATCTCAACGACGTGCCCGCCACCGGCAACCGTTGGCTGCTGCATGACGTCCTCCGCCAGGATTGGGGCTTCAAGGGCTTCGTAGTCAGCGATGCTGACGCCGTCAAGAATCTCAAGACCCACGGATTCGCAAAAGATCTGCCTGACGCCGCCGTTCGCGGCCTCCAGGCCGGCGTCGACATGGAGATGTCTCTTGGTCCCGGAACCTACCGGCAGAACCTTGCAGCGGCGGTCGCCAGCGGCAAGGTCACCGTCGAACAGATTGACGAATCCGTCACACGCATTCTCGCCATGAAGATTCGCCTCGGCCTCTTCGAGCATCCATACGTCGATGAGGCCCGCTCCGCGCAAATCCTGGCCACACCCGAGCACCGCACCGCCTCGCGCCTTGCCGCCGAGCGTTCGGCCGTGCTCCTCCGCAACCAAGGCCACCTGCTTCCCCTCAAGCCCGGCGCGTATCACTCGATCGCCGTCATCGGTCCGACCGCCGACTCCACGCGCGACACCCTCGGCCCGTGGACCTTTCAGCAGGACCTCAACGAGACCGTCACCCTGTTCAACGGCATCCGCAACAAAGCCGGTTCAGGCACGCAGGTGAGCTACGCGCAGGGCGTTCAGATCAAGCGCAAGATTCCCTCCATGTTCGACGAGATCTTCCACGTGCCGCCCATTGTCCTCTGGAGCGCCCCTCAGGCCGCGCAGGAAATGCAGAAAGCCGTCGACCTCGCCAAAAACTCCGACCTCACTATCCTCGTCCTCGGAGAAGCCCAGAACATGGCCGGCGAGCGCGCCTCACGGGAGTCGCTCGACCTGCCAGGTAAAGAGGAGCAGCTGCTCGAAGCCGTCGCCGCCACCGGCAAGCCCGTCGTCCTTGTCCTTATGAACGGCCGCCCGCTCAACATCACCTGGGCCTCGACGCATGTCCCCGCAATTCTTGAGGCATGGTATCCCGGAACGCAGGGCGGTAATGCGATCGCCAATGTGCTCTTCGGAGACGTCGTCCCCGGTGGCAAGCTTCCCATCTCCTGGCCGCGCAACGTAGGACAGATCCCCATGAACTACGCGCACAACATCACCTTCCAGCCGGAGGAGCAGGGCAGACGCTACTGGGACGAGGAGAGCACGCCGCTCTATCCCTTCGGGTACGGCCTCAGCTATTCCACCTTCCGCTTCTCGAATATCAAGGTCAGCCAGTCCTCCATCCGCGTTGGCCAATCCCTCGACGTCACCGCCGACGTCGAAAACACCGGAGACATCACCGCCGACGAAGTCGCCCAGCTCTACATCCACCAGCAATACGGCAGCACATCGCGCCCCGTCCGCGAACTCAAGGGCTTCAGGCGCGTCACTATCCCCGCGCACCAGAAAGTAACCGTGCAGTTCACAATTACTCCCGACGACCTGCGCTACTGGAGCACCGCAACGCGAGACTGGGTGCAGGACCCTTCGGACTTCGACGTGTGGGTCGGCCCCGACTCAACCGCAGATCTGCACGCCACCTTCACCATCACACAGTAAAGAGGCTCGGGTGCCCCACGTCCGGATTTTCGGACGTGGGTTCGGCAACCTGCCCTATTCCGTCCTGAGCGCTTTCATCGGATCAATCGCCGCCGCCCGCCGCGCCGGCACCCACGCCGCCAGCAGCGCGAGCAGCATCATCAGCAATGGCACCGTCAGAAACGTGACCGGATCAAGCGGGCTTACTTCGAAAAGAAACTGCTTCAGCAATCGTCCCGAAACCGCCGCCACAAACAATCCCGCCACCGACCCGCCGAGCGCCAGCAAAAAGCTCTGCCGCACGATCATCATCACCACATCGCGCCGCCGCGCGCCCAGCGCCAGCCGGATACCGATCTCCCGCGTCCGCCAGCTCACTGTGTATGCAATCAGGCTGTAGACGCCGACTGCGCCAACACTCACCGCCAGGAATCCAAATCCCAAAAGCAGCAGCGTCAGCGAGCGCGAATCCGAAGTCGATGCCGCGACCACCTCATCCATGGTCCGTACGCGCGTGACCGGAACCAGGGGATCAATCTCCGCGACAACCCTGCGCAGGGCTCCCGCAGTTTCTGCCGCGCCCGCCTGCGAACGCAACAGGATCGTCATCGCCGGACGCTCGTTCTTCTCGGTCATCGGCAAATACACTTCGTCGTCGAACTCGCCGCCCAATCCATCGTGGTGTGTATTGCTGACCACGCCCACCACTACCGAAGCTACATTTGGATCGAGCAGTGTTGGAGTCGGCTCGTCCACCAGACTCTCCACGTGTTTCCCGATCGGGTCCTGGTTTGGCCACAGCGACTGGGCCATTTTCTGGTTGATGACAACCGCACGGCTTGCGCCGGACTGGTCGGAGTCGGTGAGGAGCCGGCCGCGAATCAGCCGCAGCCCCACCGTATCGAAATATCCCGTCGACACCGTGCGTCCCGCCGCCTTATCGGCCTCTTGAGTCGGCTGGCGCCGGTGGTCTTCGGCATCGTAGTTATAGTTCAGATCGAAACCCCTCATCGGCAGTGAATCGACCAGCGCCACATTCTCGACACCCGCGACGCCCTGCGCCTTATCCAGCAGCTCGCGGAAAAACCCCTGGCAGCGCCCCTGCTGCCTGCACGCCGTGGCATCGAGTGACACCTCTGCCGTGACGATGCGGTCTGTTCGAAAGCCGGGGTTCACGCGCGACAGGCTGTAGAGGCTGTGCAGCATCAGCCCTGCCGCAGTAATCACCAGCACGGACAGCCCGATCTGCCCCATCACCAGCAACGTTGAGATCCGTGCCTGCGAAGCCTTCCCCGCGACACTCCTGCTCCCCGACCTCAAACCCTCCTGCAGATCGGGAGACGCCATGCGCATCGCCGGTACCAGTCCGAACAAAATCCCCGTCAGTACCGACGCACCCGCCGCAAACAGAAACACCGGCCAGTGCAGCGCGATGTCCGCGAGCCTGGGTGTGTCCGCCGGAAGCAGCCCGGTCAGAGCGCGCAGGCTAACCCCCGCGAGCACCAACCCGACCGCTCCCGCCATCGCGCCAAGAATCACGCTCTCAACAAGCAGTTGCCGGACGATCCTCGTCGCCGATGCCCCCAGCGCGCCGCGAATCGCCATCTCCCGCTCGCGCGATGTGGCGCGGGCAAGCATCAGGTTGGCGACATTGGCGCATGCAATCAGCAGAATCAAACCCACCGCGCCGAAGAGCAACATCAGTTTTGGCCGCGTGTCGCCAACCACCGAATCAAGCAGCGGAACGACGTTCGTATTCGCCTCCCAGCTGTCCGGCATCGTCCACGGAAAGAGCTTCAGGAGCGGGGCGTGCAGGCGTCGCAACTCGGCTTGCGCAGCT
>CAVRNK010000118.1:0-36817 GCA_963721995.1 uncultured Acidobacteriaceae bacterium | reverse complement strand
ACCTGGCCCGAAATATCGGGGGCAGCGCCGGCACTTCGCTTTTCGTTACCGACCTGGCACGGCGGGCGCAGTTCCCTCAAGAACGCCTGGCGCAGCACCTGACCAATCTCGACATGCTGCTTCGACAGCGCATCGAAGCGATGGCAAATATGCTTACTCAGTTGGCGGCAGAGCACCATCGATGCCGCAGGCATGGTTGATGGCCCATGGGAGCATCTATGGACAGTAGGTGACACAGAGCACCATCCTTGCCTATCTGGATGTGATTTCGGTTCTAGCGGCGGGGAGCGCCTGCATGATTCCCCTGGTCTTTTTCATGAAAAAAACACAAGCCGGGCGCCGGTGGGATGGGAATGCATTGATTTTGAGGGGTACGGTTCATCCTCAAAATTTTCCGGCGAGTTTGCCAGATTGGGGTACCACGTGTCGGCAAAGTCCGCCGTATTGCCTGCCTCGCTGTAAAATGCTCTTTCGCCCTGCTTTAGCCATCCCCCGGGCCCGGGTACGCGGCAGGGCGAGAATTCTTCTCTGCACGGAGTCTGCTTGCGCCCGATTCGCGCTGTCATTGTCCTGCTGCTTCTAGCCGCCTCGATTTCCATTGCATCCTCGCAATCGAACCCATCTAAAAAACCGTGGACGGTGAAAGAGATCTTTGGCGGCCCGAGTCTCACTGGGTATCCTCCGGACGGGATTAGTTGGTCACCGGATGGCACGCGCGCTACTTACATCGGCGATGAGGGCGACGTCATGCAGATTGAAGTGGCGGACGGCAAGCTAAAGAAGCTGCTCGATCACACAAAAATCAGCGCCTTGCTCGACGCCAACATCGGCGAGAGGGACCGGGACCATCGTGCACGCTACGATGAACCGAATTACATTTGGTCACCGGATTCGAAACGACTGCTTTTTGACACAAATGGGGAGCTCTGGCTCTATAACCTGGCAAACGGAGTCGGCCTGCAGGTGGGAGACACCGGCATGCAGAGCGGTGACGATCCCAAGTTCTCGCCCAGTGGTGAATTCATCTCCTTTGTTCGCAACCATAATCTGTTCGTACAGAAAATGGCCGGAAAGAACTCCGCGCAGGCTCTCACCGATTCCCATGATGCCACCATCTTGAACGGCGAGATCGACTGGGTTTATCTCGAGGAACTTAACGTGCGAAGTAACTACTTCTGGTCTCCGGACTCGAAGCAACTCGCGTACCTGCAGATGAACGAAACGCAGGTGCCGGTTTACCCGATCGTCGATTGGATACCACTCCACGCCACGGTTGATCAGCAGCGATACCCTCAGCCTGGTGATCCGAATCCCGCGGTGCGCGTGGGAGTAGTGAGTGTCGCGGGCGGCAGCACGCACTGGATCAAGATTCCGGTGGACGCAGGTAATGACTACATCCCTCGCTTCGGTTGGGTCAATTCTCACGTTGTCTGGGTCGAAATGCTGACACGCGATCAGAAGCACCTGAATCTCTATTTCGCTGACGTACGCTCCGGTGATGTTCGGCTCGTGCTCGCGCAAACAGAACCGAAATACTTCACCCTAACCTACGACGTAAAGTTCGTAGGTAATCACGAGTTCCTCATTCAAAGCTGGCGGGACGGGTTCACGCATATTTATCGCTATACCTTTGACCCGAGGAACCCTCTAGCCTCCGACGCGACGTTTGCGACGCAACTCGAGAGCGGCGATTATGAAGTCGACTCCATCAAGACAGTCGATGAGGCGAAGAGCACCGTCTATTATCTTTCCAACGAAGGTGATTCGCGCCAGGAACAGGTGTGGGCAGTCCAGCTTGACGGGTCGGCCAAGCGCCAGGTGACGAAGACCCGCGGCGTCCACGATCCCGTATTCCCCGCTAAGGGCGGGTCGTTCATCGACACCGTATCGAGCCTGCTGGTTCCGGACTCAGTGAGCTATTGCACCTCACAGGGCGAGTGCAAGGCATTCTGGCAGTCGCACCCGATCGAAGGACACACGATCGTGGCGCCTGAAGAGCTTGAACTGAAAGCCGCTGACGGCGTGACCACACTTTACGGCACGCTGCAGCTGCCGGTGAACATGAAGGCGCCGGGCAGCGTTCCATTGATCGTGAATCCCTACGGCGGCCCCGGCGTAGACGCGGCCAAAGACGCATGGCGCGGCAAGAGGTTCCTCTTCGATCAACTACTGGCGGAGCACGGATTCGCGGTGCTGAATGTGGACAACCGCGGTATGGCAGGACGTGGCCGCGACTTCGAGCAGGTCGCGTACCACAATTTTGGGCCGCCCCAGTTTGCCGATCAAATGGCGTGTATCGACCAAGTGCTGGCAAAGTTTCCGCAGCTCGACGCCCACCGTATGGGATGGTGGGGCTGGAGCTGGGGCGGCACCTTCACCCTCTACGCGGCTACCCACTCGGATCGATTCCTCGCGGAGGCGTCTGGCGCACCGGTGACCGACTGGCGCAACTATGACTCGATCTACACGGAACGGTACATGGGTCTGCCGTCGGATGACGCGAAGAACTATGATCAGGATTCAGTGCAAAACACCGCACAGAACCTGAAGGGCCACATTCTGATCCTGCATGGCACCGGTGACGATAACGTTCATTTCACCAACACCATCCAGTTCATACAGAAGCTGCTCGACAATGGAATTCCATATGACTACAACGTGTTCCCGCGCAAAACACACTCTGTCGCCGGCCCGGTAGCGCAGACCGAGCTGTTCAGCAGACTCCTATGGCACTTCGAGACTTACGTGAAGAACAAACGGGATTAGACTCTGTTCTACCCGGTCGGGTGCGTGCTGGCTCCCGATCCAGGACGGATGGCAATCCGCGGCGCCAAACCCTCACCCTTTTCTTCGCCCGCGTTGGCGGACACTTCCACCGGTTCACCGGAAGCAGGGGGGCCTGTCTCCTCGTTCTTCGGGCTGTGCGGCATGGCCGGTGTGCTTGATGTTGAATTCTTATCCAAGACCGTCTCCTTATCTTCTGTTGTCTTCACTGCGATTCCCCTGATGGGAGGCGTGCCCGATGATCCGTGTAGAACGGCACGAGCGAGTGGGGACTGTGAAAAAATCGTACGCTGCCTTATAGCGGGGTGCAACATCAAACCGTCAGGAATCAATCATTCAGGATCAACTTCAGGGCACATAATCTGCACAGAAGGAGCCGGGATATGCATCCAGCCGAGCGGGCGGACACCGCCAACCCAGTGCGCGGGCGGAGATTGTTCGGTGACTTTGAACTGACAATCCTCAGCGACGGCACTTACTATCTCGACGGCGGAGCAATGTTCGGTGTGGTACCCAAGCCCCTCTGGGAGCGGCGAGCGCCGGCTGATGAGTTGAACCGCATTCTGCTTGGTTTGAATACTGTTGTCATCCGCACTGGAAAACACACCGTTGCAATCGAAACGGGGATTGGTAACAAACTCAGCGACAAATTGCGCACCGTGTACGAGTCGAAGGAGCAGTTGCCGGGTGCTTTTGAAGCCGCCGGAATACGGCCTGAAGAAATCGACATCGTTATTAATTCCCACCTGCACTTTGACCACTGCGGATGGAACACCGTGAGGACTTCAGGTGGGCAGATCGTGCCAACGTTCCCCAACGCGAGATATTTCGCCCATCGCGGGGAGGTCGAACATGGACACCTTCAATTGGAACGCGATGCGATCAGCTATATAAGCGCCAACTACGATCCTCTCATCGAGAGCGGCCAGATGACGCTTCTCGAAACAAGCGCTAGCCAAACGGAAGAAATCGTTCCGGGCATCTCCGTCGAGTGCTACCCAGGGCACACTGCGCAGCTACTCGCAATACACATCGATTCAGGAGGCAAACACGCGTGTTACATCTCCGACCTGATTCCCACCAGTGCGCACCTCGATATCACCTGGGTGATGGGGTACGATCTCGACCCGCTGGCCTGCATCGAGCAGCGCAAACGTTTTTATGCGCGCGCGATTCCTGAGGAGTGGCTTGTGCTGTTCACGCACGATCACCATACACCCATGGGTTACGTGACGCTCAACGAAAGGAACAAGCCCGTGATGAAGCCGGGAAGCTAATCGAGGTTCAATCCCTTTGACTTGCTCCGGCCTAGATACTTCTGTGCGGATGATGTGAGGCGCTGGTCGTCCTGTAGCCACCGCTGCCCGGTTTCTTGCCGGGGGAGGAACTCGCGCCAGCTTCGGCGGCCGACAAAGCCTGGGCGACCGCGGTCCCGACTGGCGACCCCAGCCCGGTGCACGGATCCCAGCCCGGTCCCGCCGAATAGGCACCATTGTTGCCCGAGGTGATGTCGTGGAACGCGCTCGGCGCGGCGTAGAGGGCAGGATTCACCAGACCTGCCGTCTTTCCGGTTTGTTGATTGATGAGGGCGATCAGTCCTGCCCAAAGCGGCGCCACGGCGCTGGTCCCGCCCACAACCTCCTGTGAGCCGTCCACGAGGACATTGTAACCACTTGTTGGCGACGCATCGCCCGCCACATCGGGCACGCCGCGGCCGCCTGCGCTGCCGCTCGGAGCCGGAACATTGGCATTGGCCTGCCAGGTGGGCAGCGAGAAGAAGGTGCTTACCCCGCCTCCTGTTGCGCCGCCCTGAGAGCCGTCGTTCCACACGACCTCGTTCGCGATTTTCGATCCGCTCACCGTGATTTTTGTCCCTCCGCAGGCCAGCACGTGAGGACTGGAAGCCGGGAAATCGACATTGCTGCCGCTCGCACCATCGCTCGATCCGTCGTCGCCGGCAGCAACGGTTATGGTGATGCCCATCGCGGCAGCTGACTGGCAGGCGTTGTCGATGGCAGTCAACTGTGAGCTTGTCCATCCCGATTCGGGTCCACCCCAACTGATCGAGATCAACGTTGGCGCGTTTCCCATGTCGTGCGCGGCGCTGGTAATCGCGTCGAGAAATCCCTGCGCGGTGTTCGGCGCGAAATAAACGGCGATATTAGCACCCGGCGCAACTGCTCCCGCCACCTCGATATCGAGTGCAACTTCTCCATCGGCGCTGTTCGCATTCGTGGGCGAGTTTGCCGCTCCATCCACGGACACCGAGACGACATTTGGCGGCGTCAGGCCGAGACCGGAGAAATACGTCTGAATATCGCTGGCGTTGTAGCCACCACCCAGTTCGATGATGCCGATGGTCTGCCCGCTTCCGTTGACGCCGGTGGGAAAGCTATAAAAACCCGCGATCTGCACTGGGCTGTAGCTGGGATCCGGCTTCGGCGTCTTTTTCTTATCGCGGACCCGATGATGCGGCTTAGCAATGGGACGGCAATCCAGACCCATTACCGTTTCGACGGCATCTGCGTGTTCTTCGGGCATGGAGATTGCGCCCGCGAAGCCATGGAATTTATGCCCGTCGCGTTCATAGTCGTGCAACTCGACCCCGAAGGCCGCTTCAATCGCTTTTGTCGTTCCCCGCATGACCATCGTCCGGCGCGGCAGGCTGGAAGCGTTCTCATCGACCGACAGCCCATGGTCGTGTGCGAATTTGCGCAGCTGTTTGAAGTCCGCCGGATCAGCCGCGTAATTCTGGTTAAACTCCTCGCGCGTAAGATGCCGACCCCCCAGGTCCTTCAAATGAAGTGGGTTCTTTCGCCGGACGATAACCGACACGCTGATGACCTGCTGCGGCGATGTGCGCCCGAGGTCACTTGCGTTGGCGGGCGCTTTGTGCTCAGTACCAGGCAGCGGCACGTGCTTACCAGATGGATTAGTCATCGCTCTTTACCTCTACGATTTTCAGACGCGGTCCGCTCGCCGCGCAATTTATCGCTGGATCGCGCCAGACTCCCGTCCGCGTGCCCAATATCACAAGATTGGGGACGGTTGTCGCACCAATGACCCAAGTACGCCAGCTGACGGAGGACCCTCGCGTTTGATCCGATGCCCTGAAGCATTGTATGCGAACTCGGCTCTTTCCCAAGACTAGTGTCGCCGGTGACTCACTCGTTACAAGCACTACCTTATTGCTGGACAATCCCACATTCGCACTTGGTATTACACAGTCTGACGATCCCCGTGACTTGAAGGATGCGATACTACAAGAAAGCGAACGTCACTGCCAGAACGATTAATTGCCTGATGCGGCTGGCCGGGAAGTATTTCCAGTCCCTGGCTTGGTTTTATCAGTGCTGCACGGTCGTCGACCTCAATCGTGAGCTCGCCTTCCAGCACATAAAAGAATTGGCGCGCCCGGACGTGAAAATGGCGCTGCTCCTCTGTGCCCGGCGGCATGCGTTCCTCGATGACACTGAGTTTCCCGCTACGCACAAGATGCCAGCCATCGCAGATGCCGCCCCATATATAGTGCTCAGCATTCGCGATGCTTACTGGTTCGCTCACAGCGGGATATTCCCGTGTTTCTTTGGCGGATTCTTGTCGCGTTTACCATCGAGCATTTCGAGTGCGGCGATCAGCAGCCGCCGCGTCTCGTGCGGCAAGATTACGGCGTCGACATAGCCACGCTCAGCGGCGACGTAGGGGTTGGCGAACTGCTCGCGAAACTCGTGCACTTTTTCTGACCGGATCGCAGCCAGGAGTTCCGCTCTGCGCTCGTCGTTCAGCGGCCCCTCTTTGCCCTCGGCCTCCTTTAGTGCCTGCTCCAGTTCTCGCCCATAGACGATATTCACAGCGCCCTCTGGCCCCATCACTGCGATTTCCGCGGTTGGCCACGCGAGATTAACATCGGTGCGGATGTGCTTGGAGCTCATGACGCAGTAGGCTCCCCCGTATGCCTTCCGAGTAATCACGGTTAGTTTGGGAACAGTCGCTTCGGCAAAAGCAAAGAGCAGTTTCGCGCCATGCCTTATGATGCCGCCGTACTCCTGGCGCACGCCGGGCAGAAATCCGGGAACGTCTTCCAGGGTAATCAGCGGAATATTGAAAGCATCGCAGAAGCGTACAAACCGCGCTCCCTTGACGCTTGCGTCGATGTCGAGCACGCCTGCCAGAAAGGCTGGCTGATTCGCAATGATGCCCACTGGCCGTCCGTTCATGCGTGCGAAGCCGATAACGATATTGCGGGCAAAATGCTCGTGCACCTCGAAGAAGTAGCCGTTATCAACCAGCCGCTCGATGACCATCTTGATGTCGTAGGGCTGGCTCGATTCTGCCGGAACAATCGTGTCAAGCTCTCGATCGGCACGATCAGAAGGATCGGAGCAGGCCCGTCGCGGCGGATCATCGAGATTGTTCGACGGCATGAAGCTCAACAATTCTCGTATCATCGCGATGCACTCGCGGTCATTGTGCGCCATGAAATGCGCGACACCTGAAACCTCGTTGTGCGTTGTCGCTCCACCCAGCTTTTCCTTAGTCACCTCCTCATGGGTCACCGTCTTTATCACGTCTGGCCCGGTGACAAACATGTATGAGGTTTTGTCGACCATGAGAGTGAAATCGGTGATCGCAGGAGAATAGACGGCCCCCCCAGCGCACGGGCCCAAAATCGCGGAGATTTGGGGAATAACGCCGCTGGCTAAAGTATTGCGTAGGAAGATGTCCGCATAGCCGGCAAGAGAAACAACTCCCTCCTGGATGCGCGCTCCGCCGGAATCGTTAAGGCCGACCATGGGGGCGCCCACGCGCATCGCCATGTCCATCAACTTGACTATCTTCGCCGCGTTTGACTCGGACAACGATCCACCGAAAACAGTGAAATCCTGAGCAAAGACAAAAACGATCCGCCCCTCCACTTTGCCGTAACCCGTCACGAAGCCGTCCCCTGGAACGCGCTTTTCCGCCATCCCAAAGTCAGTACACCGATGGGTTACAAACTTGTCGGTTTCCTCGAAGGTTCCTTCGTCGAGCAAGAGATCGATGCGCTCGCGCGCCGAGAGTTTTCCCTGCTCATGCTGCCGTGCCCGTCGCTCTGGCCCGCCGCCCTCTACCGCTAGCCGCTCGCGACGTGCCAGCTCGTCCAAACCGCGATTTTCCATCGTGTCGGATTATAGATGGATCAAAGTTGTGATCGTTGGAAGCAAAGTGCGGCACGGGTGGTTAATAGATGCAACAAAAGCCATTCACTAGAAGATGACAAGAACTTCATCCCCTCGTCGTGATGGTTCGCGCCAGGACTCAGTACACTTCCCGGTGAAATAGGTCGTCCTTCTCCTCGCACGGCGTACAAACGCAGCCGACCGCACATCCGATGAGCACGCCTACTCCGATAGTCACCAAAATCGCCGGCAGGTAGTCGCTCAGATGGGACAGGTGGTATAGCACATCGTGCATCTTCGCGAACCACATAAGCAGCTCCGGTTCCTAAGAATGCTGAAACCTTAAGAAGGTTTCCCGCATCGGGGCACTCAGGTTTAACGACATCATCTCACTTCCCCCACTCCGGGGGAAGAAGGTTTTACTCACACGAAAGCGGAAGCTCGCCTTTCGGCCCGAATCGCCGACTCAGAGCATTTATCACCAACAGGGTACTTGAAAATGAGAGAATGAAAGGCGAAACTTAGTTGTGCGCGCTCCGCCCGTCGAGTCTCGTCCCGAGCCACGCATCCGCTGGCTGTTTCTCGACCTGAACTCCTATTTCGCCTCCATCGAACAGGAGCTTCGACCCGAACTCCGTGACCGCCGCGTCGCCGTCGTTCCTCTCATGGCGGACACTACCTGTGCGATTGCCGCCAGTTATGAGGCCAAGGCATTCGGCGTGCGGACGGGCACCCAGGTGGGCGACGCGAAGAAGCTCTGCCCTGGCATTGAGCTCGTCGAGGCGCGTCACGAGCTCTATGTCGACTATCACCACCGCATCGTCGAGGCCGTCGAGCGCTGTGTTCCCGTTTCGGTTGTTATGTCAATCGACGAGATGGCGGCCGGCCTCATTGGTCGGGAGCAGCCACTGATGGCAGCACTCGATCTAGGTCGGCGCATCAAGGCGTCAATCAGAGAACACGTCGGATCGACCTTGCGCTGCTCTGTGGGCCTGGCCCCGAACCGATACCTGGCGAAGATCGCCTCCGATATGGAAAAGCCCGATGGCCTAGTAGCTTTGACACCCGATATTCTCGATCCGGCCTTGAGCAGCCTGAAACTACGAGATCTGCCTGGAGTAGGCGCGCGCATGGAACAGCACTTCAACGAACACGGAATCCGAACCATGCCGCAGTTGCTGGCCCTATCGCGCCAACAGATGAATGAAAACTGGGGTGGCATTGGCGGCGACAAGCTCTGGCATTGGCTTCGCGGCGAGGACTTCAATGACCCAGGCCTCGAACACCAGAAGTCGGTAAGCCAGAGCCATGTCCTGCCACCCGAACTGCGCACACCGGAAGGCTGCTATGCTGTCGCTCACAAGCTGCTGCACAAGGCTGCAATGCGATTGCGGACGGCCCGGCTATGGACTACGCATGTCTCGTTATCGATCAAATTTGCCGTGCCAAGGATTGATGCCCGAAAGCGGCATAACTCGGGAATTCCGCAGGCCGGCTGGTCGCACGGCACGTCTGTGATTGAATGCCAGGATAGCCAGACGCTGGTCGGCGCCCTCGTGAAACTCTGGTCCATGCGGCCGCGAGGCACCCTTTATGAAAGGCCTTTCTTTATCGGCGTGTGGCTCGGAAATCTCGTGCCCGATCATTTGCACACGCTCAGCCTCTTCTCTGGACTGGAAAGCGAATCGCGCCGCACCCGCCTCTCCGTAGCCATGGATGCCCTGAACCGCAAGTATGGCCTTGATACCCTGATGCCCGCGAGCATGCTCCTGGCGAAAGCGGCCGCTCCGACGCGCATTGCGTTTACCAGCATTCCGGATCTCTTCTGACCGATCTCCAGCGCCCTGACATGGTGATCGCTCGCGATAATAAGAACAGTGGACGCCCTCTCCGCAACATCTGCCACCTATCGCGGTCGCCTTGCGCCGTCGCCTACGGGGCTGCTTCACCTGGGCCACGCCAGCACGTTCATCATGGCCGATGAGCGAGCGAGGGCATCTTGCGGCACGCTCGTCCTTCGCAACGAAGATCTCGACGTGCAACGCTGCCGGCCCGAATTCTACGATGCGATCCTCGAAGACCTTGCGTGGCTGGGCATTCCCTGGCAGGAGGGGCCGGACATCGGCGGCCACTTCGGCCCATATTCGCAGAGCGAGCGACGCCAGCACTATGTCGCCGCCTGGCGCGCTTTGCTCGACGCCGGATTCATCTATCCCTGCCGCTGCTCCCGTAAAGACCTTGCACAGGCCGTCAGTGCGCCGCAGGACAATGACGACGAAGGTCCGATCTATCCAGGAACGTGCCGGCCTAAGGCCGGAGAAGCTCGCCAGGAATATACCGATCCCGCACAAACCAACTGGCGCTTCCGCGTTCCTGATGGCGAAGTCATCGAATTCGACGATCGCCATTTCGAGCGCCAGCGTTTTACAGCTGGCACGGATTTCGGGGACTTCCTGGTCTGGCGGCGCGACGACGTTCCCTCCTACCAGCTCGCCTGCGTGGTTGACGACATCGCCATGCAGATCACCGAAGTGGTCCGCGGCGCCGACCTGCTGCGGTCGACCGCCCGCCAGATCCTTCTCTATCGCGCACTGGGAGCCAAGCCGCCCGAGTGGTGTCACTGTCCCCTGATCACCGACGCTAGCGGACTGCGTCTTGCCAAGCGCCACGATGCTCTGGCAATCCGCACGATCCGGGAACAGGGCAAACGGCCGGAGGACATCCGGCAGATGCTCCGATCAATGCCGTTTTCCGCCATATAATACGGAATCCGACGAACTGCCAGGTCAATTGATTCATGAGAGAGGTTCTGGAGCGACAGATCGATCAGGCCCTGGGCCGCCATCCCGCCGATCTGGTCGTCCGTAACGCCCGCATCCTGAACCTCGTGAACGGAGAACTCCAGTCGGGCGACATCGCCGTGTGCGGGAGCACCATCGTCGGTACTTTGGACAGCTACCAGGGACGAGAGGAGATCGACGCCCAGGGACGTGTCGCAGTTCCCGGATTCATCGACAGCCATGTGCACTGCGAAAGCACACTGGTGACTCCGGGTGAGTTCGACCGCTGCGTACTTCCTCATGGTGTTACGACGGCGGTTTGCGATCCCCACGAGATATGCAACGTACTTGGCCTGGTGGGATTGCAGTATTTTCTGGGCAGCGCCGAAGCCACGGTTATGGATCTGCGGGTACAGCTTTCCTCCTGCGTTCCGGCCACTGCGCTTGAGACCTCCGGAGCGCGCCTTACTGCAGCCGACCTGGTTCCTCACCGTCACCATCGCCAGGTGATTGGCCTCGCCGAGTTCATGAACGTGCCCGGCGTCCTGAACAAGGATCCGGAATGCATGGAAAAGCTGGCTGCCTTCCACGGGCAGCATATTGACGGGCATGCGCCGCTGCTCTCAGGCCGCTCCCTGAATGCCTATCTCTCGTGTGGCATCCGCAATTGTCACGAGACGACGAATCTGGCCGAGGGGCGCGAGAAGCTTGCCAAGGGGATGCAGGTTCTCATCCGTGAGGGATCGGTTTCGAAAGATCTTGCCGCGCTCGCCCCGCTCATCAGTGAGTTTTCCTCGCCCTTTCTGGGTCTCTGCACGGACGACCGCAATCCTCAGGACATTCACGAAGAAGGACACCTCGATTTTCTGGTGCGGCGCGCGATTGCCCTGGGTGCCCCGGTTGCGGCCGTTTACCGGGCGGCGAGCTGGTCGGCTGCGCGCGGCTTTGGACTTACCGACCGGGGACTGATTGCTCCCGGCTTCCTTGCGGATTTCCTTCTCCTCGATGACCTCGAGACCTGTGCCGTCCACTCGGTCTTCCGTCGCGGTCGAAGGGTTACGACGGAGAGCTTCGCCGGTCGTGCGCTCCCGGAGCCACCGGGCGGCAACACGGTCCATCTCGAGGAGGTATCGGCGGAGACGTTTGCCGTGCCTGCATCGGGGCCGGCGACGCCGGTGATCGGGATCATCCCCGGCAAGATCCTTACCGAGCATCTGCAGGCCAGCGTTCCCTACCGAAACGGCGAACGGCACGCCGATCCAGAGCATGATCTGCTCAAGGTCTGCGTGCTGGAACGTCACGGACGCAATGGCAATGTCGGCCGGGGATTCGTCAAGGGGTTCGGCTTCCGCCGAGGCGCGCTTGCCTCCTCAGTGGGTCATGACAGCCACAACATTTGCGTGGTCGGCGCGAATGACGATGACATGGCTGTGGCCGTCAATCGTCTGCGGGTACTGGGGGGAGGCTTCGTTGCCGTGCAGGGTGGCCGCGTTCTCGCGGAGCTGGCTTTGCCATTCGCGGGACTGATGAGCCTGGAACCGTTCGAAACGGTGCGGCGCGATCTCTATTCTCTGCGCTCGGCGGTCCAGTCAATGGAGTGCACGCTTTCCGAACCCTTCCTGCATCTGGCGTTCCTGCCTCTACCCGTGATTCCCCACCTGAAGATCACAGACTTCGGGTTGGTGGATGTGGACCGCTTTGAGCTGGTTTCCCTATAGGAGGGTACCCCCTCCCCCCCGGAATCTGTAACCATTTGATTCTAAAGAGTGATATTGTAATCATTTCATTCTAAACGACATGGTCGAGACTCATTGATTCCAAATAGTTTGTGGGCTCTCATTCCTTCTGAGGCTGTAACCGTTTCAAAATAAACTGTTTACGATTAAATCGTTCATAATAAATGGCTTATACGCCAATGACTGGGTGGATTTCGTCGACGCTCTACCTCCTGGAAATTGAAAAACCCAGCTGCAATCGCGGCTGGGCTTTTATCTGAGGCTCTATTTCTATTTTAGCTGGACACGACCAAAAGTACGCCAAGAGACTGGCGAGAGGCGGCGGGAGATTGCCTCGTCCGAGCGAGGCCGCCTGGGGCTGAACGCGCGCTGATCCGCGGCCGCCGGCCAGATGTCGCCGGAGGTGCAGCGCGCATGGTATCCTCGGCGCCGCATAATAAAAGCCACAAAATTTGAAGGCCGAAGGAGAACCATCATGTCAGCCGCCCCCGCTCCTGTAGCCACCGCCGTTCAGAGTCCGCTCAATCTGATGCTGACTATTCAGCCCGGCAAAAATGGGACCATCGTCGAATATCTCACTCAGAATCAGGCTGCCATTAATGCCGCACTCAACAAGGTAGGTACCGTTCATTTTGCCCGGTTTCTCATGATTCCCGGCACTCAATATCTGTTTGTGATCACCGCTTACGACGGCGACTTTAACGCCTACATCCAGGCATTCACGAATTTGCTGGGAGACGTGTTCAACGCGCTCCTCTCCTGTGTCGACCCGGCTCCTCCGCTCCCGGTGCAACAGAATGTCGCTGCTTTCGAGGCCTTCGTAAGCAAGTACAACCTGCCGACGGGTCTCTATTCGGCCTACCCCAACTGCACCGTGGTGCAGATATGGGGCAACGGATGCGTGCCGCCCCAATAACCCCGAGGCGGATGTGAGTACGCTCCAGTCGGACGATATTCAGGGAATCATTCTGCGCGGCTACGGTTCGTTCACCCGCGCGCGGCACTTCATTGTCGCCGTTGCCGACCCGGTTCGCGCCAGAGCTTTGATTGGCGGCCTGGCCGCGCCTATACCCGCTTCAACCAACCCGGAAAGACTGGCCGTCACCACTGCCGCCATATGGCACGTCAAGCCGGATTACACTCTGAACCTTGCCTTCACCTATGAAGGGCTCTCGGCCCTGGGCGTGTCCTCGACCCTTCTCGCCGGCTTCGCGCCTGAATTTGCCAGCGGAGCCATCGGCAACGCCAGGGCGATCTACGACGTGGATGAGAGCGCGCCTGCAAATTGGGAAGGCCGCATGGGCGTTGCGTCTGAGGTTCACGCCATCTTTTCACTCTTCGCGCGCACCTCTCATGAACTGGAATCGCGCAGCACCGAATTACTCGCCGCGATTTCTGATTCATTCCGTCTCACCCATCGCCACGATGGACGGGCTCTTCCCGACGGATACGTTCACTTTGGTTATCGAGATGGCCTTTCCCAGCCGTGGATTGCCGGTGGACCCAAACCTGCGCGACCCTATCCTGCACTGGGCGTAAACAAGGACGGGAGCTCGCCTGCAGGGGATTTCCTTCTCGGCTATGAGAATAGCTTCGCCAACAAATACTCTCCGGGCGTGGCCGACACCCCACTGGGACGCAACGGCAGCTTCGGAGCCTTCCGCATCCTGAAGCAGGAGGTCGCCGGGTTTGAAAATTTCCTTGAGACCGCCGCGGCCGCAATCAACCTCACTCCCGACCAGCTTGCGGCCAAGTTTTTAGGACGCTGGCGGAGCGGTGAGCCACTCGCCCTTTGCCCCACAGCCCCATGCCCTGTTCCGTCCGATCGCCTGAACATGTTCCTTTACAACGGCACCGCGCCGGGCCAATCTGCGCCAGATCCCAAGGGTGTCGCGTGCCCCATCGGCGCTCACATTCGCCGCGGCAATCCCCGGGACGAAATCGTGGCCGGCTTCTTTACCCAGCAGGCGCGGATCATGCGGCGCAACCTCCCCTATGGTCCGCCATTCAATCCTCAGCAGCCCGACGACGGCATCGAACGGGGACTCGTCGGCTACTTCATCAACGCCGACTTCGCCAATCAGTTTCAGTTCCTCATGTCGCAATGGATGAATCTCGATAACTTCGTCGGCGGCATGATCACGGGCGTCGACCCTTTGATCGGAGCCAACAGTGCCTCATCCAGCGTCTTCACCATTCCGACTTCCCCAGCCAGTTTCGTCAAGGTTAGTGGTTTCGAGCGATTTGTGATCACTCGTGGGAGCGCCTACTGTTTTCTGCCCAGCATGACCGGTCTCCGGTATATTGCCTCGCCTGCCGGGGAATGGTCAGTGGCTGCACTGTCAGCCTCCCGTCTGCCTCAGGGTAGTGGGTCAGTTTGGTCAAACAGGGCGAAGTTACGCATAAGCTGACTTCGCGAGCGTTCCTCCTCACAACTACCATTCGACTGTGACGAACTGGGTCGCAGTATTCCCGGAGTTGCGAAGCCGATGCATACCTTGCATGAGCCAAACAGTTTGACCTTGCTGAAGCTCGATTGTTCTTTGAGGACCGGATTTCCAATGCTCACCTTCATCCGCCAGATTGCGCACATCATGAAGCCGCAAAGAAGTGATTGCGACCAATAGCGTGGCGTTCCTGTCGCTCGCGTCTTCCAGCTCTTGATTGCGAGCAAGCGTAGTCGCCTCAATGGTGAGGGACTGAGTTGCGGCAACGACTTTGATGAGAACGAAGGGGACTGTCGTGAGGCCTGATTGGGCGAGTTCCAAACTTTGCGTGCCCGGAATCTTCTTGTAGTCACCCGCCTTTAATGTCGTGCTTTGACCATCGATAAGCACCGAACAATCTTTGACCGCAACCAGAACGAATCCTTGCTGAGAAATCGATTGAAAGGTTAAATTTCGCCTCACGGTTCAATGTGATCAGAGAGACTTCTGCCAATCTGCTATTTGAACCCGACGTGGCAGCCCAACTCATTGTCGAAACGAGGACGGGCAGCGACAAGACAATGCCAAGAATGGCTTCTTTGGGCCGATCACGCAATGAAATCACAGCACTCAGCATACTCGACCGCATAGGCAATGATGCGACGTGTCTGAAGACGGAGATCTCGCTAACTATGACCCGGGCGGTTCAGATTGACCCGCTGCATGCCGCAGAAGCATATCGCCGGACGTGTGTGCCGCGTGGTATGCTCAGCCCAACGAGCCCCTATGCGAACCAGTGCGACCAATTCGCATCACGACTCCAGCCGCAAGCGCTGGAACCGGGCATTCGCACGGGCTATCGCCCCTCGCCAGCATCTCCGCGTGTTGCCCACCAACACGCGACCTAGCCTCTTCGGCAGCGACTAAGTCACCGGTGCCCGCTGCGGACTGCGCGTCCGGCAATTAGCGCTTCGGGCGCCAGCGAAAAGAAGACGACTCTCTCACAAGCCCCCGTCCGAGAACAACGACGAAGATTCAGGCCCCAGCTGCCGGTCAACCGCCGGCCCCTAAAGGAGAGAATGATGACGACGAAATCTGAATTGTATGCCCAGCATGGACCGAAACTGGTGACCACGCTGCCAGGTCCGAAAGCACAGCGTGTGGTGGCGGACGACGACCGCCTGATCTCTCCCAGTTACACGCGGTCGTATCCCATGGTGGCGAAGCGCGGACGCGGCGTGCGTGTGGAAGACGTGGACGGGAATGAATTCCTTGATTTTGCGGCGGGCATCGCCGTCACCTCGACCGGACATTGCCATCCCGAGGTGGTAAAGGCGATCCAGGATCAGGCCGCCGAGCTTATCCACATTTCGGGTACCGACTTCTATTACGAATCGCTGGTGACCATGGCGGAGCGCCTTTCGGCTATCGCTCCGATGCCCGGACCGCATCGTTTCTATTACGGAAACTCGGGAGCCGAGGCCGTCGAGTGCGCTCTCAAGATCGCCCGCTATCACACCGGACGCCAGAACGTTATCGCGTTCTTCGGAGCCTTCCACGGACGCACCATGGGTGCGCTCTCGCTGACTGCCTCAAAGCCGCAGCAACGCCGCCGCTTTGCGCCGCTCATGCCGGGAGTGACTCACGTCCGCTATCCCTATGCCTATCGGGGTTGTAGCGGCGGACCGCAGGAAGAAGAAGCCTTCGCCTTGGGCTGCGCGCGCTACATCGAAGAAAAGCTCTTCAAAACGACGCTGCCACCCGAAGAAGTTGCCGCCATCTTTATCGAGCCGATCCAGGGTGAAGGCGGATACGTCGTCGCTCCGGCGATCTTCATGCAGGAGCTGCGGCGAATCTGTGACAAGTACGGCATCCTGCTGGTTGCCGATGAAGTGCAGTCGGGCGCGGGCCGCACGGGCAAGTGGTGGGCGATCGAGCACACCGGCGTCGAGCCGGACATCGTCTGTATTGCCAAAGGCATTGCTTCAGGCATGCCGCTGGGCATCTGCATGACGCGGGCCGAGATCATGGACTGGAAGCCGGGCTCGCACGCGTCCACCTTTGGCGGGAATCCAGTTTGTATTGCCGCGGCGCTTGCCACCATGGACATCCTGCAGCGAGAAGGGATTGCCAACGCGGCGAAGATGGGCGAGCTGATGTTCGAACGCCTGCGGAGTTGGACGCAGCGCTTCGGTATCGTTGGCGAGATACGCGGGCGCGGCCTGATGATCGGGATTGAGATCGTCAAGGATCAGCAGTCCCGCGAGCCGGCCGGCGCCTGGCGCGACCGCATCGTCGATCTCGCCTTCGAACGCGGGCTGCTCATCCTCGGCTGCGGCGAGACGGCGATCCGCCTTGCTCCGCCGCTGGTCGTCAACGAACATCAGGCGTGCATAGCGCTCGACATCCTCGAAGAAGCGATTGCCCAGGTCGAGGAAGAACAGGCACAGAGCCAGAATCAGCAGAATGCGCTGGCCGAATCTGCCGTCTAGCTCGGCCCTGCGGGCCCAAACAAAAATCACCATCTGAGCGGAAATTGGTGGAGCGCCAGCTCCACCGTCCGGCGGTGACGTCAGCTCTGCGCTGTGAGCAGGCCGAACACCCGCGCCTGCCCTCACAATTTCTTTGTAACAGTCTTCCCATCGCCACCACTATCCCAGCGTTGCCGGGGATTTTCCGGGGAAATCCATGGCATCGCCTCCGCGAGTTACGACGACGACCTCGCGGAGGCTAATTGAGTATGGCCGGACCTTATGAGTACAACCTATTCCCATTTCTGAGGGTGCAAATGCAGACCAGTGGAACGAGTTGCGATGCGAAGGAAGACACAATTTCCGATGTGGGCCGCCCACACGGTGTGAAGTTCAACAGCCTCAACTGCGGGCGTCCTGACTGCGCGAGTTATTCCCTGGGTTACATCTGGCGCACAACGCTGACCGAACGGGTGGTGGAATTCCTGGAAAGGTATAACTAGTGCTTTCTATGACTTCCAACAGGGTTTCGAGTTTGGCTTTGGACAAGCCAAAGAGAATGTCTTCCGCCCGCTGCCGGGTGACGGTGATCCAGCCGGAGCAGCGGCCGCGGACGGCCAGGCGTTCCCTCTCCGCATCCCCTTTACAGCAACTTCCACCGAGCGGTGTAAACTTGGGCGCATGCTCACTCGCTTCGGAGGGACGGGGCTTGCAATTCATAGCGTTCGATGCGTCGTACCTTGAGAGGCTCATAGCGGCGGACGCGGGAACCGAGGAGCACTTTGTCAGCTACTTCAGCGAACTTATCCAGTTGAAGCTTCGCTCGCGGCTGAACTCCAGGGAAGCAATTGAAGATGTCCGGCAGGAGACCTTCGTGCGGGTATTTTCCCAGCTGCGCGGCGGCAAGGGTATCAGGCAGGCCGACCGGCTCGGCGCCTACGTCAATTCTGTCTGCAACCACGTGCTCCTCGAACATTACCGCTCCCGGAACAGAACTGAATCGACGATCGACGAGGAATCGGAGACCGTCTTTGTGAGCCGCGAGCTCGATGCTCTTTCGCAGGTCGAAGCCCGGGAGAACGCGCGCGTTGTCCAGCAGATTCTGCGTGAACTGTCGCCGCGCGACCGAGGGCTTCTGCGGTCGGTATTGCTGGACGAGCGCGATAAGGATGAGGTCTGCGCCGAGTTCGGGGTGAGCCGAGCCTACCTGCGGGTGCTGGTCCATCGCGCGAAACAGTCATTTAAAGCCTTCTATCTTAACCGTTTAGGCGAAAGGCGAGTGAGTTAACCAAAGTGATGTCACGTTTTGCGCAAGCCAGCACTATTAGAGATGAGAGGCCAAAATATGAACCATGAAGAAGCTGCCCGGCTCTCTCTGGTAGAGAAATACCTGCTGGAAGAGCTTCCCCCCGATTTACGCGACGAGTTTGAAGAGCATTATTTCGATTGCCAGGAGTGTGCAGCCGATCTCCGCGCTACGGCTGTGTTTCTGGATACGGCAAAGGACGAGCTGAAGAACTTTCCCGCCGAAAGACCCGCTGCGGCCCCGATAAAGAAGCCGTGGTTTTCATGGGTCTGGAACCCGGCGTTTGTGGTTCCGGCGCTCGCGGCCTGCCTGCTGGTCATCGCTTACCAGAACTTCGTCATCTTTCCGCATTTCCGGAATGCGCTGGCCGAGATGCGGGCGCCCCAGATTCTGCCGACTGTGTCGCTGGTGGGCGGCAACAGCCGCGGCGGGGCTGCGGGGCCATCGATCGCCGCGCAGAATACACAGTCGTTCCTGGTGCTCGTCGATATTCCGAGCGAGGATCGCTTTTCGAGCTACGTGTGCCTGCTGTATTCTCCTTCCGGATCACTTGTATGGCGTGTGCCGGTTTCTGCCGATGCAGCGAAAGACACTGTATCCATCCGCGTCCCAGCCGGCCAGAGAGCCGCGGGCAGCTACACGCTGGTTGTGCAGGGAAACACGGGTTCCGCTCCGGCTGAAAACGGAGTCGACCTCGCGCATTACCACTTCATGTTGAACAGCCAGAAGTAAGATACCCGCATCAGGAAGGCAGCCATGCAGACAGATGTGAAGAAGGTCTTTTACTTTCACGCCGATGCCAATGCTCTCGGCGGTTATCTTGAAAACCCGTTTCGGTTTGTTCCATCGCAGGCTTCTGTTTCCCTGCCGTCGGTCGGGGGTTATGCCTCCACACGCGCGCACGATTTCAAATTTGAAGAAATCGTCAAGTGCCGGTCCACATATACCCATGTAACTGGCCGCCCCACCCAGACGAACGGCCCGTGGACGGCCCGCGTTACCGCGGTCGTCGAAGGTCTTGAGATTCTCGGGGTGCTGTCGCTGGAGCGGGCGGTGGCGCGCCTTTTCGTCGAACATCCGGCGGATGGAGGTCCGCCGAAGGTTTCTTTCGCCGGCTCTCAGTTCCACAAACTGCGCTTTCTGGGCAAAGATGTCGAGCCGACCCTGAATTCGACCCTGCTGCCCACCCATCACCGGGGTGGGGATGCTTACAATGAGGACGAATCATTTACGCCCGAAATCGAATGGCAGGCGCTCTGGGGTGTTGCCGAAACCCAGTCCGCCGCGCTCCGCGATGCTTCTGGCGTGCCCGCGTGGGCGATTGACAGATACGGATGGCTGGCCGCGAAACAAACCCCCGGAAACGATGGCTACGCGATCTGCTCGCTGGTCGACAGGGTGGAGACCGCCGCCCCGGCCCAGTCGTACGGCCATTTCCTGGAGGTCCCCGATATCGGCAGGTTCTTTCTTGGCGAGGCGATGATCATGCCTCAGTCCATCCAGCTCACCATGATTCGCGCCGAGCTGGGATGCAAGACGACGGGTCAGGCGAGCGTAGCCACCGCCCGTTCGAACGGCGCCTCATATCCGCCGTAGCGATTGCTGCCCTGATCGCGATTGCGGCTTTGTCCGGTTGCCGCCGTTTGAGACCGCATGATGATCCCGATCGCGCAATGCGCGAAATTCGTGCGGACATGACTCGCGGGGATCTGGCTGTTGCCCGCAGCAAAGCAGATCTGGAGCGGACATATTACTCGGGCCGCAGTGCGGAATGGGAGATGAAGTTTCGCCTGCTTGAAGGAGAGATACTCACTCTCGAGGGTCGAAGCGAGGATGTGATTGCCTCTCTGTGCAAGGACGACCCTCGTTTTCCCGCGGACGGAGACCCCGCCATCAAACGGATGATGCTTTGCAGCCTGGCTCACTCGCACACGGGGCAGGCGCAGTTATCGGACAAGGAATTGGAGGACGCGCGGCGCTTGTCGGAATCCAGCCGCTCCGCACTCCAAGGAGAGGTGCTGCAGACGCAAGGCATTATTGAGACCCATCGAGGTCACTTTGCCGATGCTCACGGCTTCTTCAGCGAAAGCCTGGGAATTGCCCGTAAGGAGAAGGATCGGCTCCTCGAGGCAAGCGATCTTTTGAACCTGGGCTGGCTGGCGTTGCATGCTGAGCATTATGACGAGGCCCTGGACCGGTCCAAGGCCTCATCGCAGATCGCTCGTGACATCCAGGCACGGGTAATTCTCGAAACCGACCTCGGCAACATTGGCTGGGCTTACTACAAGCTCGGAGACTACGAGAAGGCGCTTGCCAATTTTCAGCAGGCGGAAGAGCAGGCCAGGAATCTGGGAGCTCCCGCCTATCAGATCACGTGGCTGAATGCGGCCGGTTTGTCGCTGTACCAGCTCGACGATCTGAAGGGAGCGGAGGAATACTACCGCAAGGCGCTCGCAGCCGCGCAGGCCATCGACAGCAAAGAGCTGATTGCGAACACCCGCACATCGATTGCGCTTCTATTCCTGCAAGAAGGTCAGATCGCTTCTGCCCGCCTGCAAACCGACGAAGCCCTCAAGGCGGCACAATTCCTGCAGGACAAATCCGTCGAGCTCGACCCCCTGTTCCTGCAGGCGCTTGTCGCCGCGCAAACCAACGCTCCCGATGCGGAGCGGATGCTGATGCACGTCCACCAGGAGGCGGCCGATGCGCCATCACTGCAATGGGGTATCGAAAATTCAATTGGCGATTTCTATATGCGCCAGCATCAGCCGCAGAAGGCGGAGATGTGGTATCGGAAATCCATCCAGACATTTGAAACCCAGCGCTCCTCAGTGAAAGATGAAGAGCTGAAGCTGCCATTCTTCGCAAACGGCGATTCACTCTACCGTGACTATGCGGATTTCCTCGTCGCTTCGGAGAAGCCGACGCAGGCCTTGCAGTTACTGGACCTGGGGCGGGCAAGAACGCTTGCCGAGGGCCTAGGGACGGCAAGGCCTTCAGCACAAGCGCCCGGCAACTCTGTTGATTCACCCTCCGTCGACCCGCAGGCGGTTGCCGGGCGGCTCCATGCTGTGATCCTCTTCTATTCGCTTGGCCCGGACAAATCTTCTCTGTGGGCGGTTAACGGCAACAGCACGCGCCTGTACCCGCTACCAAAACAATCAGAGATCGACGAGCGTGTCCAGCGTTATCAGAAGGCGATTCTGAGATCGAGTGATCCGCTGCGCGAAGTGAACGAAGATGGCCGTTCTCTCTACGATCTTCTGGTTGCACCGGCCGCGGCTCTGACTCCCCAGGGCTCGCGCGTCTTCATTATTCCCGATGGCAGCCTGAACAACTTGAATTTCGAAACGTTGCTTGCTCCGGGAACCGCTGGTCCTCACTACTGGATTGAAAACGTAACTATAATAAGTGCAAATTCGATCCGCCTGCTCTCTCATGTTGATGGCAGCTCGACAAGACCCGGGACTAAAAGCCTGCTGCTGATAGGAGATCCGATTTCGCCGGCTCCCGAATATGAGAGCCTCCCCAACGCGTCAGCCGAAATCGGCGATATTGCCAGGCATTTCCCGCCAGACCATCGGACCGTGTTGACCAAGGCTAAGGCAGTGCCCGACGCTTATGCCGGTATCAAACCGGATCAGTTCGACTACATCCACTTTGTCGCCCATGGGACCGCCAGCCGGCTCAGCCCTCTCGACTCTGCCGTGGTGCTCTCCGCCGAGCCTAAGCATCCCGACCACTTCAAGCTTTACGCACGCGACATTGTCCGGCACCCCTTGCATGCACGACTGGTGACTATCTCGACCTGTTACGGTTCCGGGCAGCGCGCCTACGCCGGTGAAGGGCTGGTCGGGCTCTCCTGGGCTTTTCTGCGCGCAGGATCTCACAACGTTATTGCCGCACTTTGGGAGGCGAACGATGCTTCAACGCCGCTTCTCATGGACAAGCTGTACACCGGGCTTAACAACGGTGACGATCCCGAAACCGCTCTGCGGGCTGCCAAGCTCTCGCTGATGCACTCCCAAGGGATCTACAGGAAGCCGCTGTACTGGGCGGCGTTTCAGCTCTATGCCGGCTCCTGAATGGCTTCAGGCGTTAGTGGCCAGCTCTGCGGCTGGCAGATAAAATAAGCATAACCCACATGCAGACAGAAGCCGTATCCCCAGTATCTATCGAACAATTCTTCCTCGGTTGCCTTGCGCACGCCTCCTACCTCGTCAGCTCCGGAGGAGTCGCGGCTGTCATCGACCCGCAGCGCGACGTCGACCTTTACATCGATCTAGCCGCCGAGAAGGGTCTGACGATCAAGCACATTATCGAAACGCATTTGCACGCCGACTTCGTCTCCGGGCACCACGAGCTTGCCGAACGCACGGGGGCGCGCATCTATATTGGAGCTGCTTCGGGCGCGACCTTTCCGCATATCCCCATAAAAGGCGGAGACTCCCTGGAGTTCGGAAACTGCCGCTTCGATTTCCTCGAGACTCCGGGGCACACGCTCGAAAGCATCTGCGCCGTGCTGACCGATCGGGCTGACTCTTCCAAGCCGCGCGCGGTCTTCACCGGAGACACGCTCTTTGTCGGCGATGTGGGCCGGCCGGATCTCTCTGCTGAACACACACCGCAAGAGCTGGCCGCACTGCTCTACAACAGCCTGCACGAAAAGCTGCTTAAACTTCCTGAAGACACCGAGATATTTCCGGCTCATGGCGCGGGTTCTCTTTGCGGACGGCAGATGGGCAGCGAACGTTCATCGACCATTGGTAAGGAACGCCGCTTTAATTACGCCCTGCAGGCGCGCACGCCCGAGGAATTCGTCAGCCTGCTCACCGACAGCCTGCCACCCCGCCCGGAATACTTCGGCCGGGATGTGGAACTGAACCGCCATGGCGCCGGCGCACTCGACAAGCTTGCGCCGCCCGCACCGATCCCGGCCGCCGAAGTCCTGCGGCTCCAGTCCGAGGGAGCTATCGTGCTGGACACGCGTCCGGCAATGCAGTTCGCTGTGGGGCATGTTCCGGGGTCGATACATATCGGGCTCTCCGGACAGTATGCCTCCTGGGCTGCGCGCATTCTGGGCCTGGACAAGCGGATCATTCTGGTCGGCGAAGACGCCGATCATCTCCGCGAGTCACAGCTGCGCCTTGCCCGCGTAGGGATCGAGCATGTTGACGCCTATCTCGAAGGCGGAACCGCGGGCTGGATCGACGAAGGCTACGAGCTCGACTACATCCCGCAGATCTCACCGCAGGAGTTCGCCGAGCTGCTGGAGAGCGAAAAGGGGAAGATTGCGGTCCTCGATGTCCGCGAACCGGGTGAGGTGGAAGGCGGCGCTATCAAGGATTCGATTCGCATCCCACTTGGCCAGCTTGCCAGCCGCAGCGCAGAGCTCGACTCGTCGAAGCTCCTCGTTGTGCACTGCAAGGGCGGATACCGGAGCGCCATTGCCACGAGCATCCTGCGCCGAGCCGGATTTCGCGATGTTGCCGACCTCGCCGGCGGCTATGACGCCTGGCAGGCGACCGGCCACTGATCGCTGCCAGCCTTTGAAAGCAGATCGGGACGCCGCGCGCGGCCCTGACTGCAGTTTTGCCGTTGGTAAACCGGGCACACCTGCATTTCGCCTAAACCGTTCTTCTGGAAACAGCATAGGGGCGGTGATAACGTTGTGCGCAGGCAATGCACTATTCAGGCAGGCGCGGCGTGGCGCCGGGATTTTGCAAGCCGTCGGCATAGCGATCGTGCCCGCGACTTTGCCGTTTTCCAAGGGATGGCATGGCTCTGAATCGAAGGCTTTCGGTTTTCGTCTCATCCACATCGGAGGATCTTCATGCCTACCGCCAGGTGGCGCAGCAGGTCATTCTTGCGCGCGGGTGGTATCCGATCATGAATGAGTACTGGGGGGCGATGGCGAACCCAGTGGTCAGTTCATGCTGCGAAAAAATCAAGACTGCTGACCTGGTGCTGCTCGTCATGGCGTTTCGGCAGGGCTTCGTTCCCACGGTGGAGCAGGAAGGCAACGGCGTTGACTCGATTACCGCGCTCGAGGTGGACTACGCGCGCAAGAACAAGATCCCCGTGTTGGGCCTGCTGGCCAACCCCAACACCTGGCCCGGTGGCTTGTTCGAGGACGGACAGGTAGCGCGGGACTGGGTGAAGAAGTTTCGCGCGGAGCTGAATCTGCCGGTGGAGTTTTTCGATCCGGAGCAGCCGAATCCCGCAGCCAAGGAGACCGATCAGCTACCGCAGTTCCGCGCGAAGGTGGGCGGCGTATTGCTCAACTACCAGCAGGAGCTGATCGCGAAAGAAGAAAAAGCCGCGGGCTCCACGGAGGGCCCCGACTATTTTGGCCGCGCCTGCAAAGGGATCATTGACGGAACAAGCATTCCCTTCCTGGGATCGGGAGTATACGGCGAGGGCGGCCTGAGCGCCCCTGCGTTGTCAAAGGCCTTGGGGATAGACGCAGGGGCCGATGAGTCATGCCTTGCGACAGCCGCGGAGTATCGCGAGCGCTACCTGGGATCGCGCCTGGACTTCCTCGAGGAGCTGCATCGCATCCTCGAAGAGCGGATGTCGCAGTTGCCGTCGCCTCCGGCGATGTACGAGATGCTGGTCAGTGCAAAGCGTCCGCCGTTGATCGTGTCGTCGACATGCGACATGGTGCTGGAGCGCTACCTGGAGAAGCAGGGCAAGGACTACATCCTCGTGTGCCACGTGGTTCGCTCGCGCGATAACGAAAATGACGGGAAGATTCTTGTGTTTCATGGCGACAAGCACGAGTTCTGCGTCGCGGATAAGATTCCGCTGGAGGCTGACAAGTACATCATCTACAAGCCGCTGGGCTCGCCGATGCTGCACGAGAAGCTCGATCCCGACCTCGAGATCGACACGGTGGTCATTACCGAGAGCGATCATCTTCTGCTGCTGGGGCGGCTGGAACACGAGCTGACGCAGATTCCCACGGCGTTCTGCCGCTTGCTGCAGCGGCGTCCGCTGCTGTTCACCGGCTATGGCCTTGACGTCTGGCACTATCGGCTGGTCATGCAGGTCTTTCAGCTTGTGCAGGCGCAGGGATCGCGGCCAACGCCAATGGTGGTGCGCCAACCGGCTTCTCCCATGGAAGAGATGGCATGGCGGCGACTGGGAGCGGATGTTTTACGTGTGACGCCGGATGAGTTTGCGCATCGGGTGCTGGCGGCCCTCTCCCCCGGAAGGGATGGCGCAGCCAATGCTGGCTAGCGATCTGCAGATCGACCAGGCAATCGCGCACCTGGAAGGGCCTTATGTTGGGCTGCGCCCCTTCGAACGCACCGAACAGGCGATCTTCTTCGGACGAGCGATGGACGCCGGTTTTCTCAAGGACAAGATCTTCTCTGCCCGGCTGACGCTGCTCTACGCGCCATCGGGCGTGGGCAAGTCATCGATTCTGCGGACACTGGTCACTCCGGCCCTTGAGGAGCAGCATGCCTGGGTCAAGTACGTCGACAACTGGACTGCGGACGACCCCTGCGCCGCGCTCAAGACGCGCCTGGTCAAATTCGCTTCGGAGCTGGGAATCCCGGATGCCGGCAAAGATTCACCGACGCTGACCGAAGTCGTTTCCAGAATCGCCAAGGCCGATGATCGTACTGCCATCCTGATCCTCGACCAGTTCGAGGAGTTTCTGGTGACGCATGGAAAACAGCTCGATCCCTTAAGAAAGGAGCTGGCGGCGCTGGTGCGTACGTCGGGGCTCGACGTGCGGGTGGTTCTTTCGCTGCGGCAAGAGTTTCTGGCGACACTGGAGCCGTTCCGCAACGAGATACTCAATCTGTTTCAGTCCACCTACCTGCTGGACAGCCTGGATGATCAGGGCCTGCGCGATGCCATCGAGAAACCCGTCGAAATCTTCGGCGGCGAGTACGAATCGGAATTGACGGATCAGCTGGTGGCTGATCTGCGGGCCACCGAAGACAGAGAAACGGTCGCAACCAGCAGAGCTCCGGTCGATCTGCCGATGATGCAGATCGTCTGCGGACGCCTGTGGCAGGAAACGCTCAATCGCAAACAGACCACGCTTACTCTGGCGCTTTACAAGGAGCTTGGCGGCGCGGACAAGATTCTCGAAACCTATGTGCGCGAGGTAATGCCGAAGCGGTGGTCTGAACAGCTGCTCACGGCGAAGCTCATGCGGCTATTGGCGCCAGCCAGCGGACTGAAAAGGCCGTACAGCGGCAAGGAACTGGCCGAAAACGACGACCTCGACCAGCGTCGTGTCTGCGCAGAGCTGGAACGGCTGAGCGCGCAGCGCATTCTCCGCGCCCGTGAATATCACGGGCAGAAGCTGTATGAACTCCAGCACGATGCGTTCGTTCGTTTTATCAGCCCATGGCGCGATGAAATACTGCGCCGCGAAAAAGTCAGGCGGCGTTTTGGGGCAGTAGGTATAGCGGCAGCCGTCATCCTCGCGCTCGTGGGGTACTACCTGCTGACGGATTATCTCGAACTGAGGAAGGCGACCCGGCTGGTCAGCACGCTGAAAGAACAGCCGGTCGAAGAACGGCACAAAGTCGCTGAATCGCGGTTCGACTCGGCAACGACCGACCTGCTCTTCCGGTGGAAGCGCCTGGCGTTGCTGAAGATCCTGCTGGAGAGGAACAAGGACTATATTCCGGATGGCTATGGCGTCGCCAACGCACCTCCGCAGGGCTCGGAGCAGACGGCCAGCGTCGACAAGGCCCAGGAGACCGGAATTAATCCAGCGCCTCAGAATGTGGTCTGTTCCCCGGTGTGCGTGTACTACTCCAGCCGGCGGCAACTGGATGAGAGCTACTTCAACCAGGAATGGAGATACCTCGCAACCTCGTACTTCGCGAAGCGCGGCATTCCGGTTCCCCTGGAGCTTACTCTCGTTAAAATGGCGGCTTTCCCGATCAAGCGCATCGACGTAATCAGCGGCAACCAGAGCGATAACAGCCTGAAGACACTCGCGACCATTGCAGTCCCGGCCCATGAAGACGAGGTCTTCATTGCGCCGGACAACATTCGCGGCCCCGCGAAAGATTTCCTTGACCGCTACCGTCACGATCCCGACTGGGTGGAGGTTCCAATATCCGAGGTACCCGCCCCATTCGGGCCTCTGACGGTGGTGCCGCCCTGGTCGCGTCCAGTATGGAAGGTCGCTGGAACGCCGGCGACCGATGGGCGGGCAATGGCCGCGGTTTACCTGGCCGCATACCTGATGAGGAATCCTGCGCCCCTCTTCGGGCCCGATGCAATGGCGCTTTTGCTGAACAACGCAATGCAGATTAGTCCGGATACGGTAAAAGAAGCTGTAGCCGCGCGCACGTATGATCGATTGCCTGGTGATCTCGCAGAGTTGGTAACGCGGGGCCAGTCCCTCACGGATCTTCCCGCCATTCTCGACGCCCTCGCTGCTTACCCTTCAACGGATCCGGCGAACACCTCGGCGGCAGTAGCAGAGCACGTGTATGCCGATCTTCACTCCGGGAAATCCAAGGTTCCGGCCCATTTAAGCGGCCCCTGGAAAGATACCGGTGCCCTGCCAACGAACAAGCCGTCGGTGGCTCGGGCCTACGAACAGGTAGAGGCGTGGCTTCCGAGCCTCGAGCGCCCGGTCAAGGTTTATCTAGGGAGGGATCTCGAGCAAAACTGGTTCACCGGAAAGCAGGCAATTCTCGGCCAGCGCCTCAACGATCTTCACGACCGGGTGATCGTGCAATACGGGGTCGAATTGCGCGGGCCGCTGGTGTTCTCTACCAGTATCGAGAATCCACTGGGGCCACAATCCTATCGCATCGCAGCCATCAACCAGGACATCCGCGAATGCGACGTTCCGGCAGTGGCTGATGCGAAGTTAGATCAGTTCGTGGATACGTTGCAGAGGTGCGTGGTGGCCTCGAGAACGGAATGGGTTCTGGCCGACGATGCGAATCTGCAACGACAGGGGACCACTCCCGGGATGCAGAAGTGGCTTGCGGCCAGATACTCGTTGACCAGCCAGAAACAGTTGATGCGAGCGGTGGTGGGCGGCGGCTTGTCCAGTGGAGCGCCCGCGGCGGAAGACACGCTCTGGCATAACGACTGGCTGCTTCGCTCGCTCCTCTTCTGGTCCCATGTGGACGATCCGCTCGACACCGCTAAGATGGCCGGCCATCTCAGAGAGACGCAGCGCGCCCGGCTTGGCCAGGTTCAAGCGCCGGAATCAACGCAACTTGCTGCGACTTTGGTCAGTGCGGGCATTCGCGCTCTCCAGGCCGATCAGATAGCGGCAGCGGAAGAGTCCTTCTCGCGAGCGGTCGCGGCCAACAGGTCGATGGCTGTTCAAAGCTTTCTCTCTGCCTATCCGTCGACCTTGAAATCGATTGAGTTCAGCAATGCCGCAAAGCTTTGCGACGGCAAGACGCCGCCGTATCTGAGCTATGCCGCCTACCGGGATAACAAGCAGCGGATAGCGCTCGAAGAGGCTCTGACGCAGTGGGGAAGCAGCCTGCCGGCGGGGACGGCACGCAGGCTCGGACTCTGTTCCCTGCAGGCCTCCGCGTACAGGACTCATGGCAAGCGGCTGGCGCTCGAAAGCAGTCTGGTCATGCATGCCGACCCTGCCGGCTGGACTCCGGATGAGGCGCGCTGGCTGGCGGAGAAGGTGTTGAGTGACTACGATCCTTACGCCGACACTCCGGAACTAAGAGATGCCGCGTCCCGCCTGCTGAAAAGCGCTGTGATCCGCCTGCCGGCGGTCGATAGCGATATGGCCGTCCGCTTTGTGACCGGCAACTACGATAGATCGACGCTGGAGGGTATGAATGCGCCTGGCCCCAAAACGTGGCGGTTGAAACTGCTGCAGGATCTGGCCGATGCTCGCCCGGAACCGGCCCACCTGATGGAGCTGGCTGTGCAGCTCAATCAGAGTGATAATCCCGAAGATCTGCAGAAAGTTATCCAGATCACGGATCATCCGGAGCAGAGCCTTGCGCGGGAACAAAATCCCCAAAAGCGGCAGGAATATCTCAACGAGCTTCTGTACTACCGGGCCAACGCCCTGCAGCGCCTGTCGGAACTCGGGACTGCTAATCCAGCTCTGAATCTGAAGGATCGTCGCGCAGAGGCCGCGGCAATTCTGGCCGAGCTGGCAAAGCAAAAGGGATGGGAGGAACCAGCCTTGTCGCTGCAGATGGAGTTCCTGGTCGAGCAGGGGGACTACGCCAACGCGACAAAGATCGGACAAACGATTTTTTCGCTGTACCCGCAGCAGGCCACCAACGACACCGTGCCCTACCTGCTTATGCTCCTATCGGAGCTGATCACCGGAGACGAAAAGGCAGCCATTGCAACCGCGAATGCTGCTGAAATGGCAGCGAGTGCCAGTACTAACGCCGATACAATCTCGAGCCTGATGTTTACCGCGGCTCTAGGGGCAATCGTCACGCGATCGCCTTCGATGGACGACTTCGGCAGCCGCTTTCTGCTCATGGACCACCCCTACGTGCCCTATATCGCGATGATGCTGTACAGCATGGCATCTCCGCAGACGCAGGAGGACGCCCGAAGCCTGCTCATGGAGCGCTGGAAGCTGGCCGACAGAGTTCACTGGAAGGATCGTCTGCGGGGTGGCGATGAAACCGCATGGCGCGAAATGCTGCTCGGGATGTACGTCGGTGAAGTCTCACCTCGTGAGATTTTCGATCCGCTGAAAGACGAGCGGTCGTTTGCAAATTCCGATTTTAGTTTCCTGCCCATGTCCCGTTATGACATGCTCTGCGAGGCGAACTTCTACTCCGCCCTGCTGGCCGAGCAGAAAAAAGACATGAAGACCCGGAATGCAGACCTGCAAAAGGTTCTCGATACCAAGGTCGTCTATTTTACGGAGTATTCCCTTGCCAAGTTCATGCTCGCGCAGAAGAACTCTGTGAACTGACTGGCGCGCTCGCGACAGCTCACACCGGCTTTAGAAATCCCCCAAAATGCTCAGGCTTGACGTCTTGCCCGACGGCCCGCCCGATGGCCAGCAGGTTATCGATCTGGTTGATCGCATCAAGCTTTTGCACCTCATCAGGATTCAGATTTCCGAGTCCGACGGCTTCAAGTCCCTTCTGGCTCAGATCGGCGTTGTAGCGCGCGTACAGAAATGCGCGGCCCAGGTCTCGCTCGAGAGGTATGGAAGGGACTTGCGTGATCCGCTCCAGCGTCAGGTCGTCCTGCGACTTGCGGCAGATGAGGTCGAGCAGTTCCCGGTCGATGACCGAGCCGTGGGTACAGCGGCCGACTGTACGGCAGTTGAGATCCTGGTCGATGGACATCGCGTTCATCAGGTTGCCGGGGATCGCGGCGACATTGCCGATAAGGTTTGTTTGCGGGTCGAGGGTAGACGGGCCCAGACGCTCAGCCTCGCCAGTCCCGACAGAAATCAGCAGCAGATTTTTCTCGCCTGTTTTCCAGCACAGGCGATATGGCTCGTGAGTGGCCATGCGATAAAGCAGAAATGAGGGATTGTTATACGGCGTCATTCCGCCGTCTACGAAAACGAACGACTTCTCTGGATCGCTCGGGTCCCAGTTGAGTACCTCGGGCGGGAAATATACCGGCGCTGCCGTGCTTGCCCGCACCAGGCGCCACAGCGGAATGCGAAGGTTGCAGTCCTTCCTATCTGGCCGGTTGTACTTCGCTTCGGGATTGCTGCTGACGGGCCAGGGCGAATCCGTCGTCGCGTTACGCGTAACGATTAGCAGCAGGCAGCGGAGATAGTCGGGGGAGAGATCGAGGTCTTTACCGCCTACACCGGGAGAATCGCCCTTCCGCGGTTGATTCATCACCTGCCGCAGCTTGTCCTTCAGCGGATCGGACTTGTAGAGGCTCCAGAATCGCTGTACAAGACGATTTTTCTCGAACATCTCCGGCCCGGTGGAGACGTAAAAGTCGATCAGCTCGGCGACGGTCATCCCGCGCGCTAAAGCAGCTGCGAGGATCGCACCGGTGCTGGTGCCTCCGATGTAGTCGAACCACTCGCCCAGACGGAAGCTGTCCCCCTCACCGGTCGCGTCTTTCAGGGTCGCTTCGATATTTTCGAGGATGCCGAGGGTGATGAGGCCGCGAATACCTCCTCCGTCGAGTGAAAGCATGCGCCGCGGGCGCTCGGTCTCATACTTCGCACGCAACGTGCCCCAGAGTTCTGGTTTCATCCTGTTCCTCCTGCGGATTTTTGACAGCTGTCGAGCGCTCCCCAATGTACTCCGTTAGAGGCTTCGCCGGGAATGAATCTCCGCGGGCGGGCGGAAGACTCTGATTGCCTTGTGATCGCCTGCGCGAGAGAATCAGTGGGCTGCAACAGAGAGGGATCCAACCTCATGCCAATTCGCGTGTGTTTCATGGTTATGCCGTTCGGAACAAAGCCGACTGGTGCCGATCCGGGCAAGGGTCCGGTCCAGATCGACTTCAACGCGCTGTGGGACAAGGCGCTGCGCCCGATGATTGAAAACGATCTGGGTTATCTGCCCATCCGGGCAGACCAGGACGCCGGCTCGCTGATCATTCAGGCCATGATCGAGCGGCTGGCCATCTCCGACCTGGTGATCGCCGATATGACGATTCCCAACGCCAATGTCTATTACGAGGTGGGAGTGCGCCATGCCGCGAAGCGAGTGGGCTGCGTGCTCGTCGCCGCGGATTGGTCGAAGCCTCTCTTTGATGCGGCCCAGATGCGGCGACTGACCTATCCATTGGCCGAGGGCGTGGTCACGGATGAGAGCGCGGCGGCAATTCGCAGTTCCCTGAAAGATGGGATCCGACAGGTCATGAATTTTGACTCGCCGGTTTTCCAGACTATTCCGGGATTTCCCGACCACGTCGACATCAGCACGGTGCAATCTTTCCGCGATGTGGCTGAAAGGCTGGCGCGTATTCAGTCTGACGTGAGCGTCGCCCGAAACCTGCCGCCCAGCCAGGCCAAGGACTTGGTCAAAAAGCTCGCGGACAACTATGGGGACGACGCGGTCGCCGTGCCCAGCGTTGCGCTGGAACTGGTGATGCTGCTTCGCGACACCCGGCAATGGGCGGCGGCCTTGAGTTTTATCGATGGATTACCACCGCAGGTGCGAGAGTTGCCGACCATTCGCGAGCAGCGCGCACTGGCTCTGAGCAAGAGCGGACAGCCTTCGGAGGCGATCGCCGAACTCGAGGCGCTCATCCGCCTTGCCGGCGACAGCTCGGAACGCAGCGGCCTGATCGGCGGCCGATATAAGGCCCTTTATGAAGCGGCTGCTGCCGCGCCGACGCGGAGTCGTTATCTGAACGGCGCCATCACCAGCTATCAACGCGGAATGATGCTCGACCTGAACGACTACTATCCTGCAAGCAATCTGCCTCGCTTGTACCGCGAGCGCAACCTCAGCGACGACGAGACGAAAGCCATGTCTGCCGCGCGGCTAACGGTCCTGGCGTGCGAGCGCGCGATACAGCGAAATCCAAACGATCCGTGGATTCGTCCAACGCTACTAGGGGCTGCCTTTGATGCGGGGGATGTTCCAAAAGCCAGAAAGCTGCTCGACGAATTCAACCAGGCGGCAACGGCGCCGTTTCAGCTCGAGTCGACGATTCCGGATTTGCGCAGAGCGCTGTCTCTGCTGGCGTACCCGGAGACGTCGCCGGAGCTGGCCTCAATTCTTGGCGACTTTCAGCGGCTGCTCGATCCGAATGGAACCGTTACGGCTCTGGCGGGAAGGCGGGTCGATGCCGCTGGCGCGAAAGATCGCCGCTTCCCACCCGAGAATGAGGCTCTTGTGGCGCAGCGTGTCCGTAACATGCTGGTGGCAACGGCGAGTACCGGAGTGGTTTCGTCGGCGGCTTGCGGCGCAGATATTCTTGCACTCGAGGCCGCAGGAGAACTTGGATTGAGCCGGCGCATCGTGCTGCCTTTCTCGCGGGATCGCTTCCGGTCGACCTCGGTTGCCGATCGAGGCGAGGAGTGGGGAAAGCGGTTCGACGCTATTATGGCGGCCCTAGGCACGGGCGATGTCGTCGAGCTGGGTCTCGATGGAAAGGAAGACGAGGCTTACGCGGCGACGAATGTGAAGATCCTCGACGAGGCTGAGAAGTCAGCGGCAGACCAGCGTGTGCTGGCCGCAATCGTCTGGAACGGCTTGACGAGAGGAGCGTCGGACCTGACCGATGCGTTCCGGCAGCTGGCTGTCGGCAGGAAGATTGAAACGGTATCCGTCCCGACTCTGTGATTAGAGCTTGTCGCTCCTACTGATTAGAGCTTGCTGATTAGAGCTTGTCGCTTCTGCGGGCTTGCTTGCGAAAGAACATCCCCGCGGCAAGGAACAGCGCCGAGATGGCCGTGGCCATCACCCCGCCGCCGAGCTGATGGTGATGCAGGCTCAGCGCGGCGTCGAGAAACCATGCACCCGCACCCACGAACCATATCCAGACAAACCATGTTCTGAAGGGATTTCTGCTGGCTCTGTCTTCACCTGCATCCGGTTTCACCTTTGCCACCTGACACCATTTTGCTTGACCGCGCTTGCGTTTGACTAGGACCCCGCCATTTCGCGCCTTACTCGACCAGGCAGATGAGGCATTTGAGATATTCCGTCTCAGGAATGGTCAGCACGACCGGATGATCCGCGGCGGCGCCGCGACGCTCAAGCAGACGCACCCTGCGCCGCGCATCCCCGGCTGCCGCTGCCACAACCGCCGTGAAGTCGGCGAGGGAAACATGATGCGAGCAGGAGCAGGTCACAAGAACTCCGCCGGGACGCAGCATTCTAAGGGCACGCAGGTTCAGTTCCTTATATCCACGTAACGCGCCCTCGACGGCACGCTTTGATTTCGCGAAGGCCGGGGGATCGAGAACGATGGTGTCGTACGCCGCTCCGGAGTCGCTCCAGTCGCGCAGCAGATCGAAGGCGTTGGCCTCTACCCAGTCCACCTCGGAGCCGCCAAGAGCGCCGCGGTTCGCCTCGAGATTCTGTTCGGCCACTTCGAGCGCGGCCCGCGACACATCGACGCCCGTCACACGCGGACACGACTTCGCCAGGTGCAGCGCAAATCCGCCCTGGTAGGTGCAGACATCGAGGGCGTCTCCGTGTGCATATTTTGCCGCAGCAGAGTAGTTCTCCCGCTGGTCGAGAAACGCGCCGGTTTTCTGCCCTGCGCTGGCATCGTAGTGGAAGCTTAGGCCGTTCAGGCGGAAAAGCGTGCGCGTGAGTGGTTCGTCCTTCGCGTAAAGCGGCGCGCCATCGAGCGGCACATTGAGCTGCTCCAACTCGCGGATGCGAGCGTCAGGGCGCTCAAGGATCGTCGCCGGGTCGAGCGCCTCGCGCAGGACCTTGGTAACTACGATCCGCACCGCCTCGTTATCCAGAGCGCGGGTGAGCAACTGCACGATGACGAGCTCGCCGTACTTATCGACGATGATTCCCGGCAGGGCGTCGGCCTCGCTGAAGACCAGCCGGCAGGCATTGGTATCGGCAGTCGAAAGAATTCCCTTGCGCAGCGCAATCGCGGCGCGCAGGCGGATATCCAGCAGTTCGAGCCATTCCGATTCGCTCGCAATCAGATCCGTCGAAACCAGTCGCAGAGTAATCTCCGAAGCAGAACTAAAGAGCGCTGTGCCAAGCAGGATTCCGCGCTGATCTGCGACCGGAAGGAGATGAGGAGCATCGTCCGGAAGCTCAAGTACATCCGAGCGGTATACCCACACATGCCCGGCACGCAGGCGGTCGGCGGCGCGCTGCGAGATTACCGCTACCGGTCCGTCCGTCTTGGATGCGCGCATTGCAGGAGACGCTTGCCCGTCAGGCGCTTTGGATCTCGCTCCAGGCCCGTCATGACGATGTTTTTTTGTCTCTTTACCGGTCATTGACGTTCACTCAGCAATCTTCGCATAAGCTAGAGCGCATATAATGAGACATGGCAACCGCCCAGACCACCTCGCTGACCGCTGAGGAGAGTCCTGATCTGTTTGCTGACAAGTTCAGCAAACTGCTCGATCTGGTGCGGGCCAACCGTCCCGGCGACGATCTCGATATCATCCGCAAAGCCTGGGATTTCTGCCTTGAACATCACAAGGGCCAGATGCGGGCCTCGGGCGAGCCTTTCGTTTTGCACCCGCTTGAAGTCGCGCTCGTTCTGGCGGAGATGAAGCTCGACTCGACCGCCATCGCTGCCGGTCTGCTGCACGACGCAATCGAAGACACGAAGGCTGAGGCCGAGGAGATTCGCGCAAAATTTGGCGAGCAGGTCGAGCACATCGTCGAGGGCGTGACCAAGATCGACAAGATTCAGTTCGCCAACCGCGAAGATCGCCAGGCGGAAAACGTTCGCAAAATGCTGCTGGCCATGGTCAGCGATGTGCGCGTGGTGCTGATCAAGCTGGCCGATCGGCTGCACAACATGCGCACGCTTGAGCATCTCTCGCCGGAGAAGCAGCAAAGCATTGCTCGCGAAACCCTCGACATCTACGCGCCGCTCGCCCATCGCCTGGGCATGGGCAAGGTGCGCGGAGAACTCGAAGATCTTTCCTTCCGCTACGTCGATCCATTCACCTACGAGCAGGTGCACGAGGCAGTTGAGGCGCGCCGCAAAGAGGGTGAGCAGTTCCTGAATGGCGTCGAGGGGCTGCTGATGGAGAAGCTTCGCGAGAACAACGTCAAGGCCCGCGTCGAGTGGCGCATCAAGCGTCTTTACAGCATCAACCAGAAGCTGCAGAAGTCGAAGATTTCCGTCGATCAGGTCTACGACCTGCTCGCCCTGCGCGTCATTACCTCGAGCGTGCCCGATTGCTACGCAGTCTTCGGCCTCATTCACAGCATCTGGAGACCGGTTCCCGGGCGCATCAAGGATTTCATCGCCATGCCTCGGCCCAATCTGTATCAGTCACTGCACACAACTGTGATGGGCGAGGGCGGTCACCAATTCGAGGTTCAGATCCGCACCGAGGAGATGCACCGCATCGCGGAAGAAGGCATCGCTGCGCACTGGAAGTACAAGGCCAACGGGTCTCCAATCAGCGCGCGCGACGAGCAGCGGCTTGCATGGGTACGCCAGCTGGTGGAGTGGCAGCGCGAGATGACCGATCCCAACGAGTTTCTCTCAACGTTGAAGATCGATCTCTATCCGGAAGAGGTTTACACCTTCACGCCAAAGGGCAAAGT
>CAVRNK010000117.1:0-86902 GCA_963721995.1 uncultured Acidobacteriaceae bacterium | reverse complement strand
GGGTGCGGCTTCTCTCATAATGACGCCTCAGCCGATGAGATTGCGTTTACGCATACCGGTCGGCCCAAATGACGATTATCGGGGACCGTTAAACCGCAGAAAGGACAGAGGTTCCGAGTGAACGAGCAAGGCAAGCACCACGCAGCCGCCCCTCGGGCAGTATCCTAACCATTCTTAAGCAGGATGCGCTTATTTGTTGCTGTAACGGACAACGATTGGTTTACCGAGAGCGTAAGGCACCTTCAAGAAAAAAAGAAGGCATAGAGCGCGATCCTACTTGGACTTTCGTTTTCGACGGCCAGCAAGTAGTTCCGACTTCCCGATGACCGTTTTTGGGTTCTCTAGCTTGGGCGGGTCGGAAATGCCCTCGAAGGCCGGGTTCGACTCCCAGCGGCTCATACCGTACATCCGGGAATCCCGCAAGTGGTTGACGCCTTCATTCCAAGTGGCCAGCATCCGCTTTCCTGTGTCCCGGAACGCAGCCAAGCTGTCCATCTTTTCGCGAACTGCCGGGGCGGTGTCTGCGACAGCATCGCTGATGTGCTCGATCATCTGTTTCTGCTCCCTTTCCGGAATACCGAAATTTGCGGTGATGAATCGAGCTAGGGTCTTGCCGGGGAGCCACGTCTTCTTGCCCATGATGCTGATGCCGGGTGGATTGTGTTGGTATCCGGCGTAAACCGAGGTCGTGAAGAAGTCGTAGGCTGGAGCGAGACTGGCATCGTTCCGCGACGTGTAGACTAGCGCGATGTTCTTGGCGTGGCAATCGGCGTTCCGCAGCGCGTAGGTCAGCAGCAACAACGAGGAGAGCTTTTGGAAGGTTTCGTAGTGGTCTCGCCCAGGCACGTGCGTTCGAACCGCCTTGGCGATTCTTTCCCAAGTGGTTTCGTACTTCTGAGCAGGGCGTAGTCCCAGCAGCGCACAAAAATCCTCAAGAGCACGGAACGGTTTCCCACTCTCATCTACGTCAAAGCGATGCACGATGAGGACGTTGCCATCCTCCGAAAGTTCCGTCTTGGCCGTTGGAAGCACCTTCGCCGCAACCTGCATACACAGATGCTCGTTGGCCGTTGCAAACGGAAGCCGCGATGACGAGCCCTTGACGATATGCCGGTGGGTCAGCATGGTCGCCTTAGGATGCTGTCCCAATCCGGTGTTCCTCCCTTTCTCCACGTCGAGGAACTTCGGCAAGATGCCTGAGACGCCGCTCCTTGCATGCTCCCGAACAAGTTGAGCGAACGCCTCCTCGGAATTGTCTCCTTTCAGCAGTTCGGCTACCTCGACAGGCTTGGCAGGTTCATTCAGCACGGCAGCCGGTGGAGCGACCTTCAGCCGTCCCACCATGTTGCGGCCAATGACCGACAGCAGGGCAACCGGGCTGGCTCCAATGTGCGGTCCGAACTCCTCCTGCAAGACTTGCAATAGGTAGCCCTCGGGCAGGTTCATGCGGAAGATGGGGTGAAGCTCGTCGTCCCACGGGTAGGACTCGGTACGAACGGGCATCGTCAGTGAAACAAGGTTTTCCGGTGCGGCATCCGGCGTGTAGGCCATTACGCTACGGAAGTCTCCCACTTGTTCGAGCACGCCGACCTGCTCGTCGAGGACGTGGACATTCAGCTTCATGCTCCACCCCGCTCACGCCGCAACTCATCGAGGGTGCCTGCCGTTCCGACTTCGGTGAAGGCCAGTTCCATCCCAAGAACGGCGAGGAGAGCCAGCAGCTTGCGCGAACCAAATTCAGTCAACTGGCCTCGTTCCAGACGCGACAATAGGACTTGGGATAGTCCAGACTGCTTCGCTACCAGTCCCTGTTTCAGCCCTAGCGCCTTTCTCCTCTCGGCGAGAGCTTGACCGAGTTCCTGCAAGGTTTGCATATTTAAAGTATGCAGCAAAAAATGGCACTTTTACCGATAATTTTATCGTATACATTAAAATTCCATGATTCCTGAGCTTTCCTATTTGGAGGACTGAGGCGTAGGCGCTATTAATACTGCTGATTCCAGACGCAGTTGTGAGGGTGCCAAGATGACCAACTGCTGAGCAGCACCATCAGCAGCAGCAGCAGCAGCACCATCGCCATCACCATCACCATCACCATCACCATCACCATCATTCGGATATGGTCATTAAGTATTAAGTTCAGTCCGGAAGGCCGGGTGTTGATGGTCTTCGGACGGAAAAATACTATGATCTTCATGCACTGGGGGTTCCTATGTCAGAGCAAACAAAGAACTTGCTCGGCGGTGGTTTGAAGAGGTCTGGAACCAAGGTCGGGAATCAGCAATTAAGGAGATGTACTACCGGGACGGGCGAGCATTCGGATTCCCTGAGCCCGATTCCGTTCTCAATGGTCAGGACGAGTTTGCGGCCATCTGGCGGCAGTTCCGGAGCGCCTTTCCAGACGTTCACGTCACTGTGGATGACCTCGTCGCAGAGGGAGATAGGGTCGCTGTCCTATGGACCGCCACTATGACGCACATGGGGGACGGTCTCGGCTTTCCAGCTTCTTCGAAGAAGGTAAGCTTCCAGGGCTCGTCCTTTCTCCTCTGCCGAGACGGTCAGATCAAGGAAGGCCGGAACCAGATGGATTTCACTAAAGTCCGATTGCAGTTGCAGGAGAAAGTATAGCGAGCGATCCTCGCCGCCATGCCTTGGGTCGGCCAAACCAATCAGCCTCTCGTCGAAGGCTAACAACGGTCATAGCTTTGTTCACAGGCCGCCGCCCTACGCTAATGTCAATGCGCCACAATCGAGTTGATCCCAAGAGCTTCGACCTGATCACTCCGTGCCCGGAATGTGGGTACAAGGTCCCGCCGAACGAACTGATGCGATTGGACCGTGAGCACATGCGCTGCCCCAAATGCGGTAAGGACGTAAACATTGCCACGAATCAGACAAGTGCGAAGCATTAATCCTGTACGCTGACAATGTGTGTGACCGCTACCAACGCCGATCCGACAAGCAGCGAATCGCTGAGGCGTTCGCTGTCAGCAGTGCGATTCCTCCCTGCAAGTTCCCATTCCGAGCGCGTCTCCGAATGCGCTCCAGCCTGTCCTAGGATATGGGTAATCATTACTCAAAGGGCATATCCAATTACCGATTGGGGGATGGTTCAAGGTCCAACGTCTCCAGTAATGTCCCCGGTTAGAAAGCCCCCGACGTGTTGGGCAGGTGTACCGATTCGCCTGCAAACACAGATGGGATTGGAGTGGACCTCAACGAACCTATTACCCTCGACCAAGAAGCGCTATTCTGCCCAGCCGGAAACTCGCTCGCCCTGCTATTCCTGTCTGCGTCGCGCGTAGCCGTAAAGCTCTCCGGTATCGAGCGGCCAGAACAGCTTGTACGGCGTGTGAACGACGCCCTCCTGGAGCTACTGAAGCATCGGTATGAATGCCCAGCCTGCAACGCGATGTAAATCATGGCGGCCTCGGTAGACTGATGGGTTCATTGGGGGACCCGCTTCCAACGGCGATCAGACCACTGAGGTTTGCCCCGCTAAGATCGGCATCCCGCAGGTCTGCTTTCGTGCCACGATTGTTCTTCAAGGGTTCATAGCGCCACTCATTCCAAACTTCGACCCCTTCCTTGAGCTTCGCAAGGTGTTCACGATTTGCCATCAATCGCCTTTGGGACCAGCAAGGTAGACCTTCGATTCAAGATTCAGCCGAGGTGTCAATGGCCCTGTAAGGATGTAAAACTTCTGCTCGGGACCCAAGTCAAACAGGCGGTAAGCTTGTATTGCTCTCCCCATCGATCCGATATCGCAAGCTCATTCGCCGTGATAAAGAACGGTGTGCCGATTCCCTGTGTGGTCGCCTTGACTTCAATGAATACGGGCCTGCCGTCAGCCTCGAATGAGGCGATATCGTAGCCGAGACCATCCCCTTGGTCCTTCGAAATCCAAGCCACCTTCCGCCAGATCGGCTCTGCCCTGGTCTGTGAGTCGTTTCCGCTCGACTTGGACCACGAACTCTTCTCCCGCCAAACCGATGCTGCGATTCTTGGCCTCCCTCAATGCGAAATCGATCTTCACCGCTCTTTGGGGCGCGTCATTGTCTCTATTCACGCTGATCGACGGAGCCGGAACGATCACGTCGCCGGTTGGCTGTGCATCAAGAGCCACAGCAGTCGTATCGAACAGGTCAATAACGCGGTTCGCGAGAGGGTCCAGAACTACGTACTGCAATAGTCGTTGGTACCCACTAGCCACGGCTCTTCCAAGCCTGGGTTGTTCCGCCTCGTACAAAATGGCATCGATATTTTGAAACTTGTAATCGATGGCCCCTTCAGATCGATCAATCTGCGAAGCGACCTGGCGAATTACGGCTTGCCTATTGAACGAGCGGCCAGCCAACTTTGCTTCTAAACATTTGAAATAGGCGTCAGCCGTGATCTCACACTCGCGGAGTGACCAATCACTTGGATCGACATTTACGCCAGCAATAGCGAATCCAAGTTTGCTCAACTTGGTCGCTGCTCCCTGCGGGCTGATGCCACCGCTGAAATCATGGGAACTTAACGGTCCAAGGTCTGGAAATTGATAGCCGAAAGCAACTCCGGCTATCGCCTTCGAGTCGTACTCACGCCCATCGAAAAGCAGCGGATATTCCCTCGAATGCCCAAAGCCATACGTAAATAGGAAAGTATCGCGGCCCAGTCGATCACATTCGGAAATCGCAAGTCTTACAGCGGTGGGGCTGGTGAGGTGGGCAATCGTCATTCAAACTCCCCGTACAAGAAACGTCGCTTGAGAATTATGGCCGTTGCCGCAGGTCTGGAGAATCCCTAAATTTCAGGTGGCTGAGGCACCATCCTATCCACCGCCATAACCGCGTTTGTCGCCCCAATTGAATCTCTTCCAGGTCGGCGCTCTCTCTGGCCATCTGCGCGGTTCGTCTGGCCTCATCAGCCTTGAAAGCAGCGATTCGTTTGCTCTCCACCGTTTTGCTTGAAGGTCCGTCCCCAAACTTGACCGGCTGGTATTGGCGCTTGAATTTGATCTTGCTCATGGTGGGAACCGTATACGGATACACCGAAAATCGCGAGATTACCAACGGATATGTCGGATCGGACCCGGCGATTATGGTGGGCAGCAAACGGCCGGATCGGATGCAGCGGAGAGACAGGTGGGAGCGCTGGCGGGCTGAATTGGCGAAGGCGCTGGGCGATACCAGATTCCCTCTTGCTCGGAGTGCCGGTTCAATAAGACGCGCAAAGGGTCAACTAAGGCGTGGATCCTCCATTCACAGTTCTGAGGACGGGGCTCTGGCAAACATGGAAAAGCCGCAGATCAAGAAAATGATGAGCAAACCGACGCTCGGGACTCTAAGGCCTGACGATCATCTTCCCGACACCGTCGCGATACTGGCTGGCGATTGCGAAGGCGTCATCGATCTGTTCAATCTCCCTGGTATGTGTAAGCAGCGGTGCGAACCACTCGGCGTGCGCTTGGAGCAGTTCCAGAGCCTCCTGCGTCTCGTGGTTCGATCGGCGCACGTTGAAGATGGTGAGTTCCTTGCGCCTCATTGCTGAACCATCCATGGGTACGGAGGGGGATGAATGAATACCTGTGAGCGCGACGCGCCCGGCATTGCGGGTTACTTGAATCGCCTGACCGGTGGTATGTTCTCCAGCCGCACAGTCAATTGCGCAGTCCACACCACGCTGCCCCGTCCCGCTGAGGATTTCCTCAACGGCCTCTCCGGGCTCGATCACGACGTCAGCGCCAATTCCACGGGCCAACTCGCGGCGATGCGCCAGTGGTTCAACAGCCCAGATTCGTGTCGCCTTAGCGGCTCGCAGTGCGGCTATCGTCAAAAGCCCGATTGGTCCTGCACCAATGACCGCTACCGTTTCGCCCGCGTGGATCGAAGCCACGCGGATGGAATGCAGGGCAATCGCTAGAGGCTCAGCCAATGCGGCTTCGTCGAACGACATCCCCGCAGGGATGGGACGAAAGTTGACGACCGGTAAGTTAACCAGTTCACGGAAAAAACCGGGGTAGTGAGGGTTACTCAGAAAGCGAATGTTCGCGCACACGTTGTGGTGACCGCTCAAACAGAATTCACAGTGATAGCAGTAAAGCGCGGGCTCAAGTGCCCCGTGGTCGCCCACAGCGAGTCCAGTAACACCGACGCCGGTCTTCACGATCCGTCCCGCAGGCTCGTGCCCGAGCACCATGGGGTAGACATTGGGAGTGCTGCCGACAGCGCCCTCGGAGTAGGCATGCAGATCGGACCCGCAGACGCCTACCGCCTCGATCCGGACCTGCACTTCGCCGGGTCCGGGATCTTCAATCGGCATGTCAGTAAGGCGGAATGTCAGGGGATAGATGAGTTCTGCGGCTCGCATCGAATGCCCTTCCTCACAAACGATACCCGTACAGAAGGCGGGACGGCTACTCAGTGGCGCGTCTGAGGAACGAGATCGGGGCGCAACCTGGTTGATTTCTGAAGGGGTCGATGTGAAAACCGTCTCTTCGATGCTTCGTCACAAAAAGCCCGAGGTGACGCTTGAGCATCGCCAGACTGGATCGTCCGGAAATAAGCCTGCCAGTTGTTTCCAGGTTATCCGACTTCACCACGACTGTTTCTGACGTCAATCCCTTCGCTGCCAATCATGGCCTGCCTCGCTGACCAACGCAAACTTCATCAGCTTCCTTCCAGCAGGAGTCAACTCTGTTCCGGCGGGCGATCCGTGTGGATCTTCGTTTTGCTTCGAGAAAGAGACGCTGGATGTCACCGCAGTACATTCACTGTGCCGATGAGCTAAAACCTGCGCATGCCGCGGCAAGCCGCGAGAGAAGACTACCGCGGAGCCTGAGCACAAATATGGTCAGATTGAGTGAGGTGGCAATGCGGTTCTAAGCCGCATAAACAGTGATATTCGAGAAGCCCGGCACTGCCCATTCTGCGTCGCCAGTCGTGCAGAACGCTGCACAGGGTGAAATCGAAAAGGGGTGATTTTGCCATTTTCACCGCGGTTTGAGCTAACATTCAGACACAAATACCGCGTTGACGGACGTCACGCGGTCGCCCAACACCTCGCCGGGGACTGGTTCTGTGCCATGTTCCCGGTGAAGGTTCGCCGCAAGACATCCTGCTGAAGAACCTATTAGAGCCCGCGCAAGCCACCAACCGGCGAGCCAGAAGCACCGGACTCTCGGATCAACTTATGAAAATCTGGCCTGCACCGCCTGAACCTATGGCGACCTCTAAGCAGATTCCGGCGTCCGCTAAATGGAAATCGTAAGGAGTGCCCCCTCCAGTGCTCGATCGGAAAGGGGCACGACACGAGCTGCCTTTACATGCGCACCACGCTATGCTGATTTTGGGTTGCCCATCAGACGAAAGCTGGGAGTTTTACGGTGCAGCACTCCGTCTAGCCTCCGCCATTCAGCGAGAGCTACCTTTTCCCGTGATTACTGCGCCGTCGTGCTTACTGTCGCGGTGTTGTTGGCAAGATTCGGATCGGGTGTGTCTTCTGTCACGGTCGCATTTTCGGTAATGACTGTCCCTGAAGGAGCCGTTACCTTCACAACCACTCTCACTGTCCATGTGGTGTTTGGGGCCATGGCGCTGTTTTCGTGACAGACGATCTCTCCAGTTCCCTGGTAGGGCGGAGTTGTGCATGTGCCCAGCCCCAGCGTGCCGGAGATGCGGACGTAATCGAGGGTCGTTCCCTCGGGAACCTGCGTGTTGAGCACTTCGTGAACTGCGTTATCGGGACCCAGATTCCATACCGGGAAAGCATAGGTGATCAGATCACCCTGGTGGACCGTCTCCGGAGTGGGCCGGATCCGCAGGAACAGATCCGCATGCCCGACCCCGAGCCCGAACGCAAAGAGTTGTGTTCCAGTATGGAAGTAAACTGTCCCGTTCACCACGACAGGCGAGCTTCTCATTTGGCTTGCAGTTGGGTACTTCCAAAGCACCGCTCCAGTGCTGGCGTTCAATGCGTACAGGTAGCCTTGAACGGTCCCTCCACCGCCAATCAACCCTCCAAAATAAACCACTCCATTCGCCACCGCGGGTGAGGAAAACCAGGGCGAAGAATCCGGTCTATAGCTCCAAATCAGCGCCCCAGTGCTGGCGTTCAACGCGCTGATCTGTCCCGGGTCGGTGATATAAACCACTCCATTCGCCACCGCGGCCCCGGAACTGACCGCACCTCCCAGCCCGTCTTGTTCCCATAGCTTGGCGCCTGTAGCGGCGTTCAGCGCATATGTGTGGCCGTCAATCCTGGCAATGTAGACTACCCCATTCGCCACTGCGGGCGAACCGTTCACAGGGTTCTCATTCCCTCCGCCGGTCACGTAGGTCCACACCAGCACGCCCGTAGTGGCGTTCAGCGCATACACGTTGCCGTCACTGCCACCGAAGTAAACCACTCCATTCGCCACAGCGGGTGAAGAGCCGTTAAGCGGCTCTCCGAACACGGTACCCCCGAAGTCAAAGCTCCAAAGTTTGGCGCCCGTGCTCGCATTCAGTGCAACCAGGGTGCCGTTTGAATAACCGGTCATACAGGCATAGACGACCCCGTTCACTACTGTGGGTGAGTAGAGCGTCTGGGCGCCACTTCCCAAGGAGTAGCTCCACAGCAGGGCGCCGTTGCTGAGATCAACAGCAAACACCGAGCCGTAGCCACTGTTGTAAAGCACCCCGTTCGCCACCGCAGGCGAGGCAATGCCGCCATTTGGGGAGAACCACACTTGAGCGCCCGTGCTGGCGTTCAGAGCCTCCAACTCGCCAGCGGACGAGTAATAGACAACCCCATTCACTACTGCAGGCGAGGAATATTCGTAGGTGGGGTTGTAACCGGGTCCGCTCCACTTCAACACGAGATTTCCTACATTGTTCACGCCCAGCACCGTCTCGTAAGGATTCCAACGCTGCATGTTATCTCGGTGGAATTGGGTCCAGTCTGCAGGTGAGGGCGTGGTCTGAGCCTGGCAGGTGTTGGCCGCGGCCAGCATCAGCCACAGCGGAGCGATTGCCAGCAACAAGCCTGCAATCCTGAAAGAAAAAGTCTGCTTCCTGTTGGTGGCACAGATACTGTTGACACAGATCGGAGAATTCATTAGCGCAGGCCTCCACACAGCTCTTACATCAGTAAGGAGCGGAGGCGTCGCGCGAAGGAAGGCGGTTGGGTTCTGGCCTCGGGGGTACGAGCGATGCGGACGTCGGCGTTCCGGGTTCGGTACGCCCAACGCGAAGCATGATACTCCTTACGGTCGCACCTCGTCCCAATTTTTAGCTGTTCCGTAGAGCCCTATGACACTCTTCCTGCAATCTCCGTTTACTGCACCGCAGTGCTAACCGTCGCAGTGTTGTTGGCAAGACTGGGATCAGGCGTGTCTTCTGTTGCGACCGCATTCTCCGTGATCACCGTCCCCGACGGAGCAGTCACCTTTACCGTCAGCCGCACGGTCCACGTGGTGTTCGGAGCCATGGCGCTGTTCTCATGACAGACAATCTCTCCAGTTCCCTCGTAGGGTGGAGTTGTGCAGGTGCCCAGCCCCGGCGTGCCGGAGATGTGGACGTAATCGAGGGTCGTGCCCTCGGGAACCTGCGTGGTGAGGACTTCGTGAACAGCATCGTCAGGTCCCAGATTCCACACTGGGAAGGCATAGGTGATCAGATCGCCTTGATGCACCGTCGTCGGAGTGGGTTGAATTCGCAGGAAGAGATCGGCACCGCCGAGCGACGGCAGCCCGAAATCGACAGGACGGCGTAGTCTTCCACGGTCCCGGAGCCAGCATACGTAGCGGCTACGTACACTCTCCCATTCGCGACCACGGGGTCTCCCACAGATCCACCGGTGGCATAGCTCCACAGTTTGACGCCGGTGGCGGCGTTCAGGGCATAGAAGTTACCGTCGTCGGAGCCGACATACACCACCCCATTCGCCACAGCGGGCGAGGACTCCACGCTGCTTCCGGTGCTATAGCTCCACAGCTTGGCACCAGTGGTGGCGTTCAGCGCGTACACTTTGCCGTCGCCTGAACCGATATAGACCACCCCGTTCGCCACCGCGGGCGAGGTGAGCCCAGAGTTTCCGGTGTCGTAGGTCCACAGAAGCTTCCCTGTGGTGGCGTTCAGTGCATACACGAGGCTGGTGAAGGCGGAGGCGGTATAAACTACCCCATTCGCTATCACGGGTGCGGAAGTATCATCGCGGGCAAGTGGACCCGATGGGCCAATGTAATAGGTCCACAGCTGGTCGCCGGTGCTGGCGTTCAGCGCATACACGCCGCCAGTCCGTTCGCTGACATAAACGACGCCGTTCGCGACTGAGAGGGGCGCCAGCACAGGATCAGTATTGCCCCACAGCAAGGTGCCCGTGCTCGCGTTGAGGGCAACCACGCCGCCGTCGCCGCAGCCGACATAAACCACCCCGTTCGCTACCGCGGGCGTCGCCACATAAAGATCGATGGTGTAGCTCCATAGCTGCGCTCCGGAGGCAGCATCGAGCGCATAGATGACGCCGTTGTCCACGCCGACCCCCCCGATATAGACCACTCCATTCGCCACGGCGGGCGAGGATTTCGCGACTGCATTCGCCTTCTTGTCATAGCTCCACAGCTTGGCGCCGGTGTTGGCGTTCAGCGCATATAGGTAGCCGTTTCCTGAACCGATATAAACCACCCCGTTCACCACGGCGGCGGAGGAGAATTGCGAGCCGTTCTGAGGATCGGGAACGAAGGTCCACTTCAATCCCAGGGTTCCAACATTATGAACACCGATCGTCGTTTCATAGGGGTCATAGCGCTGCATGTTGTCGCGGAGATACTGCGTCCAGTCACCGGGTAAAGGCGTGCTGGAAGTCTGAGCATTCAAAGACACGTTGGCCGCGGCCAGCATCAGCCACAGCGGCGCGATTGCAAGCATCAAGCCTGCAATGCTGAAAGAAGCAGTCTGTTTCCTGTTAGTAACGCGGAGAGGGAATTTCATAGCGCACCTCCACACAGCTCTTCCATCAGTAAGGAGCGGGGGCGTCGCGCAGATGGAGGCGGTTGGGTTCTGGCCTCGGGGGGCCGAGCCATGCGGACGTCGGCTTTCCGGGGTTCGGTACGCCCAACGGAGAGGATTCTACTCCCGTCACATTGCGCGTGGCTCCATGAATGACCGGCTTATGCCGCTTGTCTCCGACGACTCGTCTTGCGAATCGCCGGTTTTCCAGGTTTCTTTTCCCCTTCAAGACCGTTGCGCAAAGCATCCATGATACTGACGACCTTCTGCGTGGGTGGAGGCTCCGGCAGCGGCTTGCCTTTCTTCTTCCCCTCAATCAGCTTTTTCACTGCCGTCTCGTAGTCATTTTTGTAGGCGGAGAGATCGGACCTTGTCGATTGTGGGGCAGTGATCGATCCCCACAAGTCGAGCCTGATTTGCTTTTCAGAACCGTATATTCCCCGCCCGGTGCGCCGGAAAGAATTGCGAGGATGCAGTTGACAGTTGTATCAGTAGGAATCGTGGTTAATGCGGCTTCGGTCGGATCCACTCCCGGGCCGTTGCTGATCGCGCATGCCTTCCGCGCGGATTCGCGCGATTCCCGATACGAAATGCAGACGATCATCACAGTCTGCGCCTGCCCCCTGGCCGCTTTCTGGATTGTGGATGATCAGCGACAACGTTGTCCCCGCTGTCTCCGTGTGTTGACGAACCCGGCGCGAGTCGGCGAACGCTCGCGCAGCCTACTGTCCTTCAGCGGGATGGAATACGTATGCTCGGAGGGTCACGGTTTGCTGCACGTGCCGGATTATCCAACAAGTTGGTTCGCGAGCCAGAGGTGGCTCGCCCTCGATTCTTCGTGGCACATCCTGTTTCAAAATGTCAGTTGAGGTAAAGTACATATCCCACCGCGTTCATCCCAGGCCCCAGGAACATGCTTTGGGCTTCTACCCTGTCAACGATAGCTATCCCGCTGACTGAAAGGGACTGCGACGGGACTTATCCTCATATTAGGTTTGACCAATGCAAGTCGATCCGAGAGCGATCCATATTCAAACAGACGGTTCATGTTATCGCGAGAAACGAATGATCTCCGGGTGTGCGGCCATCGTGGAGTATCCGGATCATTTGCAGAAAGACCGAGAGCAGATCGTTGATTTTGGTTGTTCTGAGAGCAGCATCAACCGGATGGAGTTGGTTGCAATAATTCGATCTCTGCAATGGGTTCGGGAGAACCGCCCGTGGCGGGCGTGAGTAGAGTCCAGATCATCAGCGACTCGAAATACGTTATCGAGAATATTCCCAGGGCAACTGAGTGGCGGAAAAACGGCTGGCGAAAAAGGCATGGCGAACCCGTGGAAAACACGGATCTCTGGAAAGAGTTCCTTACTGCACGTGCCCATGTTGGAATGACCGTCCATTTCGAATGGACCCCGGGAAAAAAATCTCCCGCGCTAAAAGAGATTGATAAAGCTGCTAAGCAGGCTGCATTGCGCCGTGGCCCGGATAGGGATTACGGCTATTCAAGAGGTGTGATCTCGCGATCCAAAGTGAAAGGTGCAGCGAGCCGCTTCCCAGCTAATGGCCAGAGCGCCGTGATCAGGCCGTACAGAAAGAACGTAATGCGCCGCGCTGCCGGGGAAAACAAGGTCCGCTTTGATCTCTACTCAGAACAAAGTCAGAGCTATACGGAGAGCTATTACGCCTTCGCGTTGCCTGCCGTTGCAGGTGAACTTCACCGGCAGAATCTCTATCGTGTCCGGTTCAACGCCGACCCGAATTATCCGCAGATCGACGAGATCATAGAACCGATCCCATTGACAACCAAGACATGAGCCGCGACTGGATGTTTACGAACACCAATCTAAGCCGTGACGGCCTAGCGACAAGTGAGAGGGCGGCAGCTGCGCCCCCAATCACAGATCACTTGACCAGTGTTACCGAACGCGAAATCGATCTCCTCGATCAGAGGCGAGGTCTGCGTATTCTATGTGAGAACGTGTCATGACCTGCGTCCGAATGGACAAGTGGCTCTGGGCAGCCAGATTCTTCAAGACCCGCTCGCTAGCCGCGAGAGCGTGCGAACTCGGCAGGATCCAATCTAACGGGCAACCAGCCAAGGCTTCACGCGACGTCCGAGTCGGCGATGTTTTGCAGGTGAGGAATGACGGCGGCGACTTTCAGGTGCAGGTCCTCCTACTGAGTGAGTTGCGCGGTCCTGCGGCGGTTGCGCAGACGCTGTACCGGGAGACCGAGGCAAGTCGGGAATTGCGTCTAAAGTTGGCGGAAGAGCGTAAAGTCTTATCGCATTTCGAAGCGTCGCGGGAAGGCAGACCATCCAAGCGCGACCGCCGCGACCTGAACCGGCTTCGGGGTAGATCGTGAACACGGAACAGAACCGTGAGGTCGAGTTTGGTGGCGGATGACGGAATGACTCAGAAAGGAATCCGACCGCATAGACTTTAGTTCAGAATGAGTGCTTCCTCCCCACAGCCCCGGACCCCATCAGAGGAGATTGCCGGACTCGTGGAGCGGGTCACCTTCTTCAACGAGGAGACCGGGTTCTCCGTTCTCCGCGTCAAAGTTCGGGGGCAGCGAGAACCGGTGACGGTCCTCGGTTCGGTGCCGTCAGTGAGTGCCGGGGAGTGGTTGACCGCCGAGGGCTGGTGGGTTCGGGATAAGCAGCACGGACTCCAATTTAAAGCCAAGGTTTTGAAAGCCGTTCCACCAAACACAAGCGACGGTGTTGAGCGGTATTTGGCTGGTGGCTTCGTGAAAGGGATCGGCCCCGTTCTGGCGAAGAAGCTCGTCGGACGCTTCGGGGCGGAAGTGTTAGGCGTGATCGGGAACCGTCCCTCCGAGTTAGAGACCGTCGATGGAATCGGCCCAAAGCGTCGAGAGCGGATTGCCCGTGCCTGGCAGGAAGGAATGCACATACGCGAAATCATGCTCTTCCTGCATAGCCATGGAGTCAGCACCGGGCGAGCGGTCCGAATCTACAAGACCTATGGCGAGCAGGCGATTGAGAAAGTACGGGAGAATCCATACACCCTGGCAAAGGATATTCACGGCATCGGCTTCGCAACGGCGGATCAGATTGCGCAGAGCGTGGGGATTCCCAGGGACTCGCAAAATCGGGCTAAGGCGGGAATCGACCATGTGCTGCTGGGCGCAACCACTGAGGGGCATTGTGCCCTGCCACTGGAGAAGCTGAAACTGGCGGCAGTAAAACTGCTAGAGACGCCGGGGGAGACGATCGAGCAGGCCCTGTCGCAGATGCTGACCAGCGGCGCTCTCCTGTTGGAAGAGATCGATGGTGAGCCGCTCATCTTCCTGCCCCACCTGCGGAAAGCAGAGGAAGGTATCGCGGCGAAGGTCAGGCAGTTGGCCGCTGCGGAGTCAGTCTATCCCAGAATCGATTTCGAAAAAGCCGTCGCATGGTGTGAGCAGCGGACCGAAAGGACGCTTGCCCCGAGCCAGCGGGAAGCGCTGAAGACCGTACTGGCCAATCGTGTCGCGATCATCACAGGTGGCCCAGGTGTGGGCAAGACCACCCTGGTGAATTCAATTCTGATGATCCTGCGAGCCAAGAGAGTGAAGTGTCTGCTGTGCGCTCCCACCGGACGTGCTGCGAAGCGTCTCACCGAGACCACCGGACTCGAAGCCAAGACCATTCATCGTCTGTTGGAAGTCGATCCGGCCACGGCAAGATTCTTGCGCAATGAGGATCGGCCTCTGGAATGCGAACTTCTCATTGTCGATGAGGGCTCTATGGTGGACGTGCTCCTTATGTACGCCCTGCTCCGGGCTCTTCCAAAGACGTCCGCGCTGATCATGGTAGGCGACGTCGATCAGCTTCCCTCTGTCGGCCCGGGGAATGCGCTGCGCGATCTGATTGGGAGTTGTATAGTACCCGTCGTTCGCCTGACCGAGGTGTTCCGGCAAGCGGCCAGCAGCAAGATCATTACAGGCGCACACCTCATCCGCCAAGGAGAGATGCCGGAACTTCGGACGGCGGAGTCTGGCTCCGATTTTTATTTCATCGAGCGGGACACGCCGGAGGAGATCGCCGCCACCCTGATCAGGCTGATTCAGAGTCGAATCCCGAATCACCTCAAGCTCGATCCTATTCGTGACATTCAGGTTTTGTGCCCGATGAACCGGGGATCGATCGGTGTGCGTGAATTGAACACGGCGCTCCAGTGCGCTCTGAACCCAGTTCGACCGGGTGAGCCCGCCGCTGAACGGTTTGGATGGCGTTTCCAGGTGCGTGACAAGGTCATACAGACGGAGAACGACTATAAGAAGGAGGTATTCAACGGGGATATCGGCACCATCGAGAGGATCGATCCCATCGAACAGGAACTCTCTATCCGGTTTGACGACAGGCTGGTGCAATACGAATTTGGCGAACTGGATGAAGTCTCTTTGGCCTACGCAGCGACCATTCACAAGTCACAGGGTTCGGAATTTCCGGTGGTAGTGATCCCGGTAGCGATGCAGCACTACATGCTCCTCCAACGCAACCTGATCTATACAGGAATCACCCGCGCCAAGCGGTTGCTCGTAATAGTCGGACAGAAAAAAGCTCTAGGCATCGCGGTACGGAACGAACAGTCACGCAAGCGCTATTCCGGACTCTTGAGCAGCCTGACCAACCTCACCCGTCAGAAAGCTACGAAGCGGGAGCAACGGGTGTCTTGATCTTAGCGTGGCTTGCCCTCCTGGCCGGGAACGGCTAGAGGCGATATGTTCAGCGAACCCGTCGCAAACGACCCGAAAGCCATAATCAGCATATTTGAATTCCGGCGGGAGGCTAGAACGTGCCGAGCATCGTGAAATCTTGATGTGGTGCCGCCAAGAACCTCCGCGCGATGCTTTTCTCTTGCCTTGTGCCGGTCCCTGCGGATTCCGATCAGGTGAAATTGCATAGTAGTCGGCCCCGAACCAATCGCTGCACCAATCATGCACGTTCTCGCACATTTCGAATAAGCCGTAAGCATTCCGCTGTGATTGTCCGACCGGCTCAGGGCCGGTCTTCCAACGACTGTGGTAGGCGGGGCGTGATATCGGTGGGTCATCGCCCCAAGGGAACAACCTGCTCTCGGCACCGCCTCGCGCGGCCCGCTCCCACTCGGCCTCTGTAGGGAGCCGATAGTGCGAGCCGGTCATTGCCGAAAGCCACGCGCAATATGCGGCGGCGTCGAACCACGAAACGGCCACCACAGGTTGCTGAAGATGAGAGAAGTTGGGATCACCCCAGTATGGGGGCGGCATGCTCCCGGTGGCGTCCAGAAACCGCGCATACTCTTCAACGGTGACTTGGGTTGCCGCCATGGCAAAGGAATCTAGCCAGACGCGATGAATGGGGCCTTCCACAGACTGACCGGCGTCGGACCCCATGGAGAACCAGCCAGCGGCGATGTGAATTCGCAAAGGCTCGGTGATCGGCACGCGATAGGCGACTAGAGTCATGGTGGACCCAAATGGACATCTGTCCATACGGTGTTAGCTTGTGGCTCAGGAGTGCAGCGGATGAATTTTGATTGGACCCAGGGCGGACTTGCTGAAGGCTTATGATCTTGCCCCCGCGAAACGTATCCCTTAGCTGACAATCAGCGAAGGGGAAAATGATGATGAAGGCGACGCGTGCGCGTTACACGCTCGAGTTCAAACAGGAGGCGGTTCGGCTGGTTGAGTCGGGCCAGAGCATAGCGGCGGCATCGCGAACGTTGGGCCTTGTCGAGCAGACGTTGTTCAACTGGGTCAAGGCGCATCGAGAAGGCAGGCTGCAGGGTGCCGACAGCCGGTCGAAGGTGACCGCCGAGCAGATGGAGATCAGCCGATTGCGGGCCGAGTTGGCGCGGGTGACGATGGAGCGCGACATCCTGGGAAAAGCTATGGCGTACTTTGCCAAGGGGCAGAAGTGAAGTACGCCATGATTCGACGCCACCGGCGGGTGTGGCCGATCCGCGTGCAGTGCCGGATGCTTGGGGTAAGTATGGCTGGCTACCACGAGCACTTTGTTCGTCGCCTGCAAATGGCCGGGCGCCGTCACCTGAGCGCGGAAGCGCTGGTGGTGCATATTCGCGCTGTGTATGTGGCCCATCGCGGAGCTTATGGTTGGCCGCGCATATGGCGCGCACTGCGTGCCCAGGGTATTCGCGTGGGCAAACAGCGGGTGCAGCAGCTGATGCAGCAGCATGGGATTCGCGCTCGCGGCAGGCGGCGTTTCCGCGTCACCACCGATAGCCGACATGCTCTGCCGATCGCGCCCAACCGGCTGCATCGCAACTTCACGGTGGCGGCGCCTAACCAGGCATGGGCTGGCGACATTACCTATGTTCCCACCCATCAGGGCTGGCTGTTTCTGGCTGTAGTGATGGACTTGTTCAGCCGTCGGGTCGTGGGCTGGTCGATGCAACCGGAAATGCACAGCCGTCTGGTCATCGATGCGCTGGAGATGGCCTGGCTGCACCGCAGCCCAGGTCGAAATGCCAGACAGATCTTCCATAGCGACCGAGGCAGCCAGTATGCCAGTTACGAGTTTCAGCAGTTACTCAACGGGCGTGACATCAAGCCTTCGATGAGCCGCAAAGGTAATTGCTGGGACAACGCGTGCGTCGAGACGCTGTTCGCATCGCTGAAGGTAGAACGGCTGCATGGCCGGCACTTTCAAACGATTCGTCACGCCAAAGATGAGGTCCTCGATTGGCTGCTCTGGTATAACCAAACACGCATGCACTCCACACTTGGCTATCTCAGCCCGGTCGAGTATGAAACACAATGGTCACAGCAGAGGGCAGCCACGGCAAGTTGACAGCCGCAGCACACAAAACAGGCTATGGAAAAGCTGGAAATCGATAAAACCGATTTCCACTTTGTCCACAGCCACGACGACTACGAACTACAACCAGTTATGGGATACGGATTCTGAGGGCAAGGTCATTACGACGCTATCATGCGGAGCAATTCTTTGCAGCACATGAGGCATGGGAAAGCGTGTGGCTGGAGTGTCAGGAGCCGGAGAAGACGTTCTTGCAAGGGTTGATCCAGGTGACCGCCGCGTTCCATCACCTCCAACGTAATAATCCCCGGGGAACCGCGCTGTTATTGCAAGCTGCCTTGGGGCGGCTTGAACGTTATCCCGCAGGCTTCGGAGGTATCTCCGTCGCCTTGCTCTGCAATGACATTCGTGAATGGCTACAGGCGCTTGAAACGGGAGTACCAGCACCACAACTCAGTTCCGTCCGAATCTGTCCTGAACTGTCGAGCTAAGAGAGCATTCAAGAAACCTCTTGGCCGTTAAGCCGACGGCCCAACGAGAGGCGGTCGGGGTTCGTTGGGGGCGCTCAACAGGGAAGATGACCGCAGGGCACATCGTGCGAGATATCTCGCGATTGAGGTCGGGGAGTGTAACCAGCGAACACTCTCAACCCTCGCGGCAGGCGTGGCTAGTAGTGAATGGTAGCGACCAATCCTCTTTCGTTCTGCTCCGCGTCACAGACCTGACCCGCGATGCCCTGCCACTTTCTTCTGGCGCTCCAAGCCGCTGCTGCCGCGTCAAGAAGGTCATCGGCTCCGACTCTGGCGGGGCGCTGTGCGACGTGCGCATCTATGCTCGGAAAGACCCGGCGCAGGAGTGCCAGGCGTTCGAGGCGGCCGTCTCTGCTCTTCTTGCCATATCGCATAGGCCGACCGCCGTTCATCGCCCAGAAGCTGACTTCTGGATGGACCTCGAACACCCATTCCTGGCATTCCGTTGTAATGGCGTCATCGACCTGCTTGATCTTTGGCGCGATTCCCCAGGTTTGTCGGCTGATCTTCCGGCCCGTGTAGAGTTGATTGGCGTCACAGGCGTCACCGTAGCTCGCGACCTGAATGGTAGCCCGGCATGGACTCGGAAACACGCTGCTCCCACGCGGCTGCCCAAGCAACTTTCGTGCAGCGGTGTCGCATGCTCTCGTTCCGTCAAGCAATCCAATCGGGATGTCGATGGCTATCGATGCAAGCCCATCGGGCCGGTCGCGGAGACGCTGTGGAAGATCGGCTACCTCGACGGATGTAGCGAGGGACGGCACGTCCACACGAAACCACACCCAGCCTGCCCGGCATCCATCAACGCCAGCTACGAACATATATTCGGCCAGATCCGCCATAGCAAACGGTGAAGAGATGCGATTTTATCTAATATTCATCGCATAGGACACAAAGAATGGATAAACTCGGCGGCCTTGACCTTCGCGAACTCGCACCATCACCGTTGGTCAGGAAATTCGGGGAACAGATTGTGGAGTCGGCGGGAACATACCCCATCCTCGATGTCGCTTGTGGGGGTGGCCGGAATGGTGTTTTGCTCTCACATCTGGGCGGTCGGGTAGTCGGAATTGATATCGACCTAAGTGAAATATACGGACGGCGCAACACGCCAAGCAACGCGACGATCGCTGAGGCACTAAGTAAAATGTCTTTGCAAAAATTGGACTTGATCCGAGATCCCTGGCCCTATCAACCCTCATCCATCGGCGCTGTCATCAACGTGCACTTCCTGCACGTGCCCCTGCTGGAGCGTTTCGCTGAATCTCTTATTCCAGGTGGCTTCCTAGTCATAGAAACCGTGCCCAATCGCGGTGGGAACTACATGTCTCTGCCTCGCGCCGGACAGCTTCGGGCGGCCTTGCAGGAATCGCTCGATTTCCTCGTTTACCAAGAGCGCCATGCCGGTCCTACCGATTGCGATGCGGTTACTGTCGGCCTCGTAGGTAGAAAACGCGAACGGAATTAACGGGGATGTTACCCGACCAGCCACCTTTTTTACAGGGGTTGACATTACTTGCGTTCAAGGCTTCACTTGTCTCACGAGATTTTCCTATTGAACAGTGTTGCAATCGGCTTATACTCATTCACCAGAAACACTGGCACGACGCCTTGGGGTTACGAAAGATGAATAAACTGTTCGACGGCATTGCTCGGAAGCTCTCAATTCTCGTGGGTGGAGCAGTCGCAATCTCGGGGGCTCAAGCCTCTACGCTTCTCACACCAGCGGCTACGGTTAAGACAGCCTCGACCGCGAGCGCGGTTGGCGCACGCAGAACACTATCGCCGAAACTGACCCTCAAACAGCAGAGGAGCGGGTTCAGGCTGATCGCGCAGCATGACTCGCATTCATCCCATTCCTCGCATTCGTCCCACTCGTCCCATTCCTCGCGAGCGGTCTGAAGTCGATGGGCGAGGAAGATGAACGCTCGGTGGCAGCCGAGCAATCTATCATTGTGCGGTTCAGTCATGATGTGGTGAGTGTCGAATCTCTGCTCAAGACCTGCTACTGGTTCTCGCGAGATTTCGTGTGTGAGGTTACGGAGGACGGCGCTCGACATTCCATTGTGTCGCTGAGACCGAAGGCCTCTGGTGTTTCGCTGGAGGGTGCCCGCGACGATTTTATGAATCAGGCGTTGGACTTTTCGCTGCGTGAGCGTGTCACTACCAGGACAGCAGATATCCGCGACCTGTTGCTCGCCAAGGCTTTCTCGGAGTCTGGTGTCCTCGAAGACCAGCCACAGGGTACCTTCGGGGATCCGGTCGAAGAGACAAAGCCAGATGGCATGTTCAAGATTCTCACCAATTACTGATCGCAGACGAGCACGAGATGGCCCGTAGTTTCTATCCCCTCCAGAAATTTGCTCCGACACCCAAGCAGTTTTCTTTGCTACCGTTCCGATTTACGCGCCTGGAGGGAAAAGAACTGCTGGTCAACGAGGCGGGCGAGTTCATATTTGTCCCAGAAGGAACCACGCGGGCGCTCGTCGATGCCACGATCGAAACGCAATCGACCCTGTACAAGGATCTCAAAGCGAAGCATTTCATTTATGACGAGACCTCGGCAGCACTTCTGGACGTGCTGGCTGCAAAGATTCGAACAAAGTACGACCACCTGATTGGAGGCACAAAACTCCATATCTTCGTGGTGACGCTCCGCTGCGAACACTCTTGTAATTACTGCCAGGTCTCCAGGCAAACTGCTGAAAAAGGCCAGTTCGATATGAGCCGAGAGACAGCCGACCGGTCGCTCTCCCTGATGTTCGACTCCCCTGCTCCTCACATAACGTTAGAGTTCCAGGGCGGGGAGCCGTTGCTTGCGTTTGACCTGATCGAGTACATCGTTCCCCGAGCAAAGGCAGAGGCGCAGAAGCGAGGGAAGACGTTGGATCTCGTGGTGACGACGAACCTGGCGTGTGCCACCGATCAGATGTTGAGGTTCTTCAGAGACGAGGACGTGAAGGTTTCGACCTCACTGGATGGCCCCGCATTTCTGCATAATAAGAATCGGCCTCGCCCAGGAAATGACAGCTACGAACGAGCGATCGATGGGATCGACCGGGCCCGAGCTATTCTCGGCCACGAGAACGTCGCCGCTCTCATGACGACAACGCTGTCGTCTTTAGACCACGCCCGGGAGATTATTGACGAGTACGTCAAACGTGATTTTCACACCATTTTTCTACGCCCGATTAGCCCTTACGGATTTGCCGTAAAAACCAGGAAACGAACCGGTTATGAGATGGAACGCTTCCTGGAGTTCTACAACCAGGGACTGGCCCATATCCTCGACATCAATCGCGGCGGTTACCGTCTAGCCGAGATTTACACCCAAATCCTGCTCACCAAGATTCTGACACCACAGGGCACTGGTTATGTTGACCTGCAATCCCCTGCCGGTGAAGCCTGGAATGTTCTCGTCTATAACTACAACGGTGACGTATTTGCTTCCGACGAATCAAGAATGCTTGCCGAGATGAATGACCTGACGTTCCGATTGGGTAATGTGCATAGAGACAATCGCCGAAGCCTCTTCACGAGCGAGGCCGCGCAGAGGATGTTTGAAGCGTCTTGCAATCAGTCACTGGCCGGATGCTGTGACTGCGCGTTTCAGGCATACTGCGGAGCCGATCCGATCTACCATCACGCGACACAGGGTGATATGTACGGACATCGTCCCACCAGCGGTTTCTGCCTGCGGAACATGGAAGTCATCAAATATCTTTTCTCCCACATCAGAGAGGACGACCCGCAAACGATGGGGATTTTTTGGTCGTGGATAACGGGACGCCCGCTTCCGGTTGCGGAACTAGCATGCGTTTGACGACTACTGGATCGGCACGAAATTTCTCTGGCGGCATCGTTGGTCGGATCGCGACACAAGATGTACCTCCCGCGTTCCGGGGCCAGCATATCCGGTTCCTTGCGAGAGGGGCAGAGCAATCAGTCGATCTAGCTGGATATCGCGGAATCCTATCCCACGATGACTTCTCCACGGACCGGCCTGTCGTCGATCGTCTACGCGAGTCCGATCACTTTAGGAGCGGCGACATTGTCGTCCTCGAAGGTGACAGAGGTTTCGTGCGATCGCTTTACCGCCCCTATGAACATCATCACTCGTTGTTCGTGACGGAGCGCTGTAACAGCAACTGTCTGATGTGTTCTCAGCCGCCAAAGGACAGAGACGATGTTGCTGCACTGGCCGAGCGTAATCGAGAGCTTATTCGGCTGATGGATCCTGCTCCCGAATACCTTACGATTACGGGTGGGGAGCCGACACTTCTCGGCGATGCTCTGTTTGCTCTTCTAGAACAGTTAAAAGCTTGGCTACCGCATACCGAACTCCACGTTCTGACCAACGGACGCACCTTCGCTTGGCCGCAGTACGCGAGGCGATTCGGAGCGCTTCGACACCCAAATCTGTCGCTAGGTGTTCCCCTCTACTCGGATTTCGCGGGAGAGCACGACTACATCGTGCAGGCTGAGGGAGCTTTCGATCAAACGGTCTCCGGTCTTCATCAAGCCGCCCGAAACGAGATTCGCGTGGAGGTGAGAGTAGTTTTGCATCGCCTCTCGATCCCCAGACTCACTCGTTTGGTGGAATACATTTATCGGAATCTCACATTTGTCGAACACGTTGCACTGATGGGATTGGAATACGTGGGCTATACCCCGCGAAATGTCGCAGACCTCTGGATTGATCCCTTTGACTATCAGGATGAGCTAGAAAAAGCCGTCCAGTACCTCAGCATGCGGGACGTGCCTGTTTCGATCTATAACCATCAGCTATGCGTCCTACGCCCGTCGCTTTGGCAATACGCTCGGAAGTCCATCTCGGACTGGAAGAGTCTGTACCTTCCGGAATGCGAGAGATGCGCAGCCTTAGAGCAATGTGGCGGCCTTTTTCAGTGGGCGTTAAAGAAGCACAGCGACCACATCCATGCTCTAGACAAACATATCCGAGGAGAGAGACTAGGCAGATGTGCACAAACATAGGAGTACGAAGCGGGATTCTCGTGGTGATCTGCTGGACCGTGTCTGTGTTCGCCCAGAACCAGATCACGGCAGCAGAGGCAAAGAGCCACGTCGGAGAAAAGGCGACAGTATGTGGGCAGGTGGCAAGCGCTCGCTATGCCTCCTCTAGCCGGGGCGCACCGACTTTTCTCAATCTCGACAAGCCATATCCCAACCAAGTATTCACGGTTGTGATCTGGGGCAATGACCGTGCAAAATTCGGCCATCCCGAAGAGAGCTATCACGACCAGCACATTTGTGTGACGGGATCGATCAGCGACTACCGTGGTGTACCCGAGATTGAGGTCCACGAACCATCGCAGATGAAGACGCAATGATCTTGGCAACTTGTTCTGTACGGTCGGTGCATGATGGTGAAAATCGATGCGCCTTTTTGAAGCGGTCACAGACAATGACTGGTTTGCTCTCCACGCATCCCACAGCGGAGTAGAAGAGGTAAATTTTTGGAGACCGTCACCTGACGCTACTTTTAGGCTCTCCAAGCTGGCGAGTTGCTACCCTTCAAACTGCATGCGCCAATTAACTTGCAGGTACGTTTGTGCTCGACTGGAGTGAAGACTGCGCCAAAGACGCTTGGGTGTCGAAGATGCCCTCGTCCGGGATTCACCGATACCAGATGGCAAAGCAGATCTATGGACTGTTAGAGCCGTCAGCTTTGGCCTGGGCTAGAGCTTACGGACAGAAAGGGATCGGATCGGGCCGGGGGGACGGGCAGGATTCCGATGAAGATTCCCTCTAAAGTGCTATCACCATTCGTAACTGGACTCCGCGAGAATTGGCGCACTATCCTTTGCCAACTCGAAAGGTTGTTATGAAGAAGGTTTCGGTTGTTACGATATTAGGTGTGGTGTGCGTGGCTGCTGCGGGATTCGCCTTGGTGAGAATGGTGCACGAGGCCGCGAACAGTCACCCTAGCAGCGTGGAGCAACCAAGTTCCCCCGTACAAGCGCAGCCAGCACCCAACCCCGCCGACAATTGGGACGTTGACAGGGATACGAGCGAATTGGACGGTGTCACACGGGTTACACTCACCCACGGGACGCGCTACACCGGTATTGTTATCGTTCGTTGCGACCACGGAAAGATCGACGGGTACGTTTCCCCCATTCTGACTAACTTGGGCGGCATGCTGGATACCAGTGACTATAGCTCCCCCGTGCGATTTAGATTGGACAACGGGCCTATCCAGAGGGGCAACTGGTCGGTATCCACCAACTTTGAGTCCTTGTTCTTCCCCGGCGCTGTGCTCAGTCGCTTACCTAAAGCCAATAAGCTGATTATTGAGTACAGGCCCGAGTACACCACCAGCCAGACGGAAACTTTCGATCTGACGGGCCTTGCGGATGCCGAGAACGCGGCGGGCTGCTTTGCCAAGGTTGAAGCCACACAGCAGGCGGCTAGAGCGGCACAAGCGGCGACACAACGGGCGGAACAAGCGAAAGAAGACAAAGAAGCGGCGGCATTGGCAGCATGGCGGACGGCACAGGCCCAACGGGAGGCTGAAGCGGCAGCAAAGGTACAGCAGGTGGCACAAGAGCAGCAGGACGCCTTTGCTCGCTGCATGTCCAAGGCTTCTGACGTTGTGCAGATCAAGGCGTGTGAAGCAATGCCGCACACCCGCGAAGTTCCATCGAAGTCAGGCAATTAATGTCCCAGCACCGCCGTATCGAATACGGTCGCCGCACCGAGGGATGGACACGTTTCTGTGCGTCTGTCATTCTTGGCTAGTCTAGGGTGAGAGGCTTGAAAGCATGAAGCGCACGGTTGCAATCATCGGCCTGGGGCTGGTATTCGTCGCGGCCCTTTCGCTCGCCGCGCACGCACAGACCACGGGCGATATCATGCGGGACACCGCCGACTGCATCGACGCCTACCATGCGGACAAGAGCCAAGGTGCAGAGTCCCGGTATCTGCGTTGCTTGGCCCGTGTACAGGACGAAGAGGACGAAGTGATGCGCCGCGCCGAGGACAGAGCGCGTAACACCTGGTATGACTCAGACGGTAGTTCTCACCATGCGGACGATTCACCGGCGCTGACAACGCCTGCGGACTTCGCTCGCAGAGCCTTGGGTCTGATGGACACCTGTAAGCTCGATACCGATTCCTGCCACAGTCTCATCAAGGCCGTTGCGTGCAAGGCGGACACGTCGCTTTGCGCCGTTGATGACATGGACGTGCTTCGCGTGAAGCTGACGGCGATAATTCCAAAACAGCCTACCGCCGCTGACATCGAGGCATGGGCCAAGAAAGTCTCAGAATGTCATTGCAACGTGCCTATGCCCACGGCCTCAGCGCCGACGCCAAAGCCCGACGCGAAGCCAGCCTCGAAGCCGGACGCAACGGCAGGTACGAAGCCCGACAGTCAACCAGACACGAAGCCAGCACAGCCGTAATCAGGCGTTCCTTCAGTAATCTGGTCAACTTGAGGCCTGGCGCTTACGTTTTCGACATGAGGAAGATCCATTTCAAACGCAAGCATGAAGCGGGTTCAAATCCTCGCAGGCTTTCCCCGGCGGTATTTGTGAGGAGGGCACTTGTGTGCCTGCTAGGAGTAGTTTTGTCGTCTGCTTCCTCTGTCGCACAATCGTGGATTACCGCCGATAAGGTTGATCCGTTTCGCGGAACCCACTACACGGCCATCGAACTAGACGGTAAATTCCTCACACCTCCTCAGCATGAAAACGTTGAGAAACCTGTTCTCTATCTGGAGTGCGTCGCTGGCACACATGGCTATGGAAGAGGAGTGAGAGAGGGGTCGTTTCTGTCGGGACATATCAACATGGGTACAGTGTTGAACAGAGACCCGCAGCGTGGCGGTGTCCCAGTTCAATTTCGACTTGATGACGGAAAAATCCAACAAGATTTGTGGTCTGCATCTACAGATGGGCAGACCGTATTCTTGAACGAAATGGCCCTGGACACGCTTCTTTATGGACACTTCCTGCCACACAAGGAAGGGACGAATCCGGCAGTGAAGAAGGTGACGATTGCCGTAAACGAATATCTTGCGAGCGAAGTTGTTGCGGAGTTTGATATCCCAGAAGCTGTCGCGGATACGTGCGGCGTGATTGTCCACAAGAAGCACTAGAATTCCTCTATGAAACAGGCCGGAATTATCGCAATCGTCATCGCTGCCGTTCTCTTCATAGTTGCTGGTGCAACGGCGGTCGGCAGTATCGGAGACGTAGAACGCGATCTTGCTGGACCCCAATCGGGCATGCCTTGGCAGGCGCAAGTGGCAATTGAAGGCGTCGTCGGGTTTCTCTTCTTCATTCCGGGCGTAGTGATGGTCACCCGCAAGAGCTAACCTGCAACCGGCACCGATGGTTCTACACCATTCGTAATCTTGTCAGGATCAAACTCGCGTATGATAATCGGCTCGCCGTAAATCCCATTCAGGACAGCAGAGCAAAATGGGCTGGCGCTTCCGCCAATCGTTCACAGTCGTTCCGGGCCTTCGTCTCAACCTTTCGAAAAGTGGCCTCAGCGCCAGCATCGGCGGCGCTCCATTCACCCTGAACGTTGGGCCGAATGGCGTGATGGGCACTGCCTCAATTCCCGGCACCGGCCTGTCTTATCGCCATCACTTCGGTACGACACCCGCTGATCAGCCGAACGCTCCCGACGTTCCCTATCTTCCCCTACCCAGTCCGGCCCCGCCGTCTTCATTCGTCAACACCGCGCCCATCGAAGTGGTTCACAGCGCAAGCACCGAGTTGCTGACCAGCGAAACGTTGAAGCAGATAAAACAACTGATCCAGACCGCGTATCAGCAACACTCAGAGGTAAGCCGCGACCTGGACGACGCGCGAACCGCGAAAGTGGATTGTCAGGCGAAATTCGATTCGTGGGACCAAGGGTTCCTGCTGAAGAAGCTTTTCAAAAAGGCATACGCGAAACGGAAAGAGAGCTCTGAGACGGAGACTGCCAAGGTTACCGAGTTAGAAGAACAACTCAAGCTGTCCACCATCTCAACGCACATTGAAGTCGAAGGCGAGCAGGCCGAACTTTACTATCGGATGCGAGACGAGTTCGCGGCGCTCTGTGACTGCGCGGCCATCTGGGACGTGAAAACACATCAGGCGACGGACAAGTTTCACGAACGAACGGTAGCGGACGCTCATGTTGAGCGTGAGCGTGTGAGGTTCGAGCTTGGAAAGTGTGACCTGCTCGAATGGGATCAGAAAGTTCCTCATCTCCGAAACTCCAAGGGCGGAGACCTGTTCCTGTACCCCGGATTTATCCTCTACCGGGCAGCACGAGAGGCGTTCTCACTGATCGAATACCACGATATAGACGGGAAAGCCACAAACATCCGCTTCCATGAGGATCAGACCGTTCCGTCAGATTCGCGAGTGATCGGAAACACATGGGCGAAGGCAAACAAGGATGGCAGCCGGGATCATCGTTTCGCCAACAACTACCAGATTCCCATCGTGCTTTACGGGCTGCTCACTTTGAAGAGCGCCAACGGCCTATGGGAAGAGTTCCACTTCTCGAACGTTGATCGCATGGTGAATTGGCTGAACGCTCTGAACGCTTTTACAGCTTCGTTTGCGGCTGTTGCTAAGTGACCGCACAAGCGCTCTCTCTTCATTGCGGGCCGTCCGGTCGGCACGTGGCGCTAAGTTCAAGAGTCCAAGCAAACTAAGGAGCCAATCCATTATGAGTTCGGGTGCGCCGAATAGCCCAGAATCCACAAGAGCGCGTCAGCCACTTCAGGCGGCGTATTTCTACGTTCGCAGGAACACTCGGTCAATCGCAAAAGCTGCGGTCCTGTTCGCAATCATTTTCGAGTTAGCCGGAATCTGGAATGAAGTTCATCAGATGAGAAATGAGCAAGTAAAAAACATCTCATATGCGATGCCGATGCCGAAGGCGCAGCGCGACGCTTTGAGGGGAACGCCTATAAGTAAGCGGTGGGAGAGCACTGCCTTCGTGGATGGCAGTGTCTCGATAGATGGCAGCGTGGACGTGAACCAACCGGTGGAAGTGGAAATCGACCGCTAAATGCCGCAACTATTTTCGGGGGAGGCATGAGTGTTTAAGAAGATTGTCATTGCTGTTGTGCTCGTGCTCGCTGCCACTTGGGGGATTCACGCATGGCTCAAGAAACATCAAGAGAAGGTGCAGCAGGAGGCAGCGGACAAGGCGCAGAGCGATTGGGCCGGAGGAACTAGGCGAGAACTAAACTATAAGCCCGCGCCCCAACTTCAGGCCCGCTTCTGCCAATGCTCAGGATCGCGGCTGCCGTGGAAACAGGCGATGACGGTCAGGGTGTCGTCCGGCTCGATCACAAACATCAGGGCGTAAGGGAAACGCAGCAGCAGACCTCGGCGCACGGTCTTGTACACCACCGGAAATTGCCAAGGGTTGGTTCGCAGGCGCTCGACCAGTTCGTCTACTGCCGCACGGAAGCGCCGCCCCAGACCGGGGACTTCGTTCTCGTACCAGTCCTGAGCGTCGATCAGTTCGTCCCAGGCTGCCGGGGTGAAGATTACCTGACGCACTATGGGCAGCGGCGCTCCATCTCCGCTTTCAGCGCCTCCCAAGTCAGGCCCTCGCGCCGATCCTCGTCCAGTGTTTCCAGACGGCGATCCAGTTCCGTGCGCTGCGCGGCGGTCACAGGAAGATCATCGTTGTCGAGGCTGTCCCACAACTGCGAAATCAACTCCAGACGCTCGGGCGGCGTCAGCCGTCGAAGCTCGTCATGCGTAAGCAGGTCCATGGGTGAAGTATAAAGCTGCGCCTCGAATTCCTGCGCCTAAGCTGCGCCTGCGAATGAGTAAAATTTCTAATTTTCAATTCCTGCGCCTTCGGGTTCAGAGGGTGAAGAGAAGAGGGGGGAAGGCATTGATGCCATTGGCGGCAGGCGGGGTACCGGACAACTTCGGCGCGGACATGGACAGAGCCGTGGGGCTGGGTGGCTGCTGCGGCGCTACGCGGCAACGGAGGGCCGAAGCATCCGGGCCGGAGGCATTGCTGGGAAAAGTTCGTATGGGATCATGGACGCATGAACAAACTGCGCGAAGATTTGAGAAACCCGAGCCTGACGCATCTCCTGCTTTTCGTCTTGTTAATCGTAGTGCTTCTAAACTATTTCGAAACGCGCCGCGTTCACACGGCCCTTGCTCCGCTTTATGTTGCGAACTTGGGAATCGGAGAAAAAACCGAGGTTATTGACCAAGGTATCAATGCAATCAATGACTACCTAAACGAGATGAATGACAGCTTAGACCATATCGACAAATCCACAGAGTGCGTTGCAAACCATCGGCCTGCCTGCCCGGATATACAGTGACGTCTCGGTTTAGGCAGCAGAGTCGAGAAAAGCGGTGTGTATAGTCGTAGGCGAATCCTTCGGTCACGACGTCAGTGGTAAGGAAGTCATCACTCCCGAAGACCCCTTAGATGACACAGGTATCCTTTATCACATTCAGGACGGTCCGGCTTATCCGGGAGCTTTTCTGTCGAGCAATGTCAGAGATGTTCCCGTGGTCGCGGCCTGGGTCCGCTCACATGAGATGCCGAGCAAGTCGTGCGGTGGGGCGGCAAGAACGCTTTGCTGCGCAGGGGGACGCTGTGGATTATCACAGACCGATCTGAACAATGACCTTTCACTCCCGCTGCCCAAGCCGAAGAATCAGGGAGGAGGACAATGAAGGGCTTCCTACGGTGCGGGAAGCGGCGAAGTAACTCGAAGCGACACTCGCTTGCTCTTCCTTCTACCAATTCCTGAAGGGCACGTCTGACTTCGACACCATTTCAAGCGGGAAGTCAGGAATCTGCGACTTTAGAAAATTCTGAGCGGACTCTCTTGACAGTTCGAAATGAGGCGTTGGGCCGAGTACCACTTCCTTTAGCCCATCCTCAAGCACAAGAGGTAGCTCAATGTAGGGCAGCAACATCGATTTCCCGTCTCGGTATTTACGCCGCAACGCCCCCTCACCGGCAGCCCTCGCGATGATTCTCCATTCCACTTCCGCTTCGAACTTTTGATCTTTGAAGGTCGGCGCGATCATCCAGACAGCGCCCAAGATTGCCTGCAAGCGATCACTTACGTCTTCTTCCGCTTCATCCGGCGGACTCTCCAGAAAGAAATCGATGATTTTATCGATAACCTCATTTTTTTCGCTCTCTGGGTATAGACACTTTACAAGTTGTCCGACGGTGAAGTTCTTTTCCCCTTCCTCTGACTTTCCAAGCTCGATCACCAACCTATTGAGATAGTCAGGATCGAAACCGAGGCTGACACCTGCTCCTTGCCCGCAGTATCCTCGCCATTGGCTGAGGTTGTCCCTCGCCTCGGAAAACGAAACGACATAGGGTGGAGTGGTTTCACGCCTCAACGCAAAATTCTCGATTAACGTGCGGAGATGCTTCATCAGTTCCGGATGAGATTTCGTACGTTCATCGATTCTGCTTAAGATCGCATCGAGAGCACAGGTAAACTCTCTTGTGTCGTTCAGATAACCGATGTCGGTGGCCCAGATATTGCGGTCGGTGATGATGCCTTTAAAGCCAGACAGTGACGTGTAATGGAAGAGAGTCTGCTTAGGCAATGAGACTGGCAAGACCCTCATCAGCAAGTCGGCATATAAGCGCTTTTTCATACGTCAGCTTCCTTAGCGTTTAAACCCGATCATGTGATGTTCGCGAAACAGCGCCTTCAGGTATTCGGTCGCTGGCACTTCCTTCACCTCGTTGAAGCCATCACTAAAAACCTTGGTCTTCATACCTCCTCCAGTCTGGTCACGGACCCACGCGTGAGACGCGCAGGTTATTTTATTTCCTCCAGTTTCTTTTGCATGGCCGTTTCACATTCGCGCTGAGTGAATTTGTGGTCTGCTTTTGATCCCGCGTTCCATTCGGAAGCCGGGACGTTTACAACATCTCCGTGGTATTTCTTGACGACATCGAGGCGCATATCAGTGACCACACCATCTTCATCGCATTGGAAGAGCACACCTTCCGTATCGAGCAAATACATCCCCCCACGAAGTTCATAGTGACCGCCGAAAGCCTTCCCAGCCGAACTCTCGAAGTGCTTAGGCTGTTGCTCGTTCATCTTCGTTCTGTCAATTACCTCAACCTCGTTGGCTTCCGGACGAATGAGTAAGGTTGTCGTGGTGGACGCCAAAGGTGCTTGCTCAACATCTGTGGCTATTACTTCATCACGACTCCATGAAGCGATATGGTAAGTCTGAGTGTCCGTTTGAATATTTCCGACTTGTGTATAGCCTTCAGTCTCGGTGCAAACGTTGAAATCATCACCTATCCGTTTATTCTCGGCGTAGTCACAAGTAAGTTTTACGGCGTTCGCATCTGCGGCAAGTTGTTGACCGGGGTCAGAGCTTACCGGTGCCCAATAGCCTTCCGCATAAAGGTGATGATCGTTGGGGTATTCCGACCGTATTATATGTAACGGCATTTCGTTGGGGTGCCACGTTGGAGGCGCGACAAAATCGTGGGTGAGATCGGTCACGACGTAATTCATGGCCCCAGCGTTCTTAGGGTCTAGAGTCACTTCAACCTGTACACAGGTGTGGAGCTTCCGGCTAAAAAACGATTGGACTGTCAGCCCTTTTCTCTCGTCTGGAGAGAGCTTGGATAGGTAGCTGTCATTCAACGTGGTTGCGCAATGCGCGTCCATTTCTTTCTGGAAAGATGTTTCACTGGCAAGGGGAGCGCTTTTGCCAGCATGTTTCACTCCCAATAAGACACCCGCGCCAAACATCACTAGAACCAAAACCAATGACAGCAAAAAGCCATTCGTTGAAACTTTCACTTCGCTCTCCGCCTTACTTCAGCTACTGGTCCGATTTGTGCGTGGTAGCGTCCGACTCAGAACTAGCCGCACTCGGTCCTTGGCACGCCTGCATAAACTTGGCGAAGTAGTCCGTGCTGTCCCAGTCATGATCAATATCCATCTTGGCAACTCGGGCAAGCTGAAACGGCTCCGGCCCCGGCTTCGTCAGTACATATACTCTCCGAATTAAACCAAGACGCTCATAGGTGTCGAACGACACGTTCGCGGGTCCACCCCAATGACGACTGATAACACCGAGCGAGCTTGTTTCCAACGGATTTGCGTGAATCCACTGCAAATGTCTCGCCTCATCTGGGTTCAGTTGCTTTAGCGTTTCAACGAATGACGGCGAGACGGCATCGGTTTCCTGTGAGGCGGTAGCCAGCAGACCGGCCCACATATCTTGCAGCGTCTCGTTGTCTTCAACCGAGCTAGCTTGCATGATCGGCAGGAGCAATCTCGGGGGGACGGCATTGGCGGATAATCCGGCCTCTCGGAATAGACGCTCCATCTTTTCGACTGTCTTGATCCAGTTTTTGACTCGGTAGACTCTGACCTTGTCCCCAAGCATGATCCCGAACTCTTCCGCCATTGGTCCGGCGAGCTTATTGATGAGGTCCGAAAACTTACTGATTGCGAGAGCGGTCGCTTCTGCGGTTTCCTCGTCGTTCATGGCGCTGTCAGTATATTCCTGCGCCTAAGCTGCGCCCTTATGGGAAAATAGGGATGTGATAACCACGGCTTACGAACACGCGTTGCAGATGGCCACATCCTTGAGCCATGACGATCAGTTGCGCCTGATCCGGGAACTGATGACGCATACCGCCGACGACCAGCCAACCAGTGTGCTCGATCTCTACGGTCTGGGCGCGGAGGTCTGGCAGAATGTGGACGCGCAGGAATACGTTCATCGGGAACGCGATTCGTGGAGTGGCTGAAGGCCCTGCTGGGCACGGTCGTCGGCCTCGATACCGCGCCGCTCATCTACTTCATCGAAAAGCATCCCAAGTACACGGCGCTGATTCATCCATTTTTTGAAGCGGTCGAAAGCGGAGATATCGAGGTGGTCACTTCGATACTGACGTTAACCGAAGTTCTGGTTCATCCCCTGCGCCAAGGGAATCAAGGCCTAGCCGCGCAGTATTCCAAAATCCTGCTGAATGCACGCCACCTAACCACGCTTCCGGTGTCGCTACCCATTGCCGTGAAAGCGGCGGGATACCCGAGGTGGGTGGCCGGTTCGTGCGTGGTCGTCAGCGGGAGGAGCATCGCATTCCAGTGTAGGACACGCTGTTGCCCGGCGATTACTCGGTAGATGGCGACCAGGTTGCGCTGCAAATCTCGCTCGTTACCTCCGTCACTGGTCGGCAATTCTAACGCTTCGGTATGCTCAGTGATGAGATGAAATGGCTTCTAGTCGTTGTGGTGTTCTCTGGTATTTGCACCGCGTTCACTGCTTCTGTGGTCGCAACGCCTCGCATTTCGCAAGCCGATGCCGCCGCCGCACTTTCCAGTTCATTTCGGTGCCCGGAGGAATTCTCTTCGGACGAAGCGAAGAGAGCGGCCCTACGGGAATTTATGCGACTCTATGCCGAGCAGTTTCCCAGCAACAATGTCCGGGACATGATGTTGTTCCGGTACCGCCTTCTTGTAGCGCACTCCTGCATTCAGACTCTGAATTCCATGCTCGCCAACGTGGGTCCGCTGTCGGAAATGCTCCGCCTCCAGAACCAAGACTTCGGGCCAAGAACCGAAGACTACAATGCCACCACGAAGGTCTGGAGCGTGTGGTTCCGAAAGGACGGCCAGACACCGGAACTTTCGGAAGCCGACCTGATCTTCAACTTTTATGGGTGGCCAGGACCCTCGGCTGACATTGTGGCGCGAGCCTTCATCAGCCCACGCCGGAACCTGGTCGTGATTGGTAGCTTCGAAGCTCCGGATGAACTGACAAAGAAACCAGCATTCTTCATTGTGTCGGAGACACTATATCCGGATGAGATTTATGGATACGTGAATATAAGCAAGGTCACTTCTGTCGGAAGCGGAACCTATACCGTCACGCTCGCCAAGAAATTCAGCGGGTCTTCCATGGCCGAGATCGAGCGGACAGGAAAGCTCTGGCTCATCAGTGAGGAAGGCAAAGCCACAAGTCGCACGGTCGGCCATATCGGAGTAGATCCGACTTGGATGCAGTACTTTTACCAAAAACAGAAATAGGACAGACATTCCGACTCCGGAGTAGGGAGGAAGCTCATACCGTGCGCGTCGAAAATAAACCACGAGCCGACATGCTCATGTTGGCTTGAAACCCTTTGGCCTTTTTCACTATTACCAAAGTACTGAACGCAGTCGCCCCTACTGCCGATCGACCGACTCTTGATTCGATATCCTTCCGAAAATGCCCAATCAATCTCAATACGCGGACACGATATTCCTGCGCGATCTACAGGCGGGTTCTATCGCTCAGAAGCTGAATCGCGTTCAGTTCAGCAAAGGGCCGGAAGCGGTTTCCTATAGTGAGGCCTGGCTCCAGAACCTAATCATGCTCCAACCAGGGCTGCTTCCAATCGGTCAAATCGAACCGGCATTTTCGACGATGATGCCCGTGTGCACCGAGATGCCAATGCGAGCCGGTTTCGTCGATAACCTTTTCATCACACCTAGCGGAGACATCGCACTGATCGAGTGCAAACTCTGGCGCAACCCAGAAGCAAGACGTAAGGTCGTTGCTCAGATCATTGACTATGCGAGCGAAATGACAACGTGGACCTTTGAATTGCTCGAATCTTCGATCAGACGAGCCAAGCTGTTTGACTCCACCAATGGAAACTCGACCCGGAGCCTTTTCGAAATCGCATGCGGCGCTTGCGAAATGGACGAGGTTACCTTCCATGATGCCGTTTCGCGGAACCTGAAGCGTGGGCGGTTTCTCCTGCTGATCGTTGGCGATGGAATTCGAGAGGGACTGGAGACAATGACCGACTTCCTGCAACAACACGCAGGATTGCACTTCACGCTCTCAATCGTTGAACTCGCGTTTTTCGAAATCCCAGACGGCGGGTTCATCGCTCAACCGCGCATTCTTGCTCGGACGACCAATGTCGAACGAGGGATCGTCACGTTGCAAGATGGCCGGATGAATATCATGCCGCCCAATGGCATCAGTCCCAATAGTGCAGCGAGCCAGGCTACGACCATCACCCAGGAGCACTTTCTGGAGGAATTGGAAAGACGTTGTCCGGGTATCTCAAAAGAGCTATCTGCATTTATCGTCGATCTTTCAACCTATAACGTTGAGCCGGAATATGGTTCCAAGACCATGACCCTGCGCTGGCATTCGCCTGACGGGAAAAGCTGGAATCTCGGATCGATCGCTAGTTCGGGTGACGTGTGGATGGAGTATCACGGATCACAGGCCAGGAATGCAAACCTCCTTGACGTGAGCAAGCAATATCTTCAGAACCTAGCGGCGCTCGTACCCGGAGCAGTCGTGAAAATGACCAAGAACCAAACAGCATGGAACCTTGCCGACGCGAATGGTCATGCCGTTCATGTTACCGATCTCTTGCGGGATGAGAGCGCGAGGAGTGGCTGGGTTCGCGCCATCGCTCTCTTTCAAGAGAAGGTTGCCAAACAATCCGAGCCGTAATCCCAAAGCCTTCAGCCGCCGCTTAGCTGCAAAAACTGCGCAGGAGAGACTAAAGCCTTGAAGTGCGAGAGCATTGGAACGATATCCACTATCATCTTGGCTTGGCGATCTGATCGACGAGCGGCGAAGGAGTCCGACCTGAAGATGATCCAGCTTCAGCAGCAGATCACGGAACTTCAACTGAAGCTCAATGCATCCGCGCGAGCTACCCCGCCCCCAATACCTTCCGATAATGCCTGAGCCCTGCATTTTCTGCGACAACAACTCGGGTAGCCGTGAACATCTGTGGCCGAAATGGATTCACGAGCGCAAGAAATTCGGCCCTATCCGGCACAAGATCGGAAACCGACCGGAAAAAATCCTTGGCGATCCGGAGCAGAAGATTAAGACAGTCTGCGGCGTATGCAACAACGGTTGGATGAGCCAGCTTGAAAGGGAGAATATCCCGATCATCGGGAATATGTTCGCGGACCTGTCCATACCGCTTGACGAAAGCCAGCAGACGCTGTTGGCGGCATGGACCGTCAAGACTGCCATGGTAGTTGATTCGGTGCAGGGACGCGATCCGAAGAGGCGCTTCTATAGACGGGACGAGTGTGTGAGCATGCGCCTCCACCGAGCAATCCCTCCGAGAACGCGGATATGGATTGGGCGGTCAACTTTATCGTCCTTGAGCGCCATCGGCACCCTCGTCGGAGCCTTCAACCCTGACCGCCCTGAGAAGATGCCGGGCATGGTGGTCAACATCGTCGTTGGCCATCTGGCGATCCAGATATTCTCTTTCCGCGTTGAACCGGAGGACCCCGCCATCCGTGACCCCGAACCGAAGCCCGGCAATTGGGATTCCATGTTGATGCAAGTGTGGCCAACGCGGCGCACCTCGGCGACGTGGCCTCCTCCGGTGACGTCACGACCGGTAATCCAAACCCGATTGCCAGGCTGATGGACCGCTGGCGGATCGGACAGAACGTCCCGCTCCCTTATTAAACCCAAGTCGCGCCCGAGAATCTTATTCTTATCAAAATGGTGAGGCGATCGAGCGCTTAGTGCGATCAAATGAATTGGGTCTTGGCCGATTTAGCCACAGCCACCGATGCTTCCCTAGTCAGTGCGAGGCTTCATAAGAAGCGTATATTGACGCTTGGCCTTTAAAGCCACCGAGCGGGAAACGCTTGGGTCTCCGATTCCTTTCAAATAACCCACCACGTCCGCCGAACCTTCAGAGGTTATAATCCAATCGCGTCAATGCTGCACCCAAGGGAGAATACAAGTTTTGAACGAGAAGATCGCAAGAGCGTTAGCTGAAGATGTAAAGCGTCGCAACGGTGGTAATGAAAGCCTAGAGTTTCATGACAGCGACGCTGTTTACACGGTGTCAGTGCGTGTGGAACGTGGGCTTAGCAAATCAGTGCGCGATAGCAGAGGTGTTGAGTTGCGAATGAGTGGCGGATCACCCGGTTCAGTGTGCCCATGCTGTAGCGGCAGTGGACGAGGATAACCTGAGTCACCGCACATGGACCCAAACGTAGCAATAGCCATTGGCACGGGATTGGCGGCTGTCTCTGCGAGCGCCGCCGTCATCGTTAGCGTGATCGTCTACAAAGGACAATCGAAGCTCTCCAAAGATCTTGACCGGGAGCAAAGCGCTACATCACAGAAGATCAGTCAGGAGCAATCTGCTCTTTCTTTGAAAATCCATGAAAATCAAGTGTTGCTCAGCCAGCGGCAATTATTGATTCCGCTCTGGAATCACATGTCCGTGCTAAATCACGTCGATCCCAACCAGCCTATTGAGCCGGATGTCTTGAAGCTAGTTAACACCCTAGAACTGGTAGCGGTTTCGTGTGAGGGGGGCATGGTTGATCCCCACGTAATTAAGCGCATCTTTCGCGACTTGTTTATGGAATTTTATGAGGAAGTCCAGGCAATAAAGATGCTTCCCGGACGAAAAATCTCTGGCCTTGCTCTGCTGAACGAGAACCGAGCGGCCATGAAGTTCTACAGAGAGCTTCAGGAAGAACACATCAATCGAGATAGCCTGAATTAAGCAGATTCATTTCCATCTACCTCCATCAATTTGATTCCTGAAGCGGGAAACGCGAACGGACAACGACGAGCGGCCACTCCAAGGATCTGGCCGTGCATCCGATAATCGCTGCGTATTTGAGGAGCACCGCAAGAAGCTCTAACAGGTTTTTGGCGCAAATTCCCGAGACCGCGATTCTTGGAGGTCACGTACCCGGAGTTTACAACCTCTTCGACCCTGCATAGGTCCAAGCGGCAGCACCCGAGCGAGTGGCCACCGACACACAGCGCTTCACCCCGGGCGGCGCTCAGTTCACTGTTCCCGCTGGTTGGTCAATCTCAACGACCAAGAACCTGGTGCTCTTGACGCCATTGGAAGCGGACACGCATCTGGCCATCGCTGATACCCATTCTCCAGATGGTAAGGCGGCGGTGGCCGCAACATGGGCCGCCTACAAGCCGGATTCCAAGCGGCCAATCAAGCTCGTAACGCCGCAACCGGCTCGCGAGGGTTGGGACGAGCGCCAGGTATTCGAATACGAAACATCACCAAACGAGCGGGCTGGGGTAGTGGCGATTGCGGAGCGTGCAGGCACTTCCTGGACTGTCATGGTCCTCTACGGCTCAGAACCCTACGGTGGAGAAGCGCGGTGCTCCGATCGGTCTAGTCTTTGAAAGCCTAAGGCCAAAGGGGTCACGATCGATCCAACGAACAGCGGCTTTGAGTTCGTCGTCGGAGAAAACGAAGACAAGAAAAATGAGCGCGAAAACAATCCAGGCAACAATTAACAGAACCATTGGCCCGAACCGCCCCACGATCAGAGCCAGGACGCAAAGGAGATCCTGGGCAACGGGGAGCGGCAGAAGACGAGAGCCTTCTCCGAGCTGCAGAGTCATTATCTATTTGCGGAGAAGTTCGGCCGTCCGGCCAAGGGCAACGACAAGGGCAAGGTGGAAGGCCTGGTTGGCTATGCGCGGCGCAACTTCCTGGTTCCGATTCCACGCGCATCGAGCTGGGAAGAGCTGAACGTGCATCTGGAGGCTGGGTGCCGGAAGCGGCGGCAGCGCCGTTTGCGGGGGCACAGGGAGACCATCGCGGAACGCTTCGAGCGCGACCGTGCAGCGCTGCTGCCGTTGCCTGCTGCGCCCTATGAAGCCTGTGAGAAGATCACCACTCGCGTGACCTCGTTATCGCTGGTGCGTTATCGATCCAACGACTACTCCGTGCCGACCGAGTATGGACACCGGCAGGTGCTGGTGAAGGGCTATGTGCATCACGTGGTGATCGTCTGCGGGAGCGAAGTCATTGCCCGTCACGAGCGCAGCTATGAACGCGAGTCGGCGGTGTTTGATCCCTTGCACTATCTCAGACTGCTGGAGCACAAGAGCCGGGCCCTGGAACAGGCGGCTCCGCTGGCCGGCTGGCAGTTGCCCGATTGCTTCGGGCATCTGCGGCGCTTACTGGAGGCGCGACTGAAGAAGCACGGGCGCAGGGAGTATATCCAGGTGCTTCGGCTGCTGGAGACCTTCGCTCTCAACGAAGTATCCATCGCTGTCGAAGACGCACTGCGCATGAACACCATCAGCTTCGATGCCGTGCGCCATCTGGTGCTCTGCCGCATCGAACGCAGGCCGCCGCGACTGGACCTTCAGAACTGGCCGCATCTTCCTCTGCCCAGGGTGCGAATCACCGCGGCTGCGGATTACATGACGTTGCTCGCCGCTACGCCCACATCGCCGTCACCTTCGAACATGGAGGTGGTGTAAATGAACGACACGCCAGAGATGCCCACCCCTGATACACCGCAAGTGTTGCTCGAACATCATCTGAAGGCCTTGCGGCTGCCCACCATCCTGAGTGAGTACGACAAGGTGGCCCGGCAGTGCGCCACCGAGCAGGCAGATTATCCGCGATATCTGCTGCGCCTGACCGAGCTGGAACTGCTGGACCGCGATCGTCGCGCCGTCGAGCGCCGCATTCGGCAGGCGAAGTTCCCGGTCGTCAAGAGTCTGGACAGCTTCGAGTTCCTGGCCATACCCTCGCTCAACAAGACGCTGGTCCTGGAGCTGGCACGATGCGAGTTCCTGTCGCGCAAAGAAAATCTTTTGCTTTTGGGGAACAGTGGCACCGGCAAGACGCACATCGCCCTGGCTCTCGGCCTGTCTGCCTGCCAACGCGGCCATCGCGTGCGCTTCACCACCGCCGCTGCGCTGGTCAGCGAGCTGATCGAAGCCCGCGACGACAAGCACTTGCTGCGCTTCCAAAAACAACTGGCCAGCTATGAACTTCTCATCGTTGATGAACTGGGCTACGTGCCCCTGTCCAAGAGCGGCGCCGAACTATTGTTCGAGACCTTCAGTCAACGCTATGAGCGGGCATCGACGCTGGTGACCAGCAACCTGCCCTTCGAGGAATGGACCGAGGTCTTCGGCTCCGAACGGCTTACCGGTGCTCTGCTCGACCGCATTACCCATCACGTCCACATCCTGGAGATGAACGGCGATAGTTACCGGCTCAAGCAAAGCCGCCGCAAAAGAAATCCACCCAACAACCACTGACCCCTCGAACGCGCTTCGGGGAAGAAAGGCCTCTTCCGCTACGCTCCAGAGCCCCTTCTCCCCCGAAAACAACTCCATCCTTATCCTTATTACTATTACTGGTCCCCTTTTGCTCCGCCCCAGTGGTCTCCTTTTACTCCGCCCTTGACACCGGCACCAGAGCAGTGGCGGAATTCGATCGGCGTGGCTCGAACTCGCCGCGTTCATACTGCCGCTTCCAGCGAAACACCTGGTTGGCGTTGACGCCGTTGGCCAGAGCCACACTGGCCACGCTCGCTCCCGGCTCCAGCGCCAGCTTCACGATCCTCAGCTTCTCTTCCACCCCGCGAAAGATCCGCCGCTTCCGCCCCGACGACACACTCCCATCCATGCGCCCTATGTTGGGCCGCAGATCATGACCTGTCCAGATGGGAAGACCAGACGCTTACCCCCCGCATGACGTCGTCGCCGGGGAGCAATACCTGTATGAGATATGGCAGGCGGTGAGCAAGTCGCCAAGATGGAAGCAGACACTCCTGATCATCACGTTTGATGAACATGGTGGGACGTATGACCATGTCATGCCGCCGTGGAACGCAGTCTGTCCGGATGAGAAAAGCAATCCAGGCCAGCTAGGATTCACATTCAACCGCTTCGGCGTGCGCGTCCCCACCGTAGTTGTCTCGCCCTGGATTCAGGCTGGGACTGTGTTCCGATCAGATACAGCTACACCATACGATCACACGTCGGTTCTGGCAACATTACGAGACTGGCTGCAAATTCCACCGGAGAAGATGTTGGCAAGCAAACGAATTGAGGCCGCTCCCACGCTGGCGCAAGTCGTAAACTTGGCCGAAGCACGCGACAATATTCCAGACATTCCGTCGCCACCGGTTGAAATCAAGCAGACAGGCACATTTCTTCCGCCCAATGAATTGCAGAAGACGCTCATCTCAGCAAAGGCTGCGCAACAGAACCAGGATCCGGGACAGACGCTTGCTCAGATTAAAACCCGACAGCAGGCGATCGACTTCTTTCAGCAACGACAGGTGGCCTCTCGTGATCAATAAGGTATCGCATTGCGGAAGATAGGCAGTCATGGCACCCAATCCAGTAGATGGGTAGATGGCAACACCGGAGGAACAGTTATGGATGTAGCGGGCCGCCATCTTGACGAGTTCCCAGGGATCTGAGTCCGCAGAGGGCGAGCCGCTCTAAGCGGACGATTCTCAGAAAGAAACCGAGCTTGGTACAACTTATCCACTTATCCACTCATCCAGTGAAGATCAATAAGGGCAGTAAGTACGAGCCTGGTGTGAGATTCTGAGACCCGGGGCATGGCAGAAGATGAGAGTGAACCAAGGGCAGGAGTTTGTCATCGGTGGGTAAATGCCTGCGCGTGAGAATTTCGATGCTCTGATCTTGGGCTGTTACGAAGGCCGCAAGCTGATATATGCCGCACGTACAAGCGACGATCCACCCTTCATTTCCGCACGGTTCGTTGAAACACACAGTTTGTCTCAATTGCGAATGAGCGGGTCACGGGAGACCCCATGTTTTGATGCCTACCGATATGCTTCTATACCGTTCAGCGTCGGCCCGATCTTTTGAGTTAGCTGTCATCGCGGGATCGATGAAATCTCCTGCTCCGGAGTAATACAAGGCCCGATTCAAGTACGGGGCTACGTCCGCCGAGCGTGGTTGCAGCTGAGCGTTCGCAGTGGCAGCAATCACATCACACCATTTCTTCGCCTTTATCAAATTCTCAATGGCGTCGACGTTGGACTGGGTCCAGGGCGTGTACTTTAAGTCGACCTGATCATCCCCAAAAGTAAATTGACATGCCACCCCTTGATCGTCGGTTGCAATCCAATGCGTTCCTTCGGAAGAAAGGCGGAATTTACCACCAGCCAGATCCTCTGGACGGACACGCACCCCAGAGAGCACCAGCAACTTTGGCGGACGTTCAAACGAAACAGATACAGGCTGGACTGTCCAACCCTTGAAGTCCTCCGGCATGAAGTCACTAACCAACTGGTCCCCATTCAGGTTGTCTGCCAAGGCGTCGATCTGCTTGATCCGTTCCGCAATAACCTTATCCTCCGTTGCATCCGACGGTGTGCCCAGAACGTCGAACCATGCATTTGTCTCGCGCTGGTACCAGAGGGGAGCCTCCGCTGCAGCGGCGAAAAGAAGATCGTAGAATTGATCGTTCTTGTCATCTTTGTTGTAGAACGATTGAGCGACAGCTCTTAAGGTATCCCAGCCATACTTGTCAGCCGCCAATTCCTGTTGAAGGTTCCTTGCCCCTTGATGTCCCAGTACGTAATGGCCGCACTCGTGCGCGATTAGAAAGAGTTGCAAAGCGAGACCCTCCAGCGCCTGAGAACCCAGACAATTTTGTTGCGTGGCGGGACAGGTGATCAATGAGGCGTTTGAGTCAAACACCACTGAAACCGAATTGATGGACGAATCAATAGCCTTCACAAGATGCCCATCGAAATACGGATGCTGGATGATCGGCTTATCCGCCGGGAGCCGAGTCCACGAAGCGATGTAAATGTCTCTTCCAAGCATGAACCCGAGTTCAGTCATTTCTCTGGCATAGCTCACGGGATAGCTGATGCTTTTGGCATCCGGATCCCAATTGGGAGGATCTCTGGGGGGTGCAAGCACGCTCACGACGTCCGGCTTGGGAATGTTCAGGTGCCTGTATGTCCAGACGATATTAATCATTAAAAGGGCCATCTGGCGGTTGTATTCGGTGTACTGAGCCTTGGTCCACGCGTTTCCGTCTGCCGGATACTGGGCACGGAGATTGGCGAAATCGGCCGCCGGAAACTGCTGAGCGTGCACCGCCATCGCGGACGCAAGCAGAAAGCAGAACAGCAACAGGTTAGTGAGTCTTAATCTGCAATTGATCGCCATCGCTCACCTTAATCGTTTCGTGATCAATCTGGTTGCCATTGCGTTTTACCTTGAGATCGTAGGTCCCCGGAGCCTCCGCGCAGGTGAATGGCGTTAGGCCAACCTCATGATCGTCAATAAACACTTCATCACCCGCCTGGGCGGAGTTGACGTTTACAACCCCCAGCTGGTGATGCCAAATCTCGGCGACGCTCAGGAGGGTCCTGACAATCGCGCTTTGGCCTGCTCCAGGGTTATTGACACCACCCGCAACGTTCTGGGCCTCATCGAGAAAGTTACTGTAATCCCGATCTCCATTTACAGTATTGGAAACTTTGAGCACATAGTCCAGAATCGAAGCTGAAAATGCACATGTGTTACCTGCCTTAAGAGTGATGCCCTTTGCATTTGCAGTACCCGCTATTAAGCGCCCTAGCAGAGTCAGGTCTGCCGGGCTGGCGGTCTGGGCCATTCGCGACTTGACCCAGTCGGATGCACAGGCTTGTACTTGCACATCCGTTGGCAATATCACGGTTCTCGCCTGCGCATGAATTGACATGCTGCCAACAAACATGGCCAGCACACATAGCGCCTTGCGATGCACGGCGTGGGGGACACTGAGCAGCCGGATCGCGAGCAGTGCCACCGCAATTGCCAGGAACCAAAACTGGAAGATAATTGTGAGCCGCGAAACCATGCCAGAGAGCAGCATGGGAGTGCCCAGCTGAAGCGCCTGCAACACCTGGTCATGAGCGCTATAGCCATTGAACAGGGAAACAACAAGGCAGCCCGCACTAATGGCAATGAAAGGATGTGTCGCCAGCCTTTCCTGACTCCACCTAAGTCCCACAATCCCGCCGAGTACGGCATAGGCGATCGTTTCAAGCCACTTGATCCTGTCGCTGAACTGGTCCACGTACTCCTTCTCGAATTCGATCGAAGCCGCGTTTCCATGAAGCTGCTCGGGATGGAGGCTTATATATACCCGCGCCGGGACGACGCTCACCAGTACTCCGAGCAACGTCGTGCCTACAAACAACAATCCAAGCCGCTTCATTGCAACTCCACCTGCGCCTGGGCGAGCGCGGCTGAGAAACGCGCATACCGCATTTGGCCCTGGGGATCGGAGCTATTTATATACACCGCCGAGCAGACCTGCAGAAATTGCAACCTCATGGATGGATCGAGTTCTACTTCGCCGACTTCACTGTCAAGTTCCTGGCACAGAACCCGCGCGTTTGACGCATAACCTGCGGCCCGCAGAAGTTCTAAATAAAGAATCGAGGACCGGAGCCTGACCTGAACCGAATGATCTTTGACGAGGTACTTCTCCATCCTGTAGAGTCCTTCGTCTAGTTGGCCTATTTGAATATCATGCAAGGCGATGTCCGCGACATCTTGCGCAACGATGCCGTCCACATCATCATTTGCTGTGATCCTTTCCAATTGTGTGCCCAAAAACTGCCACTCCGGAGCGTCGGGATGGTCCCGCAGGAGCAGCGTCAAGTCACGTATAGCCCTGAGATAGGCAGGAAAATAATTTTCGTAATTTCTCGCTACTTTCACCAAGGCCTGGATTGCACTCTGGCGATCCCCGCTCGTTATCAGCTTCCGGGCGTTCGCTACACCCAACATTCCCGTTGCCAAGCTCTTCTGTTGGTTGTCTTCGGTATTGGCAAGGTTCTGGAAAGTTGCGATTGCTTCGTCGAGGCAGCTTTCGTTGTCCACCTGGGCCTGCCCGAGTTCGAAATCCGCACGAGACGAATTCTGGGCCCTCCTTAGCGCATCAATCCAGTCGGTAGTGCTTGCGGGCAGCTTGCAATTTGCAAAGCACGAACAAGCAAAAAACAGAATGTACGCTACCGATAAGAAAGTCCTTGAAACCATTTCACCTCGCATGGTGGGAACTCAGGATTGATTTTGTAGTTCGAAAAGAGAAAAAACAAACCACCTTATGATTCCTCCGTCAATTGGCGTTCCCTCTGGAACGAAGGCTCGGCGCACACGGTAGCATCCTTGGGGCTTCGATTGATCCCATGGGATAAGGTTTTAGTGCTGACGCACCCGATCAAGCGACTAGGGCCACCAATTCTTCGGAGAACGAGTAGTCCGGAATTCTTCTAGGCATTCTTACTCATGCAAGCAACCCGATTCTCGGCAAGCCCTTAATCCAGTGGCTCTTCTTTTTATTTGTCTGCAAAATTGCACGATATGGCGTAGGTTCCGGTGTCATCGTCTCTTGTATGTCGGATTGACGGGTTGGTACCGTTTGGTATCAGTGTCGGCCAGTTCATTGTCCCCGCCACGTCCTTGCTATCGTTGGGGGATATGGTCAGGGTTTTCCCTGTTATACCCGTCTGGTGAAAGGCGGAGAAATCGCTTGCTCCTCTTGGTCTATAACCGATTCCTACCGCTGAGTGGCAGGATATCGCTCGGTCGCATGTGTTGCTGAACCTATAACTGTAGTCCACCGTAGGGTCATCCTGCGTTTTGTGCCAGTCTACTGAGTTTGTATGGATACTCAGACAGTGATTCGCAGCTGTGTCGGACACCTGACTATTTGAAGACCCTCCTCCATCGGTATTGTCCTTTATACCCAGGCAGGATTCTATGAGAGCGATACGTTCCGGTCCTGGCGGATGCGTCATATCTCCGTTGTTGTTTGCCATCTGGGCCTTCAAAAATGCCAAGTCGGACGGTCCAAACCAGCCCTGCTGTACCCCGGTCTTTACGGACCAGCAATCGGCTTCTGTCTCAACCGAAGTGTGTAGAGTTATGTGGCCGCACTCGTGCCCCAACCAGAACATCGCCGCTCTTGGAGGCATGGAGACGACGACTTGTGGGTTATAGGTAATAACGGAGCCTACGTGGGTAAACTGAGCGGCCCCGACATCTCCTAAAGCGTAATTGGCCACCCATACAGCTGGAACGCAGCTAACAATTGCGCCCCCTATGTTTAAGGAAGCAGATTGCTGCCCTTGGACCGGCATCTGCGTGAGTGAAGACTCACAGGACCCCAACAGCAAGGCAGTGACGAACAGCATGAAACGCACAACGCGCATATCCATACCCTCGAAAGTTATATTGTTGAGCCGAGTCGCAAATTATAGAGGCTCTCAGTTCACCTGACAATGAATAACCTCAATTTGGGGCATCCACGAAAACGAACCTCGGCAAGAGTTTACGGCGGGGAGGATCATGCATATATCACCCGCTTGTGGGATTACCTGGAATCCCTCGCGAGAGCCTCGAGATACCCCGGTCTGCCCACTGATCATCCGTCATGATCTCAGCGAGGCCCTCGTCTCCGCCTTACCGGGCCCTCGTCTCTGCCCAAGTGGACGATCATGAGCTTCCTACGCAAGGGGCATGACTCCCATCAGCACAAAGCATATTCCTTCGCTACACGGATGCGCCGGTTGAAAAGACGGTACGTTCTCCGACCCCGCTAACCCTCCTCTGGAACGACGAAAGCGGAGGACAGCAGAAATCGAGGGGTGGATTCTCGGGGTCCTGTAATTCTAAGGCCGCTCAGGCCAGGGGTGCTTCGGATAGCGACGCATCAGTTCGCGGCGGACTTGTGGATAGAGCCTCTCCCAGAAGCCTGCCAAGTCCGTCGTGGTCTGCACTGGACGGTGATTCGGCGCGAGTAGGTGGACGACGACAGGCTTCTGAGCCGCTCCTATTCGAGGAGTTTCGCGCATACCGAAGAAGTCCTGGAGTCGGGACGCAATCCATGGCGGCTTGCCATTTTCATAGTGGATCTTGGTGTGCCGTCCGCTATGTAGGCGGAGCGATTCGGGCGCAATCTGATTCAGTTGCCGGATACCGATTTTCTGGGACAGTCATTGAGATAACGGGCCACAGAATCAGCAGCGAGCGTTGCGGACATGACTACGACTCGTAGATCAGGCCGTCTGTCTTGCAAGCGCTTCAATAAGGCCAAAGCGAGATCGCCTTCGAGGTGGCGTTCGTGGAACTCGTCCAATACCACGGCGGCCACGCCCTGCAGGTGTGGATCCGATATCAGGCGCCGCGTCAATACGCCCTCAGTGAGGAATCGCAGGCGCGTGTGCGGCCCAGCGACTTCGTCAAACCGGACTTGGTACCCGACGGTTTCGCCAATCGGTTCGCCAATTTCCGAGGCGACCCGTCTCGCAGCCATTCGTGCGGCAATACGGCGCGGTTCGAGTACAAGTACCTCACCGCCTACGAGCTTAAGAAGTGCGGGCGGCACGCGGGTCGTCTTGCCCGCACCCGGTGCCGCCTCGAGCACAAGGTTAGGAGAACGTTCCAGGGATGTAACGATGTCCGCCAGAATTTCATCTATCGGAAGAACTGGTTTTCGGCTCACCTATTCTCATCGAACCACGCTGTTGTGGCGTCGTCAATTTGCAGAAAGTAGAGAGAGGCGAAAGGATGAAGCGGCGCTTCGAGTGCCAGTTCGACCAGTCCCAGCCAGACCGTCCGGCAGAACCTTAGTCCGTGGAGCTTATAACAGTTTTCCAATGATGCCAGCCAAGCAAAAAGCTGTTGGCGGTCTCCTGGCTCGCGGATCGAGATGGAATGGGAGGATGGCAGAGTGCCCTTGGCAGTCGTGGCAACTTGAGTCCACGTTGTGCGCGGCTCGGTGGTCCTACAGACCTGCGGAATTTGGAACCCACCGGCGCGATAGTTCATTTTTGTCGTAGGTGGCTTCAAAGATTGGCGCAGCCAGTGTCGCGCGAACGTGCAGTATTGTCCGGTCGGGATTGCGAAACCCATGCTCCGTGCCCGCAGGGATCAGAACCGACTGATTTGCCGTGAGTACGGCTCTTTCTTTGCCCAACTGGACCTCAGCAGTACCTTCCATCACTTCCAATACTTCTTCAACTGCGTGAGAATGAGGCGGAGCACCGGACCCGGTTTCACAGAATTGGTCAAAGATGCACAGTTGTCGTCCACCCACAAGGATTGACATCCGCATCCGAGTCATGACACCTTCACGCCATTTTTCGAGCGGTTGTTTGTTATGGTCGAGAATGTCCATCTCAAATCTCCTTTATCAGAGTACGACTCCGTGCGAGGTTGATGGTGGCGCGTGAACATCCCTTCGCAATTGTGTAGAGAAGTGGCCTCTGACAGCGTGAGGTTAGCCCTCGATGAGCGCATTTCCGAACTTTGCTTGACAAAGGAAATGCGCGGGAAGAAATTGCTCTGCATGAAACGACGATCTTTTCTCTGGTCGTCCGCCGCGCTCGTTGGCATGGGCGTGCTCGGCCCAGGCGATAGCCACGCCGATAATATCCATTCGCATACTGTTCCTGCGGCGTCGCTCATGACCGAGTGCGCCAATCGGTTTCTGGCCACGCTTGATGCCCAACAGCGTGTCAAGGCGACGTTCCCCTTCAATGCCGATGAGCGATTGAATTGGCACTACATCCCGAAAGATCGCAAAGGCATGCCGTTGCGCGAGATGACACCCTATCAGAAGCACCTCGCCAGCGCTCTTCTTGCAGCCGGATTGAGCCAAACGGGATACATCAAGGCCGTGACGATCATGAGTTTGGAAGACGTTCTCAGGATTCTGGAAAACGATAGCGGCGAGGTCCGCAATCCGGAACTCTACTATTTCTCGGTATTCGGCACGCCCTCCGACACGGGCAGATGGGGCTACCGGGTCGAGGGCCATCATCTCAGCCAGAACTACACGGTGGTGAACGGAGACGTTGTTGACGGCCCTAGCTTCTTCGGTGCCAACCCGGCACAGATTCAAGAGGGACCGCGCAAAGGCCTACGCACCCTGGCTGGAGAGGATGATCTTGGATTCGAACTGATCCATGCTCTGAATGAATCCCAGCAGAAGGTCGCAATCGTGGACCCCGTTGCCTACAGGGAGATCCTGACAGGTGCCAGTCGTAAGGCCGCTCTTAAGGGCCAGCCATCTGGCCTATCGGCTTCCACGATGAATGTGAGGCAGTTCGATGCACTCATGGCCCTGATAGAGGACTATGCCCGGAATGTTCCCGACGAACTGGCTGAGCGGCGGATCGCCCAAATTAACAAGGCAGGACGGAATATCTACTTCGCGTGGTCGGGCGGAATTGGCCGGAGCGCCCCGCACTATTACCGCGTTCAGACGGCGTCCTTCCTAATCGAGTTGGATGACACCCAGGACGACGCCAATCACATCCACTCCGTGTGGCGCGAGGTGACCGATGACTTCGGCCAGGACCTACTCCAGCGGCACTACGAGACCAGTCATCACTCGCAGTAGAACTGCGGTCTGCACCGACACCAGCACCATCCGAAAGCATTCATTGTGCTTTCAACTAAGCGGGCAATAGACTGATGCCCATCCCCAATCAGATCAAGGAGGGAACGATGGCACTTGCAACAATGACTAAACGAACCGCCGAAGACCCCGTGAAAGTTGATCCCAAGCATTACAAGGTCGAGTTTGAGAACGATCGAGTCCGAGTGCTTCGGATCAAGTACAGGCCGGGTGAGAAATCGGTGATGCATAGCCACCCGGAATCGATTGGAGTGTTCCTGACGGACGCCCACGCCAAGTTCACCTACCCCGACGGACTGAGTGAGGACATCAATGCGAAGGCCGGGTCGGTGCAGCACATGGACGCCTTTACCCACCTGCCGGAAAGTACTAGCAAGGAGCCCTTCGAAGTCATCCAAGTCGAGTTGAAACGTTAGGTTTGACGATCGAGACGAGAGCGGGCTTGCTCCCGCTCTCTTTTTCAGGTGCCGAGGCGCTGACCTCGAAGAAGAATCGAAGAGTTCGGGGCGCGAGCCTGGCTCAGCGAATGTGCGTGATGCCGAGGTCGATAAGCGCCGTCCACATTGGAGTGGAGACAGTTAGGCGAAAGTCACCACAGGTAATCTTGTTCGGCGTCTGGGCTTCACCATGAACAGACTCGAGCGCATGGAGTCAAGGCAAAAGTGGATCGGCTCCCTAACCGAGTAATCTTGTCCCAATTCCAGACAGACTGTTACCGTGGGGCCACTCATTCATACATTTCATCAGAGGCCCAGCGGAGGAACTCGGGGGGCCACAACCGCAACCAATCGCGGCCTACGGTAAAAAAGATCGTGGGCCGTTTTTCTTTTGTGCGAGGGCTCCATATCGAAGCCTAGCCCGGCCCGCCCTGATTTAATCGGGGGCCGAGACGGAATTTGTGACAGGCGTCACATACGAGGAGCGCAGGCGCTCGCACAGCAGGCGGAGGAAAACAAGCATTGAATTCAATCCCACCGGACTCACATCGCGTTGCAGGCGGGACATTCGTATCGATGCTTCAGTAACTCTAAGAGGGCGTCGTTCACGAGGCGCACAAGCTGTTCTGGCCGCTCGATACCGGAGAGCTTTACGGCTTCGCGCGACGCCGACAGGAATAGCAGGGCGAGCGAGTTTCCGGCTGGGCAGAATAGCGTTTCTTGGTCGAGAGTAATAGGTTCGTTGAGGTCCACTCCAATCCCATCTGTGTTTGCAGGCGGATCGGTTCACCTGCTTAACACGTCGGGGGCTTTCTACCCGGGGACATTACCGGAGACCTCGGACCATGAACATCCCCCATCGGTGATTGGATATGCCCTTTGAGTAATGATTACCCATCGTAGGACCTGCCGGAGCGCATCCTCAGACGCCCTCGGAATGGGAACTTGCAGGGAGGAATTGCACTGCTGGACAACGTTGCCGACAGCGAATGCTTCCAACGATGCGCTGCTTGTCAGATCGGCGTTAGTATCGGCCACGCATGCCGTGGGCGATATTGTGGCACGGGGTCGGATACGGTCATCGGCCAAGCGCAGAAGCTGAGGTCGGGGTATGAGTCCGTATCTCTAAACGTCCGATGCAGACGCTCAGAGTTGAAGGGCCGGAGAAGGAACGAGATCGAGCATAGACATCGAGCATAGACATCGAGCATCGACGGACGTCGCACGGACGAGAGCCGTGATAATGCTTGTCGTATGCATATTTCCGGATCCTGGATCCTGCTGATATTTGTGACGGTAACAACTGCCCTTATCCTGCTGTTGTTGCACTTGACAAATCTCGGCTTGCTTATACATGAGCAGATTCCCGACCGCCCCCATAGGCGCCTATTTCTTGCCTCGGTCAGCTTCTTCATTACCTTTCTAACGGTGAGATTGTTGGTGGAGTCGATTACTCATCACGTTGGACCATTCGGCTACGTAGAGATGGGCGGGCGGCACATCCACCATTTGGTTTGGGGGATTCTCATCCTGCTGATTTGCGGATATGCAGAACTTGCCGAAGTGGGAACCGGGGACGGGTCGCTTTCGATCTTTCTGAGTCGATTGATCGCGCTGAGTTACGGGATTGGCGCGGCACTGACGCTGGACGAATTTGCACTTTGGCTGAACCTGGATGCAGCAGCGTACTGGTCGCGCGAAGGCCGGGAGAGCATTGACGCCGTCGTACTTTTTGGGGCATTGCTGGCAATCGGCGCGTGGGGAGCGCCGTTGTTTCGCCGTCTGGTTAGACGTTCGGCAAACTCGAGCGTGTGAGCCAATACGCCGGAATGGTCAGCCCGATCTTTGTGCCGGTTGGATCAGAATTACAGGGCCACTTCAATTCGTGGGTTCATTCCGCATGAAGTCCGCTCTTGATGCGGACGATGGCGGATTATGAGGGATTTTTGCCGGAGTAAAGAGGGCATCGTCTCGGTATGCAGCATCGGCAAGAGGCGGGACAGGGCAGTGCACTTCTGACCTTAGTTCACCGAGGCTCAGGTGGCGTAAGCCGCCAAAACAGCGCAGAAGAAGGAAGAGAACAGCGTCGTTGCTTTCTGCAGTCACTTGGCGTAGGTTTCTGCCACCAATCTTTGGTGCTGGAGGAGCACATGAGAAAGGCAACATGGGGCCTCTGGATCGCATCGCTCGTAATCGCGCCAACGTCAACTCCAAACAATCTCTCAGCCCAGCAGATTACGCCTTCAAGCGGGAAGCATCAGACATACACGGTCGTTGTTCTCCCGCCTGATGGTGGACCGGACAGCTACCTTGCTGGATATCTTTTCTATGCGCCGCTAACCGATATCGGCACCATCGGTGTGTTGGGGGACACGACCAAACCGAGCGTCAATAACTCCTACACCTGGACCGACGGCACACCGACTTACTTTGAGGCTCTGCCGCAGTTACCGAACTTAACCGGCACGAACACTTACATCAACTGGATCAACCAATGGGGACTCGCCGCCGGGTACGGCACCAGAACGAATCCGAACACTGGACTCTCATACGACAATGCCGCCATCTGGTTGCCGAATGGCCAGATACTTCCCTTGAACACGCCAGAGGGCGCTCAGAGCCATGCAGTCTGGATCAACAATCTTGGCCAGGCCTCGGGCTGGATCGCACCCAACTCAATCGCGGACCCGTGCTCGTTCGGCGTCGGCCTTCAATCGCAGGCAGTCGTCTGGGAGTATGGTTTTGTGCGCACCTTGGGAACACTCGGGGGAACAAATAGCTACGGAGAGTTCATTAACGATCTCGGGCAAATCTCCGGCCATTCTCAAACGAGCAATGTGGTCAACCCCAATTTCGGTTGTCCGCCGTTCGATCCGTTCATCTGGCAGAACGGCAAGATGATCGACATCAACCCCGGCAATTTTGGGGGGGCGGAAGGCGGAACGAACTTCCTGAACAATCAGGGCCAGGCTGTGGGATTCGGGAGTCTGCAAGGCGAGACAGCCGACCATCCTTTCCTCTGGAGCAGAGGAAAGCTCACCGACTTGTACTACGTGGGTAATCTGGGAGGCCCAGTGAGTGCGGCCTACAACGTAAACGAACTGGGTCATGTTGTCGGAATCAGTACCACTGCGGAAGGTTCGGTCCTCGCTGTTTTGTGGCGCAACGGAGAGTTCACGAATCTCATGAGCTTGAGCGCTGATGGAGACGACTGCAGTGCACCATATCGCATCAATTCGCGGGATCAGATCGTGGGAGTCTCGTTCTCGTGCGAGACCGGGGTAAAGCATGCTTTTCTGTGGGAGAGCGGCGAGATGGTAGACCTCAACACGCCGACGCAATCAGTCCCAAAAGACTCTCAACAACCGCCCCCGGGCATCGAAGCGGTCCAGTCGTTAGTGGCGTCGTTACACTCGAGTTGATGTCGCCCATCCACAAACTGCTCGCAGAATTGTTATCAGGCGGATAAGAAAACACAAGATGTCTACTATCCGGCATCCAGGAGACGGGCGCAGGATTCGAAGAAGAGAACTTCTGCAAAGTTGGAATCTGATGGATAGGTTCGCTTCCCGGGAGGTATGGGAGCAGCCAGGCCTCGGTCGATTTTCCATCTACCGGGATGGTGAGTAGAATTTTCTTCCCGTCCGGAGAAAACGAGAGACTAGGGCTGGCATACAGCTTTCCCAGGCTAGCTTTGAGCGAAGCTGACGTATAAGGGCGCATGGGTGTGCCGACCGGATCAGAAATTTGGAGGGCTGGGACTTTGCTCTTATCAGGAACCAAGGTTGCGAATTTTTTGCCGTCGGGTGACAGACTGCAATCAAAGCAGTCGGTCTCCATGATAAATTCAAGATCCCCTCCAACCGTTGGAACTGAATAAAGCTTTGCGTGAATCAGCATGGGGTTGATATCTGTCCACTCGCCAACAATGAGGTGACTTCTGTCGCTTGACCATCCAAAGGGTCTAGTGTCGAGTTTCTGATGGGTAAGTTGAACCGCAACCCGTGAGTCGAGATAGCGCAGGAATACCTGATAGATTCCGTTTACCTTAGCTGTGTAGGTCACCGATTTTCCGTCCGGAGACCATATGGCATCGTCTGCGTCGGTTGCAAAGGGTGTGTAGCGGTAATTTCCTATGTCCTGTCCGGACGGCTTCAGCAAGTACACGAAAACGCCTGTGATAAGGATGCAAGCCGCGCAGAGAGCAGGGATCTCCCAGCGACGCCGTTTTACCCGAGGGACCACGGGTGCGAGGGCTCCGCTCGAATGGGCCTCGGATAAGTGATCACGGAGGTTGCGCAGTTCCTAACGGCGGCGGTTCTTCGCGGACGATGGCGGCCATCGTTTCGACGCTGCTGCCTTTGGCAAAGGCCTGTCTGCCTCCGGCCAGTTCGTAGAGAATGAGGCCAAAGGAAAACTGATCGGAGCGATAACCTGTCGGCTTGCCCAGCGCCTGCTCAGGACTCATGTACCTGGCCGTACCAAGGACCGCGCCAGCCTTCGTGATGCTGTCGGAGTCCGCGTCGTCAGGTACAGAGGTCAACGTCGAGCCGGAATCGCCGCCAGATTGGGGGTCCTGACGCGCCAGCCCGAAATCGACGATCTTTACTCGGCCATCCTTTGTGAGCATGATGTTTTCGGGCTTCAGGTCTCGGTGGACGAAACCGGCTGCATGCGCGGCGGCAAGGCCGTCAGCCACCTGCGTGGCGATGTCGAGGAGTTTGCGAAGAGGAACGGGCTTGCCGGTGAGAAGCGAACGCAGAGACGATCCCTCGACGAGTTCACTGACGATGTACTGCCGGTCGGCTTCTACGCCGAAGTCGTAGACGGAGACGATACTGGGGTGGTTGAAAGCAGCGATAGCGCGGGCCTCGCGCTCGAAGCGGGCGCGAAGCTCGGGTGAGATGGCGTGATCTGCGCGGAGAACCTTGATGGCGACGCTGCGGTTGAGCCGCGTATCGAAGGCCTGATAGACCTCGCCCATACCACCAACACCGAGCGTGGACCGGATCTCATAGGGGCCCAATCGAGCGTTCACCGACAGAGGCATAGGTCTAGCCGTCCAACTCCGTGATAGTTCTGGGTGCCTGAGATCTCCTCTCGCGCGAGATGTAGGCGGGCGATTCACTTGGAGCGTATTGCAGCCAAAGCGCTTTGACAAGCGGATTTCAATCTGATTCAGCCAGAGAACGTTCAGGAGGTAGGTCGCGGATTGCTTCAATCCACCAACGACAAATATCCGTCTGGTGCGTTAACATTTTGGCCCACAAGAGCGCTGGAGATGCGGTATGTACCTGCGGTTCTTCTGGAGTGGTGCTGTATTGTCGGCCTTCGCCTCCCTCGTGATATTCGAGGCCTTTAGTGCATCGTGCGCACAACAAACTTCGGGAGTAACTCCTCAAGGTGCACCTCAGGTGATGCGTCTTTGCACCTACGAGCCCAGCGGCAAAGTTTCGTGCCAGACCCTCACGTTGAGGGGCGATCATTACGATGGCGTCGGGGACGGCCAACCCCAAACTGTTGCTATCTATCATGTTGAACAATGGTCGGCCTCACGAGTCCGCTTAAAGGGACGCTCTCTCCTTGCCATCGGAGTTCTGCAGCAACGAATACCAGGTGTTCCCGTGCCGATCTCAAAGAAGACCTATCTTGAAGCGGAGTTCACGGGAGTAATTGCCGCCGACGGCCACAGCATCGACGAGGGAGTTGCGAAGTGGCGCATAGGCAGTCAAAGCGGCGAGATAGGCTTTCAGCTTACTTGGAGCGCAGCACCGGCGGGCCACGGTCAGAGCGGCGATCCATTAGACCCGCCTCGCATCATGCACTGGTGCGCCGTGCATTGCGCGACTTTGATTTTGAGCAATGGCCACTACGGAGACCAAAATTCGTTATGGGACATCGAAAAATGGACTCGTGATTCGGTGATCATCCGCCGCACCGACCGTTGGCCTTATCCCGGAATTGCTGTGCTGACCGGCAGGATCTCGCCGGAGGGTGACTTCATCGACAGCGGAACGATCGAGTGGACCTACCACCCATGTTGCGGCGTTTCAACGGGAACCTTCCAAGCCTCTTGGGGATCTGCCATAGATAGGGTCCCAGGCAGCGACGGGGAACGGGCCGAAAGGCAGCTAAAACAGCCATCACAAGCGCAGGTTCAACAGCAACCAGCGGTTTCCGCCGAGGAACAAGTAAAACGGACACAGATGTGTACGTCGAGGAGGATTCGGGGGGTAATGCAGAACGTAGAAGACCAGGCAATTCGCGATCCGAATGGAGCCCTATTGTCGCTTTTAGGGGCAGCCCTGACGGGCATCAGCGCCAGTGCGGGGTCTGCCAAGATTCTCGATTCGAAAGACGGCACCGATGGTGGACGCTATACGTCGAAGGACCCAGGCTCATTTGTCTGCCGTGGGCTTTTTGTCCATGGAGATGTCAAGATCGACACGACAGACAACGCCGATGCCGTATCGGATATAACCGCTGATCAGATGCGGCAGATCATGAGTAATCAGCCATCATTCATCGAATGGTTTAAAGTCACTCCATTGGGCGGTAACAACTACAGACTGACGTTGTTGCCTTCCTCATTTGAATTGTCGAAAGAGTACACGCAAGAGTTCGTGTACCCGTAGGTCGCAAGCCATAACGATTCACTTGATCTTAGGATTGCCTGGACCTAAGCATTTCAACGTACTCCGCGCCGCGCAGGAAGTCCCTCGAGCGACCTAATGAATTTGAGAGACCAAAGACTGGCCTAGCGAGGGACCGCGGACGACTTTGATTTGCGGAAATCGCAGGATATCTAAGGCCAACGTGAGCAGAACATAGGTTATCCAGTCGTATATGGTAAGCGCGGAATAGAGTATCGGCAGCAGCAGCCCAATCTTCGCGCCGAGAAATATCCATCCTCTGCTGCGCATCCTGACTGACAGCCGTTCGGTTCTCCGGCCTGTGCGCAAGCAGACAGCGAAAAGTGCTGGCAGCATGAGGCATGTCATGAACAGCGAAAGCAGGAAATCTATAGCGGGGATGCGGCGATGATACTCGGCAAGGCTCGGCAGACTGATGACGTAGAGACGCGTCTGCACTCCGCCATCAGAGACCATCTTGATCCGAGACGTTCGGTGTGAGGCTTCGCGAACAGAGCCTGGCGCAAGCTGCGCGATCATGTAGCCGTATGCAAATCGCTTAGAGGCGATGTTGTGGATCGCCTGATCTGTCTCCAGTGACCAAACATCCATCTGAAGAGGCAAATCGGAAGCAGCGGGGGGAGCTACCGCAACGATCACAGCGGGGCGTCCTGAGATGCGCAGTGGCTGGCCGACGACGTTTGGATCGGAACCGAAGTCGTGTCTCCAAGCGTCGCGGCTCAGGATGATCGGCTTTGCACCATTTCGTCGGCACACCTCGACCACGGCATCCGCAACCTGGACCTTCAGCAACGCAGCGATACTCTCGGTCGATTCACCAAGACTCCAGGACGCATCGTGCGCTCCGAGTTGGGCCGGGACGGTTGTAGGGTAATAGAAGGCCGTTTGCGATAGCTCTGGCTGCGCATGCGAGTTCCAGGTGAGGTATTGGGCTGCGGGAATTTCCATTTCCGAACCGACCACGGATGGCACGGGTGAGATCGTCACCAGGTCATCGGGCTCGTCATATTTTGGCGGAAAGATATCCTGCCGTACCTGCGGCAAGAGGAGTGCCAGAGTAACGTTCAAGCCTGCGGATACAACGAGCACTCCCAGGCAGCGCCGAGGTGATTCGAGCCAGTGCCTGGTCCGAAGCGAATGTCTTCTGATCCAGAGAGCATCCGGGACAGCACCGACGGCAAACGCAATACACACCCCAGGTCTGACTCCACAACCAAGGATGTGGTGAAGTTCCGCCCTCCATTCGCTTATCCATTCATCGCGCTCCGAGCGCGGAAGGGAGAGGCTAATTGTTGCGAGGAGCAACCTAAGTACCGAGGGCAACAGATGCCACCGGCGTGTGCTCATGCGTGTTCTACCTCAGCCGTGGGTGCGAGGCGTGCGAGCAGAGGATAGCGCTTGCGGGCAGCGGCCAGCGTAGCCTTACCTTCGGTAGTGACTTTGTAGTATTTGCGCGGCGGGCGACCTTCAGCGTCGGCAATCGACTGCCTTTCCCAGCGCGAGGTAATCAAGCGATCATCCTCAAGCCGACGCATAGCGGGATACACCGTCCCGCTGGGTAAACCGGTGGCTTCCATAATGCTGAACCCGTACATGAATCCAGCTTCGACGGCCTGCAAAATGAGCGCAGCGGTGTGAGAGAGTTTTGGCTCGGCAGCCATGCCAGACATTCTACCTATGTAGCATTCTACTTGACAATTTAGATTCGTTGATCCTATACCGAATACTACATAGCAGTGAGGAGATTCCTATGCGACCAACGAGAAGCATGGTCACGACACTGGCGATCATAGCGGTTTCAACGGGATTCTTGTGTGCGGCCCAAACTGGTGCGTCTCCAGCCGCACCTGGCTATGCTGAGCGATTTGTGACAGTCGAAGCCGGGGTAAAGCTGCAAGTGCTTGGCTGGGACGCACCATGTGGGCCGCACACAAGAATCCCATTTTGAAACCGCTATAATAGCCAGGTGTCGTGACCATGCTTCTCGTTGGTCGCATAGGAATACTCCTCACTGCTATGTAGTATTCGGTATAGGATCAACGAATCTAAATTGCTTGCCGAGTAGACATAGGTAGAATGTCTGGCATGGCTGCCGAGCCAACCTTCTCACCGCTGCGCTCATTTTGCAGCCGCAGTCGAAGCTGGATTCATGTACGCATTTTCAGCATTATGGAAGCCGCCGGTTTACCCAGCGGGACGGTGTATCCCGCTATCGTGGGCTTGAGGATGATCGCGACAGCGGTGTGAGAGAGTTTTGGCTCGGCAGCCATGCCAGACATTCTACCTATGTAGCATTCTACTTGACAATTTAGATTCGTTGATCCTATACCGAATACTACATAGCAGTGAGGAGATTCCTATGCGACCAACGAGAAGCATGGTCACGACACTGGCGATCATAGCGGTTTCAACGGGATTCTTGTGTGCGGCCCAAACTGGTGCGTCTCCAGCCGCACCTGGCTATGCTGAGCGATTTGTGACAGTCGAAGCCGGGGTAAAGCTGCAAGTGCTGGGCTGGGGCGGATCGGGTCGGCCAATGATTTTGCTTGCGGGTCTTGGTTACGATGCTCACGAGTTCGACAGCTTCGCTCCAACGCTGACGCCGCGTTATCACGTGTATGCCATTTCGCGGCGCGGCTTTGGCGCATCGAGTGCTCCAACGCCGAACTGCGAGAACTACTCGGCTGACCGGTTAGGCGATGACGTACTCGCAGTGATGCAGTCGCTCGGCATCGAGCGTCCGGTGCTGGCCGGGCATTCGATTGCCGGTGAAGAACTCAGTTCGATCGGAACACGCTATTCCGACAAGGTTGCCGGACTAATCTATCTGGACGCCGGATATGCATACGCCTACTACAACGACCACGCAACCGAGGGAGAGTGGATGTTTGATACTTTTGCGCTGCGCGACGAACTCAACGCCTATGGTTCGCCGGAGCCTCCTAGAGAGCAGAAAATCCAGGTGGAACATCTTCTGAAAGTCAGCCTGCCTCGCTATCAGAAATTGCTGGAGCAGGAGGAGAAGCGTCTACAAAGCGTGCCGGATGACTCCCCTGGTCCGCCTAACACACCACAGGTAAGAATCAACGCCGCCATTTTGAAAGGATTTGAGATCTTTGGCGGCGTCCATTGCCCGGCACTGGCGATCTTTGCCGATCCTCACTCACCGCCACCTGACCTGGCGAAGAATCCGGCGAAGGCGGAGCAGTGGATCGCCGAGGATAAGTCCCGCGTTTCTGAGCAAGCAGACGCGTTTCAGGCTGGCAATCCGTCCGCAACCGTCATTCGAATCCCCAATGCGAGCCATTTCGTTTTCCGCTCGAATGAAGCCGAGGTGCTTCGGGACATAAATGCGTTCACCGCCACGTTGCCCTGAAGGAGAGAGGATTTGGAATGCTGGAACTACGACGAGTGTCGAAACTCTATGCCGGGATTCCAGCGGTCGATAGTGTGAGCTTCTCCGCGCGTCCAGGCGAAGTCACGGGTTACCTGGGGCCGAACGGGTCAGGGAAATCGACGACGATGAAGATGATCACGGGGCTTCTGGAATTATCAGCGGGTCAAATCCTATTCGCCGGGCAGCCCATCCAGGAGGATCTGATCGCCTACAAGCGGCGCATGGGCTACGTGCCGGAGGAGCCGTATCTCTATAACCATCTTTCTGGCATTGAGTACCTCACCATGGTCGCTCAGCTTCGAGGACTCCCCGGGCGGCAGTCGGCAGAGCAAATTGAAGGACTGCTGCATCTGTTGTCGCTGCATGGCGACCGGCACGCATCGATCTCCGGCTACTCCAAGGGCATGCGGCAGAAAATCCTGATTGCGGCTGCACTGCTGCACAATCCCGACCTGGTGTTGCTCGACGAACCGTTTTCCGGCCTTGATGTGGGCTCTGCGCTGGTATTGCGGCAACTGATCAAGGAACTGGCGGCACGCGGCAAGGTGGTGCTGTTCAGTTCGCACGAACTGGACACGGTGGAACGGGTGTCATCGCGAGTGGTCATCCTGCACAAGGGAAAGATCGTCGCAGATGATTCAATCGAACGGCTGCGCTCGTTGATGGAGTTGCCGTCGCTGGAAGCGATCTTCTCACAACTGGCGGTCGAGCAGGACCCTTCATCGACGGCGCGGCAGATTGCGGACCTGATCCTTGCGTGACGCGGTGCGCAAACTAACGGAGCGGCTCCCGCTGGAGGTCCGTGTGCTTTACCGGCACTTTCTGTTGCGCGTGATCGATCTTGAATCCCTGTCGATTGAAGCCGATATCCCACGGTTTCTGGGACAGTTTGCGGGCGTACTTATCCTGATCGGCGTTTTCCAGGCGTTGGGATTTCTGGTTCAGTCGGGGCGACCACATTTGACGCGCGATGGCCTGCTCAGCATGGCCATGCACAACGAGGAGAGTCTTCTTGCGGGCACGATGCTGGTCGCAGGGCTCGCGGCGGTGGCGACATGGGACAACATCTTTCCGGACCGCCGCGACGTAATGGTGCTCGGACCATTGCCGGTCCGGGCGTACACGGCTCTGGCAGCGAAAGTCGCATCGTCGGCATCTCTCCTCGGCATCGGCGTGCTGGCGCTGAACTGTGGCATGGGAATCGTTCTACCGCTGGTAACAGGTGGAATCGTGCACTTTCCTCGTGTGTTCGCGGCTTATTGGCTTACAGCGGCAGCCGCTTCGGTGTTTATCTACGGCGCAGTGCTCACGATTCAGGGCGTCACCGCCGCGCTTCTACCCAGACGATGGTTCTTGCGGCTGTCCGCAATGCTGCAACTCGCGGCCTTTGCTCTATTCCTGTCCGCGTGGGCTTTCCAGCTGAGCTTTGACACCATGGAGGAGTTGGCCAAGGCGCAGCGGCTTGGAATCCTGGCACGATGGCCTACGTTCTGGTTCTTCGGGCTGTTCAACGAGACAAGCGGTGTCTTTCCGATTGCGTCGGGCGCACTGGCGCGGCTGGCGTGTCTTGCCTTGGCTGCTGTGCTCGCAGGGGCCGGGATCTCCCTGCTCCTGTGCTATGTGCGAACGATGAAGGCGACAATCGAGCAGCCTGACCTGGAACCTACGCGCGGACGTCAGCGCTGGCTGTTGCCTCTCGGCGACCTGTTGCAGACAGCCATTGTGCGTTTCAGCATGCGGTCTCTGGCCCGAAGCCGTCAGCACCGGGTGGTCTATGCTTTCTTCCTGGCGATCGCATTTGCCATTGCCGTTTCGACGCTGACAAGAGTGGCAACGAGCCATCGCACGGAGCCGGTAACGTCCGCATTTCTCATGGGTACTCTCATGATGATGTGCCTCGCCGTAGCGGGTCTGCGCAGCATCTTCTCGCTTCCCGTTTCGTTGAAAGCGAACTGGGTGCTCCAGGTGACGCAACTGAGTGCGCCGGAGCATTACATCGCGGCGACTCGACGCGCAATGCTGGTCCTGGCAACGATTCCCGTCTGGTTGACGGCGGCAGGTCTTGCGCTTTGCTATCGGCCCTGGCATCAGGTGTTGGAGCACCTGCTGATCTTGGCGCTTGTCGGGTCCATCATGACCGATGCTGCCCTGATCGGCGTGTCCAAGATTCCTTTCGCTTGTTCGTACCTGCCGGGCAAGTCGAATGTGCAATACATGTTTTGGGCTTTCGCGGCAGGGTTTACTCCTCTTGCGATGAGCTTTTCGCGCTACGAGCAGAGGGTTCAGGAGGATCCGCTATCCTATGTTGCATTAGTCGCGATACTCGTGGCGGCAGCAGCCGAACTGTGGTTCTTCAACCGGCGTCGGGCGAAATCGGCTGTGCTCTATTACGAGGAAGTGGATCCGGAGGCGATCACGACTCTGGGAATTGGGGCGTGGCAGCCAACTAGTCGGGAAGCATCAATCGACGGTCGGTAGTCTGTGAATTAACCGTGTTCGGTATTCTCAATTCAGCTTTGCAAGCCATCGATCTCTCGCCTCGGCAATTTATCGCATTGCTGGACAGTAAATCTATTTCTGGGCACACTGGTTTCCGTCAAATTGCCAGGAGGCATAAATGCGTCGCCAATCTCGACCAGCACGACGAAATCGCCCGTTCTTGAAAGCCGCACTATCCATAGTCGTCTCTGCGATCTTGTCATCTTATGCACGAGCCGATGTCAGTATCCCTGACACTCCGGCTGGCCACACATTGCAAGCATTTCTCGACGCATTTGACAGCGGAGATCATGATCGCATCGCCGCCTATGTGAAGGAATACGACCCGGACAACAATGCGGACGGGCTGACTTCCTTTAGCCGTCAGACCGGCGGCTTCACATTAACCTCGATTGTGCACAGCACATCCGACAGGCTTACCTTTCTTGTTCACGGTCGCGGAGACAACGTAGATGCCTATGGAGTCCTACAACTTGCCAGCACCGCACCGCACCGCCACGTGTCAAGCGGCTCAGTATCCGTGCGCTTCCTCCTGGTGCGAAGCTCGATGATATTAAACTCGATGCTGCTACCCGAGAAAAGACCATCGAGGCTGTCAGCACGAGGCTGACTGAATACTATGTGTATCCTGATGTGGCCGCGAAGATGATCGAGGCTGTCCAGGAGCATCAGAAGAAAGGCGACTACAACGCCATCACGGATGGTAATGAATTCGCTGATGCCCTCAGCCGCGATCTGCGTGCCGTCAGCCATGACCAACATCTCTTCGTTGCATACAATCCGTTCACCCTACCCGAACAGGCCGGTCCTTCATCGGAACCAAATGAGCCAAGCCCCGCAGAGCAGGCACGCTTCCGTACTATGCTTGAGCATCAGAACTGCACCTTCTCCAAGCTTGAAATCCTCAATCACAACATCGGCTACATCAAATTCGATGCCTTTCCATCTCCAGATATCTGCGGGCCCACCGTGGTCGCTGCGATGAACTTCCTGGCTCACACAAACGCCCTGATCTTTGATTTACGTGAAAACCACGGCGGTGATCCCGCGATGGTCGATTTAATTGTTTCCTACTTGTTTGGGCAATCAACACACATCAACGATCTCACCAACCGGCACGATGACGAAACCCATCAATACTGGACGTTGCCTTGGATTCCCGGGCCACGCTTCGTCGATCAGCCGGTATACGTCCTCACTTCGCACTCGACCTTCTCTGGCGGAGAAGAGTTTACTTTTGATCTGAAGACACAAAAACGGGCCACCATCGTAGGCGAGACCACGGGTGGGGGTGCTCATCCCGTGCGAGGCTTGCCCGCTGGGGACCACTTCACCATTGGCGTGCCCTTCGGTCGCCCCATCAACCCCGTCACAAAGGGCGATTGGGAAGGGAAAGGTGTGGAACCTGATGTGAAGGTCAGCGCTGCTGACGCCTTGACTACGGCTGAGAAGATGGTAGCGGAGAAATTGGCAACTCAAAGCACGCCCAAATAGGCTTAGCTACGCTTCTCAGAACTGATCTGTGCTATGACAGGACACACCGGTCGATTTCACTCGCCTACGCCGACCTAGCGGCAGCGCTGTTTTCACTCAGGAAGGATCGCCGTAACCCGAATCTCGACGCGCATCTTTGGATCGCCAAGAGGAACAACTCGCAATGCGGTCCAAATGGGGCGTGGTTAGGCATGTCGTGACGGAACCGCTCGGTCATGATCTGATTTGACTTCCTCAGGAAACCCCAAGTGGTAGGAGTGCCAGCAGGCAAATGTTTTTCCTGAACCGGTGCGTTCCCAGTTGCCGCACCCGGCGTTTGGCTGTTGCTACAACTTCCTACTGCCTCTGAGGCCGCGTTAGAAAGGATCGGACTTTGCCTTGCGATAGACTCAGGCAGGATATCTAAACGGGGTCTCGGAATGGCGTTCCAGGCTGGCCCCAAAGAATTACAGGCTGCATGCTGCATGGGGCTCACGTTCGATTTGCCCGGCAGGTGTCCAGCGCCTTGCACAGCTTCTTGAATCCCGCAGGATCCGAGAGATCAACCCAATGCCATCTCGAAAGGCGGTCTGGTACTTCACATGGCTCAAGCTTCGCGGGAATCAAGAAAATTGTTCCTTCCGGCTGACGCTCGGCTTCGTCAAGCACACGCAAGACTTCTTTCTGAATGTAACCTCGTTTCTGAGATTTTTCCGAGAGAAACACGATGACAGCACAGGAACGCGCAATCGCCTTTCGAATCTCAAGGTCCCAGTCCTGGCCCGGCAGCAGTTGTTCTTCGTCGAGCCACGTGGCAAAGCCAGCGTCTGCGAGGCGGGCAGCATAACTTCGGACTGCAACTTTGTCCTCGGATGCATGGCACAGAAAGACGACAGGGTTTATACCCTCGGTAGTGACCATCGCTCTAGAAGCCAGCGAATCGTCGGCGAAATCTGCTTCGATCTGTTCGTATGGAGTCTTACCGAGAGACTGCTGAATCTTCGCCGCAATGGGTTGCCAAGATTTGTCTAGATCCCCTATGCCAACCCAGTAGTACAAATACTCGACTACCAATATCGGCTTTAAGCCGACCTTGCGACCTGCCTCTAGAGCGTCTTGCTCGGCAAGGTCCCGGCGGGGAGTCGTCCACTTGCGAATAAGCAAGGCATCCAGGAACTCCTGCTGCTTGCGCCGAATGTGCTCCAGTTCGCGGTCGGAAATCGGCATCCGAACCTCCTCGATTTACAGGTCAACTGGCGTCCCATCAACACATGCGACGATGTGCAGAGTTCGCTCGGTGAAGTTAAGTGCGAAAGTCCCGGCATTGTCAAGGTGTCGGTGTAACATTTGGTTTCTTATGGCTACGGAATGTCAGGAAGACTTGGCTCGTGAGTGGCCCAGCCTCTGACACCTAAGCCGCCAACGCCCCTCGGCCACTCCTACCCCGGCTCGGACCGCTAAGCAAAAGATACTTGCAGTCGGGCGTTCACGGCATTCGACCGGTGGTCATATGGAGACGATGGAAGCTCGATGATGTAGGCCTTATGCCCCGGTCATCCCCGATTGCGCCCCGCCAGCCATCCCCCACTCGCTCCGCCTACCAGCTTCAGCGCGTGCGCAACGACATACGCCCACGGCTCCGGCTGCAGCCGCGTCAGCGCCAGATAGATTGCGGTCGCCGCCACGCCCACCAGCAGACCGTGAAGCACGAACCGCGACTTCACTCCGCGTCCCACCCAGAACGCAAACAGGAAACACAACACCAGCGATCCTGCCGGTGCCAGATACAGCAGCGGATGCTGCCCCCACTTCATCGCCACCGGAATCACCAACAGGATCAGCACCGCCTCAGCGAGAAATCCGCCGATCAGAACCCGCACCCAATGCATCTTCGCCCTAGCCCCGGCAACTTCCTCTCCCATGCCTCTCTCCCGTTTTCCCGCATCCATTCTCGTTCTTGACGTGGATCATGGATTGGAAAAACTTGAACCTCCTTCTGCTACATTCCTTCTCGCTAGCAGACTCCTCGTTCCGACAACATGCAGAGCGCGACCTTTGTCAGCCGCGCAGTGGTCAGCGGGACCTTAGTCTCCGGCCCTCACCTCCGGAGCGAGTCTCCCCAATCCAAGGTCACCAGTTGTTGCACGGGTGGAGGCGCGACCACGCGGTTCCTGTTCCCCGGTCACGATCTGCGCCGAAGCCGGTTAAGTTCGCGGCGATCGCGTTTCGATGGCCTGCCTTCCTGTGAAGCTTCGAAATGCGGCAATGCTTTACGCTCTTCCGCCAAATTTAGCCGCAATTCCCGACTTGTCTCGGTCTCGCTGTAGAGCGTTTGCGCAACTGCCGCAGGGCCGCGCACCTCAGACAACAGCAGGACCTTCACCTGAAGGTCGCCGCCTTCATTCTTCAGCTGCAATAGGTCGCCGACGCGGACCTCGCGTGAAGCCTTGGCCGGTTGGCCGTTGGACTGAATCCTGCCGAGTTCGCACGCCCTTGCAGCTAGCGAGCGCGTCTTGAAGAATCTGGCAGCCCAGAGCCACTTGTCCATTCGCACGTAGGTCATGGTCCATTCTCATATAGGAAGCAAAACTCACTTCTGACCGAGAAGATCAGTTTCACGGTTGGTTCGGGGATGCGCGTAAACCCGAGATTGTGGCAAAGACCTACAACTCTATGCCTCGCCCATCGAAGTCTCCGTCACGAAGAGGTAGGAGTGGAGGCAAAGTGACTCGCAAACGACGCCGTCCGCATAACTCCTGAACAGCACTCGTCAGCATGCTAACTAGGCGGGAGTAACCGAAGAGTTCGTCTGCGGCTGGAGAGCCTTTTTCACCGAGGCAGCCTTCTTCGCCGATGCCTTTTTGCGGACAGTCCTGCTTGGGGTGGTTTTCTTCGGAGCGGCGGCTGCAGTGGCATTGCCCGCGTCTTTCTTCGCAGCTCTTTTCGATTTTGCCCAACGTGCCTTTTGCGCGGCTGAGATCCTCGCACGTGCTGCGGCGCTAAGTGTGCGCACTGGTTTGGTGTTGCGGAGGCTGGCACCGAGTGGGTGGTCTGGTTTCGCCTTCCGAATGTTATTGGTACCGGCCAACAGCGCCCGCGCCTGCTGCAGTCGCGAAATCTCCGCGTCGATCTCTGAAACAATGCGGTTCGATCCATGAACCCTCCGCCTGTGAGGATAACTCAGGATTTATACCAATACCCGCTCTGCCCGGATGACTAGCGAGAGTTAGGGCAGTAATCCATGCTTAGCCTGCCGTAGGATTAGAGGCATCCCAAATCGATAGGATACTTTCTGGGCAGACCCCGAGTTGGTACGATTTCGCTGCGAAGATGAAGCTCTACGTCGCCATCACCGATTCTGACTGGTTCAACTATTTGTCCGAGCTTCGCCCCGACGAGGTCAACTTTTGGCAGCCTAGTGGCTCGGGTTCATTTCACGCCCTATCTCCGGGTGAACCGCTTCTCTTCAAACTGCATAGCCCGAACGACTTCATCGTTGGCGGGGGTTTCTTCAGCCATTACACAATCCTCCCCGCCAGCTTTGCGTGGTCTGCCTTTGGACAGAAGAACGGGGCCACGAACGAGGCTGAAATGCGCCGGAGGATTGAGAAGTACAGGCGCGTAGAACCCGGCGTCTCCCCGGACTACTCAGTCGGCTGCATTCTCCTACAGAGCCCGTTTTTCTTCTCCCGAGAAGAATGGTTCCCTGTACCTGAATGGCATCGGTCAATCGTGAGGGGGAAAGGATATTCCACGGACGAGGAGATAGGACGTCGGCTTTGGGCTGACGTGCAGTTGCGGCTTCAGGCGCATGCTTTAGGAGCAATGGAGCCGGAGTTGGTGACCGATGGTCTGCGCTTTGGCCAACCGCAAACAGTCCTGCCTCGACTGGGTCAGGGGGCATTCCGAGTCATCGTGACTGATGTTTACAGGCGGCAGTGTGCGCTGACCGACTCTCATATCCTGCATGTCCTCGACGCCGCACACATTCGTCCATACTCGGAGGGTGGAAGCCACGACCCCAACAACGGGCTTTTGCTTCGCCAAGACATTCATACGCTGTTTGACCGGGGCTACGTGACCGTCACGACGGAGCACGCCGTCGAGATCAGCCACCGCCTCAAGGATGAGTTCGACAATGGCAAAGAGTACTATGCTTTGCACGGAAAGAAGATTCGGTTGCCGGACACTCCCGCGTTCAGACCCTCACACAATCAGCTTACCTGGCACAACGAGAACGTCTATCGCCCTTGAGGCAAGTCAGGTCATCACCCCCGTGGTGGACCTGTTGGGCCTACTATGCCTTGCCTCCCGATTCAGACTGCCCAATCCTGATGGAATCACTACATAGCATCCGGTTTACGGAGTTGCCTATTTCGACTGAACCAGGTCTTCATTCCTGTCCACTGCACTTCCATCGCCCATAGCGAGCTGAAGAGCCACTTCCTCTGCAAACCAATCCACCCAATCCCGTGCCGTCAGTACTCGGCGGAGCCTCGGCAAGAGACTGCGCACCAATCGGCGGATGTCACCCTCGGTGGGTTTCGTGAATCGCCTCACTGAGGCGATTTGTCTGAGCGGGATTGCCGGGGTTCGGGGCCTAAACGGAGACTCCGCTTTTTCACTGGCGTGGAGCAACCACGTCCCAGTCGCAGGTCCTGTAGGTTGAAAAGAGATGCAAGAAGCGAAGGTTTCGGATCTGGGGGCGATTGGGTTTGCGCTGGCGGGGTTCACCTTTTGGGTGCTGGCGGATAGCTCGATCAAGCTGGTGGGGCACTCGGGATTGCCAGCCTATGAGATGGTAGCGTTTCTGGGTCTGTTCATGGCCGGGTTTCTGGCTTTGTATGCACTGGGGAAGAGTCAATTGCAGCTATTGCGGCCCCACCGGCTCAACCGTCAGGTGGCGCGGGCTTGCCTGGATATGGCGAACAACGTGTGCGTGGTAATTGCGTTGCGGCATCTGACGTTAACGCTGTTCTACATCCTCGTGTTCATGGCACCCATGGTGATTGCGCTGCTATCGGCGATGTTCCTGCGCGAAGGGCTGTCATGGAAGAAGGCAGCGGCGATTGGAGCCGGGTTTACGGGAGTGCTCATCGCGGTCCACCCGTGGAGCAGCGCCCGTGAAGGCGACTGGATCGGTTTTCTCGCGTGTCTGATCTGCGTGGCATGCTTCTCAGTGAACATGGTGTGGTCGCGCGTGTTGACCCAGACCGAAACTCCGGAGAGCCTGGCGTTCTTCTCTGGCTTGGTGACGGCAGCGGCGGGGTTCGCGCTGATGACGCTGGTGCATGCCGAACCGTTGACCGTGCGACTGACGGCAGGATTGTTTGCCATGGGGCTGTTTTGCGCGTTGGGAACGCTCTGCTTTTACATCGCGGTGAAGCACACTTCGGCAGCCAATGTTTCACAGTACCACTACTCGCAGCTAGTGACCGGGACGCTGGTTTCATTTCTCGTCTGGCACAACAAGCCGGGATTGTATGTGCTGGTAGGTGGATCGCTGATCCTCGGATCCGGCCTATATATTGCTGTGGCTGCACGGGAGCTAGTGCCGCTGACTGAGGGCAATTGAGCGCCCAGGAGCCCACTTGGCAGGCTCACAGTGCGGCGATCTGCTGCGTAGCGGCACTGTTGTTCACTCAGGAACGATCGCCGTAACCCGGATCTCGACGCGCATCGTTGGGTCGCCGAGAGCAGCAACTCCCAGGCGGTGCAGGCCAGATTTTCATAAGTTGATCCGAGAGTCCGGTACTTCTGGCTCGCCTGTTGAGGTGGCTTGCGCGGGCTCCAATTGAGATTCTTCAGCAGGATGCCTTGCGGCGAACCTTCGCCGGGAACACGTTACCGAACCAGTCCCCGGCGAGGTGTTGGGCGACCGCGTGACGTACGCCAACGCGGTATTTGTGTCTGAATGTTAGCTCAAGCCACGGTGAAAATGGCAAGATCACCCTTATTTCGATTTCGCCCGGTGCAGCGTTCGGCACGACTGGCGACGCAGAATGGGCAGTGCCGGGCTTCTCGAATATCAGTATCAGACCCCTATTTTTCTTACGGGCAGCGGTGGTGCAAAAAGGTTCTAAACGCTTGCAGACCCCGATGGGCACCTGCGGTACGGCTGCGCTACGCCTGTTGCGAGAAGCCCCACCTACGCACGATCATCGATTTAGGCCAAATAAAATCTCGGCAAGGTGGCACCACGAACGGAAGCTTGGATACACCATGCAACCGGAAGACTACAAGACGCTCTCGTGCCTTAAGCCTATGGACCAGATCCGTGACTGGTCAGAAGGCGATGTTCCACTGGAAAAGCGCGGCGTGTCACTGGATTGGTTGATACGTTTTGTGAGAGCCTTGCAGGCCGAAACTCAGATACCGCGCACTCTGGCGCTAAGAGAAGCGGAGCAAGCTTCCTACCACAATAAGGCGGCGGATTGGGGGTTGCACGATCAGCCATACCTGCCGGTGCCGCACATTCCCGCGCCTACGCTTATGAATGTGCACCGTTTCGTGGAGTACTTCGTCAAGCCATTGACCGAGAACATCAAAGCACCGCTCTACGCACGCATCCCAGACGAAGATGTTGGGCCGCCGGACATCTTCATCTCACACAGCTGGAATGCGCTGCTCGTCGGGCCGGAGATTCAGGCGATCGGCACAATGGATGCGTTGACAGAAGGATTCGCGAATCCGCAAGCGACCCACATCTGGATAGATTTCATCTGCTACAACCAGCATCGGTTCGAAACCATTGCTCCCGATATGGAGCGAGTGATCGGTGAAATCAAACGGATCGGCTTTGCCGCCACGCCCGTGCCGCTTCTCGATCGCTCCTGGTGCCTTTGGGAACTGCTTTGCTCGGAACGAACGGGCGTCTCTCCGGAAATCTTTATCAGGCACGGTTTTCGCAACGACAAGATTCTATCGGTCAATGGATTCTTTAGATCCTTCTGCGGCGTAGAGCACTCGCGCAGCACTTCGCCTCGCGATCAGGCTGACATCTTCGGCGGATTCCTCGCACAGTTCGGAACATTCGAAGCAGCAAACACGCATATCGATGCTCTGATACGCGAGAAACTCTCCCACCCTTGGTTTGAATTGCACCCCCGCGACATGGATCTTCAGTTCCGCCCCTACCCGTTCATTTATGACATGGGGACTGATGCCGCCGGACGGGCCGCCGGGATTGAGAACTGGAAGACCTTCGAGCCTTACTACACGCCTGCATTGAGAGAATGTGTTCTGCTCGGATCGCATGAACGGGTTTTGGACCTGCTGTTCGATACAGGACTGCCTAAGCCGTATCGTGACCGATTAGAAAGCGAACTAGAGACCGCGAGGCCATTGGTCGAGGAAGCGTTCCGGGCCGCCGCGACTGGGGACGCGGTCACGCTTAAGCTGGTGCTTGCGGAAGGGCTTGACGTTCAGACACGCCTTGCTGATATGGATTTACTCACCGCAGCGATCGCTGCCGGGCATTTGGCGACTGTTCGAGTAATCCTGGATGCTGGCGCAGATCCCAACTCCAGTTGCGGTATGGCTCCCCTTTGCGTCGCGGCGGAGAAGGGGCAGCTGGACATTGTTCGTCTACTGGTGGAACGCGAGGCCAAGATCAACGCACCGGAACCTGACGGCTGGACTCCAACGTTGTTTTCCGCTTCATCGGGCCACGCTGCCGTCCTGACGTATTTGCTAGAAATGGGAGCCGATGCAAACATCGCAGCGGGAGAAAAAATGGCTACGCCGTTGCATATGGCAGCGACATACGGACACGCGCATGTGGCGGCCATTTTACTAAGCGCCGGAGTCGCGGTGAGCCCCAAGGCGTTCAACGGCGCTACGCCCTTACATTATGCTGTCCAGAATGGACACGCTGACGTGGCTAGGCTCCTCCTTGACCACGGCGCTGACACGCAGGTGGAAACCCGTGCGGCCATGACCTTAGTGGAGCTAGCAAGGTCAAATGGCCTACCCGAAGACATCGTGAGAAGACTTGGGCAAGCTGAGGAGTGAACGTCTCCTTACCCGGATACGCTCGGTCATCCACGGCGGAGTTAAAGAACGCTATCGGATCGGCATCTGCGCCTCTTGTTGCAGGGCACGAGTGTCCTCCGGCGCAGGTCTATAGACTTCGGACTCCCGAAGTGGTTCTTGCCAGGCGTCTTCCGCTGGAAGCTCGGCTGCCAGATCACGAACTGGCAGACCGCGTGCTGTGTTCAACACCCTGCGGGGCTCGGTAGTGCCCTTCAAGCCCTAAATAGTCATCTGGTGATGCCGAACAACATCCCCCATATGCAAACGACGCCAGCAGTGAGGCATATATAGACCAACAAGAAATCTGTCCAGAAGTCCGATGTCAGTAGGCTTGAGAATTCCGACCACCGTTCCCTCACCAAATGGAGCTTACCTTGTCCTTCGAGATGAGCACTGCCAACCGGATAACTGGATCGTTGTGGAGCCAGCGATGGTCCTCCATGCTTGACGTTACGTGGCTCGTTGGCGATCGGGCTCATTGAGCCTCGCTTTTCTGTGTGGGCCGGTAAATCTCAACCGCCGAATCCGTGACGTCACCGTGCACGCCGGGCAAATCCACCACCAGTGCACACACAAAGTCGAACACCGCCTGCTGGGTAGTCAGAACCTTGCGGAGTCGCGGCAGCAGGCGCTCGAAGAACTTCGTGACGTCGGCCTCGGTCGGTTCCGAAATCGCACCATCGGTGCGCTTTGTTGGACCTGGGTTCAGGCTCTCCTCGTGTTCGCGTGACCAGCGGTCCGCCGAAGTGCGGCTGATCTTGTGCACGCGCAGATAGGACGTCCACTGGCCACCCCGACCGGCGCGAGCCAGCAGGTTCTTCATGGTGTGAAGGCGCTCGCCAAGGTCACGGCGAAGGGTCTTAAGCTCGGCCCTGGTGCGCTTGGCGGAAGCCTTGCCGTCCTGGTGCGCCGACCAGAGAGTCGTGATCTCGCCACTGAGCCTCTTCTCCGACTCCCGATCCTCCGCCGGTGCGAGACATTGAGTGTCGGTTGTGATTTCCTCTGCATCCACTGTCGCCAACATAAGTCCTCCTTGAGGTGTAGCGGCTAGGGGAGAGTCCCCCCTCTGCCGCCTCTACTCAAGGCTTCAAAAGTCGGAATGTTGATAGCGTTGGCGGCAAGTACTCCTCAGCACCATGCGTCCTCCTTTCCCTCCGTTGAAACACGCGGCGTAGTTGACCATAGTCCCCGTGGCGGACTCGCCCTCACCGTGCTTCAGTCAGACAGTGAGGATTGCATCGTCGATCACAGTTATGTCGAGATCGTCCAGATTGTCCATGTATTGTGGTGAAATGTTCATGCCGCCCTCCTCTCGCGCTTGGCATTCCCACGCCAGGAGCCACGCCGGATCGCAGGTCCCACGCCGGGTACGTAATTGTTGCTGATCTTGAATCCGCTCCCCTGACATTCCGAGCAGTTTGGGTCGTTCGGCTGGGCAGCTTCGAACCGTTCCCAGAGCCTGCTCGATCATCTTCGAGAGACAAGTCATCAACCCTGATGCCTGCCTCACCGACCCACCGAACACCAAATCTTCGGCTGCACCAGATAGATCACTGGGCCACCGGACCTCGGGGGTCACCCAGGTGTCCCCCATCTATGTCTATTCAGAGCTTAATGAGAAGCTCTTTTATATAAGGGCCTCCCCCCTCGGTATGGAGACCAGCCAGACCACACATGCTCGCCTTACCACTCCCTGGGCAGACTGCAAGCCGCCTGCACCGCAATACTCTGAACCCAATCCCGACAACGGCAGGAGATCGTGACCATAGACAGGAAAGCCGCAAGGAAACGAATCACAGAGCAGGTGCTGATCGAACGGCTGTCCCTCGACGAGGAATGGTCGGACCCGGAGAACATTCACGTTCAGTTCCATGATCGACTTCCAGAGAGCCTGCAGAACGACAAGTTTCCAGCAGTCATTCGCGAGATTGAGCAGGATGTGGATCGACTGGTCGCTCGCGGGTGTCACCGGGGAGTCGTGTACTGGTGCCTAGAACGTCTGCTACCGGAGGAGGAGCAGTTGCGGTTGAAGGGTGCCCCGACATCGGTCCTGGACGAGGACAACGCCCCGATTGTTAAACGAATCCCATCACGACCACTCGCAACGCGGGAAGACATGTCGGTTTTGGAGAGCAAGCTCGGGGCGGTTTCAAAAGAGATCAAGCGTTACCAGAGAGAACTATTGCTGATGGCTGATGCCTTTCCCACTGAGTACCCATTGCCTGAAGGACTGCTTACGGAGGGTCCCTGTGATCCAGCAGACGCGCTGCTTCTGCTCCAATCATCTCTCACATGGGCGCAGAAGCTCGCGGAGAACTGGGCCGCACCGCAGTTGAGCACGATCATGCGGTCCAAAGGGACGCTTTACCTGATCGCCTACGTCTCGATGCGGTCTCTGGCTGGGGAACGGCCGGGTGATGGTAAAGGCACGAGGAACAGCGGCGCAGCTCTGGGTAACAGGGTGCTGCTTAGGAGACCCGATGCGAAGGTGATAGCACAGGTGATACACGCCTGCAGTGGCATCGGTATCCACGAGGATGACATCGTCGCCAAGCTGCGAGATTTTCGGGCTGATTACCCGTCGCTCTATAACCGCCTCGTGGACCTGATGGAACATCTCCACGCCGCCGCATGCTCATGAGGTCCACCCACCATCGCCTCAAAGAGCCCGTTCAACTCACCCACAACAACCCGGAGTTGAACCGTCTTCAACGCCTACCTTCGACCCTATTCTGAGGTTGCTAAGGGGCTGCAGACCCAAAGCTGACATCACGCAGGAGCCATTCTCATGGCAAAGTTCAGCAGCAGCGCCCCTCTACCCGGAGAAGAGTCACAGGTTCTTCCCGAAGATGCCACTACAGTAACCGATATCAACGTCTCCACCCCGGCGGCCAGCCTTCCCGGACAGAGCAGGACCACCGGCACCACCTCGAAGTTCGACCCCAAGCGCTACCGTCAGGTCCAGACGTACCGGGCCGAGGAAGCTACAGGTTGGGGTCGCAAGCAGCAGACGGTCATCCCGGTCCGGAAACCATCGAAGAAGCAATTCGTCCGCGCTCATCACTCCGCCGAATACCGCGCCGACGCGATGCCGACCATTACCGACGAGACGACCGGCGAGGTCTACCTGCTCGACGCCGACCTCGATCTGCCCGTTGATGTCGAGAACAAGATCGACATGCTCAACCTGGTGACCGCCATCACCACCGACGGGTCGATCTTCCTCTGGTGCTATAAGAATTCGACCAACTCATGGAGCGACTCGGCCAGGATCGCTATCCGTGCGGCCTCGCAGCAGTGGGTCCGTGTGATCCCTGACCGGTCCTCGAATGGCTACGTGCTGGAATATCCCGTGGTCGCCCCCGCAGATCCCGCGTGGCCGCCGATGACGTTCACCCAAATCCTCGAAACGGCGTTCGGCTCCCGGTACATCGACAGCCTGCAGCACCCGCTCGTACGTAAGCTGCGGGGTGACTTTAATGCCTAGCCCCATCTCCAAGCTGGACCACTTCACCGAAGTGGTCCTCCTGGACACGGAGTTCGTTGCCGTCGATGGCGAACCGGTGGTCCCTGTGGCGCTCGTCGCGCATGAACTTCGCTCAGGACGCCGTCACCGCATGTTCTTCGATGTCCCGGGAGCACACTATGACAACACGCTTCCGCAGGACCCTGATGTCCTGTACGTTGCGTATGGAGCGCAGGCAGAGTGGAACACTTTTAGAGCCCTCGGCTGGGCATTACCTCAGCACGTTGTGGACCTCTTCGCCGAGTTCAGGACCATCACCAACGGCCTGACCAGCCCCGCCGGTGGTCCCATCAAGGATTCACTCATCAAAGCCCTCGAATACTTCGGTCTCGATTCAATGACGGTCGTGGAGAAGGAGTCCATGAGGAACCTGATCCTTCGGGGGCACCCGTACTCCGCGTCCGAGCGGCAGGAGATCATTGACTACTGCTCCGAGGACGTCGAGGCCCTGGAAAAGCTGTTACCAGTGATGCTGCCCTTGATCGACTCGCCCTACGCCGTGTTTCGGGGACGCTACTCGCTGGCGGTGGCGAGCATGGAGCACTCAGGTATCCCGATCGATACCATCATGCTGGAGCGCCTCAAGACGAACTGGGGCATCCTGAAAGAGCGGATCGCGCGGGACGTCGAGGCTCAACATGGGTTTGGCGTATTCGAGGGTGCGCACTGGAGCCATGAGCGCTTTGCCGAGTTGATCGATCGCCTGGGTCTCGTTGATGAATGGCCCCGTACCGATTCCGGACGGATGTTCTCGGTCGAGGACGAGGTTTTCAAGACAATGGCCGCCCGGTTCCCCGCACTCCAGCCGCTCCGCGACCTGCGTGCACTCACACGCCTACGTGACATCGAGCTTGCAGTCGGGTCTGACGGTCGCAGCCGGTACTCGGTCAAGCCCTTCCGGTCCGTCACCGGGCGCAACTATCCCCCGACTTCGAAATTCATCTTTGGACCATGCACATGGCTTCGGTCGCTTATCAAGCCTGCGGAAGGGCGGGCGATTGCCTACATTGATTGGAGCAGCGCGGAGTTCGGAATCGCCGCCGCGCTCTCCGACGACGAACGGATGAAGTCGGCTTATGAGTCCGGCGACATCTACATGTCCTTTGCAATCGATGCTGGAGCGGCACCACAGGGAGCCACTAGGGACACGCACCCGGAAGTCCGCGAGGTATATAAGATCGTCGTCCTCGGCGTACAGTACGGGCAGACTGCATTCGGTCTCGCACGAATGCTCGGAGTACCGATCTGGCGGGCACAGGGACTACTCGACCTGCACCGCCGTGTCTACAAGCGGTATTGGCAGTGGAATGAGTGGGTGTCACAGTCGGCGACCTTTGGCAGGAGGATGGAAACGGTCTTCCGCTGGCCCATGCATGTGACGTCGAAGACCAAAGCGAATACGATCTCGAACTTTCCCATGCAGGCGAACGGCAGCGAAATGCTCAGGTGGGCCTGCACCTTCGCGACCGAGCGCGGCATCGAGGTCCATGCTCCAGTTCAGGACGCGCTCTTGGTTGGCGGGAGCGCCCAGGACATCGACGACGTGGTCGCAGCCACCCAAGAGGCCATGGCCGAGGCCAGCGACCTTGTGCTGGACGGATTCATCCTTCGCTCCAAGGCCACCGTGGTTCGGTATCCCGATCGCTACACCGACGAGCGTGGCGTCGAGATGTGGGACCGGATCATCAGTCTCCTGGACGCCCAGGAGGCCACGGCGTGAGTCACGCAGTCGGACGGGCGGATAGGATGGAACCGGGTAGCTTGGAGGGGGCACTCGGGGGCTTGTTTGATGCGGCGATGCAAATTGCCGCTGAGCGGAGGGGGATCCTCGGTTTATTGCGTGCGGCTCTGGAGTCCGGCGACAACGAAACGGCATTGGATTACGCTCGGAGGCTTTGTGGAGTACGGGACCAGACGCGTAATTGAACTGATACGGGTGTCCACCGAAGGGCAGGCTGCACCCGACCGAGCGAGTATCCCTGCGCAGCGGACGGAGAACCGGCGCACCGCCGCACGGCACGGTCTGACCATTGTGCGGACGATCGAGATAGCCGATGTCTGCGGGGCCGCCGTGCTTCACGCACCGGAGATGAGGCAGCTTCTTGAACTTATGAAGTCGCCCGACATCCATGGGGTCGTGGCCAAAGAGTTTTCTAGGCTGATGCGCCCGGAGAACTTCGACGACTTCAGTCTGCTTCAGCACTTCGCAGACACAAAAACCCTGTTGTACCTGCCCGACGGTCCTATCGACCTTGGCAGCAAAATGGGACGGGTGATGGGAGGCCTGCGTGCGCTGTTCTCCGGACTGGAGCGTGAGGAGATTCGTGAGCGCTCGTGGTCGGCGAAGGAGGAAAAGCGACGTCGCGGCGAGAACCCGCAGGGTGCGATCACCTTGCCGTTTGGTGTCGCATGCACGCGGGACCGTGGGTGGTCTTACACGGCGGAGGCGGAACTGGTTCGAGCCGCGTTCCGATTGCTGTTGTCCGGCGAGATCAGCTATTCAGAGATCGCGAAGCGAACCGGCCTAGACAGGTTTAACCTCCGGATCATCCTTCGAAATCGGATCTACTGTGGCTGGCGGGTGATCGACAAGCGGCGGGATACCTCGGCAGCGGCTCTCCGGGTCAAATCGGACGGCAGGCAAGCCGACCGGCCAAAGATCGCTCGCGCTCCCGAAGATATCAACCGCCTCAAGGTGATCGATGAACCGCTCATTTCGGAAGCGGAGTTCGCATTGGCACAGGACCTGATGGATCGCAAGCGTATACGCCATTGGCGAGCCCGTTCGGGATACGAATCCCCCTACACTTACCACGGCCACCTTACCTGCGACGAATGCAGTGATCTGGTCTACACCTACAGCAACAGCCGTGGCGGCGAGTATTACGTGTGCAAAGCTAAACAGTACCCGAAGATGGCTGGCCACAAGTGTGACTCGCCATATATGCGTCGAGAACTGCTGGAGGCCGCCATCGACACGACGCTTGGTGCTCGTTTGACGGACCGCTACTTCCTGCATCGCCTCGTCGAGGAGCATGAACGCCGGAGGCAATCCTCAGTCGAGACGGCCAGCTTTTCCCGGCTTGAACAGCGGATCAACGACCTCGCAGGGCAGCGTGAGCGGACGCTAAGTAGTTATATCGACGGGGTTATGTCTAAGGTAGACCGTGATGCTCGTCTCAAGTCGATCGACGCAGAAATGGAGAACACGAAGAACCTGCTGGAGGGGATGCACGCTGCGCCGCCCATTTCGGTAGAAACTTTAGCTGACATCTGTGCTGTTTTCTTTGAGTGGGAATTCCTCAGCACCGGAGCGAAGCGTCAGATATTGGCGACGACCGCGCCTGAATTCAGAGTGGCCGGTGGCGAATTAAAAGCGATGACGCTCAACCTGCCGGTGGGCTGTCAGGATGAGGTAAACCGCAAGGGCAGGGATTCATGGCAGCGGCGAGCATGAAGGCTGCGGGAAAGCTGAGCGACATGGAGGCGCGCGCGATGGTGACGTTGCGGTCTTCGAGGGGCTGGCGCATCACTTCGAGGACGTTGCGGGGAAACTCGGGCAGCTCATCGAGGAAGAGGACGCCGTTGTGGGCAAGCGAGACTTCGCCGGGGCGAGGAACGACTCCGCCGCCAATCAGGCCCGCGTCGGAGATGGTGTGGTGCGGGGAGCGGAATGGCCGCTGCGCGACGAGCCCGGCTTCCGCATCGAGCACTCCGGCGACGGAGTGGATCTTGGTGGTTTCGAGGGCCTCCTCAAAGCTGAGCGGCGCGAGGATCGACGGCAGGCGCTTGGCGAGCATGGTTTTGCCGGAGCCGGGCGGGCCGATCATGAGGATGTTGTGTCCGCCGGCGGCCGCGACTTCGAGCGCGCGCTTGGCGGTCTGCTGGCCGCGCACATCGGCGAAGTCGACTGGGTGATACTGCATTTCGCCTAGCAGCCGCGCGGCCTCGACGCGGAAGGGCTGGGTGTGAATGCCTCCGTTCGCGGCTGCGTTGAGGAGATCGCGCACTTCGTTCAGGCTGGCGACCGGGTATACGTTCACTCCCTCGACGACTGCAGCCTCGCGTGCGTTGGACTTGGGAATGACGAGGTTTTTGATCCCGCGCTCGCGTGCCGCGACCGCGACGGGCAACATGCCGGACACAGCGCGGAGTCCGCCGTCGAGCCCAAGTTCGCCGACGAGGAGAAACTCGCTGAGATCGCGGAGATTGAGCGCTCCGTAGGCGCCAAGGATGCCGATGGCCATGGGCAGGTCAAAGCCGGAGCCTTCCTTCTTGATGTCGGCGGGCGCGAGGTTGATGGTGATGTGCGTGGGCGGAACATCGAAGCCGGAGTTCTTGATCGCGGCGCGGACGCGGTCGCGGCTCTCGCGCACGGCTGCGTCGGGCAGGCCGACGGTGTGGAAGTGATCCTGGTCAGTCTTGATTCCGGAGAAGTCGACTTCGACATCGATGATGTTCGCGTCAATGCCGTAGACAGCAGCGCTGAGGGCTTTAAAGAGCATAAGGTTGGCTTTGGTGCGTGGAGTATACACGGCAGAGTGCAGGGCGGCGATGAAGAAAGCGGGAATGAAGCCCCGCAGCAGGTAGCGTTGGTAATGTGCGCCGAGAGAATAGAATGAGCTGTCGTGAAGACGAGTCTTTTTGATCTCTATAAGGTTGGCATTGGGCCTTCGAGCTCCCATACGATGGGGCCGATGCGGGCGGCACACCGGTTCGCTCTTGAGCTGGCGCGCGAAGAGTTACTGGATAGGGTGGCCAGTGTGCGGGCCGATCTCTACGGATCACTGGCGCTGACCGGCATTGGTCACGGAACGGATCGCGCGGTGCTGTTGGGGTTAAGCGGCGAGGAAGCGAGCAGTATCGATCCGGCGACGATCGAACCGAAGCTGGCGTCGATCCGGGAATCGGGAATGTTGTCTCTGCTGGGCACGCGGGCGATTCCCTTTCGCGAAGCGGAGCACCTGATCTTTCATCGCGACCAAATGTATCCGCCAGGGGCAAAGACCCGGCATCCAAATGGAGTGCGCTTTACGGCATTCGACCCGGCCGGGAATGTTCTGCGCACAGATACATTTTTCTCGATCGGCGGCGGCTTCATTGTTGCCGACGCGGAGGGTGCTGGCGATGCTCCGTTGATGACGACTGCTGCGCTGCCGTATCCGTTCCGCAGTGCGGCCGAGCTACTGGAGATGGCCGCGCGCGAGGGGCTGGCGATCTGGCAGGTAATGCAGCGGAATGAATGCGCGCTTCGACCCGAGCATGAGGTGACCGAGGGGATTCTGCATATCTGGGAAGTAATGCGGGCATGTATCGACCGCGGCATGGCAACCGAGGGGATTCTTCCCGGCGGGCTGGGCGTCCGGCGCCGTGCTCCGCGGCTGACGCAGCGGCTGCGCGAGAAAGATGGCGCGGGCAAGGGCTCGCGTGATCCTCTGGCTCCGCTTGATTGGGTAACGGTCTACGCGATGGCGGTGAACGAAGAGAATGCCGCCGGAGGCCGCGTGGTGACCGCACCGACCAACGGCGCGGCGGGAGTGATTCCGGCAGTAGCGCGATATTACGCTGGTTATTGCGATGGCGCCGACGAGGCAGGTATCATCCACTACTTCCTCACGTCGGCTGCGATTGGCGTGCTCTACAAGGAGAACGCCTCGATCAGCGGCGCGGAGGTTGGCTGTCAGGGTGAAGTGGGCGTGGCGTGTTCGATGGCGGCGGGCGGTCTGGCTGCGGCGCTCGGCGGTACGAATGGCGAAGTCGAGCATGCGGCCGAGATCGCGATGGAACACAACCTGGGGATGACGTGCGATCCCATCGGCGGCCTGGTGCAGATTCCGTGCATCGAGCGCAATGCGATGGGCGCGGTGAAGGCGGTGCATGCGTGCCGCATCGCGATGAATGAAACGGAGGAGCACAAGGTCTCGCTCGATCAGGTGATCAAGACGATGTATCTGACCGGGCTCGACATGCAGTCCCGCTACAAGGAGACGTCGCTGGCGGGGTTGGCGCTGAATGTTATTGAGTGCTAAGAACAGAGAATGACTGCTGAAACGATTGAAGAATTCAAGGCCAGCTTAGCCAAAAGAGCTGGATTTTTAATATCAAATGGCAAAGTTGGGGCAATTCGTTTTCGCCCTACTACGACAATCCGGAGGCAAAGTGCGTCGAGATGCCATTTCCGAAAAAAGCATCGGAATTTGCAAACCTCGCCGTAAATTTACCCATGCTGACAGAATGGACGCCGTTCAATGGGGCGGCGGGACGCTTATCTTTACCGATTGGGGAATCTGGGACCAACAGGCAAGTCTTGCTGGATATCAGATGGTTGAGAGAATCCGGTCGTCATTTGGCGAACATCGGCCTTTTAACGTGGCTACTGTCAATCGTTTTCGGCACGACGAACACCTGATTCTGGCGAATTTCATACTCGCGGCGTTGATTTATGGATGGGACGCCTACTACGTCCCCAACCATCGAGGTTGTTTCGTTCACATCAGCCACGATGAGTGGTGTTGCGTCGTGACAGAACGGAGTCAAGACTTCAAGGAAATTGCAGAACCCCGGTTGTGCGATCCGGAAAGCGGTTATCGCGTCCTGATGGTTTCTCGCTTCTGCATGCCTGCAACGGGAAGCCAGTTACCTTCGCGCTAGCGCTTAGCTTCCATCAACACTCAGTTGGCCGTAGCAGACCGCGCAGTCGTATTCCATGAGAACGAAGCCGCCAGTTTCGTTCGCGGCGAACAGGTCTGCGGTTGCGCGGGACATTTCCTCGTATCGCGGCTGGCCGGGCTGGGGCATGTATGACGAAGAGAGAATTCTGCCCATCAGAGCTTCGAGCGTCAGCTGCTGCGAATTCTCGAAGACTGCGCTGCGCATCGGGTTGGGCGCGAAGAAGGCGGCGAGTCGATCTTCGGTCATGTGGCTGTGCTTGACCGTCTCATAATCGTTTCCGAACTCGACGAGGATTCGCTCATAGCCTTCGTGGAAGGGATCACCGGTCATGCGGCGATTGTTGTAGATGACGACACACCAGCCGCCGGGGTGGAGCACGCGTACGAATTCGCTGCGCGTGCGCGGGAGGTCGAACCAGTGCATCGCCTGACCGACGGTGATCAGATCGCTGGAGTGATCCGGGAGATCTGTCGCCTCCGCGGTCCCGTCCACGCAACGCAGGCGCGGATATTGGGAGGTCAATGAAGAACACGCCTCCTGCATTTGCTGATTTGGCTCGACGGCGATGACATTGAAGCCGTGTGCGAGGAAGATCTCCGTGAGCAGGCCGGTGCCTGCGGCGATGTCGGCGATGGTCGATTTCGCGCTAAGCCTGCACTCCTGGGCGAGAAGATCAACGACTGTCGCCGGATACCCGGGGCGATAGAGGCGATAGCTCTCCACGCGGCCAGAAAATCTTTGCGTTGGATCGATTGCGGTCAAGGCTATCTTTCGATCGCCAGCGCGACGGAGTTGCCTCCGCCAAGGCAGAGCGCGGCGACACCGCGATGCACGTCGCGGCGAATCATTTCGTAGATCAGGGTGACGAGCACGCGCGCGCCGCTGGCGCCAATGGGATGGCCGATGGCGACGGCTCCGCCATTCGCGTTGACTTTGTCGAAGGGAATGCCGAGTTCGCGGGTGACGGCAATGGCCTGCACCGCGAAGGCTTCGTTGAGTTCGAAGAGGTCGACGCTGTCAGCGGACCATCCTGCGCGTGCCAGGACTTTTTGCACGCCGGTGACCGGCGCCATCATTACCCATTGCGGATCGACTCCGCTTGAAGCCTGCGCGCGAATATGCACCAGCGGGGTGAGCCCGAGTTGTGCGGCCCTCTTCGCCGACATGACGACAAGAGCGGCGGCGGCGTCGTTTACGCCGGGAGCATTACCGGCGGTTACGGTCCCATCTTTCTTGAAGGCGGGCTTGAGGGCGCGCAGGGCCTCTAGGCTGGCGTCCTCGCGAATGGATTCGTCGCGCCCGACGATGGTGGGCGGCTGGCCCTTCTTCTTCGCAGGGACTTCAACGGGCACGACCTGGGAGGAGAAGCGGCACTCCTTCCACGCGGCGGCGGCCTTGCGGTGGGAGTTGAGCGCGTACTCGTCCTGCTCCTCGCGCGTGATGTTGTACTTTTCTGCAACGTTCTCGGCGGTGATGCCCATGTGGTAGTTGTTGAAGGCGTCCCACAGGCCGTCGTTCACCATGGAGTCGACGGCGACGGCGTTGCCCATGCGGAAGCCGCTGCGTCCTTGGGGAAGGAGATACGGCGCGTTGGTCATCGACTCCATGCCGCCGGCGACGACGATCTCGGCGTTGCCGGTTTGAATGGCCTGCGCAGCCAGCGCAACCGCCTTGAGACCCGATCCGCAAACCTTGTTGATGGTGAGGGCACTGACTTCGGGCAGAAGTCCTCCGTTGAGCGCTGCCTGGCGCGCGGGATTCTGACCGAGTCCGGCGGAGACAACGTTGCCCATGATGCACTCTTCGACTTTCGCGGGATCGATGCCGGCGCGCTTCACGCTTTCGCGCACGGCGATGGCTCCGAGCTGCGTCGCGGAGAGATCGGAGAAGCCTCCCTGAAATTTCCCGACGGGTGTGCGAACCGCGGACACGATGACGATGTCTTCCATTGACTGCATAACTACCTCACTCTATTCGATGCAGCGCCGCATGCGTTGATGCAGCAACCGTTACACTCAAGATGCGAACTGATGAAGATATCAGAGAATTCAGCCGAAGAACTACCTGTGCCAGCGGAACAGGGCGCGAGCGGGTGGCCGGTTCCACCGCAGCCTGTCGCGCCCTGGTGGCACACGGCGATTGTGATCGCGGTGATCCTGGGCGTCTCCGTGGTGAGCAGCACACAGGCGAAGGCCAGTGCTCTCGCGCAGCACCACATGCAGCATTACGCATTCACAATGGTATGGGAGATCGCGCTGGGGGTGCTGACCTGGTGGGGCATCCGGATGCGCCGCGTTCCCATACGGCAATTGTTGGGCGAACGGCGCGCGGGAGTGAAGGCGTGGTTCACCGATTTCGGCGTCGCCCTGATCTTCTGGCTCATGGCAAGCGTGGTGCTGGCGGCGATTTCGAGCGTCCTGCGCGTGCTGCATCTGTTGCACGGGCAAAAGGCGGTATATGCGATCGCGCCACAGACCGTATGGGAAGTGCTGGTGTGGGTTGCGCTCTCGGCCACGGCAGGCATTGTCGAAGAATTTGTATTTCGCGGTTATTTGCTGCAGCAGGTCGCATCGATCAGCGGAAAATCGACGGGCCGCGGAAGCTTGTGGCTCGGCGTACTCATGTCTTCGCTGCTCTTCGGCGCGGCGCACGGCTATGAAGGTGTCGGCGCAATGATCGCCATCGTCGCATTTGGCGCGATGTTTTGCTTGCTTGCGATTCAACGGAAGAGTCTGCGCGCGGGCATGATGGCGCACGCATGGTACGACTCACTCACAGGAATTGCGCTCGCGATTGCGAAACATTCGCGCGTGATTTGAGCTTGCGATGCGAGACGACGTTGACGCAGACGATTCAATTCGAAAAATTGAATGCACAAAAATGCGATTTTTCCCTTGACACTTTTTTTTCAGACTTCTATACATTCGTTAACTGCAACCATGTGTTGCAGACTCGATGTCACATCGAAAAAGGGAGAATAGAAACCATGGCAGTTAAAAAGGCAGCTAAGAAGGCAGCTAAGAAGCCCGCGAAGAAGGCAGCCAAGAAGAAGTAAGCAATAGCAACAGGCAACACAGAAGGGGACGCCAAAAGCGTCCCCTTCGTGTTTGCGGGCAACAGGTTTGAATGAGCGACAATAGGACATATGACGCGCCGACGCTGGATTGCCGACACCTGGGATGAAGCCATCGCCTCTCTCACCGGCGAACAGGCCTCGCACCTGATCCGCGTGCTGCGCGCGCAGGCCGGGATGGAGTTCGACATCGTCGCCGGCGATCGCGTATGGCACGGGGTAATCGCGGGTATCAGCGGCGATTCGGTGCGATTCAACCTGATTGCCGAGGTAAAGGCGGAGCCGGCGCTGCCGCTGACGATGCTGCTATCGATCTTCAAGTTTGACCGCATGGAGTGGGCGATCGAGAAGGCGACCGAACTGGGAGTGGAACGGATTCTTCCGATCGTCGCGCGGCGCAGCGAGAAGCATCTTGCGCAGTCGGCGCAGAATCGCGTGGAGCGCTGGCGGCGGATTGCGCGTGAGGCTGCGCAGCAGTCGCGCCGATCGGACGTGCCGGTGGTGGAGGACGTCGCGCAGTTGAAGGTTGCGGCGCGGCGCGAAGGCAATGCGGTTCGGCTGCTGCTCGCCGAACAGGAGCGGACGCGCACGCTTCGCAAGGCGCTTGTGGAAGCGCTGGTTGATTCCGGCGATCAGTTGCCGGTGGTTCGAGTAGCCGTCGGCCCGGAAGGTGGATGGGCGGCGGAAGAAGAAGCGCTCTTCGACAGCGAGGGATGGAAGCCGGTGAGCCTTGGGCCGCGCATCCTGCGCGCCGAGACGGCGGCAATCACAGCGATGGCGGTTGCGGCGGCGCTCCTCGAATAAAGGCGGTCAATTAGAAACAGGAATCAGGGATTAGCAAACGTTCCTACCAGAGCGACCAGTCTCCGCGCGTGAGGACCCACGCAGCCAACAGCAGATTACTCGTTGCATGCGCGACGACGGCGTCGCCAATGCGGCCTCGCCACTTTAGAACGGCCGCGTAAGCAAGGCCGGCGAAAATCCCGACAAACCAGTGACCGCCGTGCATCACGCCGAAGGCAACTGAGGACAGACACACGGAGAGCAAAGTAAGGCTGCGGAAAGATACCTGGTCGAAGTTGCCGCTGACGAGGCGCCGCGCCAGGTAGCCGCGAAAGGCGAGTTCTTCGGCGATGGGAACTGTAACGACTGCTGCAGCGACGCGGAAAGCGATCCATGCAACGCGCATAGGGGGAGACAGCGCAGCCAGTGCCGAGCCGAGAGGACTGGCGAGAGGCTCGTGTGTCGACAGACCCGGTACGATCCAACCCGGTAGGATCCAGGCGAGAAAGATGGTCATGCCCGTTGCCGGAGCAATCCATCCAAAGCGCCAGTCGAGTTTTCTGTATTCGGAGCGGAAATACCAGAGAGTGATTGCGGCGGCTATGAAACGCAGCGGATAGAGCCACTCGAAATATCCCGAGGCGGATTTGGAGATGAACGATGCCGCGAGGATTGCGAGGAATGGCACCAGGTACGCCGCGGTGGCGGGTGACTCTGCGGTTTCATCGGCCTTGCGCGTGCCGGCGATGGTCGCGTGGTTGAGTGGATGCACCGCGGACGCGGCCACTCTTTGCAGCCACGAGAGTTTTCGTGTCACCATGGAAAATGTCAGCGCGACGGCGGTGAA
>CAVRNK010000116.1:0-20842 GCA_963721995.1 uncultured Acidobacteriaceae bacterium | reverse complement strand
CACTTGTAAGTGCGGTAAGAGTGGGACTCATCAGCCGGCGTTGCGAAAGGGAAGCGGACCTCTTCACCCGCGAGATTGTCAGCCGTGGAGAGTCGCGACAACAGACTCTGTAGAACTGATTCCGCATACTTCGGGGGCGTATTATCGAGCTTTGCTCGGCCGAATTCGGCAGGCACCGCGAGAAACAACGTTCACGTCGTTATGGCCGTCCTCGTCATGACCAGCCCGGACCACGACTGCTGGCCAAACAACGCAATGCTGAAAAGCATCAGGGCAAAACTGACCGGCCCCAGGTTACCCGCAAAAGTGACAGACCTTGCCGAGGCAATTGCATATTTACTTTGATCTCTCCATCTGCGGGCGTAATCCACTGCGGAGAGTCGAGTAACTTGAGCTGTCCTGCGGCTTGCAACTTGGCGTACTGCTCGGCTGTCGGATCCTGCGGCGATCCCATCTCCTTCCACACGGTGTAGGCGTTGCTGTGGTCGTCGTCGATCCGGTAGTGCTGCAATAGCACGCGGTGGACGGATGCAGGAATTCCTTTCACGGAGACATCAACAGCTGAGCCCGGAGCCGGTACATCTTCATCCTGATAATTCCAGAGAAGAACAACGGCCAGTCCCGGCGCGCTGGTGGCAAGCGCATCGACATCCGGGTCCTGGCGTACACTGCTGGCCAGAATAGTATCCAGCGGGACGGCCCCGCTGCTTTTCACCTCTACGCGATCTCCGCTCATCAATCCCGCCATGCGAAAGAAGTTGAGCTCCGGTTTATCTATGCCGTTGGTTGCAAGCGTGCGGTAGCCGTCGAAATAGGGCTTGTCTTCGAACTCGAAGGCCCAGGTCAACATTGCGAGCAGGTTCACGTGATCGCGATCCGCAAGCTCGAAGAGGCCTTTCATCGCCGCTGCAGTATAGCTGGGGTAGAGCGTACCGTTGCGATACGCATTGGGCGGGTAAAGCCGTGCCGAACAAGCGGCGCAACCTTCGGGATCGGCTTCACTCAGGATGATAGGAAGCTTCACGAATTGCGGAAACTTGTTCACAATGGCGAAGCCGGCCGCCGCATTATCTAATTCCCGGTCGAGGCCCATTTGGACATGGCCGTTGATCACATTGGGGCTACCCTTCACGTGGAAGGAGATGAAGTCCAGCGGAATTGGCCCTCCGGTCGCATCGCTCTTGTTCTTTGCGCAATGCTCCAGGAATGCCTGCAAGTATGCGGAGGCATTACCGCGGGGCCCTGGGCCGGTGGTGGCCGGCCCTCCCACCAGCGCGCCGGGGATGGCTTTGCGTACACCATCGACCGCATAGTCATAGAGCTTGTTGTACTGATCTTGTGTTCCCTTCCAGTAGTACTCGCCGTTTGGCTCGTTCCATACTTCCCAGTACCACGTGGAAACGGTCTCTAAGCCATAGCGTTTCACCAGATGCTCGGCCACCTGATGAGTCAGTTCCTCCCAGCGCTTGTAGTCCCTGGGTGGGTACGACCATCCCTCCACCTCGCCTTTCTTCAGAGGCCATCCTATGTGGTAAGGGTCGGGATGGCTGGAGAGCGCCTTCGGCATGAAGCCAAGCTCCACCACGGGGCGCACGTGAGCCGCCGCATAAGCATCGAAGATCTGATCGAAGATGGTCCAGCTGTAGACCGGGTTGCCGTTCGCATCCTCGGTGTAAACGTTGGACGAGCTCCATTTGAGCTCCGGCTTTCCGTCTCCAGTAGCGAGCAGGAAATGAGCGCGAATGTATACCGGAACAGGGCTCAAGTCATGCAGCTGGTGAAGGAGCGCCTGCCCATTCTTTGTTGTCGAGTAATTCGACTCATCGTAGCCAAACCAGCTATAGATCGGCGTGTAAGTCCCCACCTTGTGGTTGAGATCCACTTTTACATTGACTGTAGTCTGGGCCAGACCGCTGGAAACGGCAAATAGCATGCAGAAACGAACGATACTCTTCAGCATCAATCACAACTCCGTGGCTCAGAAATAGAACTTGACGGCAAATTGAATCTGCCGTGGATTGGTGGAGGTGCAAGTTTGCGGACTCTTGACGCGTCTATGTCGGAGGTGACCTTAAGGTTGACCATGCCAGCTATTCCATTAGGACATGGACGGGATTCAGGAGGAAGTTAAACCAAGGCCTGACCGTTGCAGCGCGATGACGGCAGAGATTCGGCTTGAATGCATCATTCGGGCGACCACCTTCTTGTCTGTTCCAGTCCGCCTGTCTTTTGAGACTCTCAACTTGCTGCGTTCGTGACAAGGGGATCGGCGATCACCACTCTGTTACGACCCGACCCCTTAGCGTGATAAAGAGCTGTATCGGTGAGACTCAATACCCCTTCGACTGGCATCGCAACATTGTCTGGGCCCAGCGCGATCGCTCCAATACTCACGCTGATGTTTGTGACCCCGTCCATGATGGATCCGCCCTCCGATACCGCCCTGCGTATTTGGTCGGCGCGCTCAGGCAAGCGTCGCGCATCGCACCCGTTCAATACAATCAGGAATTCTTCACCGCCGTAACGGCCTATGGCGTCATCGGCTCGCACCGCGCCACGCAGGCGTGCCGCCACTTCCCGAAGCACCGCATCACCCGCCAGATGACCGTGGACGTCATTGATTCGCTTGAAGTGATCGATATCGCACAACAATATCGCAGTTGATTCTGACGATTGAACCGCACTGTGAAGGAATTCCAGAATTCTCCCCCTGTTCCAGAGAGAAGTCAGGGCATCGTGGGTGGCTCGGAAGCGCATGTCCTCACGCGCTGCTACCAAGGTGTCTTCCAGCCGCAGAATTCGTTGCCCAGTCCGCAATCGCGCTTTCAGCTCAGCCGGATTGCACGGCTTTATCAGATAATCGTCCGCGCCGGCATCGAGCCCGGCCACCAGGTCTTCTCTTGAGTCCTTGGATGTCAGCAATATCAGATAAATGTATCGATGCCCATGCATCGTGCGCAGTTGATGGCAAACCTGTGGCCCATCCAACTCCGGCATCATCCAGTCCAGCAATGCCAGTCTCGGGCCATCGTTATCCAGCAGCTTTTCGATCGCGTCGCGGCCGTTTTCCGCCGCCGTCACCTCGTACCCAATCTGCCGGAGCATCCTTTCCATGATCATGCGGGAAACCGCATCATCGTCTGCAACGAGGATCTTCACGGAACCGTCTCCTGACAGAGCGCATTCAAGGCATCCACTACGCGGGCAAGCTCGGGCTTCAAATCGCGCAACCCCAGCTCGGCGCCTGGAAGATCTCCCGATTTACCTGCGCTTTCAACTCCTGCTGCCAGCCCGGCTGCCCGCTGTGCGGCGAGATTCGAGAGAGCTCCCTTGAGAGAGTGAGCTGCGAGCGTCAACTGTGCAGCGTTGCCGTCTTTCAATGCCGTCGTCATCGTCTCTAACTGCTTTGGGAAGTCGTCGCGAAATGTATTTACCAGCTCAGCAAGAAATTCTCTTTCATCGCCGATCCTATCCAGCAATTCGCGGGCGTCTACTGCTTCCTGAATGGCCGCAGGCGGCATCGGCGCAGTCTGCTCTGCTGGGCCGCTGTCGCGGGTCTTCTGCGTCACGTATGTGTCCAACACTTCATCGAGTTCCTGCGAGCGAATTGGCTTTGGCAGGTAGCCGTCCATACCGGCTCCCAGGCAGCGTTCGCGATCGCCCTTCATAACCAGGGCTGTCATCGCGATTACGGGAAGATGCCGCCCGGTGTCCCGTTCAATGGCTCGTAGCGCAGCCGTTGCTGCAATACCGTCCATCTCAGGCATCTGCACGTCCATCAGAACCAGGTCATACTCTGCATTCCGAATCGCTTCCAGGGCCTCCCGCCCGTTCTTCGCGACAGCAACGCTGTGGCCACGCTTTTCCAACAATCGCGTGGCCAGCTTCTGGTTTACTTCGTTGTCCTCTGCCAACAGCACCCGCAGCGTTGCGCTGGCGTCCCGGGTGCGTTCGAGTACTGTGCTGGTAATCATCTGAGTCTCGCGATTGTCGGCCATAGCGCCCAATACCCGCGCAATTGCCTCCCGCAACTCCGCTTGCCGAATTGGCTTCATAAGATACGCGGCAACGCCCAATTGCTCGCAACGCGCTGCGTCACCGTGTTGCTTCCCGGAGGTCAGCATCATAATGGTGGGCATCCGCGAGCGATCTTCACCCTGGATACGCTCCACCAATTCGAACCCATCCATTTTGGGCATATGCATATCGGTAAGAATCAGCTGATAGGGACGATCAGCCTCTCGCGCTGCATGCAATATGGCCAGTGCTGACTGCCCGTCCGGCACCAACTCCGGTTCCATGCCCCAGCCGGCGAGGAGGCGTTCGAGAATTCGCCGGTTCGTCCGGTTATCATCCACCACCAGTACGCGGGTTCCCGCCAGTACACCCTGATGCGAAGCTCCCGCCTTTGCGATTGCCGACTCCAGGCCGCACTCGAGTTCGATCGTGAAATGGAAGGCCGATCCTTTGCCGATCTGGCTTTCAGCCCGAATGTGGCCTCCCATCATCTCTACCAGGCGGCGTGAAATGGTAAGTCCGAGTCCAGTCCCGCCATATTCACGCGTTGTAGAGGTATCCGCCTGACTGAAGGAGTGGAAGATGCTCTCCAGCTTCTCGGGTGCAATGCCGATGCCGGTATCAGAGACAACGAAATGGAGCGGATATCTGGTGCCGTTCGGAAGGGAAGTCCCGACTTTTAAGGTCACTTCCCCCTCGAGCGTGAACTTGATCGCGTTTCCAACCAGATTCACGATGATTTGGCGCAGCCGATTCGGATCTCCGCGGAACACGTTCGGCACCGCGGAATCTACGTCGCACAACAATTCCAGACCCTTCTCATCGGCCCGCAATGCCAATGTGCGAAGGGTAGTCTCGAGGCACTCGCGAAGATCAAAATCAATCTCCTCCAGTTCCACCTTGCCGGCTTCGATCTTTGAGAAGTCCAGAATGTCATTGATTACCGACAGCAGCGATTCCGCGGAAAAACGAACCGTGTCCAGATAATCCCGCTGCTCCCGCGTCAGCTCCGTCTGGAGGACCAGTTCCGTCATGCCAATCACGCCGTTCAAGGGCGTGCGGATCTCGTGGCTCATATTTGCGAGGAAATCCCCCTTGGCTCGGCTCGCCGCCTCGGCGGCTTCCTTGGCAGCTTCGCGTTCCCGTTCCGCCTGCTTCCGCTCCGTGACATCGTGCACAAATGCCGCGAACATCTGCATCGCGCCCGATCGCACGGAAGAGATTGCCATCTCTGCGGGGAATTCGTGACCATCTTTGTGGCGTGCAACGATTTCAATTCGTCGCTGCATTTCGGTCGAACCGCCTTCTTTGAGCAGTTCGCGCAGGCTCTTGCCCATTTCATCAGTGTTTCGATCCAGCAGAACGAATTGGCCCAGCGGCCGGCCCCTGGCGTCACTCCTGGTCCAGCCAAACGTTCGCTCTGCCTGCGGATTCCAGTGCTCGACAAGAAGGGAAGCGCTAAAGCCGACGAAAGCATCGAACGCCGTCTCCACGATCTGGCGATAGCGCTTTTCGCCGCTTCTCAGCTCCATGGCTTGCAGCGTGAAGCGACGGTCAACGATCGACAGAACGAAGACCAGTCCCAGCATCAGGAGCGTGACCAGGGTTATTGCAGCGATGCCAAGGTCGGAGATTTTCACGGCGTGCCGCAGGTCGGCTGCCGCAAGCGGTATGGGGATAAAAGTTGATGCAGCCATGCCGACATAGTGCATGACCGGAATGGCCGCCCCCATTGTCAAAGCGCTGATACCTTTCCACCAGCCCCAGTTTGTGGTCTCGCCGCGGAACCGGAATGTCAGGAAAAGTGCAACACCGGAGATCACAATAGCCAACACTACGGACAAACTTACGAGGCGGAGCGAGTAGTGGCACATCGCGGGAAGCCGCATCGCTTCCATACCGATGTAATGCATGGCGGCGATACCGCTCCCCATCGTCAGGCTTCCGATGACGACTGCCGTAACTCCCAGCGTTTTGCGGCTCACCACAAACAGGGCGATACCCGACGCAACAATCGCCGCAAGCATGGAAATCAGCACTGTCGGCCAGTCATAGAACACCGGTACCGGTAGCCGTAGGGCTTCCATACCGATGTAGTGCATCGACCAAATGCCGGTGCCCATGGCAACCGCCCCGCCGCTCAACCAGAAGAAGCGCGCCCTGCCGCGTGCCGATGTCACACGTCCCGCCAGGTCGAGAGCAGCGTAGGCGGCAAGGATTGAAATGAAAATGGAGAGCGCAACGAGGCGATAGTCGTAGTGGCCCTGCAGAGCTATCTGACCTTCAGCCATCGCATGCCTCCTATTGTGGTTTGGTGGTTACCAAATAATTACCTTAGTTCGCGATGAAAGGAGAAGGAAATAACGCGTGGCGATCATCAGGTCTGCAAGGTGGGTACTTCGGTAACCAAACTGACGAGCCTGCACCGCCGAGAGCACAGCGACGGCGAGGAGGGATGCCGCGTCGGGCTCCGCGGTCTGGGGGAGTGTTCTCGTACCGCCAAGCGGGACGGCCCCGGTGGCCCTCCATGATTCGGAGTGCTAAAATCGCTTCCGCGCTCGGATATTCGCCAAAATGAAGAGCATGGCAGGTCATTCGACACTGACGGATCCACAATCCGTTCCTCGCGCGCTTTCCGATCATCATGTGCAGCGCATCGTCGGCTCCAACACCTTTAAAAGCGCGCCGACGCTACAGCAGCTCTTTCAGTTTTTGGCAACCAGGGCACTGGATGCACATCCGGACGAGATCAAGGAATACACAATCGGAGTGGAGGCCCTCGGCCGAAAGCAGGATTTCGATCCGAAGATCGATCCCATCGTCCGGGTGCAGATTTACAGACTCAGGCAGAAGTTGAAGGAGTATTACGAGATGGAGGGCTCCCGGGACTCGATCCTCGTGGAGGTTCCGAAGGGCCACTATCTCCCCACTTTTAAGCTCGCGAAAGCAGGGACGCCGGCGCTGCATGAGGTGCCCGCGCCGGAGTCCAGAACCAAGCCTGATGAACCTGGGACGGCGCCCGGCGAGGTCCCGCGGTCGGGATTTATCGCGCCGCGCGCTCGCCATCGTGATCATATCGATCGTAGCGGCCTTTGCCGCTGGTTTTCTTGTCAACAATTACTGGCATCGGAGGCAGGAAAATTCGTTGGCCTCTTCCGTGCGCCAGGACGCGGCAGTGGATGATCCCGTAAAAGCCTTCTGGACGAATTTCATCAGGGAAGATCCGGCTCCGATCATCGCGTATGCGGACGCGGTCTTTCTTCTGGACGGCTCCAGCGACCTTTTCAGGTTCCGTCATGGAGCCAGCGATGACCGAGGCGCGGCCGTGGATCCCCACGTTGCGCGGGAATTTGCATCGAATCCGTCGCTCGTGGCAAAGGCGGGCCGTCTCTATTACGACAATGGCTATACCGGAACAGGCGAGCTTGAGGGTGTGGCCATGCTGACGAGTCTGTTCACGCAAATGGGCGCAAGGCCGACCGTCGAATCCAGTTACGACATCACGACAGATGACCTGAAGCAGCACAATATAGTTCTGCTCGGGTCTCCGTTTCAGAATGTGGCAGTGGCCCAGCTGCCCGCGAAGGGCGATTTTCTATTTCAGAGTGGGGACGCTCGAAGCGACCTGTGGAATGACCGGATTGTTAACTCCCACGCGCGTTCCAACGAAAAGCCGTACTATCAGACAGAGCGCGATCCCCAGACCGGAACCGTCAAAGCGGACTATGCCCTGATTTCCTTTGAGCCCGGTGTCTCGCCGGGACGACATATCGTAAATCTGGGAGGCCTGGACACCAAGGGAACTGAGGGTGCTGTTCTGCTGGCAACCTCTCCCTCCGGCGTGGAGAAGCTTTCCGGGGCTATTTCGGAAGCAGGTATTAAACAGAGGATACCGGCGTTCCAGGCACTACTGAAAGTGAACCTGGAGAAAGGCTATCAAGTACTCAACACCGAATTGTTAGCGGTTCACCCCTTCACGATCCCCGACGAGGCAGCGACGAAAGCATCGGCATCTCACTAAGTCTTAGTCGCCGTCAGTCAGGCGCGCTGCGCAGCCAGGGTTGCGAATCCATTGGTGCGCCTATTTCGTGCGTCTCATAAATCTGACTAAAAAACAAAGCATAGCCGCCGACCGGATTTTCTCGGAAGCCGCCTCGGCTGATGTTCTGTCGCTCATTTTCCGGTGAGAACCTGCAGGTTTCGGCATGTAACAACCTCTGTAACGTAGGCGGACAGTGCTGTAACTCGTATGTATCTACGCCGCGTAGCCTCTAAGTATCCTCGTTTAACTGGACAGCTGTCATAGAGCGATCCTACGGTTGGTCGCACGGAGGAAGACTACGCCCTCACGAAGGGTACCGTTGTGTGATCGGAGGTCAAATAGGGTGAGCCTCTTTTGATGAAACCGTGTACATCGAATTGGATTCGGCGCACACCTCAAGATCAAATCGGGCTTAAGATGAGTTCGAACCGGATCTCCGAGATAACTGGCTAGCTCACGTCAATCGCCTCTGTGGCGATGCAGTCAGGCCAGAACGTGGCGGCCGGTGCGCACACCTGAATCGCAGGCGCACTGGATTAACGAATGGAGGCCGTAAATGAAAACGAAATCGGCAAGTTTGTGCACAGGATTTATAGCCGTACTGTTGCTCTGGCAGACCAATCTGTTTGGGCAGGCAATTACGGGAACCCTGCTGGGGTCCGTGCAGGATCAGTCGGGCGCTGTAGTTCCGAATGCGGCGGTGACCGTCACAAACGAAGGCACCGGGGTCATCAACAAAAATGGCCACCAGCGCCCAGGGCTTCTACACCTTTCCCACGCTCGATCCGGGAAGGTACAGCGTGACGGTGGCTGCCCCGGGATTCAAGACGACGATTGCCAAGGGTAACCTCGTTCAGGTGGAGAAATCGACGCGAGTCGATGTGACTCTATCGGCGGGCGCCGTCAACCAGGAAGTAACGGTGACGGGCCGAACGCCACTGGTTGAAACCACGACCTCTGACCTGGGGACGACTATCGACACGAGGCAGATCAATAATCTTCCCGTAAATGGCCGTCTGTTTCAGACATTGATGTTCCTGGCTCCCGGAACGACGCCTGCCGCATGGGGAGATCAGATCGAGAATCCTGCTGCTGCCGGATCCCCGGCTGTCGGCGGTGGAGGCGGTGGAACCTACGCGTCTGTGAATGGATTCCCATTTCAAGGAAATCTCTACCTGGTTGACGGTGTTCTCAACGTCGAACCGCAGAATGCCTACATCAACATCGCGATTCCCTTTGCAGACATCGCAGAAATGAAAATGGAGACGAGCGTCCCGACCGCCGAATACGGCATCTTTGGCGGCGCCGTCGTCAACCTGACCACCAAGAGCGGTACCAACCGCTTCCACGGCCAGCTGTTCGAGTATCTCCGCAACACCAACCTGAATGCGTCAGACTACTTCAGCCATCTGAATCCTCCCTATCACTTCAATCAGTTCGGCGGAGAGTTCGAAGGTCCCATCATCAAGGACAAGCTGTTCTTCTCCATGGACACCCAGATCATTCTCCAGCATGCAGGCGCTTCCGGGCTTCTGACGGTTCCGACGCAGGCGATGCGGACAGGGGATCTCTCAGAGTTCGGTTCGCCTATCACGAACCCCGCGGCATGCCAGATGATCGCCGCGGCGAACGGATTACCGGGAGCCGCACCCTGCACGGCCAGCTCGGTTCCTGCGGGAGATATCTCGCCTATCGCGACGGCTCTCCTGAGTCCGTCGGTGATCCCGTTGCCGAATCTTCCCGGCGTCTCCAACAATTTTGCTTATTCGGTTGTGGGTACGGAAACCGCGCCGCAGTTCGACGTTAGAGGCGACTACGCGCTCTCCGACCACAACCGCTTCTTCGCCCGTGCTTCGTACGCGCGCCGGGATTATACGGCGCCCGGACCCGGCACCATCTTCATGAACAGCGGCAACGGCTACGGAGAGAACTCGAGCTACAACGACGTCGTCGGCTGGGATCATTTCTTCACCAACAACACGATCAACCAGGCACGCATGGGCTTTAGTCGCTATAACACGGTGGACTTCGCCAATGCTTACGGGATCGAGGAAAACAACAACCTCGGCATCCCGAACGGCAACATCAGTGGATTGCCGATCACCAGCGGCATCGCGCAATTCAACATCTCCGGCGGCTGGAGCAGCACAGGAGATCCCGGATGGTTACCAAATGGGTTGGGAAGACTTGCCAACATATATGAGTGGGTGGACACCGTGTCGATGGTTCATGGCCGGAACACTATAAAGTTCGGCGCCAGCCTGGAGCGGGTCCAGACTAGCGTTAGAAATGCGCAGAACGATCCCCGTGGGATTCTCACTTTCGGTGGAGGCTATACGGGCGCCGGCACTCAGGGGGCTGCCCTCGCCGATCTTCTGGTCGGTGGCCCCAACGAGGTTCAGCGTGACCTTTTCCCATCCATCCCTGCTACGCGCGTTTGGTACCTGGGCGTTTATGGCCAGGATGATCTGCGGGTCAACCGGAACCTTACGTTGAATCTCGGCATGCGCTGGGACCTCTACACAGCGCCGGTCGACGCGCACAACCGTCAAAGCAATTTCGTCACCTCTGGACAGAATGCCGGGCTCATTCAGATTGCGTCCTCCAGCAATCGCGGACCCAACCTGAACACATATTACGGAAACTGGGCGCCGCGGGTGGGCGCGGCTTTCACACCCGATGATGGCAAAACCGCTTTTCGCGGGGCTTTCGGAATCAGCTATTTCCCCGACAATTTTGGCGCAAACGGAGGCACCCTGGAACGCAACTATCCCGAAACCCTGATCGAAAACAACAGCGCTCTCACTTCGAACTGCAGTTCACCGATTGCTCCCACCGGTCCGTATTCGGGATGCGGTTCTCTGATTCTAAGCAATGGCCTTCCCGGCATAACGCCCGGCCAGGTTTACGAACCGCTGATTGAGCCTCCCACAACGCCGGGAGGATTTATCAGCCCTCCGGTCGGTTTCGGCGTTTACTCGGTAGTGAAAAACTTCCGGCAGGACATGGCTTACGCGTGGAACGTCAGTTTCCAGCGACAGCTAACCCGGGATATGTCCTTTGAGGCTGCCTATGTTGGCACGAAAGGTGATCACCTGTACCACGACTACCAGCTCAACCAGTGCAATCCTGGGTATACTGCCACCGCACCCCCTGCATATCCTGCCTGCCTGCCGTTTTATGCCATCAACCCCAACATCACGACTGTGGACTCCCGCAACAGCACAGGGAATTCCCACTACAACGCGGGCCAGTTCCAGCTGCAGAAACGCACCAGTCATGGATTGACCCTGAATGTTGCGTACACATGGTCGAAGATGATGGATAACATCAACAACCCCATCGACTCCTATGAAACACGGCAGGAGTTAGACACCGCAAACTGGCAGCGTAATAACTTCCCGCAGGCTATTGTTGTCAGCTATGTTTACGACCTACCCTTCGGCCATGGCAGGCAATGGGGTGGTGATACCTCCACTTGGGTAGACGCTCTTATCGGCGGATGGGGAGTCAGCGGCATCACCACCTTCCGCTCCGGAGCCCCCCTGCTCATCACCGCGAGCTCTAGCGATCTTTTGCCCCAGAACGGCGGCCAGCGGGCGGACTATGTGTGCCCGGGAAGCACCAAAAACCCTCGCACAATCGGTCAATGGTTCCAGACCAGTTGCTTCTCACAGCCACAGGGATTCCGGTTTGGTAATAGCGGCGTCGCGCCGGGCGGAGTTTATGGGCCGCCGTATCAGAACTGGGATATCGCCGCCTATAAAGTATGGAGCTTCGGAACAGACAGGAGCCAGCAGATCAAGTTTTCAGCCAACTTCTTCAACGTGGTCAATCATGTGAACTATCAACAGCCCGACACGGGGGTTACCGACTCGTCCTTTGGTGTCATCAGCAGCGATTTTCTGCCCCGACAGGGGATGCTGGGATTAGCGTATTCGTTCTAGCGGCTATTTGGCGGGCGGCATAACTGAATAGCAGGCGGGTGGGCTCATGCAGAACGCATATTTTGTGTGAGCCCGATCTCCCAATTGCGCAAGCTGTAGTACTTTGGATTTTCTATTCATGATCAAAACTGTATCGTTAAGCACCCGGCGACGGTTTGTCGGTTCTCTGATTTGCGCGGCGTTGGGTCTTCCAGTTCTCCTTTCTGACGATATCGCCGGACAAGGTCCCCGCCCGAGCTCTCCCACTCTCCCCAGCGCTTCGACTGCGCCAGGAGAATTTCCGCAGGAAGGAGCAATCGAGTTCGAATCGTCGGACAGTCGGCTTGTCGATGGCTTTAGGTGGGCAAAGGCCCAGGCGCTCGCGTATGTCAGAAATGGCGATCCTGTTGGGCCATGGTACGAGGCCGCCTTGCCGGGGCGGGATGCGTTCTGCATGCGCGATGTTTCGCACATGAGCACCGGCGCGCAGCTACTCGGCCTTGGTGCGCGGACTCAGAACATGCTCCGCCAGTTTGCGGCGCACATCTCCGCCTCAAAGAGATGGTGCACCTGGTGGGAAATCACCAAGGATGGAAAGCCCGCGCCCGTTGATTACAACAACGATCACGATTTCTGGTACGACCTGCCGGCCAACTTCGACGTCGTCGATGCCTGTTATCGCCAGTGGCTGTGGACGAGAGACGCAGCGTACCTCGACGAGGTCTTCCTCAATTTCTACACGCACACTGTTACCGACTACGTCCGCGAATGGGATCACGATCACAATGGCCTGCTCGACCATCTTCCTGGCGATGGGCACATGGGCATTGGCACCTACGATGAAGACCTGCAGAACGAAGTGCTCGTGGGAGCCGACCTGATTGCGGCGCAATATGCGGCTTATCGTGGTTATTCCGCATTCGAACGCGCCAGGAATCAAGAGGAGGCTGCCGAACAATTCTCTGGCAAAGCCGCGACGTTGAAGTCTCTCTACAATCGCAAATGGTGGGATGCATCGGCAAATCGATATTTCGCCGCGATCGGAGAAGACGGCAGGCTTCATATGGACTTGAAAGAGAGCACCGGCCACAGCGATACAGAGCTTCCCCTGTACTATGAGCTGACCGAAAGCGGGCCGAGGACACGGTCGTCGCTGGACGCGCTTCAAAAGAGCCTGCATCTGGATGAGGCGGCGAGTCACGGCATTGTTGGAGGGGTTGAGGGCAGGAGTTACCTTCCCGATATCTTCTACAAGTATGGCCGATCGCATGCTGGCTACTCGGTGCTGGTTGCGATGATGGATCCACTGCTGAAGCGCCGTGAGTATCCGGAGGTATCTTTTACCGTCGTGGGTAATCTAGGTGCCGGGCTGATGGGCATTCGCCCATCGTCAGATTCGGAGGCCGTGGAGACATATCCTCAGCTTACGGATCAGACTAGGTGGGCTGCGTTAAGTCATGTGCCTGTGGGCAAGAATGTCGTGTCCGCTCGGCACGAACAAACGAGCAAAACAATTTTTTCAAATGACACTGGCCCTGATCTCATTTGGCGCGCCAGTTTCCCTGGAAAAGCAGACGGGCTCTTCGTCGACGGTAAACGCGCTCCTGCGGAAACCGCGGTTCGGCTGGGCGGTTCGATCGAAACCTATTATGTTGTCAAGGTCCCAGCAGGCGAAACACATAGCGTGTCCCGCAGCCCCGGATAATTCGCTGAGCAGCAGTTCTATATAACTTGGCTATAAGAAGGGAAGTGGAGGCGGTGATCCTGAGGGTAGCGTACCGGGGACACAAATTCAGACGAGGAATGATTCCTGCTCTGCTCGGCGTGGTGCTGCTGCCGCAGTTGCAGAGCGTGTCGTGCTGCGCTCGGGTGAATGTATTGACCCAGCACAATAACGCCGAGCGTACTGGAGCAAACCTGAACGAAACCGCGCTCACGCCCTCGAACGTAAACGCCAGGCAGTTTGGCATGATCTTTAAGAGAGAAGTGGATGATCAGGTGTACAGCCAGCCCCTCATTGTCACGAATGTGAAGATCGGCGGCGGCACTCACGACGTCGTCTACATCACCACCGTCAACAATAGTGTCTACGCCTTCGACGCGAATGATCCCGGCGCGTCGAAGCCTTTGTGGCATGTCAACTTTGGAGCGCCGGCAAATGTCAACGACTGGGATTTTGGGTGCACGGATCTCAACGGGAACATGGGAATCATCGGAACTCCGGTGATCGACGACCGCAGTGGAACGCTCTATGTCGTGGCCCTAACCCGTATCAAGGACAATTTCGTTCAACGCCTGCACGCGCTCGATATAACCACCGGCGTCGATCTTCCGGGCAGCCCGGTTGCGATCGAAGCCCCCGATTTCAACCCGCTTATGGAGAACCAGAGACCGGCGCTCGCTTTGGCGAACGGAAGCGTTTACGTAGGCTACGCCTCACACTGTGACAAGGAGCCCTACCACGGGTTCCTGATGAAGTACGACGCAAAATCGTTACGCCAGACAGCCGTGTTCAATGTATCTCCCACCGGTCAGGAGGCAAGCATCTGGCAGTCCGGGCAGGCGCCCGCGATTGACGCCGCCGGAAATGTTTATGTTGTAACGGCTAATGGAACCTGGGATGGTAAGTCTAATTTCGGCGAGAGCTTCCTCAAGCTCAGTCCGGACCTCAAGGTGCTGGACTGGTTTACTCCATCCAATCATGCCTATCTCGATTCGACTGACGCCGATCTCGACTCATCCGGTGCAATGCTGGTGCCCGGAACCCACTTAGTTATGGACGGCGGCAAGCAGGGAGTCTTGTACCTCGTGAATGCGGATAACATGGGGCACCTGGGAGATGAGCACGCGGTTCAGCACTTTCAGGCTACAGGCTCTCACCTGCACAGCATTGTTTTCTGGGACAGCGCGAAGAGCGGCCGGATGATCTACATGTGGGGACAGCGGGATCACCTGCGCGCCTATCGGTTCAATGGCGAAAGGCTGATTGAGGCTCCTGCCGCGATGAGACCTGAGGCAAACCAGGGGCATCCGGGCGCCATGCTTTCGCTCTCTGCTAACGGCAAGAAGGATGGAATCCTGTGGGCCGCAATTCACGCGACCGGCGATTCATGGCATGAGTCACAGCCGGGAGTCCTGCACGCATACGATGCCGACGATATTCAGCACGAGCTCTGGAATTCACTCCAGAATGCCGGACGCGACGATTGTGGCGATTATGCGAAAATGGCGCCACCCACGATCGCGAACGGCAAGGTATATCTGCCAAGCTTCGGCACAAAGAACACGGGGAGCGGCCAGTTGTGCGTATATGGTCTATCGCCGGACGGCCCTGCTCCAGTGGCACCGGCAGAAGTACGAGGAAAGGTAGAGAACGGGCGGGTCGCACTATCCTGGGCAAAATCCCCCGCAGCAATTACCTACACCGTGAAGCGATGCCCTGAAGGGACGAATTCGTTCCAGGCACTCACCAGCGGTCTTACGTCGAGCGCCTTTCTCGATAACTCTGCGCAGCCGGGTAAAACATATTTGTATAAAGTAACTGCTGTGAATTCAAACGGGGAAAGCGGCGATTCGGAAGTGGCGAGCGTTTTGCTGCCGAAGACGGCGTCCCCGCATCATGTGATGCATTAACCATTCGCCTCGGAGGAAATTGATCTATGAAGCATCGGACGGCATTTCGCAGTTGCCGGAATTCCATGATTGCCGGCATTGCCGTGGTGGCGTATTTTACGGCTCTTTGTCCGTGTCGGGCAGCAGCTCAAACCCTCGCGGCGACTCCGCCCATGGGCTGGAACAGCTGGAACCATTTTCACCGTACGATCGACGACAAGACGGTGCGCGCGCAGGCCGACGCGATGGTTTCGACCGGCATGCGAGACGCCGGGTACATCTACGTGAACATCGACGACACATGGCAGGGCGAACGCGACGCGCAGGGAAACATCCAGGCAAACAGCAAGTTTCCCGACATGAAGGCCCTTGCGGATTATGTTCACAGTAAAGGGTTGAAGATTGGCATCTACTCCTCTCCCGGTGCGAAGACCTGTGCGGGCTACGAGGGCAGCCTGGGGCATGAGGAGCAGGATGCCGCAACGTACGCGAAGTGGGGCTTCGATTACCTGAAATACGATCTGTGCGGGTTGCGCACGGAATTGAAAGCAGCACCTACACCCGAGGCGGCGCACAAGATGATGGTGGATGCCTACATCAAGATGCGCGACGCGCTCCATAAAACAGGGCGGCCGATCGTCTACAGTCTGTGCCAGTACGGCAATGACGCTGTGTGGAGATGGGGAACTGACGTAGGCGGCAATCTGTGGCGCACCACCGGAGACATCAACGACCACTACGCCCGCATGGTCGACATTGGATTCAGCCAGGCCGGCCTAGCGCGCTTTGCAGGACCCGGGCACTGGAATGATCCCGACATGCTGGAAGTGGGCAACGGCGGTATGACCGAAGATGAGTATCGCCAGCATATGAGCCTCTGGGTGATTCTGGCCGCGCCGCTGCTGGCTGGCAACGACCTGACCTCCATGACGCCCGAGACGATTGCCATGCTTACGAATCGCGAAGTGATCGCCATCGATCAGGACCGTCTCGGCCAGCAGGGAGACCGCGTGAGCGCTGAAGGACCGCTTGAGATCTGGGCGAAGCAGCTCGCCGACGGATCGAAGGCTGTTGGCGTCTTCAACCGGCACGCGACCGCACTTTCAATTTCCGTGGATTTCAAGCAACTTGGATTTCGTAAGTCGGTGCGGGTTCGTGATGTCTGGCAGGCCAAGGATCTCGGCAGCATGAAGGACTCCTATACCGTTACTGTGCCACCGCACGGCGTGGTATTGCTGCGGGTTAAATGATCGTATAGCTGTGAGTTCATTTCATGGAGATTGGAGACGAAGTGGAGATTACTGCGCGCAGGAAGTTTCTAAAGCTGGCAGGTGCAGGTGCATTCGCAGTACCGGCGGTTATGGGTGGAACGGGAGCTTACGGTCAGCAAGGTTCGCCCGAAATTTCTGATCATGGCTCGGGCATGTTCGATGTCAGGGCTTATGGCGCGAAGGGCGACGGGACGACGATCGATACGCCCGCCATCAACCGCGCAATTGAAGCTGCGTCAGCCGCCGGCGGCACCGTTCGCTTCGCTGCAGGACAATATCTGTGCTACTCGATCCACCTGAAGAGCAATGTCGCGCTGTACCTCGAGCAGGGGGCGGTGATCATCGCTGCCGACGCGCTGCCGGAAGGACAATCCGGTGGATACGACGAGCCGGAGCCGGAGCAGCCCTGGGAGGCTTACCAGGACTACGGGCATAACCACTGGCATAACAGCCTGATCTGGGGCGAAGGCCTTCACGATGTCTCGATCTATGGTCCGGGACGCATCTGGGGCCGCGGATTGACGCGCAGCAATGATCCAAAGAGTCAGAACCCGGCCAACCGGCGAACCAGCGGTGTCGGAAACAAGGCCATCAGCCTGAAGAACTGCCGCAATGTGCAGCTGAGGAATTTTCAGATCCTGCAGGGAGGCTGGTTTGGAATCCTTGCAACTGGTGTCGACAATCTGCTGATCGACGGGCTCACAATCGACACCAACCGCGACGGCATGGACATCGATTGCTGCCGCAATGTGCAGGTCGCGAACTGCGCGATCAATTCGCCGTGGGATGACGCGATTGTCCCCAAGAGCAGCTACGCGCTGGGTTACGCCAGGGCGACCGAAAATCTGACTATCACCAACTGCTTCGTGACCGGGGCGTACGAGCTGGGAACGATGCTCGACGGCACATGGAAGAAATTCGATCCGTCGGCGAAGGTTCCTCACACGGGACGCATTAAATTTGGCACGGAGTCGAATGGCGGATTCAAGAACATCACCGTCACCAATTGCGTTTTCGAGGGCTGCCAGGGACTGGCGCTGGAAACCGTGGACGGTGCGCTGCTCGAAGATATGGCGATCACCAACATCACGATGCGCGATTTGGTCTCAGCGCCAATCTTTCTCCGCCTCGGCAGCCGGCTGCGCGGACCGGCGGAATCGACGAAGACGGGAACGCTGCAACGCGTCATCCTGAGCAACATTGTTTGCTCAAATGCTGCTTCGCAGCTTGGATGCATCATCAGCGGTGTTCCGGGGCACGAGATTCAGGATCTCCAGCTCCACCACATCTACATCCAGCATCGGGGCGGCGGCACAAAAGAGCAGGCTGCGGTTATGCCTGCCGAAAACGAACAGAAATATCCAGAACCGAACATGTTCGGAAACATGCCGTCGCAGGGTTTCTATCTTCGACACGTGAAGAACGTAACGATGAGCGATATCGAGATCGTTGCGATGAGTGAGGACGCGCGCCCGGCGCTGATGATGCAGAGCGTGGAAGGAGCGGATCTCTTTCACATCAAGACTCCGGCCGGCGCTCCGGTTCTCGATCTCCACGACTGTAAGGACGTAACTGCACTGTGGGTGCGCGGACTCAAGGATGGTGCGCAGGGCTGACATACGGGCCACCGGCTGCAATCACAGATGCATACCTATCGTTATGGCACAGTAGGTAGGCACTTGTTTTGAGCGAGGGCAGGCCGGTTTGTCTTCCGGCTACACGCCATCGCGTGGCTTGTTCTTCCGCACGTAATCCGTATCCTGCGTAGGCTCAGATTCGCACTCGATGGCGATGGTGGTGATTGGGGAATCAGGCGCTTTTTCCGGAAGGCCGATGAGCTTGGTCTGGAAGTCGTCCTGCGTGAACTTAACTTCAGTTCCGCCTTTCACTAGATGCGCTGACTTCACCTTCGTGCGCAGACCGCTGATGGCGACGTATTCGCCGGGCCAGAAGTGCACATGCATGTAGAGGGTGTTGCCGATGCGCGTGAAGCTCGCATAGTTCGACCGCCGCACCTGGCACAGGTCAGACTGACAGACGGTGTGGCCATTTGTGTTCATCCACTCGCCCACCTCGGTCAGAATGCGTGTCGATTCTTCCGGAACCGATCCATCGGGCTTCGGACCTATATTCAGCAGGTAGTTTCCGCCGTCGCGCACGCACTGTATCAAGTTACGGATAACTGTCCGGGCTGACTTCCAATTATCGTCAGCTCGTTGATAGCCCCAGCTGTCGTTGAGCGTCATGCACGATTCCCACGCCCTCCCGTTGGTCTCTGCCACGATCTTTTGTTCTGGAGTCGAGAAGTCGCCAGGCAGTTTGTTGCGGTTGTTGACAATGATATCCGGCTGCAGCCTGAAGACCATGTCGTTCATCTTCACTGATTCCCACCCGTTCACATCGAGCGGCCAGGAAACGTCATACCACAGCACGTCGATCTTGCCGTAGTTGGTCATCAACTCCTCGATGAGTCCGTGCGTGTAATCAACGAAACGCCGGCGCGCGGCCCCGTCAGTGGCGCACCGCGCACCATCGGGATGATGCCAGTCCATCAGCGAGTAGTAGAAGCCCACGTGCATCCCTTCGGCTCTGGCGGCCTCCACATACTCTCGCACCACGTCGCGTCCCGGGCCTTGCTTGGGCGCGCAGTAATTCGTCAATTTCGTATCGAAGTTGCAAAAGCCCTCATGGTGTTTCGTGGTCATCACCATGTACTTCATGCCGGCTGCCTTGGCGAGTTTCGCCCAGGCCCGCGGGCAGTTTGCCGTCGGCCGGAAAGTCGTTGCGTGAGCCGTGTACTCGCCGATAGGGATGGCTTCATTCTCCATGACCCACTCGTGGCGCCCGATCGTGCTGTACACGCCGAAATGAATAAACATCCCGAAGCGCGCCGCGTGCCACCATTGCATCCGCTGCGCACGTGTCTGGTCCTGCATGCTCATGCTCCCGGAGGCCGCGTTGCCGGTTTGTTCACTGCTGGCCTGGGCTAATACTCCCGGTGTTCCCAGCATTGCAAGCGATGCGCCGGCCCCTTTCATCATGTCGCGGCGAGAAAACTGCGGGCTCATCTATCACATCCTCGAAGTTCAAATTTGTTCTGATGCGATGTTGCATTACTCGATGCTCGATGAGCATAGAGTGTTCCAGGCACAGCAATTATCAAATCGCGTGTCCCCTTTAAAGGTAAACCGATGCCAAGCCCCGCAGTCCCGCATTGTGAGACGAGTTGTAGATTTGCTGTTACATCGGCGGCCAGAGTGGAAAGATCTGCCTCGCCGGTTCCTCTCACCGCAGCTGAAGAATGATCGGAGTGTGATCAGATGGTTTGGGTTGCGACCGCGGTACCTTGTCGATCTCGCAACTTTGCAATCGGGAGGAGAGCTGCGGCGAGAGCAGAAAGTGGTCGATACGGATACCACGGTTGTTCTCAAATGCCTTGCGGAAGTAGTCCCAGAATGTGAATTGGCCGCCCTGCCCAGGATGCAGCGAACGGAAGGCATCAATGTAGCCCAGGCTGAGATAAGTCCGATACCACTCCCGCGGTTCAGGTTGGAACAGGGCATCGTGCATCCAAGATGACGGTTTGTGGCAATCGATGTCTTCAGGAATCACGTTGAAGTCGCCGCCCACAACAGTAGGGATATCGCTCTTGCGCCAGAGAGCCAGTTGCCTTCCCAGCCGGTCCATCCACGCCAGCTTGTACGCGAAGTTTTCGCTCCCAACTGGATTGCCGTTGGGCAGGTAAATATTGACAATGCGGATCTCGTTTATCACCACTTCAAGAAAGCGTGCGTGGCTATCCGTCTCGTCTCCAAGCAGAGTAGTGCAGATCGTCTGGATCGGGTGTCGCGACAGCACAGCCACGCCGTTATAGGCCTTCTGCGTGACGGCTGCGCTTTCGTAACCGAGCTCCTTGAAAATCTCGCCGGAAAATTCGGCGGTCTTGAGCTCCTGAAGCAGCGAAACATCTGGAT
>CAVRNK010000115.1:0-33967 GCA_963721995.1 uncultured Acidobacteriaceae bacterium | reverse complement strand
CGAAAAGTTGCTGGTCTCGACGCGGAACTCCTGCAGCGCGTCGGGATTGGGCAGCGGGTTGCCGTAGTTGCGGATTCCCGTCATGTTGTTTCCGCCATCGAGAAAATAGCTGACCATGGGAACGCCGCCATCAATGCCGCCATTGACTACGACCTGCGTGGACGGCACGCCGATCACATAGTTGGGAGTACCGCTCGGATTGGTGAGCGGGCTGGAGCTGTTGTATTGGACACCGGGCGTGAGCGACAGCTCCGCGTAGGCGTTGCGGTTGACCAGAGGCAGCCCGATGATTTCGGCAGGCTGCACTGTTCTTCCCAGGGTCGCGGACGTGGTGTCGACGAGGGCTGGGGCTTCTGTGACCGTCACCGTCTGGCTTTGTGCGCCGACTGCCAGGGTGACGTTCAGAGCCTGCGTCTGGTCCACGGTCAGGACCAGGTTCTGCTCAACGAACTCTTTGAAAGCTGGGCGTCCACTTCAACGGTGTACTTGCCAACCGGAAAGTGGTCGATTTGATAGGCCCAGCTTCCCCATCGCTCTTTACCGACCGCGACAATCCAGTCTCGACGTTTGTCGCGTTCACGGCAGCTGCTGCGACGACTGCTCCCTGCTCGTCTTTGACTGTTCCCCTGATGGACCCGGTGATCTGCTGCGCGTAAGAAGTTAACGCAGAGGTCGTAACTAGTGTGACCATGGTCAGAATTGCGGCCAGCGTGTGCTGGAACCTTTTGGCCGTGCCTCCAAAGTGAACCCATCGTGCGTTTATCGTTTTCACTGATCTACTCCCTCAACATACAGTCCCGTATTCTTCAAATCAGCGCGGACAAGTGTCAAGCAGATTGTGCTACCACCGTTCCGCTATGTGGGACGACGGAAAAGATGTTCACCGCGGCTCCCCGCTTCAGGTCGCGAAAGATTCATAGCGGAACCGGCTTGTCAGGGAAAGAATGAGACGAACGGTGCTCTGGAAGGGATCAATGGTCAGCGTTTGCGGCGCGGCGGTTCGGAGCCGATCACCTGATGTCCCATGCGCGTGGAGTGCTCCTGCGCGGCTTTCATCATGGTCTTTCCAATGAGCTGATAACGCTCCGGCGTAATACGCGATGAGGGACCGGAAACCTGACTGCGGCCACAGCCAGACCGCTCGCATTGAGAATTGGTGCGGCGATGCAGCGTATGCCTTCTTCGATTTCCTCGTCATCGATGGCATACCCGCGATCCGGACCCGCTCCAACTCGCGTTTTAATGTGAGCACGTTGGTGATTGTGTTACGCGTCCTGGCCTCCATGCGAAGGCCGGTAAGAGTGCGATCAACTTCCGTCTCAGCGGAGTAGGCCAGAATCGTTTTGCCAAGCGCCGTGCAATAAACGGGATTGCGCGCTCCGAGTTTGGAGCCCATGGTGAGGGAGCGCTGCGCTTCGACCCGCTCGATATACAGCACCTCAGCGCGGTCGAGCAAGGCCAGGTGCACGGTTTCCCCAACTTCGTAGGCCACGCGCGTCATCAGTGGACGGGCCTCGTCGCGGATATTCACGTGGTCGAGCGCCTGGCAACCGAGGTCATAGAGGTGCAAACCAAGGCGATACCGGTTCGAATCGAGCCCGCGACGAAGCAAGCCTCGCGATTCGAGCACATGGGCGATGCGATGGGTGGTCGTCTTATGAAGCTTCATCGCCGCGGACAATTCAGGAAGAGCAGCTTCCCCGCTGCTTTGCCGGCCGATGAATTCGAGTATGTTGATGGCGCGGTCCAGCACCTGCACCTTGTAGGGCGGTTTCTTCGGACGTTTGGCTGCGCGCTTCATCATGCGAAGCTTACCATAGCGAAATCACGCCTTCCTGTTAGTGACGCCGGTCACACTTTACGACGAAGTATTCTCCATTCGCTAGACAATTACCCCAATAGCCGCGACTGCATCCTTGACAGCGGTCAGAGGTGATGTGGAAAATGACTGTCTGTGTCTCGCGTTCAAGAACCTCTATACCGCTATGCGGTACGCTCTTTCCCGTACGGGAAAACCCAACAAAGCCGCTGAACTGACAGCGACAAGGACAACTGCATGCAGCCGATCGTCATGAAATCTGAGGGGTACCGCTGGGATAGTCTGAGCCTTGGCGAGGTGATGCTGCGCCTCGATCCCGGCGAAAGCCGCGTTCACACTGCGCGCCACTTTACTGCGTGGGAGGGCGGAGGCGAATACAACGTCGCACGGGGGCTGCGGCGCTGTTTTGGATTGCGCACCGGAATTGTCACCGCGCTTGCCGACAACCCGGTCGGCCGGCTGGTGGAGGACTTCATCCTGCAGGGCGGCGTGGACACGTCGCTGATCCGCTGGGTTCCCTACGACGGCGTCGGCCGCACGGTTCGCAACGGCCTGAACTTTACCGAGCGGGGCTTCGGCGTCCGCGCTGCTGCGGGCTGTTCCGATCGCGGACACACGGCGGTCTCGCAGATCAAGAGAGGCGACTTTGACTGGGAGGAAATCTTCGGTCCGGCGAACGGTTCGCGCTGGTTCCACACTGGAGGAATCTTCGCGGCTCTTTCGGAGTCGACGGTACTGGTCGCATCGGACGCGATGGATGCGGCGCGAAAGCATGGGACGCCCGTCTCCTATGACCTGAATTACCGCGATTCGCTCTGGAAAAGCATCGGCGGAAAGGCCAAGGCGCAGGAGGTGAATCGCGATCTGGTGCGCAAGGTGGATCTCCTGCTGGGCAACGAAGAAGATTTTTCGGCGATGCTCGGAATAGCGCTGGAGGGCGTAACGGAAGACTTCGGCGAGCTGCCGGTTGCCAGCTACGAGAAGATGCTGCGGGAGGTGGCGGCGGCGTATCCGAATTTGAAGCTGATTGCCACCACTCTGCGCACCGCGCATACCGCCAGCCGGAACGCGTGGGGAGCGATTGCGCTTTATCAGGATGAAATTGTGCATGTGCCGCAACGCGAGATCGACATACTCGATCGCGTGGGCGGCGGAGACTCGTTCGCTTCGGGGCTTGTTTATGGAATGCTGGCCGGCAAACCGATCGAATGGGCCGTGCGTTGCGGCGTGGCTCATGGCGCGCTCGCCATGACTACGCCGGGCGACACGAGCATGGCAACAAGGCCGGAAGTAGAACGCGTGATGAAGGGCAGTTCGGCGAGAATCGAACGCTGATTTCAGGAGAAGAAATGTCCGAAGAGATTAAGGCGGCACTTGAGCGCGAGGGATTGATTCCGGTTCTGCGAGCCAGTTCAGTCGAGAGGGCGCATGCACTGGTTGATGCGATGCTGGCGGGGGGTGTGAATGTAGTTGAGGTCACGATGACCGTCCCCAATGCTGTGGCGTTGCTGCGTGACTTGAAGCAGAGGTACGGAAGCAGCCTTCTGCTGGGCTCCGGCACCGTGACGAATGCGGAACAGGTAGAAGCGACGATTGAAGCTGGGGCGGAATTTGTGGTGAGCCCCAGTCTGCATTTCGATGTGATTGCCAGAACCAAGGAACTGGACAAGGTCTCGATCCCCGGCGCGCTCACGCCGACCGAGGTGATTACCGCGTGGCGCGCGGGGGCCGATTTCGTGAAGATCTTTCCCTGCTCGGCGATGGGAGGAGCCAGTTATCTGAAGTCGCTTCTTGCGCCTTTCCCTGACCTGAAGCTGATCCCGACGGGCGGCGTGACACTGCAAACGGCGGCGGATTTTCTGCAGGCCGGAGCGCGAGCGCTCGGTGTGGGCGCCGACCTGGTAAATGCCAAGGCTATTGCGGAAGGGAAGCCGGAGCTCATCACAAATACAGCTCGCAGCTATCTGGAGATCATTCGGACCGCCCGCAGCTCTTGACCGTCCCGCATCGCGGTACGATCTGTCCGGATTTGAGTCATGCAGCGTTGACAACACTTCCCCCAAACTAAAAGAATGGCTCTGCGTTGCGGTTCGCATAGCAGTACGCCGTACCGCAAACAGGACAATGGGAATACTCGACCGGTTTCGATTGGATGGAAAGACTGCGCTGGTTACAGGGGCGGCGAGTGGCCTGGGGGCGGCGATTGCCGTTGCGCTCGCTGAGGCGGGAGCGTCGGTGGCGTGCCACGGGAACCGGCGGCCCGCGCATGAAACAAGCGAGAGGATCCGATCGCTCGGGCGCGAGTCACAGAGCTTTGCTGCGGATCTGAGCAAGCCCGATGGCGCGGACACTCTATACGAGGCGGTCTCGGCAGCGATGGGCGAGCCGGATATTCTGGTCAACAATGCGGGAACGATTTATCGGGATACGGCTGAGAATTTCGACATGCAGGCCTGGATGACGGTCCTCCAGGTGAATCTCAACAGCGTGTTTCGGCTTTGCCAGCTTGCCGGGCGGGCGATGCTCGCGCGCCAGCAGGGCAAGATCATCAACATCGCGTCGCTGCTGTCGTTTCAGGGCGGCATTCGTGTCCCAGCCTATGCGGCATCCAAGGGTGGCGTGGCGCAGTTGACGAAGGCCCTGTCGAATGAGTGGGCAGACCGCAACGTGCAGGTGAATGCGATCGCTCCCGGCTACTTCCGCACGGAGAACACTTCCGCGTTGCAAAAAGACGAGGTCCGAAACCGGCAGATCCTCGAACGGATTCCCGCTGGCCGTTGGGGCGAACCGGAGGATATTGCAGGGGCTGCCGTGTTTCTGGCCTCGCGCGCAAGCGACTACCTCATCGGCGAGGTGCTCGTTGTTGATGGCGGCTGGATGTCACGCTGACTCCGAAGGAATAGCATGACCACTGAATACGTAACTCTCGTGGAGCAGAATTCGGCAAAGCTCTTTTCACCCGAGACAGGATTGTCGCGGCAGGTGCTGGCGTACAACGACCAATTGATGCTTGTCCGGCACCTGATGGAAAAGGGCTGGGTGGGTGCGAGGCACAGTCATCCGCATGAACAGCTGGTTTACATCATCCGGGGACACCTTCGGTTCAGCGGGGGCGACAGTACCTTCGAAGCGCGAAGTGGAGACAGCTTCGTGGTTCCCGGCGGAATGGAACATCAAGCCAGCGCGCTCGAGGAGTCCGAGGTTCTGGATGTGTTCACTCCCTTTCGTGAAGACTATGCGGAGACGCGCTGACATGATGGCGAAGCTGCTTGCGCTTAGCACGATTCTGATGATTCCACTGGCTGCAAATGCAGCGGAGCCACTGCGTTCTCCATGGGATGGCAAAGATGTGAAGCTGACGGACGCCTCCTACGCCTGCCCCGCGATCGTCCATCTCTCGCCGGATCTGACGACCGATCGCTTCTATTCGGACGCTAAGTCTTCGATCATCGATCCGGAAAAATGGAAGGCGTATGTCGCGACCTCCGGCCCATATAAAGCACTCGGCCAGCAAATTGTCGACGCTGCGGATGCTTATCGCACAACAGGCAGCCGCGAAGCGGTGCAATGCGCCTTAGAGCACATGCAGGCCGCTGCGAAAGATGGTGTGTTCACGGGAAAGATGTCATCGAACCAGGCGTATTACGTGCAGGGCTGGGTGATTGGCGCCATCGCCATCGCTTATCTTAAGGTGCGCGGCAGCGGATTGATTACTGCTGAGCAGGCGCACGAGATTATGCCGTGGATCGTGAATGTGACTCACCAGACTATGGACTACTACGACGCGAGACGGCAGAAGGGCACGGGCGACGCGGAGAACAATCATCTCTACTGGGCAGGAGTCGAAATCTCCGCTGCGGGCATCGCCGCCAATGATCGGAAGTTATTCGACTGGGGCATGGATGCGTATAAGATCGGCGTTGCACAGATTGAACCTGACGGATCGCTGCCGCTCGAAATGAGACGCGGACAACGCGCCCTGCATTATCACTTGTACGCGGTGGCGCCGCTGGTTTACGTGGCGGAGTTCGGCGAAGACAACGGACTGAATCTTTACGCCGAACACAATTACGCACTGAAGAAACTGGCTATGCTCTCAACGCAGGGGCTGGAAGACAACAGCTTCTTCACCAAGAATGCAGGAATCGCGCAGGACACGCCCAACGGCCCTCCCACGGCGGAGGAAATCAGCTGGGCGCGACTGTATGTTTCACGATTCCCTGATCCGGAGATCTCGCAGTTGCTCGCAAAGGCGCCGTCGCTGAGCTACATGTACCTCGGTGGACTTCCTCCGGGATAACAGCGGCGGCATGAATCAACGATTGGAGGTACTCGCATGGCAGCATCACTCAGCACATCGTTTGCAGCACCGCTTTCAGACACGGTGGCCAGAACTGACGGGCCTTATCAACTGCACAGCCTGGACCGCGCCGTCTCGGTTCTGGAAGTATTGGGCGAGAGCGATACGCCCCTTAGTCTGGCCGAGATTTGCCTGCGCATGGGTCTGCACAAGAGCACGGCACATCGCTCGCTGATGGTGCTGGAGCGCAGCGCGTTGATCGAGCGAACCCAGGAGAATCGCTTTCGGCTGGGCCTGAAACTGTACGAACTGGGCAATCGTGCGGTGGAGCAGATCGATCTGCGCGCGCGTGTGCACCCGTACTTCCGCCGTCTGTCGATGCAGGTGGGCGAGACCGTGCACCTGAGCGTCCTGCAGAAGACGTCGGTGGTCTATCTGGATAAGGTCGAACCGAATCGGCGGGTGTGCATGAGCTCGAAGATCGGCACGTCGAATCCGGTCTATTGCACGTCAATGGGCAAGGCGATGCTTGCCTTTCAGCCTGTCGAGACCATCGAGCAGATCATCGCGAAGATCCGTTTTGTGCGTTATACGCCGAAGACGATAGGCAACCGCGAGGCGCTGCTGAAGGGCCTCGAAAGAGTGCGGCGGCGAGGCTACGCGATCGACGATGAGGAGATCGAACTGGGCGTTCGCTGCATCGGAGCTCCGATTTTCAACGAGAACCATCGCGCAATTGCCGCCGTAAGCGTGTCGGGACCGGCGTCGCGCATTACTGTGCAGAGCGTGCCGGCCATCGCCGAACACCTGCTTCGCTGCTGCCGGGAGATCTCCGCTTCGCTGGGGATGCACACCAAGAAGAAGTCACACGTGCTGTCGCCGTTCCTGCGGCACTACGGCAACTGATCAGCTATTCCCTCACCTTGACGACGATCGTGCTGAATGTGTCGCCGGGCGCGATGATCCACTGGTGCGGCGTGCCCGCAGGAATGTGAACGATGTCGCTCTTCGTGATGGTTTGCGACTTCCCTTCCTGAATGCGTGTGCCTTTAGTTTCACCATCAGCACCTGTTTTCGCGTCAACGACGCTTCCGCCCGTGATCAGTGTGGCGCTCCCATCGGTAACAACGAAAATGTCATCGTAGTGCGCGTGTATCTCCGCTCCCCCGCTGGCCGTTCGGACGGAGAGCTTGATGGCATGCGACTTGTAGTCGCCAAGCGTGGCCCCGCTGCTACCCGAGGGCCTGGCTTTTTCGACAAGGGCGGTCAGCTGTGCCGCCACATCTTTACCCGAGAACACCTCGGCACTGCCGCCTGTCTGCGCAAAGACGGGAACGGCGAAGAGGGCGGCGGCGAGAATCGGAAACAGTTTCATCTATCCTCCCAAAACCATTGCGGCAGACCTATTGCAGCCAGAATTATTGCGGGGAGCTAACCTCAGCGCAGGCTGTATAGCGGAGCAGGATCCATGTCAGCGTAGTCCTGGTTTTCTCCGCCCATGCCCCAGCAAAAACTGTAGGCCTGCGTGCCTGCGCCCGCATGAATTGACCAGCCCGGCGATACGACGACTTCGCGATCCTTCATGACAATGTGGCGCGTTTCGTCGGGCGGCCCCATGAGGTGAAAGACTCGTCCGCCTTCTCCCAGATTGAAGTACATGTAGATCTCCGAGCGGCGCATGTGCGTATGGGCCGGCATCGTATTCCAGGCGCTGCCCGGATGAAGATGGGTTACGCCCATGACCAGCTGGCAGCTCTGCGCGCCGTCGAGGTGGATGTATTTGCAGACGGTGCGGCGGTTACACGTCTCGGCGCTGCCTAACTCGACAGGATTGGCGTCGTCCTTACGAATCAGCGTGGTGGGATGGCTGATATGTGCCGGATAACTGAGGAGATAAAAGACCGCTGCATTGGCAGGATCTGTCGATTCGAAGCTGATGTCCTGCGCTCCGCGCCCGATGTAGAGACAGTCGAGATTATCAAGCGTGTAAGCCGTGCCATCCACATGGATGAGGCCGCGGCCGCCGATATTCAACGCCCCCAGCTCACGACGCTCTGTGAAGTAATTCGCACGCAGCGTCGAGTCAGCGGCCAGCGCGAGGGGCGCGCCCGAGGGTGCAGCCATTCCCACGACGGCGCGGTCCAGATCGACATAGGCCAGGTTCAGCGCACCCGGCTCATAAAGGGTGTCGATCAAGAACGCATCGCGAATCTGGGCAGTTGTCATGGAGGGGTAGCGAACGGGGTCAGCGATCAGATGGGTCTTCATGATTTCCTTCAATCAACTTCATTCATCACAAAATCGAGCGGTGAGCTATTTCGCGCTTGCGGAGCGGGTTGCCGGCGACTGCTGAATGAGCCAGCGGACAAATTCTTCTCCGCCTGCGTAGTTGTCCTGCAGAGGCGGATTTTTGCGGGGATTCGTGTATTCGTTGTAGAGCCAGGGGTCCACGACCGCCACGACAGTTCCCTTGCCATACTTCGCCGTCGCGATCATGATGTCGCCCTTGTCTTCGAGCAGCGGCTTGGCGGGAAGCTTCAGCGAAATCGTGCAGGTGTCCTTCATGTACAAGGTGTGCGAATCGTGGAAGAGCGGACCTCCGCCGTTGACGTGGATCTGGCCCGCGGGATAGTCGTCGCCAACAACGTGGTGGCTGAGCACATTGTTGAAGTGAATGCCGAAGCGGTCGGCGATCAGATCGAGATGTTCAATGTCGGCGTTGGCCGGGTCATTATCCATCAGAACAAGAACGCCGCCCTGCTTCACCCATTCGGCTACCTGCTCCGCATCAGCGGGCTGCAGGTAATGAGGATTGGGATTTTTTACCGGAATATCGGGCGAGACGATGATGTAGTACTGCGCGTGCTTCAAGTTGTCTACGGTCGGAGCGGTATAGAGTGTGTCGAGAGTGACACCGTGGCTCTCGAAGATCTGTCCGAGGAGTGAAAACCCGCTGTCCTTCTCGTCATTCCACTTGTAGTGAAAATATTCCATCTGGCCGGCAGCATTCTTTCTCTGCTGGCTGTTGAACCAGGCGTCGACAATTACGGTCTGGCTGTGAGCGTCTTCCGTGGTTGAGAGCAGATTCAAGCCGCTGCTTGCGAAGTACGCTACGTTTTCGCCTGGAGTCGGCTGTGCGCCGATTATGCTGCCCGAAGCCACGCAGAGAAACAGGGCCAGCAGACAGTGACTGTAACTACGGCGCATTGGTGTCACAGAGAAATTGATTCGAGGCATGGTAGAGCCTGCTGCGGCCGAACAGATTTAATACTCACGCCCGCGAATTCTGTTTACCAGAACGGACATACCCGTGTCTCGACATTCGTGCAATCGTGTCCCGCTATACGGGATGGCGCGTTTTCTTGAATGGCGATTGGACTTTACTATGGCTCTTCAATATCTAATTGATCGGGGATGTCTGATGCGTAAAGGCCTTCTGGTTTCTGTCGTGACGGCTTGTGTTTTGTTTCTTCAGTTCAGCAACCTGAACAGCCAAGCCCTGCCACCGGCCAAGCCGAGTCAGGACGGCGTCGGAGACACGCTGGATAACCCGCCGCCGCTGGCCAAGCTTTCTCCCGCTTTCAAGCAGAAGGCAATTAAAGCCGCGATGCGCAAGATCGGCGATTGGGAACTGGAGCGCTCGCGTCCTTACTTCAGCCAGGACTGGACCTTCGCGGCGCTCTATGCCGGATTTATGGCCGCGGCGAAGACGTTGCCTGAGCCGCGATACGAAGACGCGATGATGCAGGTAGGCAACAAGTTCGAGTGGAAGCTGGGGCCGCGCCTCTCACATGCGGACGATCAGGCGATCGGGCAGACATATCTCGAACTCTACCGCGATCACCACGATCCAAAGATGATTGCGCCCACTCGCGAGCAGTTCGATGCGTTGATGAAGATGCCCGACGACCCGGAGAAGCCGGTCTGGTGGTGGTGCGACGCACTGTTCATGGCGCCTCCGGTGTGGGCGCGGCTCTATCAGGCCACGGGGAATAAATCGTATCTCGACTACATGGACCGTGAATGGTGGATCACGTCCAACCTTCTCTACGATCGGCAGGAACATCTCTATTTCCGCGATGCAACCTATCTCCACAAGACAGAGGCGAACGGAAAGAAGCTTTTCTGGTCGCGCGGGAATGGGTGGGTGATGGCGGGGCTCGCACGAGTGCTGGAGGCGATGCCCGAGGACTATCCCACTCGGCAGAAGTATGTCGAGCAGTTCCGGCAGATGGCCGAGCGTGTCGCTGCTTTGCAGGGAGCCGACGGCTTGTGGCGCTCGGGATTGCTGGATGCCGACGCGTATCCTTTGCCGGAAGTCTCGGGATCGGCGTTCTTCATCTACTCGCTGGCGTGGGGCATCGATCATGGATTGCTGGACCGCGCCAAATACCTGCCTGTCGTCCACAAAGGCTGGGCCGGGCTGCTGTCACATATCTATGTGGACGGGCGGCTGGGATGCATTCAGCCGATCGGTGGCGCACCTGGCGTTTTCAAGCCTTCGTCGAGCTACGTGTATGGCGTCGGGGCGTTTCTGCTGGCCGGGTCGGAAGTGGATCGCCTGGCGCACACTAAGGCACGATGATCGGAAAAGACTGATTTTGGGCTAATTCCGGCAGGATTTTACGCATCTCAGCAGGGGAGGAGATTCCCACGAGATGAGTAAAAGAAACCTGCTTGGTCTTGTTGTGTGTGGCGCGATGCTGACGGTGGGAGGTTGCAGGAGCAATACAGTCGATCAGAGTGCGTTCAAGTCGGCGATCAATGATTACTATCGCGGCAAGCCCGCATGCCTCTGGTCGGATCCGATGAAGTTTCCGGCTCAGGCCGACACCTCCAACGACGAACAGACAAAGGGCTTTGACGCACTGACCGACGCCGGGATGCTGACACGGACATCGGCCGAGAAGAAGCGCTTCCTGATCGGATCGAAGCAGGTGAACGATTATGACATCTCCGACAAAGGCCGCTCGGTCTGGACGGCAGATGCGTCGCAGCCCGGCTATGGTAACTTCTGCTTCGGCCAGCGCGAGGTAACCTCGATCGATGGATTTACTCCTCCTGACACCAACGCCACACAATACACGGTGAACTATCACTACAGCGTGACGGGCGTACCGGACTGGGCCAACAGTGCGGAGATGAAAACGGCGTTCCCCCGCCTCGCCGCCGAAACGTCAGCACAGCAGACGGCGACGGCTACCCTGGTGAAGAGTGACAAAGGCTGGAAGGTGAGCGGCGTACAGCCTTCCGCCGCGAACACAAGCACGCCGACGCAATAGTCACCACTGCAGCTACAAATCATGTTTCCGTGGAACGCGTCTAGAACGCTTCCACGGAAATTGGGCGATTTTTGGATGCCAGTTTAACGACGGGATGGTTCATGGGCAGCTAGTCTCTGTCTTGAAAGGGAGACTCTCATGAAACGATTCGCAGCCATCGCATTGGTCGTCCTGGCAGGAGCGTGCACCGCTGGCACCCTGCAGGCGCAGAGCCATGAAGTTCGTGCAAATGTTCCATTCGATTTCGCCGTGGGTAGCAAAACACTCCCGGCAGGCCACTACACATTCTTTACCGAGCCGAACGATACCGTCGTGATCCGAAACGTGGACTACCAGGTCACCATTCTGAGCAGAACTGAGGAAGGTAGCTCGGTTGGACATGGCAGCCGGCTTGTGTTCGACAGGTATGGCGATCGCTACTTCCTGCGCGAAATCAGCTGCCCCTCCATTGCACTCAACGTGGAGATTCCTCCATCCAAACTGGAGCGACAGGTTCGCGACCAGAGGGCGTGGCTTGGTCCGAACACAACGCTGCTTGCCCTGAACTAAAGGCCGGGCTCGGCCAGCCGGGCCCTCCAACATGTTTTCGGTCGGGCGTGTTTTCGGCCGAGCCGATCGACGAATCGTATATATAACGGTTACGAATTCGCGGTCTGCGGCCAAAGAAGCCGCAGACGCCGTTGGGCGATCGTGATGGTCGCCCGTTCCATTCCGATCACCTCGCCGTCAGCTTCCACCAGCAACGGGGTTCGATAGTCGAAATCTGGTACGGGCCTGCACACAATCGTGCAGGCATCGTCGTATTGCGGATAGGGAAGGCTCGAGTTCCCCTCGGTCTTCTGCGTCACTAAAGCATGAAAGCTGGCGTGCGCGAGACCGGCCCGTCCCGTCTGCCGCAGGCTTGCCAGGCGGAGCGCCGGTTCAAGCAGATCTCCGCCGGGACGCCACACATTGATCTCCGGCACCCGTACCGCAATTGCCTCGTTCACCCTTGTGTGGCGGACGCGACCGTTAATGGTAGTCACTTCCAGATCGAATGGTTCGACTGGATGCTGAATCAAGAGGCTAATCCCGCCGGTGAAGTAAGCGAGTTTTCCGCCGACACGCTTGCCGGTTCCGGTCGGAGCCAGATTCATCAAAGCGGCATGCACACCCATGCCAGCCGCGATGGTGAAGTACCAGTTTTTGTCTTTCGCGTGTCCCGGAGTCTTACACACGATCTTGCCAAGCGGGATGGAAACTGCCGGCGCATGCAACTGTGCGCGCGCCGCGGCCAGGGCATCGCCCGGCAGCCGCAAATTCTGCGCGAGCACATTCCCGGTACCGAAGGGGATGACACCGAGCGCAACCTCGGAACCGGCGACGCCCTGAATCACCTGAAATATCGTCCCGTCGCCGCCGCAGACGAAGATCGTGTCGAAGCCCCTCGCCACAGCCTCCTGTGCCTGCTCGCCGGCTGAGTAAGCAGAAAGCGTGTCCTGCATTTCGACCACGCAGCCTTCACTCTGCAGAAAGGCGGCAACGCGGTCGACCGTCGCGCGCCGGTTGCGGCGCTCCATCAACAGCGGATTGAGGAAAAAGAGAACACGGCGCATGCCCAAAAGAAGAGAGTACGTGCCGGAACGATCACTGCTTGATGAATAAAAGATAAGAAGCGCACCGGGAGCATCCCCTAAGTGAATACTTCCCGGGATGAATGCTTTCAGAGCGCCTCGTGTCGTTCGCTGACTGCCTTCGAGGAGGCAGAAAAATCCAGCACCTACAGCTTCGCGGGCTTTTCCCAATCTGCGAAGACGAACTCGGCGAGCGGCTTCCGTTGCCGCGGTGATACCTCCTGCTCGAGCAGGCCTTCCGGCAGGGAGTCCACGTCGCCCAGGTGTCCCAGCGCGGTGACCGCACCGATCTGGAAGCTTTCGGGTATGCCGAATGCCGCCCGCCCCTTGTCATGATCGAAGCCCGCCATCGAGTGCGCGTGCAGTCCAAGCGCCGTGGCCTGCAAAACCAGGTAGGCGGTCGCCGCACCCGTGTCGTGAATCCCATATGCATTCGGGGTCTTGTTATGAGCGAAGTGCTTGCTGGCCGCCGACAAAATCAGCACCGGAGCACTCTTCGCCCACCCCTGGTTGAACTCGACCAGGCTGTCGAAGATCTTTTGATATGTGGGATCCCCGCGGTGGCCCACGAGGAATCGCCAGGGCTGCTCGTTGTAAGAAGACGCCGCCCAGCGCGCGGCCTCGAAAATCTTCTTCAAGTCCTCGGCGGAGACCGGTTTGTGGGAAAAAGCACGCGGGCTCCAGCGCGCCAGAATCGCTTCAATCACGCCCGGCGTAGCAGGCGCATGCTTCACCTTTTCAACGTCATCGGCTTTGCTAGACAAGATAGAACTCCTCGGGAAGACTCCCTTAGCCCTCTTAAGATTCCAACCGCCGGGGAGGGACGCAGCGATTTGCGGCGCATTCTCCACATCTCCCACACCCATCCACAGTGTTGCACCGGTTTGCTCCTTGCCGCCCGCACTGAGGCGCGCGTAGCCTGCAATCAGGGACCGGTGACAAAGGGGGCCGGCCGCTTGAGCAATTTGGGTCGCCGCGAGGTGCTTCCGGTCGCGACTATAGCGGCTTCAGCGAATTCTCCACAGGCAAATTCCCACAATTGAAGCCGGGGTTACCAAAATTGAATCTACAATACTAGATATTGTGGTTGTGGCTTGACACCCACTACCAAGAGCGGTACTTTCCCACTTGCGGCCCTGAAATTTACCGCAGGTTCACGGGATGAAGGCAAGGATCTCGAGGCTCAATCTGCAAGTCCCATATTGAGTGGAAGATAGCTCCCGCGGCCAAGAGTTCAGGAGATTTTCAGGCGGAGCAGGGCAGCGAACGGCCCTTTCCCCCGTCAGATCGAGATTCAAAACCCGCCGCGCGCGGGCATCCCAATTCGAAGCACCCAAGGAGCACCCATGGCCGAGGCCACAAGGAAATCCGTTACCACCGTCCCCGCACGCGACGACTCTCCGACCGCTTCCAAGACTGCGGCGCAGGCAGCGCTGCGCTTCGAGCGTTTCTTCTCGAAAACCGGCATCTCGCCCTATGACGAGGTGCAGTGGGAGCGCCGTACGGCCCTGATCAGCGACGCGAGCGGCAAAACCATCTTCGAGCAGAAGGACGTTGAAGTCCCGATTGACTGGTCGATGACGGCGACCAATATCGTGGCCAGCAAGTATCTCCACGGATCGCTCGGCACCCCGGAGCGCGAGACTGGTGTCCGCCAGCTTATCGGGCGCGTGGCGGAAACGGTTCGCGACTGGGGCCTGGCCGGCGGCTACTTCGCCACCCCGGAAGACGCTGCTATCTTCCACGACGAGCTGGTGCACCTGCTCGTGGGGCAGAAGGTGGCCTTCAACTCCCCAGTCTGGTTCAACGTGGGCTGCGATCGCCTGGAGCCCAACTCTGACGCGCAGAACTGGCATTGGAATCCGCACACCTGCGCCGTCGAGTTCTCGGTCACCGGATACCGCACGCCGCAATGCTCGGCCTGCTTCATCAACGCCGTCGATGACTCGCTCGACTCAATTCTGACCCTGGCCAAGACCGAGGGCATGCTCTTCAAGTGGGGGTCGGGCACGGGCACCAACTTGTCGACCTTGCGCGGATCGATGGAACAGCTCTCCGGCGGCGGCACCGCCTCCGGCCCGCTCAGCTTTATGCGCGGCTTCGACGCCTTTGCCGGCGTCATCAAGTCCGGCGGCAAGACGCGCCGTGCCGCCAAGATGGTCATCCTCAACGTCGACCATCCGGACATCCTCGATTTTGTCGAGTGCAAGATGAAGGAAGAGGCAAAGGCCTGGGCGTTGATGCGCGAGGGCTATGACGGCTCTTCGGGTCCAGACTCGGAGGCCTACAGCTCTATCTTCTTCCAGAACGCGAATAACTCTGTTCGTGTCACTGACGAGTTCATGCGCGCGTTTGAGCGCGATGGCGAGTTCACCACCTACACCGTGAAGGATCACAAGCCGGTCGAGACGCGGAAGGCGCGCGAGATCATGCACAAGATCGCCGAGGCGACGTGGCAGTGCGGCGATCCAGGCATGCAGTACGACACGACCATCAACAAGTGGCACACTTCGAAGAACACGGCGAGGATTAACGCGTCGAACCCCTGCTCCGAGTACATGTTCCTCGACAACTCGGCGTGCAACCTGGCCAGCTTCAACCTGCTGAAATTCGTAACACCGGCGGGCACATTTGATATCGCTGCCTATCGCAATGCCATCGACATCATGATCACGGCAATGGATATCCTGGTCGACAACTCCGGATATCCCACTGAGTCGATCGCCCGCAACTCGCATGACTACCGGCCGCTGGGCCTGGGCTACGCCAACCTCGGCGCGCTGCTCATGTCGTTTGGATTACCGTATGACTCCGACGCCGGACGCGACTTCGCTGCTACGCTGACCGCCATCATGTGCGGCGAGGCTTATCTGCAGTCTTCGCGCGTTGCCGAGAAGTGCCCGGCGCTGGCATCGGCGACGCCGCTGACGGCTTCAGTCAATCATGAAGGCGGAGCCTGCCCGGGTTTCTACGTCAACCGCGAGCCTTTTCTCGACGTTATCCGCATGCATCGGGCTGAAGTCAACAACATCGGTAAGTCGAAGCAATCTTCCGAGCCTTTCGTTGTGCCGCAGCTCGATGCGTTGATCGATGCCAGCCGCGATTGCTGGGACAAGGCGCTCGCGCACGGCGAGAAGTACGGTTATCGCAACTCACAGGTGACGGTGCTGGCACCCACAGGCACCATCGGATTCATGATGGATTGCGACACCACCGGCATCGAGCCCGATCTCGCGCTGGTCAAGTACAAGAAGCTGGTTGGCGGCGGCATGATCAAGATCGTTAACAACACCGTACCGGCAGCGTTATTCAAACTTGGATATAACAACGACGAAGTCGACGCCATCGTCAGCTACATCGATGCAACCGGCACCATCGAAGGCGCGCCCGGCATCAAGCCCGAGCACCTGGCCGTTTTCGACTGCTCGTTCAAGCCTTCGAAGGGCACGCGCTCCATTCACTACATGGGCCACGTCAAGATGATGGCGGCCACACAGCCCTTCCTCTCGGGAGCCATCTCGAAGACCGTCAATCTGCCGCATGACTGCACCATCGACGACATCGCCGAGGCTTACCTCGAGTCCTGGCGCCAGGGGCTCAAGGCGGTCGCCATCTACCGCGACGGATCGAAGGGCGCACAGCCGCTCAACGTTTCGGACGGTAAGGGCGCGAAGGCTATCAAGGGCGTTGCTGCCGACGAGACTCTGATTGCGGCTGTCGACCGGGTCCTGGCGGCCCTCGGATCCGGAAAACCGGCAACCGACGCCGACGTCAAGACCCTCGAAGCCAAGCTCTCCGAGAAGATCGAAGTCACCTCCAGACAGGTGCTCGACGCGACCAACGCCTTCACGGCGGCTTTGGCTTCCATCGCCCGCGGCGCTTCACCCTCGGAAGAGGACCGGAGCGCTCCGCCGCGTGCTGTGCGTCACCGCCTGCCCGAGGAACGCGCTTCGCTCACCCACAAGTTCGGCATCGCCGGACACGAAGGCTACATCACCGTCGGCCTCTATCCCAACGGCCAGCCGGGCGAGATCTTCATCAAGATGGCCAAGGAAGGCTCGACCGTCTCCGGCCTGATGGACAGCTTCGCCACGGCGGTGTCGCTGTCGCTGCAGCACGGCGTTCCGCTCAAGGTACTGTGCGAGAAGTTCGCGCACAGCCGCTTCGAGCCGTCGGGCTGGACCGGCAACGAACAGATCGGCTTCGCCAAGTCGATCATGGACTACATCTTCCGCTGGCTGCAGTTGCGCTTCCTCTCCGGGCAGCAGTTGTCGCTGTTCGCCGGGCTTGCAGCTCCGGCGGCTTTGCCGGAGCTAGCGAGTGGCGACGAGCCAACGCGCTTCTCAGCCGACCAGCACTCGTCGACGCGGGGCATGGGCGCAACCCACGCTCCGCAGGGCGGAATTCTGCCGGAAGTTCACGCCACCGGCTATGAATCCTCCTCAGTCCCCCACATCGAGGACCGCGGCGTTTACCACGCTGCCGACGCGATGAAGGGCCTCTACGACATGGGGGATGCTCCAAGCTGCCACACCTGCGGAGCCATCATGGTTCGCAACGGCAGTTGCTACCGCTGCATGAGCTGCGGCTCAACCAGCGGGTGCTCTTAACCAGAGGGGGCATACGTGGCTTCGCCGCCACCAAACCAAAGACCAAAAGCCCGGCATCGTGCCGGGCTTTTTTTGCACTGTGGCTGGCACCTCTGCCATAGAGGTCGATAAGTGTCAGCATCAGTAAGTAGCCATGCTCAAAACTAAAGCTGTTCCAAAATGGGACGTCATCAGCTGATAACGCGGGAATTCGCTGGCCAATCTCTGAGGTGACACGTATGAATGACGCAGGTCTTCGAATTTCTCCCAGGGAGCTGTCTTCATGCACTTTCCTGTCCTGGCGCACGTAGCATCCCTTATATTCCTCCCTTCGCTCACTGCACCACTGCCTAACCTCGCTGACGCAGCACACATTGCCGCAAATGGCAGCGCCATGGTTTCCCCGCGTGCGAATGTTTGGCTGCTGATTGCCTGGCCAGCGCTCGTGCTGAGCCTTGTCTTTCTGACAGCTAAGATTTCTTCTCGACGGATGCGCTGACATCTGCATCAAAAAATCCAGTCTCGACTACGTTTCCGTGCTTCATCTGCACGACGATCCGGTAGGTCCCGGCACTGGGAAATCCATAAGGGAAGCTGACGGTGCTCGGCGGGGCGCTCTGGCTCATGTCCATGCCGGACATCGACGCCACATCACTCTTGGTAGCCGAGGCCGCGCCGGGCGCGTCTCCATTCTGCGCCTGCGCGATCATCAGAGCCGCCATTGACGCCGTACCCGAAGGATGAATGTGCGCGAAGACGCTGCCGTCGGTCTTCACAAAGGCTGCGTGTCCGGGCATGCCCATGTAGAGCGCCATGTCCGGCGCCGGCTGCCCCTCCGGATCGAGCAGCTCGAAGGTAAAGTCATAGGGCGATTTCGCTACCAGCGTCTCCGGCTTCTTCCACACCATCGTGTAGCCGTCGGGAAGCTTGTAACTCGTGGCGGTCTGGGACGCCTCGCCCGCGTACTTGAGCGCGACCGAAGTTCCTTCGGCGTCGTCGCCGGCAAGATCGCGACCGGCAATATAGGACAGAGAGATCGAGGAGACAAGGGTCTCCGGAAATCCGTTTTCATGCACTACATCGGCGTAAAGGCGGTAGTCGCCTTTCGGAACTCTCGGCAGCACCAGCCGGAACTCCCCCGTCCCAACCTGATCCGGATGCAGGTGGAAAACGACATCCATCGCCGGCCATCGCAGCATGTAGAGGTGCATCAGGTGGTCGTGATCGGGAATGAAGTCGTCGAGCTTGCGCTGCTTCACCCACCCGGGATCGGACATCTGCAGATCGAGCACGTTGCCGGGCTGTAGCTGCGCCTTCATTTCGAGAGGCTTGTAGACGTAGTGGCTGTAGTCGGCCGCTTCCGATCCCCACCACTGGTTGCCAAAGACAACCGCTCCAACCAAAATCAAAAATGCAACCGTCATGGCGACAAATGCGCGCCGCCTTCGCGACGGAGGCACTTCCGCACCCGGCGGAAGCTGTGCCTCGCGCGTCGCGGCCCCCACGATGCCCACCAGCCCGATGACGAGAATCACTCCGAGAATCGCCAGCATGATGCTCAGCCCGGGCTGCATTCTGCGCGTGCCCATCGCCGTGGCCGGCAGCGGAACCGAGAAGACGCCCTGCTCGTGGTTCCCACGCACATAAAAGCGGATCTGCCACGATCCTGTAGCCATGATCCACAGGTGTCCGGTGAAATATTGAGCATCGGCTGTCGGGCGTTGCATGGCGTCCGGCACAGGCGGATGCTTTGACGCTTCGCCGGTCAGCAGCATGGGCGCGATCTCGATGCGGTCGATACCCGGCGTCTGCGCCCGCACTTCGATCTCCGCAACCCCGGGGATTACCAGCGGCGGCCTTACCACGACCGACAGCTTGTACGGACCGGCGTTGCCCTCGACGTAAACATCCGGGCTGCCGACATGCCCGTGGGCAGGCGTGGCGAAGGCGGCAAGCAGCCCCACGACGACTGGCAGAAGGAAACGTAGCAGGCGAGTCATTCTCGTCATCGCTGGATCTTCTTCATCCACCTGCCCAGCGCCAGCCCCAGCCACGTGACGATGGCCGCGTAAAGCATCGCTTCAGCCAGACCGGTCCACAGGACAAGCCCGCTCTCCGGGTGAAAGAACTGCCGCATGACATCGTCCGAGGTCGAGGGCATGTTGAAGTCGTGAAATGCCGTGCCGAAGAAACGATTCTCAGCGGCTTTGCTCATCAGGAAATTCGCAAACGGCCACTCTACCGCAAGCAGAGGCAGCACAAATAACGGGCCCGCCAGCAGCGAAATCAGCCACGGCTTCCAATTCTTCGCATAGGTGAGGAGTAAATCTATGGCGATCGCCGGCACGATCAGCAGGATAGGAAATTTCGGGGGAACAAACTGCGTCACGTGCTGGTAGACCGGCCCCAGCTTCGGCTCAGCGGGGAAAAGCGGGAGGATGAGAATCAATCCACAGACGAAGACGGTGTAGATCGCGCTGATCCAGGTCGCCGCCCAGCGATTTCGCGAGGCAATATGTATGGCCGCGAAATAAAGCGGCGTCCCCAGTGTGCATGCGATGTAAGCGCGCGAACTGTGCAGGTAGACATCCCAAGTGTACTCCATGCGGAAGAACATGGAGAGTACCAGCAGCAATCCCGAGACGTACAACATCAGCCATTGCAGGTGCCGGAACCCCGCACTCTCCTGGCCTGCCGTCGCTTCTGCCCGATTCATCGCCGCGACGATGAGAAAGAGCGAGCCCAGGCAGACAGCCCAGATGCCGAGCATAAGCACCGTATGCGGCGGGGAGACAATCTTGACATCGAGCCCGTAGGCGTTGTGCCACCAGTTGTCGAAGGGAGCCGACGTCAGCATGGCGACGCCGCCCCAGGCGGCGAGAAATGCGCCCAACGGCCCGCGCAGTCCAAACACGCGCACCGACGAGGCCACCAACTGGGGCGGTCGCAGGATGGTGGTCGCGAGAATCAGATAGCCGCAGCAGATACCTGCCAGCACGCCGCATAAATAGATGGCCATGTGGGCAGGCGTCCAGAAGGAGTCGCGGCCAATGGAGCGGTGCCAGGAGACGTCCCAGTGCGCGCCAATCGTCACGGATGTGACGGCGAGAGCGGCGCACCAGAGATACCACGGAATCCGCTCCGTGGTGACTGCGGCAGCTCGTGCGGTGGTGACGGTCGCCATGACTTGCACCTCAGACGATACAGATAGGATACAGCGCCCGACGCAGACGGATTATGATGGCATGGAATTGCGAGGAGGGTTTTCGTGCGCAGGTGGATTGGATTGCTGATGTTGGCGGTTGCTGGTTCAGCGTGGGGCCAGGCAGGATTATCGACAAAGTGGGAGGAATTAACCGGGCCGGATTTCATCAAGGCCATTCAACAGTCGCAGGGCGTGTGCCTGCTGCCGTTTGGGATTATAGAAAAGCACGGTCCGCATCTACCTTTGGGGACGGACCTGATCAACGTTCGCTTCGCCGTTGAGCACGCCACGCAGCAGGAATACGCGGTGATCTTTCCCGCTTACTACTTTGGACAGATCGCCGAGGCGCGGCAGCAGCCGGGAACGGTTTCCTACAGCATGCACATGCAGCTCGCCCTGCTGCAGGAGACTACCGACGAGATGGCGCGGAACGGCTGCAAGAAGATCGTGATTGTAAACGGGCATGGCGGGAACGAGCACCTGCTTCCCTATTTTGCACAGTCACAGTTACAAACTCCACACGACTACGTCGTTTACGTCTATCGGTGGTCGCCGTCGAATCTGCCTGGCCGTCCGCCGCTGCATTCAAAGACCGACATGCACGCGGGTGAGTCGGAGACGGCGCACACTATGGCGTCGCGTCCCGACCTGGTGCATCTGGATCGCGCCAATCAGGAGTCGGGCGCAGACGAGGCGCGCCAGCACTTGCCGGAGGGAGTGTACACGGGCATCTGCTGGTATGCGCGCTTTCCGAATCATTACTCGGGTGACGGAAGCCTGGCGACGAAAGAGCTGGGCGAGTTCGACATGAAGGCCTGGGAAGACGGCATCGCGGGCGTGATCCGGGCGGTCAAGGCCGACAATGTGAGCCTGGAGTTGCAGAATCAGTTCTACAAGGATGCGGAGCATCCGTTGGACACGAAGCAGTAAAGCCGCAGAGCCTTCAGTGTTCCTGATCGGGGAATGAGCCGTTGTTCAGGAATTCGTCGGCCTGTTTGTTCGTTTCAGGCGGATTGGAGTCGTCGAATACACGGATTTCCCCTTCGGCCGAGCCGATCAGCTTACGCGTCGGCTTGGCTGGGACGGCCACCATCTTCACTACCGCCTGGCCTGCGCGCGCAATGACGATCTCCTCTCCATGCTCGGCCAGTTCAATGAGCTTGGAGAGGTGGGTCTCGACGTGATGAATGGTGACTTCCATGGCGGAAAGATTAGCGAATTGTGGAGAACTTAGGCAAGTCGGGCAGCTCGGAAGTGCCGTATAGCAACCCAAGCCGCCAAGCTGGCTGATTTCCGGTACTATTCCGGTGAAATAACTAGCACTTTTTACAGTTGCCCATTCAGCACTGCGACTTGAAACTGAGCTGGCTCGCAGCCGTGATCAAGTTCAGGCGCGTACACCTGCGTGCACATGGCGCGTTATTCACGTGCAATCTGATCTGCAGGCGTCGTTAATAGAGACACGAGGCTATAGCCGAAAGATCTGCGAAATCTGTAGAGGTCGTCGTCGCACTGAGGGATCATGAGTTCAATCGTTGTCAGCTTGATGGTTTTTATGATCGTCTTCGCCGGAGCGCTCGTTGGCATGGCTCTCCACCGAGCCCTGCCCGAGGATCATCTCAGTTCCGATGCAAAAGACGTCGTAAAGCTGGCGATGGGGCTCATCGCCACGATGGCCGCGCTGGTCCTCGGCATGCTCGTCTCTACAGCCATGTCCTCCTACGATACGCGAAAGAACGAGGTCGCCGAGATGTCTTCGAGGATTGTCACCATCGATCAATTATTGGTGAATTATGGTCCGGAGGCCGAAGGAGTCCGCGCAGACTTGCGCGAGGTCGTGATTGTTGGTCTCAACCGCATCTGGCCAGGCGAGGCCTCCGGGCAGATCGATCTCAGGCCCAAGGAGGACACTCGGGACTTTTACAGCCAGTTGCAGGCCCTGGCACCAAAGAACGACTCGCAGGGTGCCACTAAGGCCGAGGCCGTCTCGATGGCGGCCAACTTGCGGCAGACTCGCTGGCGCATGTTCATCGAGGCCGAGCAAACGTCCATGTCGATTCCCTTGCTGGTGGTGCTGGTCGCATGGCTTGTCGCGATCTTCGTCGGCTTTGGCCTCTTCGCTCCGCCAAATTCCACTGTAATCGTAACGCTGGCGATCTGCGCGCTGGCGGTTTCTGCTGCAATCTTCATCATCATGGAGATGTATACCCCGTTCAGCGGAGTAATGAGGATTTCTTCGGCTCCAATTCGCGAGGCGCTGAACCAGATGGGACACTGAAACCGGTCGAGGTTCAGACGGAAGCACTCAGGGGAGCACCCTCTCCAGGCACATCGGTGACTGTCTCGGATTCTGATTCGCTGGTGATGTTGGCATAGACAGCCAGACGCTTGAGAAGCTCCGCCGCCTGGCTCGCGATCGGAGTGTCCGCCAGGTCCAGTTCATCTGCGAGTTGGAGATGATCGCGGAGACCGCCGAAGTCGCGCTTCCTTACCCGTCGACGCAAGGCGACGCTGAGAAGGAACCCGGCGAGTGCGTCACGTTCTGGCTCATTCAGCCGGCGGAACTCATCGCGCCAGTGCGGGCATTCGCCGTCTGCATCCAGCAGCCTGACAGTCTGCGCGGCGCTGCCCGGCTTCCAGTTGGCAACGGAAATCGCGATAGGGGGAGCGTATCCGGGCCTGAGGCACGCCGCGCAGAGCAATCCCATCACAAACGCGGTGTGATAAGCCGTAGCAAGAAGATAACGGGTGCGAGCAACCCCTTCCCGCGCCCGGATCTCACTGATGCGGGTTCCCGCCGTCGGCAGGAACCCTGCTTTATCCTCGACACGCGCAAGTACACGGAACGCGAACGCCGCTGCCGCGCTCCAGGATTTCCCCGTCAACGGCCAGCTGAGCAGAACCTCTCCGGCAAGGTCGTAGTCCTGTTCATCCAGGCACCGCGCCAGCAGCGCTTCCGCTTCGGCAAGAATCAATGCCCTGCGACGAGGCAACAGCGCAGGGATCAGATTGAAATCCGTCACGTACATCAGCGCATGCGTGAAGGCGTAAATGTCGTCCCGAGTGCAGTTGAGCAGATCCATAGACTGCGCAAGGATCGAGCGCCGCGCAGTAGGTGGGCTGGTCAACTTGCGGCCCGGCTTGGGCTGGTACCAGCCTGTAGCCACCCACTCCTGTTCGAGTAAACGGTGGGGAACCCGTTCACGGCCGCACCGCGCCTGCGACTCCAGGCTTTCGCGGAGCAATTTATCGAATTCATAGTCCGGATAATCCAGGCGATTCAGGCAGACATGCGGCAGCGCGTAATCCCAGGCAACGGCGGGCTCAAGACAGAGGCCCAGCCTCGCCCGTTCGCTCCGGGCATGAGGCTTCAGCAACTCCGCCACGTCGCGGACACGCTCGTCGACCTCGTCATGAATCATGGCCGGGGACGCGGCCACGAGCAGAACCGCGGTTTCGGAGACAATCTTTTCCGGACGGACATTCTTTGACGGATCGCTGTCCTTATATCCGTCTGTTGCCAGATGCTCGACTGCGAGCCGCGCAATATCGAGGGCATGGCAGAGTCGTCGAATCAGATCCTTCTCATTCCACTTGTCGCATTCACTCTGGACGAATTCGGGTGTCATCGCTCTCCGCCATGTCCTCAACAGCTGCGCTGAAGTTCTGATTGAGAGCCCTTAGCGAAGCTCTTCCGCATTCGCCGCCAGCTCACCAAGGTTTTCGACCGGATTCGTCGGACCGAAGACCCGGTAAATGTGAATGAAGATGCGATTCGTGCCGCAGAACCAGTCTCCCGGTTCATCTGCGAGCGAGAGCGAGGGGCCCACTTCTGCAATCACCTTGCCGAGGGCGTTGAAGTCGACGGCTTTGGTTTCCAGAAGCTGCTTCACGATTTGTCTACGTTGATCAGAATTGCTCATTGCGATTCTCCTTATCGCGCGAGACAGGACAACCCGCGGAGGACGCTGCCGCAGCATCGAGATACGCGCTCGATGAAATAGTGGCCGCCGGCACGCTTTCGTTTCATGCCGAGTGGGGTGAAACGCTTTAAAAGGGCTGTGGGAGGGGAAGTCCCGCTCCGGCTGGCGATCCGATCGGCCGCGGCCGCCGATGGCTATCCGGAATTCTGCGAGGATGGCACAGTTTCGCCGAGCGCTCCCGTCGCACGACGAGTGGGCGCGCAGGCTGCTACTTTCAGAGCAAGTAATTAGCCCGCGGCGATACTCGACTGATGTCCCGAAAATCCTCGAGGACTCCGCTCATCAGAGCGCTGTTAAGCACAGAGATAGCAGCTTCCACCGCCTGATGAACTGGACACGGTTACGGTATAGCTGGCCGAAGATATCTGCCCGGACTGATTCCTGATAGTCACAACTACCGTGTACTTACCTGCGGCTGCGTAGGTGTGATACGCAGTTGGTTGCCAACTTACCCAGGATCCATCGCCGAAGTTGATCGTCCTTCCAACGATGGCGCTCCCTCCACCCGTGCTCTGCGATGTGTTTACGTAAACCTCCAGGGCCGTGGTTTGCGGTGTCACCGTCAGGGCCGCCGTTGGCGCACCGCTCCCCCCGCCGCTACTGCTGCCGCTGCCACTACTTCCTCCGCTGCTCCCACCACTCTGGCCGGATGCTACCGCTATAGCGACCGTCGAATAAGCCGGGACAGCAACCTGGGCCGAGTAGCCTCCTGATATTGGCGTGAGAGCGACGGACTGGCTCGTGATCTGACCGGCCGAACCATTCACGACATATTGAGTTCCGCCGGTTGCGCTTAACCCGGGATTCGTCAGCGACACATTTACAGATCCGTAGTAAGTCGCGGTGGGATTGATGATAACTACAGCGTCTCCCGAATTAGTGTAAAAGGCAGTTGCGTCCAAGCCGGATGTGGTGGACCCGGGCGATACGGAAGCCGCCATGTGGCCGCCAGCTTGCAGGTTCAGGTACTGGGATGAAGCGAATAGCTCAAAAGTATAGAACTGAGGATAAGGCGTTAGCTGCGATGGATTGCAGTCCATGTCCCAGTCCCAAGCACCCAAAAGGCAGAAATAGCTTCCGGCTGAGTTAAAGTAACTCAACTGGCTGGGAACAGCCGTAGCCCCGCTATACACCACATTCAGCAAATCGGCTATAGCCACACTATTCCACAAAGGACCATAGGTTGGATCGTTACGGCAGCAGTCAGTTGAGTAGGCCCAGTTGTTGTTGTATTCGGTGACGTAGATCGGGGTCGACGCTGCATTTTTCTGGTAGCCGGCCCTCACATAGGGTTCGATCATTCGGTAGTAGTAGGCCACGCCTCTGCTGCCTTGCGTGATCGAATAGAGCTGAGACCAGGTCATCCCGTCGTCGATGTTAGTCTGGCCGGTGATGTACAGGTGAAAGCTGACAAAATCAACGTACGGCTCGGTAGAGCCATTGGTGAGCAATGCTGGGATCCACGTAGACGCCTGCGATAGTTGCGAGATCACCGGGCCGCCAACACGGATGACCTGGCCATCCGCGGTTGCCTGGGTATGCATCGCCTTGCCTGCATCCGCAAACATTGACACGTAGGCACTGAGGTTCGAGGCCATGCTGCCAGTGCATAGCGATCCTTGAAGCTCCGGCTCGTTCCAGATTTCGTAGTCCTGCATGAGCCCGGGAAATTTCTGGTCCACATGCGCTACCACCGAAGCCGCCAGTTGCCCCCACTGCCAATAGTCGGACGGCGCGACGCAGGAACTCCATCCAAGTGACGGTGGCGTGTTATAGATCACCCCCAGTGGATGGAGTCCCGAATTACTCATCGTCTGTAACGACCGATCGAGATAACTGAAATTCGCACTGGAGGTCGCGTAGACCTGGTCGAGAGGGATCCACAAGCGTGTTCGATCGATGCCCGCGGCCGTGAACAGGCCGATCGTTGATTGGCTGTTTACAGGCGCTGTGCCCGTTCCACCTGCGGAGAAAATGCCGGCTGGCACGGCAGGTGTCGATCCGCTTCGATTGCCAAAGTTAGCCGAGACTGTTTGCGCATGTAGAGCAGAAACACCAAGCATTCCAGCCAATGAAAGCACCAGCCAGAAACCGTAATTGGACGCAGCGCGAGGAAGGCTTGCCTTTTCGGACATGTTTTATCTCCTGATCCAAGACATGTCGATAAAGGAAGTCTTTCAATGCACGTTGCCGCTGACGCCTGGCATTGTGTAGGTGAGGTGAGGCAACTATCGTGCCTTGTTTGATAGTTTGTAAATAGTACCATCCCAGTGAACGGGCTCGATCCACTGTTTCTACTATCCAAAAGGCTTAGCTCGTTTGGGCTAGTACATTCTGCAAGGCGTCGATGTGAGGTCATCGTCTTTGAATACAAGCAGATGACAGCCCCTCATCTCTGCTCACCGGCCCGAATTATGTTCCGCACACTGTTACAGAACAATGAACTATAGCGATGGGCAAAAGAAAAGCCCGGCACGAAGCCGGGCTCTGTAATCAGGTTTTGCGCTGAAGGCGCGTTTGCCTGGAGGGCCAGTCCTCATTCGGACGCAGCCATCTCTTCGGCTTCGCCTTCCTGGCGCATCATTTCGAGCTCGCGCTCGGCTTCCTCGTACGCAGTCTGCACTTCCTGCTGGACGCGCTGGGCCGCTTCTTCGAGCTCCGGTGAGAGCTGGATGTTGCGGTAGTACTCCATGCCCGTGCCAGCGGGGATGAGACGGCCGACGATGACGTTCTCCTTGAGGCCGCGCAGGTTGTCGACGGCGCCGTTGATGGACGCCTCGGTCAGCACACGCGTGGTCTCCTGGAAGGATGCCGCGGAGATGAAGCTGTCGGTCGAGAGCGAAGCCTTGGTGATGCCGAGCAGGAGCGGACGGCCAATGGCCGGGCGTCCTCCGTCGGCGATCGCGCGCTCGTTCTCGTTGCGAAAGCGGAACTTATCGACCTGCTGTTCGAGCAGGAAGTTGGTGTCGCCGACTTCCTCGATCTTCACCCAGCGAAGCATCTGCCGGACGATGGTTTCAATGTGCTTGTCGGAGATGGCCACGCCCTGGAGCCGGTAGACTTCCTGGATCTCGTTCACCAGGTAGCCCTGCAGTTCCTTCTCACCGAGCACGGCAAGAATGTCGTGCGGGTTGAGCGGTCCATCCATCAGCGGTTCGCCGGCCTTCAGGCGCTCGCCTTCCTGCACGTTGACGTGGATACCGCGCGGCACGGAGTATTCCTTCTCTTCTCCGTTGTCGGCGGTGACGTAGATCTTGCGCTGACCCTTGCTGACTTCGCCGAACTTCACGACACCATCGATTTCGCTGATGATGGCGGTTTCGCGCGGCTTGCGGGCTTCGAAGAGTTCCACGACGCGGGGCAGACCGCCGGTGATGTCCTTGGTGCGCGTGGTTTCGCGCGGGATCTTGGCAAGGATATCCCCGGGGAAGACCTCGTCTCCGTCCTGGATCATCAGGTGCGAGCGCGAGGGCATCAGATAGCGCTTGTTGCCCTTGGCTCCCTTGATGATGATGGCCGGCTGGCGCTTCTCGTCGGAAGCATCGGAGACCACGAGCCGCGAAAGTCCGGTGACCTCGTCCACTTCTTCGTTCAGCGTGATGCCTTCCTGCAGGTCCTTGAACTGCACGGTGCCGCCGATCTCGGTGAGGATGGCGAAGGTGTACGGGTCCCACTCGGCAAGAACCTGTCCGAGCTCGACCTGCTGACCCTCTTCCACCTTGAGGCGCGCGCCGTAAACGATCTGGTAGCGCTCCTTCTCACGGCCACGGTCGTCGATAACGGCGATGGCTCCCGAGCGGTTCATGGCAACCAGGCCGCCCTGCTTCGAACGCACGGTGACCAGATTGATGAAGCGCACCGAACCATGGTTCTTGGCGTCGAGGCGCGACTGCTCGGAGACTCGCGATGCCGTACCGCCGATGTGGAAGGTACGCATCGTGAGCTGGGTTCCAGGCTCGCCGATTGACTGCGCGCCGATCACACCGACTGCTTCACCGAGTTCAACCATACGGCCGGAGCCGAGGTTACGTCCGTAGCAGAGGATGCAGACACCGCGCTTCGATTCGCAGGTAAGCACGGAGCGAATCTTGACGCGCTCGATGCCCGCTGCCTGGATCGCGGAGGCGATGTCTTCGTTGATCTCCTGGTTGACGTCAACGATGACGTTGCCTTCGAAGTCCTTCAGCTTCTCGAGCGACACGCGGCCGATGATGCGGTCGCGCAGCGGCTCGATGATCTCGCCGGACTCGACGATCGGCATCACGTAGATGCCTTCGACGGTTCCGCAATCTTTCTCGCTGACGATGACGTCCTGTGCCACGTCGACAAGTCGACGGGTCAGGTAGCCGGAGTCAGCGGTCTTGAGAGCGGTATCGGCAAGGCCCTTACGCGCGCCGTGCGTGGAGATGAAGTACTCGAGCACGGTGAGACCTTCACGGAAGTTCGCCGTGATCGGAGTCTCGATGATTTCGCCCGAAGGCTTGGCCATCAGTCCGCGCATGCCGGAGAGCTGACGGATCTGCTGTTTCGATCCGCGGGCGCCGGAGTCGGCCATGATGTAAATCGGGTTCATGGTGCCGGCCTTGTCGGCTTCCTTCATGTTGTTGAACATTTCGTCGGCGACCTTTTCCGTCACCGTCGACCACAACTGAATGACCTTGTTGTTGCGCTCGCCGTTGGTGATAGCGCCGTCAAGGTACTGCTGCTGCACAGCGAAGCGCTGCTTTTCCGCTTCGCGCACGACGGGGTACTTCGTCTCCGGGATGACCATGTCATCGAGGCCGACGGAGAGACCCGAGCGAGTCGCGAACTGGAAGCCCAGTTCCTTGATGCGGTCGAGCATCTTCACCGTGACTTCAAGGCCGAGGTTCAGGTAGCAGTAGTTGACCAGCTGTCCGATGCCCTTCTTCTTGAGCAGGCCGTTTACATAAGGCATGCCTTCGGGAAGAGCGTCGTTCAGGATGGAGCGACCCACAGTGGTCGAGATGAATTGCTTGTCGTACTCGACCGGCTCGGTGTGCGTCAGGTCCTGATCGTCGTACGCAGTGGTCATGTCGAGGACAGGACCCGAGTACCGCAGACGGATCGGCGAAAGCGTTTCGACTTCCTTCGCTTCGAGAGCCATCAACACTTCTTCGATGTTCGCGAAAACGCGGCCCTCACCCTTGGCTCCCTTGCGCGCCTTGGTCAGGTAATAGAGACCGAGAACCATGTCCTGCGTAGGCACAGTGATCGGCTGGCCTGACGCCGGCGACAGGATGTTGTGCGAAGCGAGCATAAGCACGCTGGCTTCTACCTGCGCTTCCGGAGACAGCGGAATGTGCACGGCCATCTGGTCGCCGTCGAAGTCCGCGTTGAATGCGGTGCAGACAAGCGGGTGAATCTTGATGGCCTTGCCCTCGACGAGCACAGGCTCAAAGGCCTGGATGCCGAGGCGGTGCAGCGTTGGAGCGCGGTTCAGCAGCACCGGGTGATCCTTGATCACTTCCTCAAGGATGTCCCACACGATCGGCTCCTGTAGTTCGACCATTTCCTTAGCCTGCTTGATGGTCGTGCAGTGGCCGGTCTGTTCGAGCCGGTGATAGATGAACGGCTTGAAGAGTTCGAGCGCCATCTTCTTGGGAAGACCGCACTGGTGCAGCTTCAACTCCGGACCGACAACGATGACCGAACGGCCCGAGTAGTCGACGCGCTTGCCGAGCAGGTTCTGGCGGAAGCGTCCCTGCTTGCCCTTGAGGGTGTCGGAGAGCGACTTCAACGGACGGTTGTTCGCGCCACGCAGCACACGGCCGCGGCGGCCGTTGTCGAACAGAGCGTCGACGGCTTCCTGCAGCATGCGCTTTTCGTTGCGCACGATCACCTCAGGCGCATGGAGGTCCATGAGCTTCTTGAGGCGGTTGTTACGGTTGATCACGCGCCGATACAGATCGTTGAGATCCGAAGTCGCGAAGCGGCCGCCGTCCAGAGGCACGAGCGGGCGCAGTTCCGGCGGAATAACCGGGATCACGTCGAGGATCATCCACTGCGGCTTGTTCCCCGACTTGCGGAAAGCTTCGACGACCTTTAGGCGCTTCGCGTACTTCAAGCGCTTCTGCAGCGAGGTCTCAGCCTTCATGCGCTCGCGCAGCTCAATCCCCAGCTCGTCAATATTGACGCGCTTGAGCAGCTCCTTAATAGCCTCGGCGCCCATCATGCCCTTGAAGCCGGTGGGGCGATACTGGGTGTCGAGTTCGCGGAAGCGGGTCTCGTCCTTGATGATCTCGCGCTCGCGAGTGGGCGAGTCGCCGGGATCGACGACGACGTAGCTCTCAAAATAGAGCACGCTCTCGAGGTCGCGCAGCGAGATGTCGAGCAGGTGGCCGATACGCGAAGGCAGTCCCTTGAAGAACCACACGTGCGAGCAGGGCGAAGCCAGCTCGATGTGGCCCAGGCGCTCACGGCGCACCTTGGAGACGGTAACTTCGACGCCGCACTTGTCGCAGATCACGCCGCGGTGCTTCATGCGCTTGTACTTGCCGCAGAGGCACTCCCAGTCGGTGACCGGGCCAAAGATGCGGGCGCAGAAGAGTCCGTCGCGCTCCGGCTTGAAGGTGCGGTAGTTGATGGTTTCCGGCTTGGTGACCTCGCCATGCGACCAGCTGCGGATTTTCTCCGGTGATGCGAGCTGGATGCGAATCGCGTCAAAGTCGGTGATCGGGCTTGTCAGTTCAAACGGGCTGGAACGGTACAAGGTGTTCCTCCTTGCAGCTGGCTTCTGGCTTATTGCCGTACGCTCTCAGCTGCGGTTGCTTCTGTTCTCTACCTGCGACGTTGGTTAAGGACGCCGCTTAATTCTTGGCGAGGCCATCAGCCCGGGCTTAACCCTGACGGCTGATGGCTGATCGCTGTTAATCGGCGGCTGCCAGTGTGGGCAGCGGCTGCTTCTTCGCTTCGCCGTCGGGAGTCATCTTCATCAGCTCCACGTCGAGGCACAGTGACTGCAGCTCGCGAATGAGCACGTTGAACGACTCAGGCACGCCGGGCTCGATCGCCGCTTCACCCTTGACGATGGCCTCGTAGATCTTGGTGCGGCCATAAACGTCGTCGGACTTGGCAGTGAGCAGCTCCTGGAGAATGTATGCCGCGCCGTAAGCTTCGAGCGCCCACACTTCCATTTCTCCGAAGCGCTGTCCACCGAACTGCGCCTTGCCACCCAGCGGCTGCTGAGTGATCAGCGAGTACGGCCCGATAGAGCGAGCGTGGATCTTGTCGTCGACTAGGTGCGACAGCTTGAGCATGTAGATGTAACCAACCGTTACCGGCTGCTCGAACTGCTCGCCTGTCATGCCGTCGAAGAGCGGTGTCTTGCCCGAAGACGGTAAGCCGGCCGCGGCAAGAAGCGCTTTGATCTCCGTCTCCTTGGCGCCGTCGAAGACCGCGGTGCCGAACCAGATGCCGCGCGCCATACCCAGGCCGACGCGAACCGTCTGCTCGTCATCGAGCTCGAGCAGCTGGCGGAGCGTGGCCGTGTTCGCGAACTTCTCCTTGAAGACTTCGCGGATAGCGTTCGCTTCCTGGTTCTGCTTCACCAGCTCGGCGACTTGCTTGCCAAGCTCGTGGGCTGCCCAGCCGAGGTGCGTCTCGAGGATCTGACCGACGTTCATACGCGAAGGCACACCCAACGGATTGAGAACGATCTCCACCGGGGTACCATCGGGCAGATACGGCATGTCTTCCTCGGGCAGGATGCGCGCTATGACGCCCTTGTTACCGTGGCGTCCGGCCATCTTGTCACCGACCGACAGCTTGCGCTTCATGGCGACGTAGACCTTGACCAGCTTGATGACGCCCGGTGCAAGCTCATCGCCCTTCTGGAGCTTGGCGATCTTCTCGTTGGTGATCTTCCGCAGAACGTCGATCTGGCGCGAGGTCATCTCTTCGATTTCGTCGATCTGCTCGTTCACGCGCGGATCCTTGTCGGCATAGCGGATGCGCTTGAGGTTCTTGGTCGAGATGCGCTCGATGGCATCGCGATCGAGAACTGCGTCCTTCACGAGCAGGCGTTTGTTCGTGCGCTCATCGTGCAGGTCAGCCAGCACAACCTTGTTGCCAAGAATCGCTTCCAGACGCTTGAGACGCTCGTCGGTGAGAATACGAATCTCATCGGCGAGGTTCTTCTCCAGCTGTGCCACCTGATCGGACTCGATCTGCTTGGCGCGCTCGTCCTTCTCCTGTCCCTTGCGGGAGAAGATGCGGACATCAACCACCGTGCCTTCGATTCCCGGAGGGCAGGTGAGCGAAGCATCGCGAACATCGCCGGCCTTCTCACCGAAGATGGCGCGAAGCAGCTTCTCTTCGGGGGTCAACTGCGTTTCGCCCTTCGGAGTCACCTTACCAACGAGAATGTCGTTGTGCTTGATCTTGGCGCCGATGCGGATCACACCGCTCTCGTCAAGGTCGCGCAGCGCATGCTCGCTGACGTTGGGGATGTCGCGGGTGATTTCTTCCGGTCCCAGCTTGGTGTCGCGCGCCTCGATCTCGAACTCCTCGATGTGCACCGACGTGTAGTAATCCTCGCGCACCAGTTTTTCCGAGATCAGGATCGCGTCCTCGAAGTTGTAACCGCGCCACGGCATGAAGCCGACGAGCACGTTACGTCCGAGGCCGAGCTCGCCCTGCTCCGTGCAGGGTCCGTCGGCGATTACCTGTCCCTTCAGCACGCGGTCGCCCTGACGGACGATCGGCTTCTGGTTGATGCAGGTGTTCTGGTTCGACCGCTTGAACTTGATGAGCTGATAGATGTCCGAACCAACCTCACGCGAAAGCTGCGTGGGGTGGTGCTCACCTTCAACGCGGATGATGATGCGCTCGGAGTCGACCGAGTCCACGATGCCGTTGCGGCGCGCGAGGATGACGGCGCCCGAGTCACGAGCGGTCACGCCTTCCATGCCGGTTCCGACAAATGGTGCCTCGGAAACAAGCAGCGGAACAGACTGGCGCTGCATGTTTGCGCCCATCAGCGCGCGGTTTGCGTCGTCGTGCTCAAGGAACGGCACGAGCGAAGCGGCAACCGAAACGAGCTGCTTCGGGCTGACGTCGACGTAGTCCACTTCATCGCGATTCACGAGAACGAAGTTACCCTGACGGCGGGCATTCACCAGTTCTTCGGTGATGTGTCCCTGCTCGTCGAGGTCGAT